>CAIVGL010000096.1 GCA_903905505.1 uncultured Bacteroidia bacterium | reverse complement strand
TTTCCAGGGAAGAAATACCAATGGGGATCGACCGACTGGATCGATGGATCAGCCATCCAAAGCTTGGATGAGCTAGCTGATAATTTTGATGCAGAAGATCTGGCACAAAAAGCGGCAACCATGCGCGCGCAGTATGTAATTTTCACAACCTCACATGCCAATATGAATGTGTTATTCCCAAGTAAGGTTATGGATAAATATTTGCCTGGACACACCTCAAAACGGGATGTTTTAACTGATATGATCAAAGCGGTTAAAGCAAAAAATATACGTGTGATGTTTTATGTCCATCCAAGCGATGGTCATGATTTCACCAAAGAAGATCAAGAGCGTGTAGGTTATAATGATGGACCTCCGTACGCAAAATACAACGAATTTATCAATGCCTATTATGCTGAGTTACTTGACAGATATGGCAATGAGGTATCAGGTTATTTCTTGGATGGTGGGGTACCAAAAAGAATTCTTGACCTTCCACGCTTGCGTAAAACATTCTTAAGTCGTCAACCGGGTGCTATTCTAATTCAAAATGGAGGTCTTAATAAGGCTATTAATGATTATGGAGCCTACGAAGCCTTAGACCCTCCATATCCTGCAGCACGTTGGGTAGTTTGCAAGCCTATCACAGGTGAAGGATGGTGGGCGATGAAAAATTCAGTTGTCATTTGTCCAGAGCTAGCTTACCGATATACCGTTCTGCAAGCATCGGTTACCAATCGTCAAGGTGGTGGTGTAAACTGGGCTTTTGGTCCACATCCAGGTGGAAAATGGGAAGTTGGAGTAGCCTCCTTCTGCGAACGCATTGGCGTCTTAATGGATAAGTCTGGTCCATCCATTTTAAATACGCATCCAAGCAAAGCTTATGTGACATTAGATAAACAAATGCTCGTGGGACTCTCTTATGCTGCAACAGAATCAGTTGATGGGAAGAAAACTTATTTACACTTATTCTTACCTCCGAAAACTAATGTGATCGATTTGCCCTTACCTGCCGATGGTCGCAAATTTACCACCGCTAAATTGCTTTCGAACAATCATCCGGTTGAAGTTTATCAAACCGCCGAAGGGGTAACCTTAACAGTCGGCAAAAGTGAGCGATGGGATGATGTCGATACGATCCTTATTTTAGAATAAAAAATATAAAATATAGTATGAAGCAAATAAGATTTCATCGACTAATTATCTGTCTGTTTTTGGTGAACATGACCTGTATCGTTTCGCTATTTGGACAGAAAAAAGAGCCGAATAACGTTGAAGATTGGTCGAAGCAGCCAACAAGCATCAAGCCTGTTGTTGGAGCTACGCCACCTTCAGATGCGATCGTCTTATTTGCGAATGACAACCTTTCTCAATGGGAGAGTTTGCGACAAAAAGGGGCTCCTGCTGCCTGGAAAGTCGATGGGTCGCAATTTACCGTAGAGCCAGGCACAGGTGATATCATTACCAAGCAATTGTTTGGTGATTGTCAGCTGCATATCGAATGGAACATTCCGGAGAATGAAATACAGAATAATCTAAACTTTGGGAATTCGGGAATCTATTTTATGGGATTGTATGAAGTGCAGATCTACTCCTCCTATAACGATGAACATAAAATATACTACAATGGTCAAGCTGGGAGTATCTACAAACAGCATGCGCCTTTGGTGAATGTTTGTTTGCCTGCTGGTACTTGGCAAACCTATGACATTGTATTTACTGCACCTCGATTCAGATGTGATAACTCAGTGGAATCACCTGCCTCATTTACTGTATTTCAAAACGGTGTGCTCATACAAAACCATGTGACTTTAATTGGAACTACTTCGCATGGCCCGCATACCGAATATAAATCGCATGCCGAGACATTGCCACTTTTACTGCAAGAACATGGAAGTAAAGTGAGTTACAAAAATATCTGGATACGCAACCTCTAAGTTAAACGACACCATGGATAGAAGAAAATTTCTCGGTAATACAGGTATGATCCTCGCAGGATCATCGCTTATTACCTTACCGATTGGATGCAAAAGCAAAAATCCCAACGATCTGATCACCATTGGAATGATTGGCGTAGGTTCTCAAGGGACAGAACGTAACCTAAGGCATTACCTAAAATATCCTGAGCTCTGCCGTGTGGTTGCAGTTTGCGACGTGAGCATGACAAGAGCCACCAGTGCGAAGAACCTCACGGATAAAACGTATAAATCGACCGATTGTAAGGTCTACCAAGATTTTAGAGCGATTCTTGATGACCCAACGATAGACGCAGTACAGATTTCGACGCCTGATCATTGGCATGTGCCAATCACCATCATGGCAGCTTTAAAAGGGAAACATGTCTGCTGTGAAAAACCAACGCTAACCATAGCTGAAGGTCGGCTATTAAGTGAAGTGATCAAAAAAACAGGCATCGTTTATCAGGTATCTGTTGAAGATCGATTCCTTCCAGTCTACCATCAGTTAGCTGAAATTGTTTTAAACGGACGTCTTGGAGCAGTTAAACATATTGAGGTTGGATTACCCGTCTCGGATCTACCTAAAAAAGGATTAGAGATCACTGCGCCTCCAGCAGACTTAGATTACGATATGTGGCTAGGACCGACAAAGGAGATTCCATTTATCTACTCACGCACATTTTACCATTTCCGGTGGAACGATGCCTTTTCAGGAGGTGTGATAACCGACTGGGGCGCTCATCTTTGCGATACAGCGCAATTAATTTCTGGTAATGAATATTCTGGTCCCACAGAAGTTACGCCAAGTGGAGAAACACTTTTTTACAACGATGGCATCTTCAATACCGCCTACCAATTTGATTTAAACTACAAATACGCCAATGACATTACCGTACATGTTGGTGTAGGAAATGGGAATATCAAAGTTATCGGCGAGGAAGGGTGGATTGAATCGAAAGGGTGGAATCAAAAATTAATTGGTAGCGACGAAACTATCTTCGATCTAAAAGACAAAAAAGTTTCCTTACCAACCGCAGACAATGAATTCATTGACTTTTTACGCAGCATAAAGGAGGGTCGAAAAGCGGTCTATACAGCCGAATCGGGGCATCGCACAAGTTCGATGTTGCACTGTGGGAATATTGCCTTGAAGCTAAATAGAAAGCTGGAATGGGATCCACTTAAGGAGAGCTTTGTAAATGATATAGAGGCTGACAAAATGAAAAAAAGAGAGATGAGAGAGAAATGGAGCTACAGCAAGATTTGTCCTCAATATCCTTATTAGCATAAACAATTTTAATATTAACGACCATGCTTAACAAAACGAACAGAAGAGATTTTCTGAAACGATCGGTAGCTGTCTCCGCAGGTGCTTTGATCTTGCCTCAGATTATCCCATCCACAGCACTTGGAATGGGAGGAAAGCTACCACCGAGCGAGCGAATAGTCATGGGTGCCATTGGAACTGGAGCCCGAGGGAGAGGTAACGTGCGTGAATTTTTAAAACGTGACAAAACAGTACAAGTCGTTTCAATCTGTGATCTAGATACGTCACACCTGGCAAAAACAAAAGAACTTATTGATGTTGCTTATAAAAATAACGATTGCCGCCTATACGGTGATTATCGTGAATTTTTAGAAAAAGAGAAATTAGATGCCGTAACAATTGCGATACCTGATCATTGGCATGGGATTGTCTATACTGCTGCAGCCAATAAAAAACTCGACATCTACGGAGAGAAGCC
>CAIVGL010000095.1 GCA_903905505.1 uncultured Bacteroidia bacterium | reverse complement strand
TTATCGACGAGATTAAATGCTCGTCGATGGCATGAAAAGGTCCGCCGGAGCAGGTCAAAATAATCTTCTCGACTGGATTCATATATTCTCCGGCCAAGCATTGAAAAATAGCCGAGTGCTCCGAGTCGACCGGAATAAGTTCAACTTTATTTTCAACGGCGAGTTTTTGAATTAGTTCCCCTGCCACCACTAAGGTTTCTTTGTTGGCAAGTGCAATTTTTTTACCCGCTTGTATGGCGTGGATGGTTGGGATAAGACCTGAAAATCCAACCATCGCAGTTAACACTAGATCAATACTCTCCATCTCCACTACTTGATTCAGAGCGGCTTCTCCAGCATAGACTTTAATGTCTTCTTGAGCCAATGCACTGCGCACAAATTCGTATTTCTCTTCGTTTACAATGACCACCACATTTGGTTGGAATTTTTTGGCCTGTTCAATCAAGAGTTCATAATTGTTGAAGGCTGTTAGCACTTCAACGGCATATTTATCCTTGTGGTTGTCGATTACCTCAAGAGCTTGCTTCCCAATTGATCCAGTAGAACCGAGGATTGCAATATTTTTCATGGTTGTAAGATTAGAACTTGATATATTCTTCGGGGTTGATCGAGAGTCCATTCAGCCACATCTCGAAATGGAGGTGAGGGCCTGTGGTCTCTTTGCCTGTATTCCCCATGACAGCTATCGTTTCACCGGCGCGCACTTTGTCTCCCTGGACTTTCAATAGCTCTGCATTGTGACGATAAACGGTTATTAAATTGCTTTCGTGCTGCACATAGATCACATTGCCAGTATCTGTCGTTAAACCGGCATAAATAACCGTTCCATCGAGAGCTACTGAGATCGGTGCATTGAGCTTTCCTACAATATCAACACCAAAATGTCGAATAGTTAAATCATGCTTGCTGGTTACTATCCCATGTGCTGGACAAGTGAATTGCAAGTTTGAAATATTGACTGTGCTGGGTGATCCAAATGTTTTGCTAGGATTAAGTTTCTCGGCTGCGATCTCTTCTTTAAATAGACTATCTTGATTGGTCGCCGTTAGGAGTAATTTCTCTTTGTCGATCTTGGCGACATGATTGATCACGGTGTCCGCAGGGCTTTCGCCTGCCAGCATTAAGCGAAAATTTTTAAAGTAGAGGTCTCTTCGTTGCGCCTCCTGCTCCAGTGAATCAACAACAAGCACATTGCGGATAAGCATATGTCTCATTTTACTAGAAGGGTAACCTGGAATATACTCGCGCAATGGCGTGAAAGCAATGATTATAGTTACACTTGCAATGATAAAAACGATGGCCAATAGAATAGCGCCTAAAAAATTTTTCGCGTTAAACCGAACTTGTCTAATAATATGAAGGTTTTGATCATTGAAGATCACAACCCGATAAGGATTTCGAAATATCTTCTTGATTTTATCCCAGCGCTTTTCCTGCTTCATTAAATGGTTTTTCGAGAAGCTCAAACTTACATGAAAAATAATAGATCCCCAAAGTCATGCGCTAATTTAGGTTGGTTCAATTTTAGCAATCTTGGCAATTTTAGTATCTTTGTTTCTAATGTCAGGGGGGTTAGTTTTGCATTAGGGTATTTTTTGGTAGAACGGAATCTCAATTATAAGCCTGCTAGTAGTCGTAAAATATATAATTTAAATTTATATTCATTCGCATGAAATTTCAGAAAATGCACGGTCTTGGGAATGATTTCATTCTATTCGACCAGCTGGATCCTTCGAAACATAATTTATCTGCTTTGGCCGTTAAGTTGTGCGATAGGCATCAAGGCATAGGTGCCGATGGGATTATCTTAATCCTCCCTTCTGAAATTGCAGATGTTAAAATGAGGATCATCAATTCGGACGGCAGCGAAGCGAATATGTGTGGCAATGGCATTCGTTGTTTTGCTAAATATGTCTACGATAACGGCATCAATAAATCATTGAAATTCACCATCGAGACTGGTGCGGGGATTATGATTCCTGAATTGATCGTTGAAGGTGACGAGGTGAAATTTGTAAAAGTTAATATGGGTGCTCCATCGTTTGAGCGTGCCCAGATACCGATGGTTGGGGTAGCAGGATCTGTGATCAATGAATCATTTGAGGTAAATAGTGGAACTTATCAAATTACTAGCTTGTTAATGGGCGTTCCTCA
>CAIVGL010000094.1 GCA_903905505.1 uncultured Bacteroidia bacterium | reverse complement strand
GGTAGATAATTATGGAGACAACATGGAAGATTTTGCTGAAGCCATAAAGCAAGCACATGATCATGGCGCTAGAGGGGTTGCGTTCTTTCATGCCAATGCACTCAAAGAGCAGCACCTTGCCGTAATCAAGAAATTCAACGATCTATACAACAAATAGTTCATTAACCGGAATGTAAATGATTAACCTAAAACCTAGATCGAAAAACATTAACATGAATACGAAAACAAACAGAAGAGATTTCTTGCGCCAATCGGCTGTATTAACGGCAACAACCGTTATTTTACCCACCCTAATCCCTTCGACGGCGTTAGGAATGGGTGGAAAGCTAGCTCCAAGTGATCGTATTCTCATGGGAGCCATTGGTACTGGTGGTCAGGGGACCAATAACCTTAGAGATTTTCTAGGTCATAGTAAAGAAATACAGTTTGTAGCTGTTTGTGATGTCGACAGCACCCATACAGCAAAGGCAAAAGGAATTATTGACCTTGCAAATAACAATACCGATTGTCGCACCTATGGGGACTATCGCGAGTTTCTCGAGAAAGAAAAAATTGATGCAGTATCGATTGCCCTACCCGATCATTGGCATGGACTGATCTATACTGCAGCGGCGAATAAAAAATTAGATATCTATGGCGAAAAACCGCTTGCACGGACTATTCACGATAGTCAAGCCATTGTAAGTGCCGTAAAAGAAAACAATATTGTTTGGCAGACGGGAAGCTGGCAGCGTTCAGTTGAACGTTTCCGTCGTGCAGCCGAGCTGGCTATTAATGGCCGAGTGGGAAAAGTAACCCGTGTAGAGGTTGGACTACCCGATGGAAACAAAGGTATCGGAACACCGCCTGTGATCGATGTTCCTGCTGGACTCGACTGGGAAACCTGGCTAGGACCTGCACCTAAATCACCTTACAGAGGTGTTTGTCATGGCGACTGGCGCTGGATGCTTGACTATTCAGGTGGTCAACTTACCGATTGGGCCGGTCATCATATCGACATTGCGCAATGGGGACTTGGCATGGAACGGTCAGGACCAGTAGAGATTGTAGGGAAAGGAACTTATCCATTAGACGGTCTTTACAACGTTCCATTTGCGTATGATTTCAACTGCAGATATGCCAATGGCGTTGAGATGCGAGTCGCTAATGCATCTGCACTACCTCATCGGATGGGTGTTGTGTGGTATGGTGATAAAGGATGGGTTTATGTCGATCGGAACAAAGAACAAATCTTCGCTTCTGATCCAAAAATTCTTGAAGAGGTAATCGGAGAGAATGAGATCCATCTGTATAAAAGTGACAATCACATTGGCAACTTCCTCGAGTGCATTCGCTCGCGTGCCGAAACGGTAGCTCCAGCGGAGATTGCTCACCGATCAATATCGGTTGGTTTATTGGGGGAAATTGCCATGACAACTGAGCAAACGATCAAATGGGATCCAAAGAATGAGGTGATTATAGACAATCCTGTGGCAAGCCGATTGCTTTCGCGCCCTTATCGTAAACCATGGATCGAACCAACACGATAAATTGAAATTAAAATTAAAATAAAATAAATATTACCTAATCAACTTACAAATACTGCAATCATGCACAGAAAAAACCCGATTAAAGGAAAATCAAGTCTCGATCAGAAAAAATCCAACCTAAAGCCATTGATGTTTTTAGGAATGCTTTTATTGATCAGTTCGTTGAGTGTACTAGCTCAAAAATCAGCACCGAAATGGTGGTCTAAAACCACAGAAACAGCACTTCAGCAAGCAGGTGCAAATAAAGCTCAGTTGGTTACTGCATTAGAAAAAGTTCCTAAGGCACAGCGTGAAGGACTTGAATTCCTAATTGACAATATGCCTGATATTGATCTTAAGAAACTATCTGCAAATTTCTTGCTGGAACATCTAGCGATGGCCTATAAAGTAAAACAGGAGGCGCCTTGGGCTAGTCAGATTTCAAATGAAATCTTTCTAAATGAAATACTCCCTTATGCCAGTGTAAGTGAGCCCCGCGACAACTACACTAAGAAGTTATATGCGATTACGATGCCATTAATCAAAGATTCCAAGACCATCAGTGAGGCAGGAAAAGCTATTAATCAGCAAATCTTCAAACTTCTAAAGGTTAAATACTCACGTAAAAGACGTGCGCCAGATCAAGGTCCATTTGAGACCATGCAGACTGGCGTAGCCACTTGTACTGGATTATCTGTGCTTCTGGTTGACGCTTGTCGTTCTGTTGGTATCCCTGCACGTATTGCTGGTACTCCACTCTGGAATAACAACAGCGGAAATCATACTTGGGTAGAGATTTGGGATGGCAAATGGTATTTCACAGGCGCAGCAGAACAAAGTCCTGAAGGTTTCAATAGAGGTTGGTTTGTCGGAAATGCCTCACAAGCTATTAAAGACGATCGAAGCAAAGCCATCTATGCCTCCAGCTTTAAAAAGACTGGACTTACCTTTCCACTCTCATGGGCTCAAGATGTTGACTATGTAAATGCCATAAATGTTTCTGACCGTTATACCGCGAAAGCTAAACCAGTGGAGTTACCTGGTCTTAAATTACTACTAGACGTATTTAATCGTCCTGTCGGTGAGCGCGTTGAGTCAAAAGTCACCATTACTGATGCAGCTGACAGTTCCATTAAATTTGAAGGTATCAGCAAAGGCGATACTGCAGATACAAACGATCATTTATTTATTCAACTTCCTAAGAAACGCACCTATATCGTTGAAATCGCACATAAAGATCATAAACAGAGCCAGTATTACACCACGAGTGCAGCAACTGAAGATAAGCTTTCAATTTTCCTAAGCGGAATACCTGTAATACCAGCTCCAAAAGGACCTTTTTACGTCTCACCAATTGTTAACCAGACCTTACAATCTGAAGATGAAGCGAAATTAAAGGAAGCCCTAACAGCTTATTTTAAAGCAAACAAGCAAGAGCAAGAGAATTGGAAATTTGATCGTAAGCTTGAGAAATTACTCAGCAACAATGAGCCAGCAGTGCGTCAGGCGGCTTGGGATGCCTATAAAACAGCTCCAATACATGACGCGGCAAAACAAGATTTCGATGCGAATAAGGTTAGCTTTGATAAGCATGCAAGCCCTTATATTGTGAAGACAGTTGGCAAAAGGCCTGCTAATGGCTGGGCCTTGTTTATCGCCATGCATGGTGGCGGTGGCACCACGCAGGAGTTCAATGACAGACAATGGAAGCATATGCAAATCTATTACCGCGATCATCCCGAGGTTGGGGGATACATCTACATTGCTCTTCGTGCACCAAATAATTCATGGAATGGTTTTTACACCGGTTATGCCTATCCGTTAATTCAAAACTTACTTCGTCAATTCATGCTTTTTGGCGATATTGATCCTAATAAGAAGTTTATCATGGGTTATTCACATGGTGGCTATGGAGCCTATGCTATCGGACCAAAGATGCCTGACTACTTTGCCGCTATACATGCCAGTGCAGCTGCTCTGGCCGATGGTGCAAATCCTATCACCTTAAGAAACACAGCCTTCTCAACCATGGTGGGTGCAAAGGATGATATGTTTGGAAGAAGTAAACACGTAGTTAACTTGGTAAAAAATGTGGAAAAATTGCGTGGCGACAGAACAGATATCTACCCTGTTACGATTCAAATCATTGCAGAACATCCCCACTCTGGCTTACCAGATAGAGATAATATCTCTCAGATGTATGCCAATGTGCGTAATCCTGTCCCTAAAGAGCTTACTTGGCGCTTAACAGATCAAGTGATCCATGACTTCTTCTGGCTACACACGAACAATCCAGAATCTGGAAAAGATTTTAACGTTACCTTGACTGGTAATAAGTTAACAGGTACAACAAACATCTCTTCAGGATCGATTTTATTAGATACAAGATTAGTTGATTTCAAAAAAGCGGTTGTCCTTAACATCAATGGTAAAAGCAGCAAGCATAAAATCAAGCCTAGTCTGCGTACCTTATGCGAAACCTTAGAACGTCGTGGAGATCCTGAATTAGCTTTCACGGCTGAACTTCCTTTAAAACTAAAATAAACCAACGATAACAGAACAATAAGATGAGAAACTTTAGACCAATTACCCTCGTCGGGCTACTGCTAATAACCTTAACACTAGGAGCGCAAACAAAACTGCTTCCAGGACATTCCGACCGCAGTGCATCATTAGATGTTTTGCCAGGATTTATTAATCCACCAAAAGGATTCGGAGACGTTCCATTCTATTGGTGGCAGGGCGACACCATAACCAAAGAGCGCTTAGCTTGGCAATTAGACCAACTTTCGAACAAAGGGATCTCAAGTCTTCAGATTAATTATAGTCATCTAGACTCTGGGGGTATCTCTTACGGATCATCAAACCCAAGTAAGCCGGCATTGTTTAGCGAGGCTTGGTGGAAACTGTTTAACTGGTTTGCCGCCGAAGCTCATAAGAAAGGGATGACCGTTAGTCTTAGCGACTACACCTTAGGAATTGGTCAGGGTTATGCGATGGATGAAGGGATCGCACAGAATCCCGAACTAAATGGATCACAACTAAAAAAACAGATTCAGAAAATAAGCGGGAAAGGGGCTCTCAAGCTACCAGATCACTTGCTTAACTTAAGTGCATTTAAATTAAATGCCGATGATTCATTGATCATAGAATCACGGAAAAATTTGCTTCCTGAAGTTTCTAATGGTTCAATCGCCTACAATTTCGGGAAAGAAAAATGGAAAATTGTAGCGGTATATTCCGAACAGCTAATTCCTTCGTATGATCCAATGCATCCGCAAAGTGGACAACTATACAACCATTTTTTCTTCGATAAATTTGAAGTAGCCTTAAAGAAAACTGGCGCTGGTGGCCTAAACTTTTTCTTCTCCGACGAATTAAATTTCAGAGTAGGGGGAAACCTTTGGAATAACTATTTTGCCGAAGAATTTAAGAAACGTAAGGGGTACGATGTCGTTCCTTACCTCGACGCATTGTATGTAAATATTGGATCGATTACGCCAAAGATCAAACTTGATTATAACGATGTAATTGTCGGACTTAGTGAAGATAACTTCTTTAAGCCGGTATACCAATGGCACGAAGATCGCGGTCTTATTTTTGGATGCGATCATGGTGGACGAGGTAAAGAGGTGGCTGAATTTGGAGATTATTTCCGCACACAGCGATGGAATCAAGGACCAGGATCAGATCAGCCTGGATTATCTAAAGACATCATTAAAGCCAAAGTAGCGGCTTCTATTGCTCACTTATACGAACGACCACGGGTTTGGCTAGAAGGCTTCTATGGCAGTGGATGGGGGACATCTTCGTCGGATGTTACCGAAGCCATTTTTGGCAATTTCGTTGCTGGATATAACCTATTATCTCTACACGGACTCTACTATTCGACCCAAGGTGGATGGTGGGAATGGGCACCTCCGTGCAACCACTTCCGTATGCCATACTGGAAACAGATCGATCCATTGATGAAATGTGTAGAACGGATTTCGTACCTACTCTCGCAAGGAATACACAATTGCGATGTAGCGATTGTGTACCCAACAGAACCTGTAATTGCAGAAATGGATGGCAAAAAATCAGTCGATATTGCCTTTGAAGCCGGCGAAAGAATATATGATAAAGGTATTGATTTTGACTTTATCGATTTTGAGTCAATTGCCCGTGCAACAGTTAGCTCAAAAGAGCTACAAGTCGCAGGTGAGAAATACAAAGTATTGATTATCCCTTCGATGAAAGCCATTCGTTTTGCCTCATTAAAGAAACTTGATGAGTTTAAAAAAGGTGGTGGACTAATTGTTAACCTTGGAAATGTACCTGAGGCAACGGAGAAAAATGGTGCGGCAGATGCCGAGGTCGCGAAACTTGTTGCCAATGTTTTCTCAGCCGGACCAAACTACGTTCAATGTGATGATCCAAAACTTGTATCCGCAGCAATTGAGGGGAAGTATCAACCAAACTTTAAATTGCTTACTCCTGCCAAAGAGCGTCCCTATGTGATGCACCGCGTAATAGGTAAACGCGAGGTTTATGCACTATACAACGTAGAGAAAGGGGCTAAATGTTTCTTTAATGCAAAAGGAAATGCACAGCTTTGGAATCCTTGGAATGGAGAGACATCTTCATTAGCTAAACTAGCAGTCCAAACCTCTGAGGGGACAGAAATTACTATGCCACTAACAACTAAAGAATTACAGCTTGTGGTTTTTGATTCTAGCCTAACAGAAGCAAAAAACGCTATTGCGCCAGAGGAAATTTTAAATACCACAGATCTAGGGAATACCTGGAATTTCGAGCTTAAACCATCACTCGATAATCAGTGGGGAGACTTTCAGCTCCCAGCGAAGAAAGAGATGCTAGGAGCTCAAGTACGTCAGTTAAATTTCACAGAGAAAACAAATTACGGTGGTGGAAACATCGCAATTGACACGCTGTGGGAGCAAAAAACAATTGCTTTTGGACAACAGTTCCTCAAGCTACCCGTTTTGGCTCAAGCCCCTACTGAAGCAGAACTGTTAAAAATTGCAGCTGCTGGTGCGACAGAAAACCCAACCTTAGCGAACCAAATACACAAATGGGAAACCTATGGTTTCTCTTGGAAACAAGGTGTCGAAGGTGATCCAGGACACCAAGGATACCATGGGTTAAAAGGGAAGATGTACGATAATTTTATCCGCATGGGCGCCTTGACAATGGTAAAGATGTCGAGAAAAAGACTCCCTGAGGAGAATGGCCATTTCTACCTGCTCTACACCAACATTTTAGCTCCTGAAGATGGTACCTATGATCTGCTGAGCGGTGAAGAGAAACCAGTAAAATTGATTCTTAATCAGGTATCTATAGACCCTAAAAGTCATTCGGTTGCTCTAAAAAAAGGGTCTAACTCACTGGTGTTACTTTATGATAAAGAATGTGAGACTTACCTAGTTTGTCGTAAACCAGGCGTCCCTCGACCAGAAAAAGTACAATTAGGTATGGGCTGGTTTAACGACCTTGGCGTGTTACCTTTCGACTGCTCTATAAATCCTAAAGCACATGGCCTATTTGCATTTGAATCGGCACCTGCACTTCGATCATTTAGCTTTGCAGCTTATGGTAGAGTATTGGCATGGGTTGACGGAATATATGTTCCTCTTGCTCCAGGGAAAGTTGAAGCAGATGGTTTGATAAACTATTCAGCAACCTTAAACACGTTAAAACAAACAACCTCTCGCGTAGTTATCAAAGTTGTCTATCAACCCGGTTATGCTGGAGCTGCTGCCCTTCCAAACTTTATTGAACAAAAGTGTGGCAAAGGAATTATTGGCCTTGGCGACTGGTCTAAAATCGAAGGGTTAAAAGCCTACTCAGGTGGAGCGTATTACCGCAAGACCTTTACGGTATCTGCTGAAGCGTTGAAAAATAAGTTAGAATTAGACCTTGGTGATCTAGTCTCATCGGCTGAACTATTTATCAACGGAAAGAGTGCCGGAATAAAAGTGTCACCACCTTGGAAATTCGACATTACAAAACAGGCAAAAGTTGGAGAGAATAAAGTTGAAGTTCTATTATACAATACAATAGCCAATAACTACACCACTGTTCCAACGATGTATCGGGGACCAATTAGCTCGGGACTTATGGGACCTGTTCGTCTCAATATTTTAAAGAAATAATGGATTACTTTTAGTGCTGCAGTTTTTAAAGACTGCAGCACTAAACTATTAACAACAGCTAAATTAAGCATGAAAAAACGTCGATTAACGGATTTTAAATTAGCCTTTGGCATTGCACTTTTTGCCTTGTTTGCCCCCTCAGCGATGGCACAAAACAAGCAACCAGTTGACTATGTCGATAATTTTATTGGCGTACGATCAGTAAAAGGGAACTGCGTAATTGGTCCGCAGCTGCCATTTGCTTCGATCTGTCCAAGTCCTCAGACACCCAATGGTCTCGACGACGGTTACAACCCGAAGGAGCCAATCCGTGGCTTTGCTCAGCTCGTACAAAGCGGCACTGGATGGGGCACCAATGGTCAAGTATTTTTCTCTCCCCAAATAGGCTTGGCGATTGACGAACTTGGTCACGACTCCCCAAAATCACAGGAATCGGCTAAGCCTTATGAATACCAAGTGCATCTCGATCGCTATAACATTGGCGTCAACCTATCCCCTTCAAATCATTCAGTAATCTATAAGCTAAACTTTCCAAAATCAGATAACGCGACCATCACCCTCGATCTAACCCATAACCTCCCCATGGATATTGCAACCTATATCCATGGTAACGTCTATGAAGGGAATGTATCGATTGAAACCGCATCGAAAACAGAACTTTCTGGATACGGCATTTACGAAGGTGGCTTCGGACAAGGGCCATATACCGTATATTTTGCGGCGGAGTTAAGTAAGAAGCCTCAATCGGTTGGAACATGGATCAACGGAAAGATCACTCCAAAATCAACTGCACAAGCGCTGCTTAAAAAGAACGACCGGGTGGGTGCTTACCTTCAGTTTAATACAAAATCGAACGAAGAGATTTACCTAAAAGTAAGTATATCTTATAAAAGTATAGAACAAGCAAAGGTTTGGCTTAAAGCTGAAATCCCAGGATGGGACTATGCCAAAATCCAAAAATCAGCTCGAAATACTTGGAATAACACACTCAAAAAGATCGAGATCGAAGGTGGTTCGGAGAAAGACAAACGGCTATTTTATACCGCATTATACCACGCTCATCTAATGCCTCGAAACCGCAAAAATGACTCCAAAGTTTTTGGACAAGATGTGCCAGTATGGGATGATCATTTTGCCGTTTGGGATACCTGGAGAACGCTATATCCTCTGCATGTATTTTTAAACCCAGCTATGGTCAGTGGCACCATCAATTCATTTATTGCTCGTCTAAAAACCAATGGCAAAGTAAAAGATGCTTTTGTGAATGGCAATGAGATGACTATGGAGCAGGGTGGCAATAATGTAGACAACGTCATTGCGGATGCTTATGTGAAAAAGATCAAAGGTGTTGATTGGGAAGAAGCCTATACGGTTTTAAAGTTTAATGCCGACAACGAGCGACTTGGCAGCTTTGCTTGGAGAAAAGAAGACAGCACCTTAAATGTATACAAGCAAAATGGCTGGATCCCTTCCGGTAAGATGTCGACATCGATGTCGTTGGAGTATTCCTATAACGACTTTTGCTTAGCTCAAGTGGCAAAGGGCTTGGGCAAAATAGAAGACTATAAAAAATACAACGAAAGAAGTAAGCAATGGGTTAGTCTCTGGGACAACTCGGCTGAAAGTGATGGCTTTACCGGGTTTTTATCTGCTCGAAATTTAGATGGAACCTTTGCTAAGGTTGACGTTAAGAAGTTTGCGGGCTCTTGGAATAACTATTATTACGAAGGGTCAGGATGGGTTTATTCGTGGTTCACTCCACATCAATTTGATCAGCTAGTACTGCTGAATGGAGGGAAGGAAAAATTCGTCAAAAAACTAAACTATGGTTATGAGAACCGACTGCTAAATTATGATAATGAGCCCTCGTTCTTAACTGCACAGGCCTTTCATTATGGTGGTCGATCTGATCTGACTAGCTATTGGACGCGTGAAGTGATGAAAGAAAAATTTCCTGAAGAGGGAACCTTCGACAATGACGACAGTGGTTCTATGAGTTCATGGTATATCTTTTCGGCTATGGGATTTTTCCCAAATGCAGGTCAGGATTTCTACTATCTCAATGGCCCAATGTTTACAAAAGTTACGATACATCTGGCAAACGGGCGCAAACTTATTTTGAATGCTCCGAAGGCCAGTTCCGAAAATATCTATATCAACAGTGTGAAGTTAAATGGGAAGATCCACACCGGTTTCTCTTTCACACATGATCAGATTAAAGATGGAGCCACACTCGATTTCGACATGCAAAACAAACCGAATTTATAATACCGTATAATCAATCATGTCAGTTCAACACAACCGTCGCAAATTTTTAAAACAAGCAACATCACTAGTTGCTAGTGGGATGATCTTGCCACAACTGATCCCTTCAACGGCATTGGGAATGGGTGGAAGAGTTGCACCAAGCGATCGGATTGTTATGGGCTGTATCGGCACGGGAGACCAAGGGAATAGCAACTTAGAAGATTTCCTAATCCACACAAAACAAGTACAATTCGTTGCCGTTTGCGATGTTGACTCAAACCATAGCAGAGATGCGAAGAACCTAATTGACAAAGCGCAAAAATCAACAGATTGTAGAACCCATGAAGACTATCGGGAGTTCCTGGAAACAGAAAAGCTTGATGCCGTGTCCATCGCTTTGCCAGACCACTGGCATGGGTTAATCTATACCGCTGCAGCAAATAAAAAATTAGATGTCTATGGTGAGAAGCCTCTTGCTCGGAGTATTTATGATAGCAAAGCCATCGTCCACGCTGTTCAAAAAAACAATATTGTTTGGCAAACAGGTAGCTGGCAACGGTCAACGGTAAACTTCAGACGTGCCGCCGAACTGGTTATCAATGGTCGCATTGGGAAAATTATTTCCATTGACGCTGGTCTTCCTGATGGCAACAGAGGGGTTGGAACACCGCCAATACAAGAAGTTCCTGCTGGTCTTAACTGGGAGATGTGGCTTGGCCCTGCGCCAAAATCACCTTATCGTGGCACCTGTCATCAAAATTGGCGCTGGATACTTGATTATTCAGGCGGTCAACTAACTGACTGGGCTGGTCATCATATCGACATTGCGCAATGGGGAATTGGCATGGAAAGATCGGGACCAGTAGAGATCTCAGGCAAAGGAACCTATCCTAGAGAAGGATTATACAATACTCCAGTTGAATATGATTTTAACTGTCGCTATGAAAATGGGATCACGATGCGGGTAGCAAATCATTCACGTCTCAAACACATGAAGGGTGTTGTGTGGTATGGCGAAAAAGGGTGGATACATGTCGACAGAGGTGTTCTTGAAGCATCAGATCCTAAAATACTGCAAGAGGTGATTGGTGAGAATGAGATCCATCTATACAAAAGCGATGATCATATTGGAAACTTCTTAGAGTGTATCAAGTCACGAAAAGAGACTGTCGCCCCAGTAGAGATTGCCCATCGTTCCATCTCCATTGGATTGCTCGGAGAGATTGCCATGACTACAGAGCAACCGGTTATCTGGGATCCTAAAAAGGAGGAGATAGTTGGAAATCCAATTGCCTCACGCCTAATAACGAGACCATATCGTAAACCTTGGGAATTACCAACCCTATAACATCTAAAAAAATGAAAAAACCTAACCTATCCTATTTAATCAATTCAACCTTAATCATTCTGCTTTTGGTTCTGATCGCTCCATATTCTTATGGACAAACGAAGAATCAAAAAGAACTATCTTGGGATGAGCTTGCCGCTCAATACGAATGTCCAAAATGGTTCAGTGAAGGAAAATTTGGCATCTGGTGCCATTGGGGTCCTCAGTCGATGCCTCAGAGCGGGGGTGGTTGGTATGCTCGTCACATGTATATGGAAGATGTCAAAGGGGAAACATTTGGCAAGAATGCCTATTCTTATCACCTTAAAACCTATGGCCATCCCTCTGAATTTGGGTATAAAGATGTCATACACCAATGGAAAGCGGAGAAATTCAATGCCGACTCGTTGCTTTATTTCTTCAAAGCCAATGGGGCAAAATTCTTTGTAACGACTGCAAATCATCACGATCATTTCGACCTATTTAAGTCGACTTATCACCCTTGGAACTCGGTCAATATGGGACCTAAGAAAGATATCGTAGGCGAATTTGAGAAGGCGACAAGAAAGCAAAAACTCCCTTTTGGTGTTACCTCACACGATAATCGATTTTGGACCTGGTGGATTACAGCTTTTGGTGCCGATAAGTTCGGACCTAAAAAAGGAATCCCTTATGATGGGTACCTAACCAAAGCAGATGGGAAAGGCAAATGGTGGGAAGGTTATGATCCAGCAGACCTTTACGGACCTCCTCCAGCAAAACGAACGCCTGAGCTAGAGACGAAGATGAAGGAGAATTATTTGAAACGACATCTTGAGCTTATCGATAAATATAAGCCCGATTATTTCTACTACGATGCTTATGATTTTAACTACGGTGACTATGGCAAGCAATTAACCACCCATCTGTATAACAATAGCCTGAAGAAAAATGGGAAGATAGAAGCCATTCAAACCATTAAGCGTAAAATGCAAGGAACGGTTTACGATGTTGAACAAGGAACGTGTAATACGATTCAAGATAAACCTTGGCAGTCGGAGATCTCATTTGGCGATTGGTTCTACATCGAAGATTCACACCGTCAGCACGATGCGCGTTCAATTACTCAGATGCTTTCCGACGTAGTGAGTAAAAATGGAACTTTATTGCTAAATGTCGAGCTGCGCTCAGACGGATCAATACCGAAAACACAACGTGAAGTCGTAGCCTATGTTGGTGACTGGCTGAAAATTAATGGAGAAGCTATTTATGGGACTAAGCCTTGGCATATTTTCAGAGCCGGATCAGGAGTCCAAAAAGAGGTAAAAAAAGGGGAGCCTATCGCCAATGCAGGTGCAGAAGCAGCTGCCAAAGCAGCTGAAGGCGAGCATTACAATGCACGCACGATTGATAGTAAACCATTTGCAAGTGACGAAGTTCGCTTTACCACAAAAGATAAGCTATTGTATGTTATTGTATTGGATCCAAAGCCGGGAAGCTTAAAAGTTGTACCTCTTGGAAGCGGCGCTCCAGTAAATCCAATCGCTATAAAATCGGTTCAGATTTTAGGGCTGTCAGCGGCTGTCAAATTTGAACAAAGCGCGAGTGAGCTTACAGTTGAAATTCCTGAGGAGATGAATGAGATACCTAATGAGTATGTTCAGAAACTACCTTTAGTTCTTAAAATCAGTCAATAAGATTACATGAAGATTCTCTCAACACTTTTCCTTTTATCGCTTGCGCTTTTTGCGTCAGGCATTCGCGTGCAAAATCTTAGATGCGAATACATGCCTAATCCGCAAGGTATCGATGCACTTCAACCACGTTTGAGTTGGATCATTGAGTCTGATCAAAGAGGAGTGAAGCAGTCGGCCTTCCAGATTTTGGTCTCAGCATCTCTAGATAACTTATCAAAAGACAAAGGAGAGCTTTGGGATAGTGGCAAGAGAAATACAGATCAAAATACACAACTGACCTATGCAGGTGGAGCACTAAGATCAGGCATGGCCTATTATTGGAAGGTTCGTATCTGGGATTCAGCAGATAAGAGCAGCTCTTGGAGTAAGCCTGCACAATGGAGTATGGGTATTATTGACCCTACACAATGGCAAGCGAAATGGATTGGTGTTCATCAAACTGACTCGTCGGATTGGGCCAGGCCTCGCTATATCCGGAAAGACTTCTCTGCCAATAAAACCATTCGTCGGGCAACGATTTATGCTACTGCGCTTGGCCTATACGAAATACACCTAAACGGACAGCGAGTGGGCGATCAACTGTTGACGCCCGAATGGACAAATTACACCAAGCGGGTTCAAGTTCAAACCTACGACGTCACAAAACAAGTTAAACATGGTCTTAATGCTGTAGGTGTTATTCTTGGTAACGGATGGTATAGTGGCGGCTGGCAAAAATGGAAAGGTAAGCTTGAAGCTATTTATGGCAAAGAGCCACTTCTCTTAGTGCAACTTGACCTCGAATATACCAATGGCGAGCATCAGATCATCGGGACTGACAACACCTGGAAAGGGACAGCCAATGGACCACTTCAGTTTGCAGGGATCTTTGAGGGAGTAACCTACGACGCCAGAAAAGAGTCGAGTGGTTGGGATAAGACTGGATTTAATACTTCACAGTGGAGTGCCGTTTCGCTACCTCAACCGGGTATCGACTTTAAAGTTGGTAAACTAGTGGGACAGCGTGGTTCGCCAATACGAGTAACGCAAGAAATTAAACCAATATCTATCAGTGAGCCCAAGCCTGGGATTTACGTATTTGCCTTTGATCAGAATATCGTTGGGTGGTGTCGGTTTAAATTTCGTGGCCACGCCGGAGACACCGTAACATTTCAGCATGGAGAGATGCGAGAACTTAATGGAAGGGTATTTTTAGGTAACCTAACGGTAGTCAAAAAACATAGAATTCAACTTGACAAATATGTTTTTAAAGGTGATAAAGAGGAGACTTTTGAGCCCAACTTTACCTATCACGGATTTCAATATGTTGAAGTAAAAGGATTAAAACAAAAACCAACTCTAGATAACCTTACAGGACTGATATTTCATAGCGACTGTCCAGAAGTAGGAAAATTCACCTGCTCTGAACCCTTATTAAATAAGTTAGCCGAAAACATACAATGGTCGCAAAGAGGCAACTATATGGGCATTCCCACAGACTGTCCTCAACGGAACGAACGGTGCGGATACACTGGCGATGCTCAGTTTTTTATGCGTGCAGCAGTCTACAATATGGATGTAGCCGCATTTTTCAGCAGATGGCTTGTCGATGTTTGTGAAGAGGCACAGATGCCAGATGGTCACTTTGCCGATCATGCTCCAACATTTGGCCCAGGTGATGGACCAAACATTGGATGGTCTGATGCGGGGATAATCTGTCCATACGAGATCTACCAAACGTATGGTGACACAACCATTATTCGGGAACATTATGCCGCGATGAAACGAAACTTAGATTGGATATCTGCTCAAAGCACGAATTTTATTTATACCGGCAAGGTTGGAAATGGCGATTGGCTAAGTAATGAAGGAGGCGCAAGTAATGAGGTTATCGGAACAGCCTATGCAGCTTTTGATTATAAACTTATGGCCGAAATGGCTAGTGCCATTGGAGAGACAAAAGACGCTCTTGCCTTTGAGGCCCAATTCAAGAACATAAAAAGTGCATTTGCACAAACCTATTTGGATAAAGACGGACGGATAAAAAACTGCAGTCAGAGTGGCTATGCCCTCGCCTTTACCATGGGATTAGTGCCTGAGCCCTTAAAAGAAAAAATGAGCCAGTACTATGTCGATGAGGTAAAACGCTTTGATTGGCATCCTCGTACTGGATTTATTGGCACCCCTCGCCTACTCCCTGGACTTCATCTTGCGGGAAAAGATGAGGATGCGTATAAAACCTTGTTAACTAAGAGTGCCCCATCGTGGCTTTACCCCGTATCTGTGGGTGCCACTACCATTTGGGAACGCTGGGATGCCTGGGATGGAGTAAATCCTCAAGGTGGCATGAACTCTCTAAATCACTACTCTTTTGGGGCTGTTGGTGAGTACCTGTACCGCATAATTGGAGGGATCAGTCAAGAAAACCCAGGCTACAAAAGCATCCGCATTGAGCCTGTTATAAAAGATGGACTTACCCATGCGACCACATTCTATCGTTCCATTCAGGGAGAGATAGCCACCGCGTGGAAGACCGAGGGGAAAAATCTAACTCTTGACGTGACGATTCCTGCAAATACTGACGCATCTGTATACATTCCCACGAATAGTCCTAATTTGGTCACAGAGTCAGGGAATAGCATAGCTCATGCAAAAGGAGTCATTTTTATGAAATACGAAAACAACAAAGCAATATATCGCATTGGATCAGGAAGATATCATTTCCAATCAACCATTCAGTGACGATGAATAAATCAATAATCTTAAACTATCTGATCATTTAAATTTAATTATTATTCAACATGAGAAAATTAGTACAAATCAGCTGCAAGGCTGCATTTTTAGCTTTGATCGCTTTCCCAGTTATGGCCAAGCAGCCCAGCACAGCTGGCAAAGCTCCAACAGAAATTATTGCGCCTCCGGCAGAACCTATGAGTGTATGGTTTATTCAACCAGCTAAAACATTTCATCAATCTACCGTATTAGGTAATGGCCGACTTGGAGCTATGGATATGGGTGGCATCGATAAAGAGCGGATTGCGCTTAATGAATCATCCGTTTGGACAGGTGGTCCTTATGATGGAAACAACTATGATGCCTACAAGTGTCTTCCAGGTGTGCGCAAAAATCTCTTTGCTGGCAATGTAGAAGCCGCGCAAAAAGAGATGGCTAAAAACTTCAGTTACCCTGAAGGGGTAAGTGGATGGTCGACGCGTGATCAATTTGGCACCTATCAAACCTTAGGAGATCTAACACTGCTATTTAATGGAGCAGTCTTAACTCCTGCGGCAGGGACAAAAGGGGTCGAGCCTGCCTATTCAGGTTACCGACGCGATCTGAACCTTATGCGCGGAGTATCTCATACCGAGTACAACCAAAATGGCATAAGCTATACGCGTGACTTAGTCGTATCAAAACCCGATGAGGTTATCGCTTTAAACCTTAAGGCAAACAAACCTGGATCACTTTCATTTACTGCTTCTCTCTCTCGAAAAGAGGCAGCTACCACTCGGACAGAAAATGGTCTTCAGATTTTAGAAGGTCAGCTTGCATTTGTAAAACCTGCTGGAGTTACTGCTGGAGAGGGAGTACGTTATCAAGCAGTTTTAGGAATCTCTCTCAAAGGAGGTAAAGCAACTCTTACCGAAGCTGGTTATACCGTTGTCGGAGCCGACGAAGCAACTTTAATTGTTAGTGCAGGAACAAATCTATATCATAAAGATTATGTTGCTTTAGCTCATCAACGAGTAAGCAATGCATTAGTTAAACCCTTCCAAGCTATACTAAATG
Source organism: uncultured Bacteroidia bacterium (assembly GCA_903905505.1). GTDB lineage: Bacteria > Bacteroidota > Bacteroidia > Bacteroidales > Prolixibacteraceae > JAAFHB01. The sequence continues at coordinate 25,319 of CAIVGL010000094.1, read as the reverse complement.
ATGTAGCTGCTGATCATGGTTCACTTATGAATCGTTGTCATATTACCCTTCCGCAGGGGGCAAACTCAAAGCTTCCAACACCTGATCGTGTTCGCCTAGCGCAGACCACCTCTGATCCTGCGTTAGCAGCTTTGTATTTCCAATTTGGACGTCATTTAATGGTCTCAGGATCTCGTTCTGACTCGCAACTCCCAACTAACCTACAAGGTATTTGGGCCGAAGAGTACGACACCCCTTGGCGTGGTGATTTCCATAGTAACATTAACCTACAGATGAACTATTGGCCAGCTGAGGTGGCGAATTTATCAGACTGTCATCTTCCATTGATGCGCTTCATGGAAGGTGTAGCAGTAGAAGGAGCTAAAACGGCAAAAGCCTATTACAATGCTCCAGGATGGATGGCAAATCATACTCAAAACCCTTGGTTCGATACATCACCAAGTAATTTAGGCGCTTGCGTAGGTCCAACCTGTGGTGCATGGTTAGCACAACATATCTCTACCCATTTTGAGTTCACTCAAGACAAAGAGTTTTTGAAAAAATACTATCCGCTTATGCGAGGAGCAAGTGAATTTTGCCAAGCGGTACTGGTTGAAGATCCAAAAACTAAGTTATTAGTTACGGCACCATCTAACTCCCCAGAGAATAATTATCGTTATACCGACAGTGAAGGAAAAAGTCAAACTACATCATTCTGTATTGGCTCTACCTTCGACTTACAGATCATTCGCGGATTATTTGCAGCCACAGCTGAAGCAGCTAGATCACTTGGTATCGATGAAAATTTCGCCAAAGATTTAGATGTTTCAAGAGCTCGATTAAAACCGACTCAAGTGAATAAAGAGGGTCGTATTATGGAGTGGCAAGAAGATTTTGAAGAGACCGATAGTCACCATCGTCACTCTTCACATCTTTGGGGACTCTATCCAGGAACTGAAATTAATCCTCAAGTACCTGTATTATTTAAAGGGGCTAGAATTGCACTTGAGCGTCGTGGCGATGCCTCAACAGGTTGGTCAATGGCTTGGAAAGCAAATTTCTGGGCTCGTATGCAGGATGGCGATCATGCCAATAAATTAGTCGATATGCTTATTGGACGTGGTGCAGGAAATTTATTCTGCCTCCATGCCCCATTCCAAATCGATGGCAATTTTGGTGGATGCTCTGCCATTGCAGAGATGTTGATTCAGAGTCATGAGAAGACTACAGATGGTCAACCAATCATCCGTTTTCTTCCTGCCTTACCGACAGCTTGGGGTAGCGGTTCTGTTCAAGGGCTAAAAGCAAGAGGAAACTTTATCGTTAGTCTGGAATGGAAAGATGGCAAAGTGATCAGTTACAAGGTTACTTCAGAGAAGCCACGTAAAGTGACCATTATCGTTAATGGCGAAACAAAAAAAATTCAGGCAAAAAAAGGATAATTGCATAGTAGTGGATTTTGCTCACCTAGGTGGAATCCACTACTAATACCTAATCTTAATAGAATACATTAAACTGAAATTTCTTAAAACCGTACACAATGAAAAGAATTCTAACCTTATCAGCAATCCTTTTGGTGAGCTTAATAACTGCTTACGGCGCCTCGTCTGACACGCCTAGACCCGAATATCCAAGACCTCAATTTGAGCGAGCTGAGTGGATCAATCTTAATGGAACCTGGAGCTATACCTTCGACTTTAGCAAATCGGGTGCGGATAGAAATTTTCAAAATTCACAAGGATTTAATGATAAAATCACTGTGCCATTCTGCCCTGAAAGTAAGCTTTCAGGTGTAAAATACACCGATTTCATTGAGGCAATGTGGTATCAACGGAAACTTGATATTCCAGCAGCCTGGAACGGCAAAAGAGTGATTCTTCACTTTGGCGCAGTCGATTACCAAAGTACGCTTTACATCGATGGCAAGCTTGTTGGGATGCATTATGGAGGCACTTCTTCATTTGAATATGATATCACTAAATATATCGTATCTGGTCAACAACAGAACCTAGTCTTAGGTATCGTTGATAATGTACGATCGAATGAGCAACCTGGTGGCAAACAATGTTCTCGTATGAAATCAGAAGGATGCAGCTACACCAGGACAACAGGAATTTGGCAAACAGTATGGCTCGAGGCCGTAGCGAAAAATGGACTTAAAAACTGCTTTGTCCTTCCTGACCTTGACAACTCAAAATTCTCTTTTCAACCTAATTTTTATGGTTTAGAGCGTGGGATGAAACTAAAAATCAAAGTCCTTGATGGGACAAAAATTGTCGGTCAGCAAGAGATGGCTGCCGCACAAAATATCCCATCTACTATTTCAATTAAGAATCCAAAAACTTGGTCTCCAGAATCACCATTCCTATACGATGTAATTTATCAAGTGCTCGATAAACAAAATGTTGTGATCGATGAAGTAAAAGGGTATGCAGGTATGCGTAAAATACATATCGAAGGGAATAAACTTTTCTTAAACAACCAACCTATCTTCTTGAGATTCGTCCTTGATCAAGGCTTTTATCCTGATGGAATTTGGACAGCTCCTACCGATGAAGCATTAAAACAAGACATTCAAATGTCAATGGAGGCAGGATTTAATGGTGCACGTCTGCATCAAAAAGTCTTTGAAGAACGTTTTCACTACTGGGCCGACAAGCTAGGTTACCTAACTTGGGGAGAATCATCAAGTTGGGGTATTACCAACAGCAGCATTGAGTCAGCTCGTAACTTCCTAAGCGAATGGAATGAGATTGTTCTTCGTGACAGAAATTTCCCTTCCATCATTGGGTGGACTCCCTTTAATGAAACCGGAGGAAGTGTTCAGCATAACCGTATGCTTACCGATGTTATCAATGTGACCAAGATGATTGATCCAACCAGACCAATCAATGACGCGAGTGGATATTTCCATGTAATGACCGATTTATATACGGCTCATAACTACGAGCAAAATCCAGAGTCATTAAAAACACAACTTACTCCAACACAAAAAACACCGGTATTCAACAACAATCAGAAACAAGCTCCGTATGAAGGTCAGCCTTATTTCCTTGACGAATATGGAGGCATTAAATGGGTGACTGGAAAAGCGTTTGCAGATAACACCTGGGGATACGGACAAGGTCCAAAAACATTGGATGAACTATACGACAGATTAGAAAAACTTACGGATGTAATCTTGAATACGGAGTATATGTCGGGATATTGCTACACACAACTTACCGATGTGGAGCAAGAACAGAATGGCGTATACAACTACGACCGGACAAAAAAGTTCGATATGAGCAGAATAAATAAGATCTTCAGCAAACAACCTGCGTCATTTTCTAATCATTCAAAGTAAAACCAAAATATAAGTCAACCTATTTTCTAGGCTTTGGATCTAAGAGAAATCTGATCCAAAGTCTAGAATTACCCAACCTAAGTTATGAAAAACCTATCACTACTAGCCGCTATCTTCTGCCTATTTTGCCTTTCTGGGTATAGTCAAATGAAGTCAAATGAAACTATTCCGTTGCCCGAACATCCGCGACCAGATTTCATGCGCTCTGAATGGGTTAATCTAAATGGATATTGGGATTTTAAATTCGACAAAGAGAATATTGGAGAGACCCAAAAATGGTTCGAAGACCCATCTTCTTTTAATAAAAAGATTCTAGTCCCATTTCCATGGGGAAGTAAACTTTCGGAAGTAGCGCCAGAATCAGATATCGCCTGGTATGCCCGCAAAGTGAAAATTCCAGAAAGCTGGAAAAACAAACGAATCTTCGTAGTGGTTGGAGCAAGTGATTATGCAACAACTGGTTGGGTCAATGGGAAACAGATAGGATCAAATAGAGGCGGCTATACTCCTTTTGAATTTGAACTCACATCCAATCTCAATTGGGATAGTGAGCAAAACTTGGTTTTCAAGGTCGACGACTCCAAACTTCCTTACAAACTTGAGGGGAAGCAAGGTTATGGCGATGTGAAGGGTTTTTGGCAGACGGTTTATCTTGAAGCTCGTGGAAGCAACTTCGCCGACCTAGTCCATTTTACACCTGATATCGACAACAACAAAGCTAAGCTAGAAATTTCATTCAATCAGCCAGTTGGAAAAAATAGTTTGGTGAAAGTGAAATTCAATACTGGGAACGTACAAACCTTTACAGCGAAAGTTAAAAAAGGGTCGCAAACAGCTCACCTTGAAATTCCAATACCCAATAAACACCTTTGGGATCTCGACGATCCGTTCTTGTATGAAACAGAAGTTTCACTGAGTGCAGAAGGGAAAGATTTGGATCTGGTAGCATCTTATTTCGGGATGCGGAAGATCAGTGCAACCAAACTCCCTGGAAGCGAACATCCTTATATAGCATTAAATAACAAACCCATTTATCTGCAGCTTACGCTTGATCAATCGTATCATCCAGATGGATTTTATACCTTCCCGAGTGACGAATTTATGAGAAATGAGATTTTAATGTCGAAAAGGATCGGACTTAACGGAAACCGTATTCACATTAAAGTTGAAGTTCCGCGGAAACTCTACTGGGCCGACCGTCTGGGATTACTCATCATGGCCGATGTGCCTAATTCATGGGGTGATCCTGACGACGCCATGTTCAGAGAATCGGAATTTACAATGCGCGGAATGATCAAACGGGATTACAATCACCCTTCCGTATTTTCATGGGTATTGTTTAACGAAACCTGGTCGCTAGCCTCTCGTAAAAATGGCAAACGGGGCTATCAGACTGAAACCCAGGTCAGGGTTGCTGAGTTGTATAAAAAGGCTAAAAGTCTTGATCAAAGTCGGTTTGTGGAAGACAATTCACCATGCAATAATGACCACGTCATCACAGACTTAAACTCTTGGCATGCGTATCTGCCAGGTTGCGACTGGAAAAAGATGTTGGATGATATTGATGCAAAGACTTTTGCAGGATCAAAATGGAATTATATTGGAGATAATGTACAGGGAAACCAGCCCACACTCAACAGTGAATGTGGGAATGTCTGGGGCTATGATGGGAGTACCGGCGATATTGACTGGAGCTGGGATTACCATATCATGATGAACGAATTTCGTATGCACCCCAAAATGTGCGGCTGGCTCTATACCGAACATCACGATGTAATCAATGAATGGAATGGTTACTACCGTTTCGACCGGACGCAAAAATTCACCGGGATTGAGAACCTTATGCCTGGAATGACCTTGAATGATCTTCATAATCCCTATTATTTAAGTACTGGAAGCGAAATCTGCACAAACGTTGAGCCTTCTGCAAAAGTAGATGTTCCACTTTATTTGTCAGTTTTAAACGATAAGCTGGCAGCGACCAACTTAACTATTAAAGCAGAGTTATGTGGATGGGATGCACTCGGACGATTTGAGATCTATTCAAACTATTCGCATAACGCGCCATACACACCATGGATGACCAAAGATATTGGCAAGCTAGCTATACAGATGCCGGAAAAACGTTCTGTCGCAGTACTTCGGATGACTCTAGAAACAGCCTCAGGACAGGTTCTTGCCCGCAATTTCACAACATTCAATGTATCAAACGGTCAATCGCCGCGCAACGAAACAATTACGAAGGACGGAAAGCAAATTACACTTCTTCGTTTTGCTCCGAACACCTTCACCGATTCAAAGTGGACCCAAAAGCAATGGAATGTCCTCGATGGATTAAAAGTGAATGGAGCAGGTTCAGGATTCTTCGAATATCAGGTGGCTCTCCCTGGAGGGATAAAAGCCGATCAGCTCGCTTCGGTCCGCCTAATGGCAGAAGTTTCGGCCAAGCAATTATTTGGGAAAGATAAAGAAGGGGCCAATCTAATTGCCGGTGATTATATGTTAGGACAAGGGACAGTAGACCCAACTCGAAACAAAAATTCGTACCCAATGACTGACGAGAAGAAATTCCCTTCAATGGTGAGAATCATCGTAAACAATAGCTGTATTGGTACTTTTACTCTTGAAGATGATCCAGCTGACCACCGTGGCATACTCTCCTGGAATTCTCAAAAGAAGGATAAAACGCTCAAAGAGGCAGGCTCCTATGGCTATCTCGTTGAAGCAAATATCCCTACTGCCCTTCTGAAAGAGAGCGAAGGGAAAACTCTTAAAATTCGGTTCGAAGTTGACACTGCTCTTCCTCGAGGATTAGCAATTTATGGCGAAAACTTTGGGCGATATCCACTTGATCCGACGATCTGTTTTGAGATGAAATAATGGGGTATAACTGCCTTTATATTTGTAATAATTTGCAAATTAGGCCAGTTTAATTGTCCTTTTTATGGACCTTAAGAAGGTCTGATATGGCCATGATCAAAACATTATGGGAGTTAGACAATAAAATTTATCAAAAAAATATAATAATTAATAGATAGGATGATTGATAAATCAACCAGAAGAGATTTTCTGAAAAGAACGGCAACCATTGCAACAGGAGTACTAATAATTCCCCAAATTATACCTTCTACGGCCCTGGGAATGGGAGGCAAACTTCCGCCAAGTGATCGCATTACAATGGGACTCATCGGAGTCGGCAGTCAGGGAACAAGTAATATGAGGGGCTTTTTAAAACGGGTAAAGGAATTACAAATCGTTTCAGCCTGTGATGTGGATGCCCGCAAACTGGAAAAGACAAAAAAAATCATTGACGGAGCCAATTCGAATAATGATTGCAGAATATACGGCGATTACCGCGATTTTTTGGAAAAAGAGAAAGTTGATGCAGTGTCAATTGCCTTACCCGATCATTGGCATGGACTGATCTATTCAGCGGTGGCGAATAAAAAAATCGATGTTTACGGGGAGAAGCCCTTGGCTCGAACAATTCAGGAAGGAAGAGCAATTGTAAATGCAGTCCAAAAAAACAATATAGTTTGGCAAACCGGAAGCTGGCAGCGATCGGTAAAAAATTTCAGACAAGGAGCCGAGCTAACCGTCAATGGCCGGATTGGTAAAGTTCTTCGCGTTGAAGTAGGATTGCCAGATGGAGGACAGGGTGTAGGCACACCGCCACCGATGGAGATACCTGCGGGGCTCGACTGGGATATGTGGCTGGGACCTGCTCCTAAGGTGCCCTTCCGGGGAGTTTGCCATGTAAACTGGCGATGGATCCTTGATTATTCGGGAGGTCAGTTGACGGATTGGGCAGGTCACCACATCGATATCGCCCAATGGGGACTTGGCATGGAACGCTCCGGCCCAGTAGAAATCGAAGGTATTGGCTTTTACCCACAAGAAGGACTTTATAACGTACCGGTCGAGTATGATTTTCTCTGCAAATACGCCAATGGAGTAGAGATGAGAGTTGCAAATGCCTCACGTCAGCCTCACGGAATGGGAACTACCTGGTATGGAGAAAAAGGGTGGATCCATGTTGACCGCGGGAACAGAATTGTAGCCTCAAATCCAAAAATTTTAGAAGAAGTTATCGGAGAAAATGAGATCCATCTGTACAAATGTGATGACCACGTTGGTAATTTCCTCGAATGTATAAAAACAAGAAAAGAAACGGCAGCTCCAGTGGACATCGCCCACCGCTCTATCTCTGTTGGACTACTGGGAGAGATCGCTATGACAACTGGAAAGAAAATAAAATGGAATCCAGAGACAGAAATGATAGTCGACAATACAGCCGCAAGCCGTCTTTTATATCGGCCATATCGTAAACCCTGGACTTTCCCTACAACCTAAATTACCACTCATTCACCATGAAAAAGACGATTCTAATTCTTGCAATATTTACAGCATCTCTATTTTATAATAGCAGCCAAACATTGGGACAAATTCCCAATTTAAAACAATGCAATGTCATTTGGGATAGTCCCAGCGTAAACTCATCAGGTTCAATGCCGCTTGGGAATGGGGATATTGGGATGAATGTATGGGTGGAAGAGAATGGAGACCTTTTATTTTTCATCTCCAAGACCGATTCATGGAGTGATGCCGGTCGTCTGCTTAAACTTGGTCAGGTACGTATCCGACTAAATCCATCATTGGCTGCAAGGCCGTTCCGACAAGAACTTCAGCTGGAGAATGGACAGATAATAATTAAAAGTGGAGCTGGTGGTTCGGCAACAAAATTGCGCCTCTGGATTGATGCCAATAACCCTGTTATCCATCTCGAAGGTGAATCGCAAAAAAACATCGAAGCTGAAGCCAGTCTAATAATCTGGCGTAATGCCGATAGGGCCATGCAAGAGAGTGACGCCGCTTTGGGTGTGATGGAATCCAAAACACCAATCATTGAAAAAGCAGATATCGCTTTGCCTCCGCAAGAGAATAAAATTGTTTGGTATCATCGTAATGCGTACTCTACCCTTCCAATCTCCATGAAGGTTCAAGGACTGGAAAGTGCAATGAACTTGGTTCATGACCCGCTGCTGAACCGGACTTTTGGGGGCTGCATGACCGGAAAACAGATGGTGCATGCCACAGCTGAAAATGCCACTCAGACCTTAAGAACCATAAAGCCCACTCGTCAGCTCGACCTGCGGATCTGCCTCCTTTCTGAGCAGACTCAAACACTGGAGCAATGGCAAGAGAAACTAAATAGCCTTGTTGAGAACGAGCAGAAATCGAATATTAAGCAGAAATGGGTGGCTCATTCTCAATGGTGGAAGATGTTCTGGACCAGAAGCTGGATCAACGTTCAAACACCTGAAGATAAAACAGAAGCATCAGCTACTGAATTGGCCAAACGACTTCAAGAACGTGAAGATCTTCAACTATTAGGCAAAAAAGGGCTGCATGACGTCACCCATATCCTTCCTAAAGTTAGTGTTGAACCAGCTGGAAAACTTGTCAATCGAGGATATGCTCTGCAACGATTTATCACTGCTGCTGGCGGTCGAGGTGCTTATCCGATAAAAAACGATGGCTCCATCTTCACCTTCAACAGCCGTAATTCAAAAAACCTTCAGGATGCTGATTTCAGACTTCACGGACCACTATACTGGTTTCTAGATGCTGGCACAACAACTTGTGGACCGATGCTTAGAAGTGGTGATTTCGATCTACTGAAACCAATTTTCTCGATGTACCACGATATGGTTCCAATGGCTAAAGCGCGAACAAAGATTTATTACAATCACGAAGGTCTGTTTATCCCAGCAACCGTAAATATTTGGGGAAGCTTTGGGAATGACGATTATGGCTGGAATAGAGATAAGCTTCCACTGGGACAAATGAGTAATGTTTATGTCCGCTGGTTATGGCAAGGAGGTATTGAACTCTCTTCGATGATGATCGATTACTATGAGGCAACCCAACGGAAGTCATTTGTCCAGGATACCCTGATGCCGATGGCCGATGGTGTAGTCACCTTTTACGACCAACATTATAAACGTGACGAGAAAGGTAAAATACGTATTGATCCAGCCTGCGCCTTAGAATCTGTTCATAAAGCGATTAATCCAATGCCTGAAGTTGCAGGTCTACACTACCTTATTCCTCGGTTATTAGCTTTACCTGCAGACCTTACCACCACTGAACAACGTTCGAGGTGGATGAAAACATTGCACGATCTACCAGAAATCCCTCTTGCTGGACCAGAGGGCGAAAAAGTCCTTACAGCAGCAGAAGTCATTTCCAAACGTCAAGGTGACGAGATGCCTGAATTATATGGTATCTTCCCCTATCGGCTTTATGCCATTGGAACGCCAGGATTTGAAATTGGACGTCGGAGCATCGAGAAATATGTCCCAGAAATCTTAGCGACTAAATATCCTTATGAAGGAAAGATTGGCGGATGGCGCTTAAATTCTATTCAAGCTGCCTATGTGGGAAAAGGGGAACAGGCTGCCCGCATGATGATCTCTAATTTTGCATCGACGGATCCTCGCTGTCGTTTTCCAGCCTTCTGGGGACCTAACCAAGTCTCTACCTCAGATATTAGTCATGGTGGAGTATCGATGACAACTTTACAAGCTATGATCCTCCAAGTGGAAGGGAAAAAGATCTATCTATTTCCAGCCTGGCCAAAATCATGGGATGTGAACTTTAAACTTCATGCACTTTATAACACAACTGTGGAGGGCGAATTGCGAAATGGCAAGCTCCTTTCATTAAAGGTTACACCGAAATCAAGAGAAGTCGATATCCTAAATATGCTGAATAAAGATTAATGGATAATTGCTACTAAAAATCACTAAACAACGATTACGATGAAAAAACTTTTTCTTCTGTCCCTGCTTGTTTTTGTTTTTGGAGCCGCTATTCAAGCGAAACCATTGATAGGTTCAGGAGACTCCTCAACTGAAACAATACAAAAAACAGGTTCCATAGACCGATACGCATTAGTAACGCGTCATAACATCGTTGTAAGCAAGCCTGACAAAAAGGTTGCCTTGCAGGTTGGAAATGGCGAATTTGCATTCAGTGTAGATGTTACCGGATTACAAACTTTCTATGGCAGCACCCTTTCCCAGTGGGGCTGGCATTCGTCACCATTGCCTAAAGGAGAGAAAATTGAAGACTATCGCTGGCAAGATTGGGACCATGCAGGACGCAAAGTCCCCTATATGACCGTTTCACCCAATCAAAAAGCACTTGAAGAATGGCTCTACTATAATCCTCACCGGCTTCCTCTGGGTAGACTAATGATGCTACTGACCAAATCGGATGGGAAGCCTGCGAAGTTGGAAGATCTGACTGATATCCATCAGGAGCTCAATCTGTGGACAGGAGTAATTACGAGCCACTTTAAATTAGATGGCCAGCCGGTTGATGTGATGACACTTGGTAATCCAAAAACCGATGCGGTATCGATCAAAATCGAATCGAGCCTGATGAGCACTGGACGACTTCAGATCGCCCTAGATTTTCCATATGTCGATGGAAGTGATTCTCCCGGAAATACCATCTGGAATACACCGGAAGCACACCAAACAGTAATGACACTTCGTGGAGCCAATCATGCAGATTTTGCCCGTACATTAGATACAACCTCTTATTCGGCTAGTCTAAGCTGGTCTGCCAAAGCCTCACTTCAGGGCCCAGAAACCGGTAACCCTCACCATTACATCTTGAATTCCCAAAGCAAGGATCTCGAATTCACCTGTGAGTTTAACAAAAAAATAGCACCAAAAAAGTTGCCAACCTTTGCCCACGTTAAAAAGGCGAGTGCCGCTTATTGGAGTCAATTCTGGCAACACGGAGGTGCAATAGACCTATCAGGGAGCAAAGATCCTCGGTGGTTCGAGCTAGAAAGACGCATTGTCCTTTCGCAATATTTAATGACGGTTAATGAGGCTGGATCTCTCCCACCGCCGGAAAGTGGACTAGTAAATAGTTCGGGATGGTCGGGTAAGTTCCATCTAGAGATGTACTGGTGGCATGCTGCCCATTATGCCTTATGGGACCGATGGCCTTTATGGGATCGCAGCCTTGGATACCTGAAATCCATTGTACCACAAGCACATGCTATTGCCGAAAAACAGGGATATAAAGGGATCCGCTGGCCCAAAATGATCGGGCCCGAGGCCCGTGAATCTTCCAACAATATCAATCCGGTGCTAATATGGCAGCAGCCACACCCGATCTTTTATGCTGAACTTGATTACCGGGCCCATCCCAACAAAAAAACATTGGAAAAGTGGCGGGAACTTGTTTTTAGCACAGCCGAATTTATGGCCGACTTTCCAGTCTGGAACGAAGCAAAAAAACGATATGAGCTCTTGCCACCAATAAAAACAGTCCCTGAAAATACAGAGCCTGAAGACGTTATTAATCCAGCATTTGAATTGTCCTATTGGCGTTTTGGCTTGCGTACTGCTCAGCTCTGGCGTGAGCGGCTGAAACTTTCCCGTGATGAAAAATGGGACAAAGTTTTAAACGGCTTATCACCGTTACCGACCAATGGCAATGTTTATGTTATGGAAGAGAGCCAGCCGGATACTTATGAGAAACACAATTATGGGCACCCGTCATTAATTGGCACTTATGGCATGCTTCCAGGAGATGGCGTGGATCCTGAATTTGCAAAACGAACCCTGTTGAAAGTGGCACAAACCTGGAAATGGAATCAAACCTGGGGCTGGGATTTTCCTATGATGGCGATGAGCGCAGCTAAAGTTGGTGAACGTCAACTCGCAGTGGATATGTTACTCTACCCAACATATGGATTTCAATTTAATAACTGCGGCCTAGCTACTGGAGGACCGTTCCCCTATTTCCCTTCAAATGGCGGATTGCTCTATGCGGTAGCATTGATGGCTGCTGGATGGGATGGCGCACCCAATATTCCGAATCCTGGATTCCCACAAGATGGCTCATGGGTCGTCAAATGGGAAGGATTAAAAAAAGCCCCCTAAATCATTTAAATCCGTTTGAAAATTGAAATATTAACTTTACATCATAAACCTAACCTATGAAAACAAATTTTAAATTTAGATCTTTCCAGTTTCAGAAGCCTATTCTTTTGATAGGTATCTTACTTATCTCCTTATCCAGTATTGGAGCCATCATACCCCGATTGAAACATGGTGAAAACCTTAAACTTGCCGCTATCGGAACTAGCTTAACCGATAAAGGATCTGGCAACAAAGGGTGGTTTGAGCACACTGGTGAATGGCTGAACACCCTTCAATACAAGGGAAAAGTAACTTGGTCAAATCATGCAGTGGGTGGCTCAGCCTCAAAAACCGTCAACTCAGACAAGGGCTACCACCCGGGACGCTACGGACTGCTCCAACTTAGTGATGTGCTGGCAAATGAAAATCCAGACGCCATATTTATCGAGTTTGCCATCAATGATGCCTTCCTGCCCTATAATATTTCACAACAGGCATCGGAAGAAAACCTTCAAATGATGATTGATCAGATTCACGAATGGGCTAAAAAACAAAATCAAGGACAAGGGAAAAAAGTCGACATCATCGTGCAGACAATGAATAACTGTATTAAAGACCATGCCAATAAAAGACCAAATCTGGAGCAATACTACGAAGGATATAAGAAGGTTGCCAAGAGAAATCGGGACGTGTTGTTCGTCGATAACTATGCCAACTGGATGAAACTTTATAATAGTCAGCCTGATCACGCCATTTGGCATAGATATGTCCCAGACGGCATTCATCCCAATGCAAATGGCGATCGGGAAATTCTCATCCGCCAACTTCAAAAGAAATTAAAAAAACAATAGTCAAAAGCAATCCTAAAGTCCTAACATGAAAACACAACTATTTTCCAACTCGATCAGAAATGGTCGGAGAAAATCTATTTCAAACCATTTAAACGGCTTGATGTTCGGATTAATCTTAATGATATCTGGCTATTCCGCCCAAGCGCAATCGTTATGGCAAATCGGCAAAGTTGACCATAGTGCTGCCGAATTTACCTTGGCAAAAGATGGATATACCACTTTCTTGCAAAGATTCGGAAGTCCTGAACATGCTTATTACATCGGACTTTCTGATGTAAATAATGACTGGCCAAGTATGTTGCCAGGGCCATTAGATCCTTGGGGAGGTGGTAACCCTGACGGAAGTTGGGATCAGATGAACACCTTGCCTATTGGTTTTGTTCTCGAATCATTACCTAATCAGGGTAACTGCGTCTTAAATATTGATCTTTGTGATGCTGCAGCTGAACACCCGCCTGTATTACGGGTGACTGTTAACAACGCTATCTACGAAGTAAATGTAGCTAAGGGTGGCGGAGATGCGAGTCTTAGCGGTGATTATTCCAAAGCTGTTGGTTCGAAATTAAATATTGAATTTCCAGCCTCACTCTTGAAGAAAGGATACAACGAAATTGCGCTCCGAAGCACAACCGGCAGCTGGATAATCTTCGATGCCCTAAATCTTGAAACACCACAAGGAGCAAAACTAGCACCGGCCAGCAAGACCATCGTTCGTGCTGTCAGCACACTACCCTATGACATCAGTCGCAACAACCAAGCGACTTTTAAAGTGGAGGTCTACCAACACGAAAAGTCGGGTAAGCTTAATGTGGCCATTGGAGTTACTGCAGCACATGAATGGCCGTTAGCGCTAGGTTTCCAAGTGCTAGAAATACCGGCTTCGGTACCAGCTGATGGAAAGAGTACGAAGATTAACTTCGCCGCTGAGGGAAAACAGATTGCTCAATCAACACTTCAGCTAACGAAATCGCCAAAGGTCACACCAGCTGACTACGTCGATTTCTTTAAAGGGACCGCACATTCACGTTGGATGATCGCACCAGGTCCATGGATGCCTTTTGGAATGGTAAAAATTAGTCCTGATAATCAAAACGATGGATGGGTTGGAGGCTATGAATATACCCACGAATATATCGACTGTTTCAGTCATATCCATGAGTGGACCATGGGGGGATTAGGAATGATGCCAACCCTTGGAGAGTTGCGAACTAAACCAGGTCTCGACGGTAAAGGTTATAGCTCACGCATTGACAAGTCAGCTGAAAAAGGAGGAGTAGGCTATTACGAGGTGATGTTGAAAAGTACGGGGATTAAAGCAGAGCTAACCGCAACAACGCGTGCTTCATTGCAACGGTATACTTTTCCAGCAAACGATAAGGCTAGGGTGATGTTAGACTTCTTATTACCCAATGAATATAAGATGAATGTGGTTGGAGCCAAGGTAAATCGCTCAGGACCTTCAGAACTTGAAGGAACAATACAAAGCCACTTTCGTGACCTTTTTGGCGATGGAAATAATCGATTCGACCTACATTTCGTGATGCAATTTAGTCGTCCTTTCGATAGTTTAGGCGGCTGGCAAGATGATAAAATATTTTCGAACATCGCTGAATTAGCACTTCACGATGAGTGTGGCGCCTTTGTAGAATTTAAAACGACTGATGGCGAAAAAATCATGGTGCGCACAGGTATCTCGTTGGTAAGCAGAGAAAATGCACGTCAGAATCTGCACCAAGAAGTAGGGAAGCCATTCGGCTGGGATTTCGAAGCAGTTGTTCAAAACCAGCGCAATGTATGGAATGAAGTCCTCAGCCGCGTGGAAGTTGAGTCGCCGGATGCCCGTGAAAAAACACAATTCTATTCCAATATGTACAGGTCATTAGTTGGCCGTAACACCTTCAGTGATGTCAATGGCGAATGGACAGATCCTGAAGAGCACAAACAACAGTTGAAAGATCCCAATGCAGTTATGCTAGGTTGCGATGCTTTCTGGACCTCCTTCTGGAATCTTAATCAGGTGATGAACCTGCTCACCCCTGAATGGTCGGCGAAATGGGTAAAATCTCAATTAGCCATGTATGACGCCAATGGCTGGCTAGCTAAAGGACCGGCAGGATTAGAATATGTGAGTATCATGGTTGCGGAACACGAGATCGCACTGCTTGTGGCGGCCTACCAGCACGGCGTAAAAGGAATTGACAAGGAGAAAATTCTTGAATCCATTGTTAAGATGCAGACCACCATGCCGATGAAACAACCTGGTGGTGGTTGGGCTGGAAACGAAAATCTAGGCAATTACCTAAAACATAGGTACGTGGCTATGGATGGAAAACAACTAGGTGACTGGAAAGGCACTTGGAGTTCAAATACGTATGAATATGCATATGACGACTGGTGTGTGGCACAGATGGCCAAAGCACTAGGAAAAAAAGAACTAACAGAAACATTCCTTAAGCGATCAGAATACTGGAGAAACCAGTTTAACGAAAAGACAGGCTTTGCACAACCTCGTAAAGCCAATGGGGAATGGCTTACACCCTTCAGTCCTTTCGATCGAAATAATTTCGTAGAAGGTAACGCTTGGCAATATACCTGGTTTGTTCCTCAAAATGTTCCTGGATTAGTTGACGCAATGGGCCGCGACCGTTTCGTTAATAGGCTCAATGAAGGATTTGAGAAATCGGAAGAAACTCGTTTCAATGCCGCTGGCGATCGTTGGTGGATGTATCCTTTAAACCATGGTAATCAGCCAGATATGCATGTCGCATGGCTCTTTAACTGGGCTGGCAAACCATGGCTAACGCAAAAATGGTCTCGATCTATTCTGAACGCTTATTATGGTCATAATCCAGGTGATGCTTACCTAGGTGATGAAGACCAAGGTCAGATGAGTGCCTGGTTTGTGATGTGTTCGATGGGGCTATTTCAAACCGACGGCGGATGCCGAGTCGATCCGATTTATGAGATCAGCAGTCCACTCTATCCGAAGGTCGTCTTGCATCTTTCGAAAGAGCATTACGGTGGAAAAACATTTACCATCTTAGCGAAAAATGCTTCGAAAGCCAATCGTTATATCCAGAGTGCGAAATTAAATGGAAAATCGTTGGATAAATGGTGGATTCCTCAACGCGAACTCATCAAAGGTGGAACTCTTGAACTTGTTTTAGGTCCAAATCCAAATGAGTCGTGGGCTGCAAATGCTCCACTACCTCCAATGGACTTTGAACAGAAAAAATAACCTGTTTGTAAAAAAACATGAAGTTAAGTGTATTAATAGCTCTTGCAATTTTCAGCCTGACGATTCAGGCACAAGCAATTAGTTCTACGGTCGATTCGAAAAAATCGACAGCAGAACTAACCTATTGCAATCCGCTAAACCTTGAATATTGCTTCCGACCAGGCGGAAAAACAGGCCGTGAGGCTGCCGACCCACTCGTTGTTCCTTTTAAAGGCGATTACTATTTATTTGCCTCTAAGAGCGCTGGATATTGGTGGTCAAACAATCTGATCAACTGGAACTTAGTCGAAAGTAAGGATAGCTATAAATACAAAGATGACGAACATCAACTAAATGGATCACCAGAAAATGATTTGCCAGTATGGGGCTATAATCCAGCAGCTTCAGTGATTGATGGGAAATTAATCTATAGTCAACAACTTGATGCTTTTTATAACCTGACCAATCCGAAAACGGGAGCTTTTGAGCGTGTTAGGGATCGACTACCTATCAGTAATGACGAATGGTTGTTTACCGATGATGATGGTCGAGTATACTTATATGCTGTTGGCTTCAAACCCTCACGTGGGATATACGTCCACGAACTTGATCCCAACAATCATCTAAAGACGTTAAGAGGCCCCTTACCCTGCAAGTTAAAAGGGGAAATTCAGCCTCTTGAAAATGGAGATTTTGGGATCAATCCTGCTCATACAAATACAGAAGTAACCATTGCAAATAAATCAGGCGAAGGTCCGCAGATGACTAAACGTCAAGGCCGCTATTACCTTCAAGTTTCGTTAAGCGGAACAGAAGATCCGGTATACCGAGACTGTGCATTTGTTGCGGATTCACCAATCGGACCATTTGAATACTGCAGAAATAATCCAGTATCTTATCGAGCCGCTGGTTTCGCAAATGGGGCTGGGAATTCAGGTATATTCAACGACAATCAGAACAAAGATTGGCGTGTAGTTACAACCTGTCTGAATGCTTTAACCGGTTTTGAAAGAAGAATCTCCATGTATCCATCAGGCGTTGATCGAGAAGGTGGTTTGTATACTGATACCTACCTGGGTGACCTTCCACAATTTGGGCCGGGGCACCGAAAAACTGGCTTGGGTGGGAATCTCGTTGGATGGATGCTCCTCTCCTATCAAAAGTCAGCTACTGCATCTTCGACAATCGAAAATCGTCCTATCGCATCGGCCTTCGATGAGAATATAAAAACCTGGTGGAGTGCAAAAACAGGAGATAAAGGGGAATGGCTCACCGTTGATCTTGGAAAAATCTGTCGTGTCAATGCCCTTCAAATCAATTTCGCCGAACAAAATACAACGGCCATTAAACGACGTGTTTCCGATGAACTTTACCATCAATATACCATTGAAGAGAGCCAAGATGGGAAGACCTGGACTCTACTTGTTGATAAAAGCACCAATCAACGCGATGTACCCCACGACTATGTGCAACTTAATCAACCAAGCTTAACGCGTTATTTACGAGTTACCAATATCCATATGCCAGCAAACGGAAAATTTGCTGTGCGCGACCTTCGTATTTTCGGCAATGGATTAGGTCAAAAGCCGGCCAGAGTGAAAAATCCAATCATAAAAATTCAACCCAAAGGCAATATGTCCTCGGGTATCCAGGCGCTTCTTAGCTGGCAGGCAGTTCCTGGAGCGACAGGTTATGTGGTGCGGTATGGAGATTCAAAAAACAACCTATTCCACAGTCAGGATACTCGAAAAGAAAATGCGGTCATCGAAAACTTAATCGAGGGGCTTGATTATTATTTTGTTATTGATAGCTTTAACGAAAGTGGAATTACGTTTGGAACTACGATTATTAAGGCGCCTAAATCAGAATTAAACAACTAAAAACTAAAATAAATCATGAAAAATCTAATTCGAATTACCTTTTTCGCTCTATTTTTTACAAGTACAGCAAATTTGATGGCTGCAGTAAAACTACCTGCTATAATCAGTAATAATATGATCATCCAGCAAGATCGAAAGGTTGCTATTTGGGGATGGGCCGATAAAGACGAGACCGTATCATTAACTATTTACAATCAAAATTACAGTACCAAAGCAGATCAGAATGGTCATTGGAAAATCTCGCTTCAGAAATTAAAAGCAGGCTTAAAAACTGAAATGATCGTAAATGGCTCATCTGGCAATTCAATTACAGTCAAAAACATCTTGGTTGGAGAGGTTTGGCTGTGCTCGGGTCAATCGAATATGCAATGGACTTTTTATCCAAGACATACGGTATTGAACAATGAGCAGGAGCTTGCAAACGCAAATTACGACGAGGTTAGAATGTACACCGTAGATAAAGTAGGCAAACCTGAACCCGTAGAAGATACAAAGGGTGAATGGCTAGTGATGAATCGAAAGAATCTTTTGGTTGGAGGCGAACAAGGGACCTCTGCAGTAGCCTATTTCTTCGGTCGTGACCTCTATAAAAAACTACATGTTCCAATCGGACTTATCAACTCAAGTGTGGGTGGGACAACAGCTGAAAGATGGACGAAAAATGAAGTCCTTGAATCAAATCCAGCATTAAAATCCTTAGCCGGCAAAAAAGGAGCCTCTAACCTTTACAATGGGATGATCGCACCACTGAAATCGTATACCATACGAGGTGCCATCTGGTATCAAGGAGAAGGAAATGTCGATAGGGCATATCAATACAGAACGCTTTTCCCAGCCATGATTAAAAACTGGCGCTCCGATTGGAATCAAAAAAATCTCCCTTTTGGCTTTGTTCAACTAGCTCCGTATCGTTACAAAGGACATAATTCGGAATGCTATGTAGAGCTTTGCGAAGCCCAATTGAGAACACTTCAGAGTGTGAAAAACACAGGTATGATCGTTACAAATGATATTGGACAAGTGAACAATGTACATCCACAAAACAAACAAGAAGTCGGTCGTCGATTAGTCTTATGGGCGATGAACAAAGTCTACAAAGACAAAAAAACAATCTATAGCGGTCCGCTTTATAAATCAATGAAAGTGAATGGAGATAAGATATCATTAAGCTTTAATCATTGCGAAGGTGGCCTAACCGCAAGAGATGAAAAACCACTGAATGAATTCGCCATTGCTGGAGCAGATCAGAAATTCGTAGCTGCAAAAGCCGAAATCTCAGGAAACACGATTGTCGTATCGAGTGACCAAGTGAAAAATCCTGTTGCTGTGCGCTATGCTTGGCACGATGATGCCCTACCAAACTTAGGCAATAAGGAGGGGCTTCCTGCCTCTTCATTCCGCACCGACTCCTGGAAAGGTGTTACTCAGAAATAATTAAACCTATTCATAACTGACCACCAATGAAACCAAACCAAAACGAAAATCTTGTTGAGACCCAACCGGAGGACAAATTAGCACTTAATCGTCGTAATTTCTTGCGCCTTACGGGTACCGGTTCATTTATTTTCTGTGCTGGACTGCCGGTGACTGCGGGCCCATTTGCTGCTTCCGATTTTAACGGATTAATCCCAATAGACAAAAAGCTAAATCCGTCATGGGTTAAAAGTCTATTTGAAAGAGGAACCCCTCAGGTATATAATAGCCAAGAGCTCAAGTATATTGGAATGCCAGTTGGGGGAATCTGTGCCGGGCAGGTATACCTTGGTGGAGATGGTCAATTGTGGTTTTGGAATATTTTCAATAAACAAGCAGGAAATACATGGGAGACTCATTATGAGAAACCGATGGAACAAAACTCACCACTTAATCAAGGGTTTGCCATCCAGATTAAGACCAATGAAGTTTCAGAAACCCGACAACTTAACAAGCAAGGATTTCAAAATATCACCTTCCGAGGTGAATATCCAATTGGAAAAGTTAACTATGCTACCGAACAAATCAAGGTTGAGTTAGAGGCATTTTCTCCATTTATCCCGCTGGCAATCGATGAGTCGAGTATCCCAACGACCATCATGTCGTTTACGGTGACTAATACTTCACAAGAAAAATTAGAAGCTACCTTATTCGGATGGCTTGAAAATGCCATTTGCCAATACAACAGAGTGGTGAAAGGAAAACGAAAAAATCAGATTGTTCACCATAAAGGGAGCACCTATCTTAATTGCACCGTAGAAAAAGGCTCTGATCAGATTGTGGCTCAACGACCCGATATCCTCTTTGAAGATTGGAAAGATGAAAAATACATCCATTGGACTCCGGCAGGAAATGCTTTTGGCACTGGACCAATCCTAAAATCTGCCGTACCAGATTACCAAGGTGATGTGGGCGGAAATACCCCACGCGTTGTCAATTCACATGCGAGTGCCACGATTGGGAATGACGCAGTTTCTCGGGATAAAGCTACGGGTACGTTAACAAGCAAGCCATTTGTTATCGATCGAAAATTCATCAATTTCTGGCTTGGGGGTGGCAATCACAAGAATAAAACATGTTTGAATCTGCTTATCGACAATAAGGTTGTGAGATCAACAAGTGGATTAGCCGACAACAAAATGACCCTTCAAAGTTTTAATATTTACGATATTCGCGGAAAAACGGCGACTCTTCAGCTTGTCGATGCCGAAACGGAAGGATGGGGAAACATTGGTGCTGGAAGCATTATGTTTAGCGACTTGCCTCCTAACCCTGTAGAATTTGAAAAAATGTTTGATCATGGCACAATGAGTTTAGCGCTGTTAAACAATAGTGGTGACTATTCAAAAGCCGATGCAGGTTCTGATGGTCTTGGTGGATTAAAAAGCAAAGAGGCCTCAGCGGGTTTAGAAGATCATCTGACCGGTGCTATCGGCCATTCGATGAAGCTAAAACCAGGCGAATCGAAAGTGATAACTTTTGCCTTAACATGGCATTTTCCGAACCTTACAAAACCTGGCGATGGTCGTCATTATGCGGCACTATTTGCAAACTCCCAGGATGTGGCTGGCTACGTCACCAAAAATTTCAATAAGTTAGCTGCACAAACAAGATTATGGCGCGACACCTGGTATGACTCCACACTCCCCTATTGGTTTCTGGATCGCACCTTTGCCAACGCATCCACATTAGCCACTGGAACAGCCTTCCGTTTCCGCAATGGAAAATTCTGGGGATGGGAAGGGGTTAGCTGCTGTGAAGGAACTTGTACGCATGTATACCATTACGAGCAAACAATGGGTCGCATCTTTCCTGAATTAGATATTGTAATTCGTGAAATGACCGATTTTAATCCCGAAGATAGCTTTAAAGGTGATGGAGTGATCGAATATCGGGGAAAAGGAACCGGCGTTGCCATCGACGGTCAAGCCGGGATAATCCTGCGCAGTCTGCGCGATCATCAGATGTCGGCCGATGATGCCTTCCTGAAACGCAACTACTTGAAAATTAAAAAAGCACTGGAGTGGATGATTGAACAAGATGGTACCGAAGATGGGATCATCAAGAAGAATCAACATAACACGCTCGATGCCCAATGGTTCGGTCAAGTGGCGTGGATCTGTGGTCTTTATCTTGCCGCATTGCGTGCTGGCGAAGAGATGGCAACCGAGATGAATGATGCCGAATTTGCGGCCCGATGTCGAAAAATCTGGACCGTTGGTCGTGAAAATTTCGTGAGTAAGATGTGGAATGGAGAGTATTTCTATCATGTGTCTGACCCAAAACATGCAGATGCTATCGGTTCTTACGAAGGTTGCGAAATCGATCAAGTCTTAGGTCAAGGGTGGGCTCACCAAATAGGACTAGGCGACGTACTACCGAAGCCAGAGACCCGAAAAGCATTACAAGCACTTTGGAAATATAATTTCACCCCTGATGTTGGGCCATTCCGTAAAGCCTACAAACCAGGTCGTTGGTATGCCATGAGTGGTGAGGCAGGGACTATTATGTGCAGCTGGCCTCGAGGCGAACAAAAAAGAGTGACCAAAGGCGTCGATTTTTACTTCAACGAATGTATGAATGGCTTTGAGCATCAGCTGGCTGGCCACATGATCTGGGAGAACATGGTAATGGAAGGACTTGCCATCGAACGTGCGATACACGATAGGTATCATGCCACTCGTCGAAATCCATGGAATGAAGTAGAATGTGGCGATCATTACGCTCGCTCCATGGCAAGCTATGGCGTTTATCTAGCTGCATGCGGTTTCGAAGTTCACGGTCCGAAAGGGCATATTGGCTTTGCTCCAAAACTAACTCCCGAACATTTCAAAGCTGCTTTTACAACTGCATTAGGATGGGGAACATTCGAGCAAACGAAGGAGAACAATCAGCTTAAAGCATCGGTAAAACTCAGCTATGGACAGCTTCGATTAAGTACAATCTCTCTGGTTCTTGAGAACGATCGTAAACCTAATCCATTAAACGTGCACTTAAATGGACAGATCATTCAAGCCTCATTTCGTCAAGAAGGAGAAAAAATTACGATTAAACTTGGGTCTGAGGTAAAACTTGATCAAGGCGAGAAATTAGAGATCAGCTGCTAATCATAAAATTAAAATCGATGAGAATTCATTTTCTGATTATAAGTCTTGGCTTCATTTTGTTAAGTGGACTTAACACTTTTGGACAAAAAGATAAACTAGCTAAGTTTAATGTGGTATGGGATTCACCCAGTAAAAATTCGGCTGGCTCAATGCCTATTGGCAATGGGGATATTGGGACCAATTTATGGGTTGAAGAGAATGGTAATCTTGTATTTTATATCAGTAAGACAGATGCTTGGGATGAAAATGATCGTCTTTGTAAAATAGGCAAAGTACGTGTAACTTTTGATCCAGCCTTATCTGTCAACGAAAGCTATCAGCAGACTTTAGATCTTCAGAAAGGGATTATTCTCATTCAAACAAAACTCAAAGGTCAACCTGCCACCATCCGTTTCTGGGTCGATGCCAATAATCCTGTTGTTCGATTCGAAGTAGACTCAAAAACACCAGTTACCTGTCAAGCTAAAGTTGAGCTATGGCGAACACAAGAGCGACCATTTGGTAAGGACGATGACAGTCATTCAGGAACTGGACTTAACAAATCGGATTTCAAACCGACAATTCTTGCAGACCAAGTTGTTAAATCATCTAACTCGCAGGTAACCTGGTTTCACCGCAACACCCGATCTATTTTCAACTTAATATTAAGCACACAGAATCTTGAATCGTTAAAAGATCAGTTTGCCGATCCACTATTAAACAATACGTTTGGTGCAAATCTTAGTGGTAAAGGATTTATAAAACAAGATGATTTAACCCTTCGATCTATTCATCCGGCTAAGCAACAAGCATTTTCCATTACGGTACTCAAAACTAAATCAACGGCAGAAGAGTGGGTTTCTCAAATAAATAACCTAGTCGAAAAAGATAATTCGAAAGACCTTAAAACTATCCGTAAGGCGCACGAAACATGGTGGAAAAACTTCTGGGAACGAAGTTGGATCTTTGTCGATGGAGCCCCTGAAGCTCAGATAGTCACGCAAGGTTATGTTCTACAGCGATTTATGAATGCCTGCTCTGGTCGTGGAGGAGCTCCAATAAAATTCAATGGATCGATTTTTACCGTCGAGCCCAAACCGGGTGATTCGCCTACAAAAGGAAATGTAGATCCCGACTGGCGCAGATGGGGAAGCAACTACTGGTTTCAAAATACACGTCTGGCCTATTGGCCAATGCTTGCGGCGGGCGATTTTGAGCTGATGGAGCCTTGGTTTAAACTGTATTCCGATGCATTACCCTTAAGCCGTGCTCGAATAAAGACCTATTATGGATTCGAAAATTCAGCTCAATTCCCTGAAACCATGTATTTCTGGGGGTTGCCAAACAATGGAGATTATGGATGGAGCAACAAAGCCCCAGAACCTGCGAATAGCTATATCACGAGATATTGGAATGGAAGTTTAGAGTTAATTGCCGTCATGCTTGATAAATATGACTATACGCAAGATGAAAAATTCGCTCAAAACACCCTCCTTCCACTCGCTGATCCACTGATTGCTTTCTTGGATAACTATTGGCAAAAGCGTGATGCGAAAGGAAAAATCATCTTCGATCCTTCTCAATCACTGGAGACCTGGCATTCGGCCGTCAACCCATTACCTGAGATAGCTGGATTTAAATATTTACTTCCTCGATTACTGGCATTACCACAAAAATTAACCACCGCGGCACAACGCAGTCGCTGGACAAGAATTCTACAAGAGCTACCGCCAGTTCCTATCGCTGAAGTTAAAGGAGCTTTGAATCTTCGTCCGGCTGAAAAATTCTCGAGTTATAGCAACTCCGAGAACACAGAACTTTATGCTATTTTCCCTTATCGCTTGTATGGTGTTGGACAGCCAGATCTAGCCATGGCCCAGTCTACCTTCGGAAATCGAAAGACCCATCATAACAAAGGATGGTGCCAAGATGGGATCCAAGCAGCATGCCTAGGACTAAGAGATGAGGCTGCTAAATTGGTACACGGTCGCGCAGCTCATTTAAATACAGAAGCCCGTTTCCCTGCGATGTGGGGCCCTAATTTCGATTGGGTTCCAGACCAGGATCATGGAAACAACATCTTAACGAATCTACAGTTTATGGTTAGTCAGTCGGTTGGTGACAAGATTTATTTACTACCCGCGTGGCCTAAAAAGTGGAATGTGTCATTCAAACTACATGCACCACATCAAACGACCATCGAGGGTGAATACCGAGATGGAAAGCTTGTTAATCTTAAGGTTAAGCCACAATCACGCGCAAAAGACGTAGTTCTAAGCCTGCCAGAATAAGCCGATAAAGAGCTATCAGAACAACAGTATACTGAAAAAACAATAAAATCGGAGAGGCTTTTTTAAATTAAATTTAACTCACAGAGGATGAAAATACTTACAATAGCCTTTATAATGCTGGCTTTTTATGCCAACGCAGCAAACGAAAACCTGATCATTGCCTCCCCTAGTGATTACCAGGTTGTGCAGCGATATAATCAAATGAAAGGAGAGCTTCACGTGCAAGGAGAGACAACTGTATCTGC
>CAIVGL010000093.1 GCA_903905505.1 uncultured Bacteroidia bacterium | reverse complement strand
GTCCCAGGTTCGAATCCTGGTACCCCGACATAAAAGAGAGTAGATTTAGTTCTGCTCTCTTTTTTTGTTTGTATGAAAATGGTTAGCGCATCCCGATTTTCATCGGGAGTGTCCCAGGTTCGAATCCTGGTACCCCGACAAAAAAGAGAGTAGATTTAGTTCTGCTCTCTTTTTTTTGTTTGCTGATTTAACTGAATGATTTCCCTAACTCTTTTTTGTGATCTTAAGGATCACAGGTGACATGATCGTTAGTGGTTGATTGATCGTTGTCGAAGTAGAGGCAATAGTTGTGTTTTTCTCCCATTTGCCATCCGCTGTAAGAATTTCTACGGTTGAATTAAACCATTCTGGTGAAGTATCTAAAACAAATGTTTTGAAAGGGTCAGCACACAAGCTGATAACTGTGATTATGGCAAAATCCCCTTGGTTCGATCGGTTGTATATGCAAAAGACATTGGGCAGATCTTTAATGTAAAATGGTAAGTTTTCAAAACCTAGCCATTCAATCGTTTGCTTAATAAGTTCTTTTTTCTTGTAGTTAAATACTGTAGAAGATCGATTGCCGTTTAGGTCAAAAGCAGTTATTGCGATACGTCCACCTAGCTTATTCTCGTAACGCACTAATCCTGGAATAACAGGTTTTTCTTCTGCATCAAGAAAATTGGTTACTATTTCTGTCTGATGACCTGGTTTTAAAACATAAAAGGAGCCACCTTCGCTACCTGCAGGTGCGAAAATCAGATTGTACATCAATTGCCCATTTATGTTGGAAAACTTAGATGGATCACTTACCCCTTCATAACAAAAGTTAGCTTCTTGGCCTAATGATACCTCAGCGCCAAGATATGCCCCAAATCCTCTTTTACACAAGTCATAGGCTGCACTTCCATCTAAAAATAGACTACCACTAAGCAGCTTTTCTATCTCCTGGTCACTCATCATATCTGCAAATTTGCCAGATACAAGTTTGACTCTTCCTTCTCCAGTGGTATGAGGTATTCCGAATCTCCCTAGAATTGAAGTCCATGCTGTTGAGGCTGAATCAGGCCTTTTCCCATTGTATGGATTTGCAATGTGACCAAATGGGTTGTAAAGGATTTTACAACCAGATACTTTTGTTTTTTGAACCGCCTTTTTAAGTGCTAGAAAACGTTTCGACTCTGCATGAAACATCTCGGAGTATCCTGTCTCCTCTAGTGGATTATCTAGATATTGAGTGGTATAAAATAGAGAATCGTCATAGCGATAGGCAAAGGCTATTGTGATTAGACATCTTATTTTTGCGGCCGACATGAAAAATCGGGTGTGTGGATAGGTATCTGATTCGTGGTAAAATTCAAAATCTGGAGGAAGGTGTTGTCTGCTATGTAGGGCATGAAACATGGTTGCCGGGATAGAAGCTGCGTCGTCAGACGAATAGCTTGAGCCATATAATCGCACGGCTGGTCGTGTCTTGCCAGCTAATGCGCGGGTTACCGCTTCTGTAAAATCGCCATCGAAATCAGCAGAACCTGATTGACAAAGTGAAATTCGTGTCTCTGGGGCAACAACATCTATTTTATCTCTGATTAATTTAGCAAATCCAGCAAGTGAATCTCGACTTAATTCTGCCCATGATCGCCTTAACAATAAACTTTTAGGAGTAACAGTGCTAAAGATCTTTATAAGATCTTCTCGAGAGTAGTTTTTATGTTCTTTTTTTGCAAATTCGGCCAGATGATAAGGACAAAAACAAGCAAATGTAACGTTTGGTGGTTGCCAGCTTAGCTCAAAATCATCTTCAAGCTGAACCATAAAGGGCTTCGCTATTCTTACTACGGTAGCCAAATTGTCGCTAAAGAACTCACGAAATTTTGGGTCTAAAGGACAAGGCGATATCTCTGAAACTTGTCCATTAAGATCTGTGATGCTTTGGTATTCTGATTTTCCCGAACGTAATGATGGAGCACACCACCAGCCCACCTCAATATCATAAGGTGCTAGTTTCTCCTTTACAAATAAAACCAACTCTCCAATTTCGTGGTATACTTTGGCCGAAGGAAAACCTGTCAGTCTTACCTCATCCATCGGTGCAGTGAGAAGAAACCGTCGTAATCCAAACCGTTGTCTCATGTCGATCATTTGCGCTAACATGGCCTCTTTTCGATTTGAATAAAATCGAAAAGGAATAATCGGATCTATACCATCGGTGGTAGCTTGGTTAACTGTTTTAGCGAACCCTGGTGCCATCGGCATTGCAGAAGCTAGTAATGTAGCACTAGCGGCAGTAGATTGTAGAAAGCTTCTTCTTTTCATATTTTTTTTTACGTTAGGTAAGAAGATATTAAGTGTCTGTTTTTGTTCGATTTTAATACCAATCGTGGTTTACCTTCTTCTAGTTTTCATTTTTCCATTCGGCAAATGACTGCTCCAGCGTTTGGAGAAAAGCCTGGGGTGGCTGAGCACCCGAAATGGCATATCTCCGATTGAAAACAAAGTATGGGACTCCACGTACACCCAAACTTTGTGCTTCTTGGATATCTTGAGTAACCAGATAGGCATAATCATCGCTATTTAAGGCCTCAAGGATTGCCTCCTTTTTCAGACCAATCTCTTGTCCAATCTCTAAAAGGATGGCCCTATCGCCGAAGTCCTTTCCTTCGATGAAATAAGCGGAGAATAATCGCTCTTCAGCTTGATCGCCTAACCCTTTTTGTTTGGCTAACTGAATCATTTTATGAGCTTCAAAGGAATTTGCCACAACAGCCTTGTCCATATTGAAACTTAATCCAGCATTTTTAGCTGTTTGAATCACCTGTTGGTGCATCGCCATCGACTGCTCAATAGTCATCCCTTTGCGCTCGGCTAAATATTCATAGACCGAACGTTTTGTTCCGTTTGAGGCTGGAATGGTAGGGTCAAGTTGGAAGCTACGCCACACAATTTCTATGTTTGATCGCTCTGCAAACTTGTCAAGTGCCGACTCGTAATTTCGCTTGCCAATATAGCAGAATGGGCACATGATATCGCTCCAAACTTCTACTTTCATCTTCGGTGGCGTGGCTAGGGTGAAATTTGCGGCATTGAATGCATTCATAGTTAGATCTATTTTTTCTGATTTAATATTCTGAGAGTCATTTCTATGAGGTAAAAATAGATGAAATAATCAGTAAATTTGTTCGTTGTTTTTAATTAAATCTTGAATCCAATGAAAATGCTGATTTTCTTAGTTCTTATATTAATGCTTGGTTCAGCTGTAGTGCAGGCCCAGAAAGTTTTTTCGACCAACTATTCAAATCAGGCAGAGGTCAAAGTTTTTGTGGTGAAATATGAAAATCAGTCTGACTTAAAGGTTTTTAAAGTCAAGTATGAGAATCAGGCAGGTGATAATGATGGAAAGTGGTTCTTTACCGAGTATGAAAACCAGTCGAAAAAGAAGATTTTTTTTGTCGATTACGAAAACCAGGCCGAACTCAAGGTCTTCTTTGTCGAGTATGAGAACCAAGCAGGCTGGATCAATCATTCGAAAAAACACTTGATGTATTGAAAAAAAAACTGGGATATCTTAACCTCTTAAAGTCTAAAATATCCCAGTCGTAATCGGTTGAAAGTTTTATGCTTTTACGTGATGCCCTTTTAAAGCGTAATAAAGGATAAAGCCAAATAATGGTATCGGAACAAGAAATCCTTGCGACATAGTATATAAATCGGAGATATACCCCATTAATGGAGGGAATACCGCACCACCAACAATAGCCATTACAATAAATGAAGCAGCTTTTTTCGTCTGCGGTCCAAGATCTTTGATTCCCAGTGCAAAAATTGTTGGGAACATAATCGACATGCAGAAGAACACCCCGTAAAGCGCAATCAGGGATGGCCATCCGCTATTAAGACTCACGATTGGAAGCAAAAGAATGCACAATCCAGAGTAGAGCGCAAGAATACGTGCTGGTTTAACAAATCCCATGATATAACTACCCGACATCCGGCCGATCATAAATAGGGCAAATCCGATAGAGAGGAAATAGGGGCCGTTTTTTACGTCGAAGCGTGGATTTTGGTGTTCGTCTGTGACGAAGTTAATTAGGTAGCTAAATACGCCTGTCTGGGCAGCTACGTAGCAGAACTGAGCGGCTACACCCATCACGAAATGCGATTTCTTTAGTAGTGGTTTGTCGTCTGCTGCTTCCGTTGAGGTCGATGCGTCGATTGCGCCATGACCATGTCCCGCCTCTTCTTCTGAGATTTCAGGTAGCGGGAGTTTTAGAAATACCAATGCCACAACTAGCACCACTAGGCCAATGGAGGCAAATGGAAGGATCATGGAGGATAGTTTCTCTCCCGGAGCTGCGCCTTGATTGCCATAGATATAAAGACCGATTAAAGGACCTATGATCCAAGCTAGACCATTGAACGATTGTGCGAAGTTGATCCGTCGAGCTGCCGAATCTTTTGGTCCTAGTTTGGTAGCGTAAGGGTTAGCGGCAGTTTCTAAGGTTGCTAAACCGCATCCAAGTATAAATAGGCAGCTTAAGAAGATCCAGAATGATTCGAAGGAAGTTGTGCTTGCAATTAGGAATGCTCCACCAGAGAATAGTGATAAGCCCAATACGATCCCTTTCTTATAGCCATATCGGCGCATAAAGATCCCTGCAGGAAGTGCCATGCCAAAATACGCACCATAGAGTGCAAATTGGATTAAGCTAGATTGTGATTTAGAAAGTTGAAGAATCTGCTGGAAATGTTTATCCAGCGTGTCGATCATTCCATGGGCAATCCCCCAAAGGAAGAAAAGGAATGAGATGAAAATAAACGGTACGAGGTACTCCTTAGTGGTAATGGTGTGTTTCTTCTCCATAGTTGGAAATTTAGGTGGTTGATTAGATTTGAAAATTAAGTTGTAAAAATAATGGTTAATTCTATAGTTGGTGCATGAAGTTTTGTGGATTTTTAAAATCGAGAGGACTATGAATGGGTGTTATGTTAAGATGTTGTATATAAATATGATAAGCCCAGTCGTTATGGTGCAAGTGGCTATTATTTTTAAGTTTTTCTGAAAGATTAATTTCACTCCATCTCCGTATTTTATAATAAGCCATGCAAGAATCAGAAAACGAACACTCTGTACGAGTAGTGTAACTAGGGAGAAGGTGTAGATATTGAATTTAAAAACCCCCGCAGCAACCGAAAAAAACTGATAAGGCAAAGGAAGCACTGTAGAGACACAGAGTAGACTATACCCCCATTTGAGGTATAAGCTTTGGATTGTATGGTAGTTTACGATGGTAAGTCCGGGGACATGCAAAAACAGGTATTGCGCGAAAGCGGTAAACTCACCATTTGGCAGCAGCCACATGTAGTTTCCAAAGGCATACCCAACGAGAGAGCCAGTGGTCATCCCAATCGCTGCTAATGCGGCGTTGTAATAGGATTGTGAAGGGTGGAGTAGTGATATGGTGATGAAAATGATGGTTGTTGGGAACGGGAAGATCGAGGCATCTAGGAAGAAGAACAAGAAGATAAATAGCAGATTATACCGGCTTTTGGCCAATTGGAGGGTCCAGGCGTAGGTTTGGTTAAGAAGACTTTTCATTCAAGAGTAAACTAGCTATGCCTAATATTCGATTTCACACATTTTAAAGGTTGCAAAATAAAGAATAATATCCATATTTCGGTCATAAAAAAAGCGCCCAGCTATTTCTAGCTAGGCGCTTGCACTCGTACCCGGGGCGGGACTTGAACCCGCACGGCCATAATGGCCATTGGATTTTAAGTCCAACGTGTCTACCATTCCACCACCTGGGCATCACAATGAGCGGGAAACGAGACTCGGACTCGCGACCCCGACCTTGGCAAGGTCGTGCTCTACCAACTGAGCTATTCCCGCATTGTTTATGCCCCCACAAAAAATGAACGTTTGTTATAATCTTGAGCGGGAAACGAGACTCGGACTCGCGACCCCGACCTTGGCAAGGTCGTGCTCTACCAACTGAGCTATTCCCGCATTACTAATTTTACTTATCCAAAACTTCAACAATTACTCCTGCGAAGTAGTGCGGCTAAGCGGATGCAAATATAAAGGTTTTTTTTAACTACGAAAATAGAATCGTTGATCCAAGAGAATTTATTTGGTTATTATCGGTAATAAAAGATAAAGGCCACCTAATCAGGTAGCCTTTATCATTCTATCATTCTAGCCTTTACTTCTTAACCTCTGCAATCGCTGCATTAAGCGCTTGAGCTGAATACGTGAAGGTGTAGTTTCCGCTGCCTAAGGTAACCTGTACATCAGACCCGCTGGCGGTAACACCACTCTTGGCTGCTGCACCATTGATTTTTACCTGATCAGCTTTCGCATAAGGTAAGGTAATTGTGGCATTGGTATTTCCAGGAATGGAAACTTCATATACAAATGTCTCCTTGTCGATTTTCCAAGATGCAGAGGCCTTGCCATAAATGGTACTAACTTCTGCTTTTGCATTGGTTAAGCCACCGCCTGGATGAGGACTAAATAGGATATGCTTATATCCAGGAACATTTTCGTCTATTTTGATACCAGCAACATGAGTATAAAGCCATTCGCCAATCGCTCCGTAAGCATAATGGTTAAAGCTATTCATCCCTTTATCTTGGAATGAGCCGTCTGGCTTCTGTCCATCCCAACGTTCCCATATTGTTGTGGCACCTTGTAATACAGGATAAAGCCATGATGGATATTTCTTGTTGTTTAACAATAGGTAGGCTAAATCATCACGTCCTATGGCCGATAAAGTTTTACAAAGTAAAGGTGTTCCAACGAAGCCAGTTGTTAAGTGTTTGAATTTCTCAACGTCTTTGGCATAATAGATGGCAGCTTTTGCAGCAATCTCAGGAGTCAATAAACCGAAAGATAAGGCTAATCCATAGGCTGTTTGTGTGTGAGATACTAATCGGCCATTTTGCGTCACAAACTCTTCATTGAATGACTTTTTGATTCCAGTCGCAAGTGTTTTGTATTTCTCAACATCTTCATTATGACCGATGATACCCGCAATCTTGCTAAGCATCATCGTGGAATTGTAGTAATAAGCCGTTGCAATCAAATCTTTTTCCGTTGTAGCACCAGTGTAATCTGAATTGTTTGTCGCAAAGGCTAGCCAGTCGCCAAAGTGTGCATCGCCAACCCAAAGATGATCGGGTCTTGCACGACTAGTCATATAGCCAACCCAAGCCACCATACTTGGATATTGTGCTTCAAGAATACGGGTGTCACCATAGGATAAATAAACAGTCCAAGGGACAATAATAGCCGCATCAGCCCAAGCTGTTGCTCCACCGCCACCATTTAGCACATCAGGAATAACATGAGGTACTCTGCCGTTAGGAAGCTGATCAGCAGTGAAATCACCCATCCACTTGGTGTAGAATGCTGCAACATTGAAGTTAAAGGCAGCTGTCATACTAAATACTTGAGCATCGCCAGTCCAACCCAAACGCTCATCACGTTGAGGACAGTCGGTAGGAACATCTAGGAAATTTCCTTTTTGTCCCCATTGGATATTATGTTGAAGTTTGTTGATCAGCGTGTCGGAACAGCTAAAGTTACCTGTTGGCTTCATGTCAGAGTGGATCACAACACCAGTAATCTGATCAAGGCTAGGAGCTTTGTTCAATCCAATGATTTGTAAGAACCTAAATCCGTGGAAGGTGAAATGAGGTTCAAATACTTCAGTTCCTTCACCTTTTAAGATAAATACATCAGTCGCTTTTGCGCCACGAAGATTCTCATAGTAAGCATTGCCGGTTTTATCAAGTACTTCAGCGAACTTAAGTGTTACTTCATCACCTTTTTGACCTGCGATTTTCAGTTTAACCCAGCCTACCATGTTCTGACCCATGTCGTACATGATCTCACCCTTTGGAGTAACGAATTGTTTGATTGGCTTGATCTCTTCAATCGCTTTTACAGCAACGCCCTGTGGTGCAATAAGCTGATCGTTTGATTTGGTGTATAACACAACATTACTCCAATTGCTTGCAGCGTAGTTTGATTTGTCCCAGCCATTGAGCTCTAAACGTGAGTCATAGCGCTCGCCATTGTAAATGTCACTTTCAACGATCGGACCATTATTGGTGAATTTCCAGGTGTTGTCAGTGCCAATAGATTCTGTCGTTCCATCTGCATAGGTCACTTGCAATTGAACCAATGCTGCCAAAGTCTTGCCGTAGTAAGCTCCACTTTTCGACCAGCCTAGATTACCGCGATACCAGCCATCACCAAGGATAATTCCAATGGCATTTTTATCGTTAAGCATGGAGGTTACATCATACGTTTGGTATTGTAAACGTTTATTGAAACTGGTCCATCCTGGAGTAAATAGATCGTCAGAAACTTTGGCTCCATTAATATGAAGTTCGTATAAACCTAATGAGGTAGCATATACGCGTGCTGACTTAACTTTTTTAGATAAGGAGAACTCTTTTCTGAAATACTGAGCTGGTTTTGATTCTTTTTGATCTTTCTTGTCACCATTTGAAATCCAGCTAGCTTTCCAGTCGGAAGGGCTTAAGATACCCATCTCCCATAACGCTGGCTCACTCCAATTGCTAGCTTTCCCTTTGTTGTCCCAGACGCGCACTTGCCAATATACACGTTGTGCAGAGATTAGCTTAGGGCCATTATAGGTAACATTCACCGATTGAGCGCTTGCTACTTTCCCTGTGCTCCAAAGTGACTTGCCAGCTTTTAATTGCTCTGATGATCCAGCAGTACGAATCTCATAGGCTGTTTGTAGAAGCCCGTTTTCAGTCGAAGTGACTTGCCAGCTCAGTCGAGGCTTGGC
>CAIVGL010000092.1 GCA_903905505.1 uncultured Bacteroidia bacterium | reverse complement strand
GCTGACATCTCAAAGATATCTTTCCCATTAAAGGTCGCTGTTCCGTGAGTAACCTCAAAGTTTGTGTGTCCAGCCAAGACATTGGCAAGGGTACTTTTCCCAGAACCATTGGGCCCCATTATTGCATGTACTTCACCTGCATTAACCGTTAAGTTGATCCCTTTTAGGATATCTTTCCCCTCAACCTTTGCATATAAATCTTTTATAACTAACATATTTGATGTGTTGTAATTCGTAAAACTTTATTTTTCTTCTTATCCTACGCTGCCTTCTAGGCTTATGGATAATAGTTTTTGCGCCTCAACGGCAAATTCCATTGGGAGCTTATTAATCACCTCGCGAGCATAGCCATTCACGATCATCCCTATCGCATCTTCAGTAGAGATCCCTCGTTGATTGCAATAGAAGATCTGATCTTCTCCAATTTTCGAGGTGGTTGCTTCATGTTCAATGATCGAACTGCTATTTCCTACCTCAATATATGGGAAGGTATGGGCACCACATGTATCGCCTAATAGGAGCGAATCGCATTGTGAGTAATTTCGAGCATTGATGGCTTTAGGTGCTACTCGCACTAATCCACGGTATGAATTTGAGCTATGTCCTGCAGATATTCCCTTCGAGACAATTGTGCTTTTTGTGTTTTTGCCGATATGGATCATTTTTGTTCCAGTATCTGCTTGTTGGAAGTTGTTGGTCAAGGCTACGGAGTTGAATTCGGCAATCGAATTGTCGCCCATTAGTATGCAGCTTGGGTATTTCCAAGTTATGGCCGAGCCTGTCTCTACCTGATTCCAAAGTATCTTAGACGATTCACCTTTGCAGATTCCACGTTTAGTCACGAAATTAAATATTCCACCTTTCCCATTTTTATCTCCTGGGTACCAGTTTTGAACCGTAGAATATTTTACTTCAGCTCTGTCGAGTGCAATAATCTCAACAATGGCAGCATGAAGCTGATTTTCATCTCGCATCGGCGCCGTACATCCTTCCAGATAAGAGACATAGCTATCGTCATCCGCAATGATCAGTGTCCGTTCAAACTGTCCCGTATTTTTAGCGTTGATACGGAAATAGGTTGAAAGTTCCATTGGACAACGCGTCCCTTTGGGGATATAAACGAATGACCCGTCCGAAAAGACAGCTGAGTTAAGTGCTGCAAAATAGTTGTCGTTATAAGGTACAGCCATTCCGAGGTATTTCTGAATCAGATCGGGATGGTGTTTAACGGCATCACTAAAGGAGCAAAAGATAATGCCTCGTTCGGCAAGCGTCTCTTTAAAGGTTGTTTTAACCGAAACGCTATCGATTACAGCATCTACTGCAACTCCGGATAACATTTTTTGCTCTTCGAGAGGTATTCCAAGCTTTTCGAACGTACGAAGCAATTCAGGATCTACTTCATTTAAGCTTTCGTATTTTGCCTGTTGTGTTGGAGCTGCATAAAAGATAATTTCCTGATAGTCGATAACAGGTATTTTCAGTTGCGCCCATTCAGGCATTTTCATAGTCAACCAGCGACGGTAAGCTTTAAGTCGGAATTCGAGCATAAATTCAGGCTCTTCCTTTTTGGCAGAGATAATTCGAATGACGTCTTCGTTAAGTCCTTTGACGATTGTATCGGTCTCAATATCTGATACAAAGCCAAATCTATAGTCGCGCTGGGTGACCTCTTTTAATAATTTATTTTGGTCTTCCATGATGATTTCACATTTCAATATACATACCAGTAACAAACGAAAAGGACAAATTCCTACTCTTTGTTCAATTAGACTGGTATTAAATTGCAAAGATACAAAATGAACACTACTTTTGAGCCTTGAAAATTTAAATAAATTGTTTCCTCGATGACAAATGCAACGCAAAGTAAGACAGAGCTTTCCGAGCTTGGTGAGTTTGGATTAATTCGTCGTCTGACCGAAAATATTCAACTAAAAAATGAAAGCACCATAAGAGGTGTTGGAGATGACTGCGCTGTACTTGATTTTAAGCAGAAAAAAGTTGTTGTGACCACTGATTTATTGACCGAAGGGGTTCATTTTAATTTAATGTATGTCCCATTGCGGCATCTTGGATATAAAGCAGTAACTGTAAATCTTAGCGATGTCTATGCGATGAACGCCACCCCAAAGCAGATTACGGTCTCCATTGCAGTCTCTTCAAAGATGTCGATTGAGGCATTGGATGAACTTTACGAAGGTATTTATTTGGCTTGCGAGCGTTATGGCGTTGATCTGGTTGGAGGTGACACCACCTCCTCTTTAACTGGTTTATTAATCTCGGTGACCGCTATTGGAGAAGCAGAAGAGGAAGATTTGGTCTATCGAAACGGGGCTAAGGATACTGATTTGTTATGCGTTACGGGTGATTTAGGCGGTGCCTATTTAGGATTGCAATTGCTTGAGCGTGAGAATGCAGTTTTCAAGGTTAACCCCAAAATGGTTCCACAGCTCGAGGGATACGATTATATTTTGGAACGACAACTTAAGCCAGAAGCGAGAAAAGATATCCCTGTTTTATTTAAAGAGTTGGGAATTAAGCCAACGGCAATGATTGATATCTCGGATGGTCTCTCCTCCGAAATCTTGCATCTCTGTACCCAGAGTGATGTAGGGTGTCGACTTTATGAAGATCGATTATTGTACGATAATCAAACGAAAAAAATGGCAGCAGAATTAAATATCAACCCTTTAGTAGCGGCCTTAAATGGCGGGGAAGATTACGAGCTTCTTTTCACACTTCCAATTTCTAATCTTGATGCGATACGGAATAATCCAGATATCTCTGTAATTGGATACATTACGGATAAAAGTGAGGGAGTTAACTTGATCACCGCTGGCATGGGGCAAGCAATCCCTTTGCAAGCTCAAGGTTGGAATCCAATAAAAGGGTAGTCTGACCAAAACATTTATGCGATACCTTTGTTTAAATAACATTGATTTTTCGTAACTTTGAAGATATCCTGTTTTCATCCACCTAGTTAAACTAATTAGGGGCATTTGCTGTGTATCCTTTGGCATAAAGAAGTGTCTAAGAGTTTCAAGAACATTCAGGGCCAAATAAATTTGTTAATTCCAAATTAAAATGATACAGATTAAGGACTTGCATAAGTCTTACGAGATGGGCCATAATAGTCTTCATGTATTAAAAGGGCTACATCTTGATATTGAAAAGGGTGAGTTTGTCTCTATCATGGGCTCTTCAGGCTCTGGCAAATCGACCTTGTTGAATATTTTAGGTATTCTAGATGACTATGATCGAGGGACCTATTACCTCGGTGGAAAGTTAATTCAGGGGCTGAATGAAACGAAGGCAGCCTTGACACGCAACGAGATGATTGGATTTATTTTTCAGTCGTTTAACCTTATCTCGTTTAAAAATGCCATGGAGAATGTGGCACTTCCACTCTATTATCAGAAGATTAGTCGTAAAAAGCGGAATCAGATAGCTCTTGAATATCTCGATCGATTAGGGCTCAAAGAGTGGGCGCATCATCTCCCAAGTGAACTCTCGGGCGGACAGAAGCAGCGCGTTGCCATTGCACGGGCACTTATTTCGCAACCACAGATTATTTTGGCTGATGAACCTACTGGAGCACTTGATTCGGCTACATCCTTGGAAGTCATGGAGATTTTAAAGGAGATTAATGATCAAGGTAAAACCGTTATCATCGTTACACACGAGCATGATATTGCTGCTATGACCAAGAAAATCATCAAATTAAAAGATGGGGTGATAGGGGAAGTTATAAAAAATGGCGAATTGCAAGCCTTTAAAGATCGCGTTAGAACAGAGTAATTGAACGTTTATGTTTGATATTGATGTTTGGCAAGAGATTTTTGCCACGATAAAGAAAAATAAGCTTCGAACATTTCTCACCGGCTTCTCCGTCGCGTGGGGAATCTTTATGCTTATGATCTTGCTTGGCTCTGGCAATGGTCTTCAAAATGGAGTTAGAACCCAATTTGCCAGCAATTCAGTCAACATGATGTGGCTTTGGGCTGGTGAGACATCGATGCCCTATCAAGGGTTAAAGGAGGGACGTAGTATTAAATTTAATAACGCTGATTACGCCTTTCTAAAAGGGATGAATCAAGATTTACAGCAGGTCTCCTCTCGTTATTACCTGCCAGGAAATATTGTCTATACGTATAAGAATGAATATGGTTCTTTTGAGACCTCCTCGTGTCATCCGTCGTTGCAATCAATGGGTAATATGAGCGTTACGGCTGGTCGTTTTATCAATGATTTAGATCTTAATGATTATCGAAAAGTTATTGTTATTGGCGATAATGTTCGTCTAGCTCTATTTAAAGATGCTGATCCGCTTGGAGAGTACATCAACTTAAATAATGTTCCCTTTAAGGTTGTAGGTGTCATCCACGATAAGGGACGACGCAATGATGATGAGCGGACTTCATATATCCCTATTTCAACGGCTCAGCGCATCTTTAATGGGGCCGATCGTGTGCACACTTTTGCCGTTACCACAAAGGTGGTGACTACCGCTGAAGAGGCCGATTCGATTACGGCGGATGTTCGAAAAGCGATGGCTCTTCGGCATAATTTCGATCCTAAAGATAAACGAGCCATGGGGTCATTTAATTTACTTGCCATGTATATTCGAACCATGAAGATTTTTCAAGCGATAAAAATTTTCGTTTGGATAATTGGGATTGGCACTTTAATCGCAGGTATTGTAGGGGTGAGTAATATCATGTTAATCCTTGTTAAAGAGCGAACTCGGGAGATCGGAATACGGAAAGCTATTGGTGCGACACCTGGATCTGTTATTGGATTGGTCTTATTAGAGTCAATTTTAATTACAACCGTTGCTGGATACATCGGTTTGATATTTGGGATTGGCCTGATGGAAGGGGTAAATTATGGACTAGAGAAGGCTGTTGGATCAGGTGGTGGTGACAATATATTTTTCCGTAATCCTACGGTTGATTTTACAACCGCAATAACTGCGATGGTTATCTTAATTGTCTCAGGTGCTTTGGCTGGGTATCTGCCTGCACGAAAAGCTGCAAATGTTAAACCAATAGAGGCCTTGCGGAATGATTAATTCATGCCCTAAATTGATAAAGGGTAAAATAAATCGACATGTTTGATTTAGACCGGTGGAATGAGATTTGGAATGCTTTGGCTAAAAACAAAGTAAGAAGCTTGTTGACTGCATTCGGAGTCTTCTGGGGTATTTTTATGCTGATTGTTATGGCTGGGGCTGGAAAAGGGCTTCAAAATGGGGTTACTCAGGGCACGGCTAAATTTGCTGCTAATTCGGCATTTTTCTGGAGTGAGCAAACTGGGGAACCTTATAAAGGATTTAAAAGAGGTCGTTATTGGCATATGGACTCAGAGGATATTCAGTACCTTAAAGACAATATTCCTCAGATAGAATATATTACTCCGAGGAATTTTACGGGTCGTTGGGGCGGTGGTTCGAATGTTATTCGGGGGAAGAAAAACGGATCGTTTAATGTTAAAGGCGATTATCCTGATTATATCAAAATAGATCCCTCTTCGGTTTTATTTGGGCGCTGGATTAACGAACTAGATATTCGGGATAAACGTAAAGTATGCGTTATTGGAGAGAAAGTCTTTGAGTCGATGTTCAATCCCAAGGAAAATCCAATCGGAGAATATTTAAAGATTTCTGGAGTCTATTATCAGGTTGTTGGGGTGATTAGAGCAGAAACGACCATTAATATAAATGGACGGACCGAAGAGTCAATTTGTTTGCCTTTTACCACGATGCTTCAGACTTACAATATGGGCAACACTGTGAATTTTATGGCCATTACAGCGAAGCCCGGTGTCCCCGTAAGCATAATTGAGGATCGAGTTAAAGAGTTAATCAAGAAGAAACATATTATTGCACCGGAGGATCTGCAAGCATTCAGTAGCGTAAACATCGAAAAGGAGTTTCAACAAATGAATGGACTCTTTTTAGGGATTCAGATTCTTACCTGGATAGTTGGAATAGGAACTTTATTGGCTGGTGTAATAGGTGTGAGTAATATTATGTTGGTGATAATTAAAGAGCGAACTAAAGAGATCGGGGTTCAGCGCGCCATTGGGGCAACACCGCGGATGATTATTTCTCAGATTATGCTTGAAAGCGTGGTGCTGACAACTGTATCTGGGTACATTGGCTTGTCCATCGGTGTTGGACTCTTAGAATTAGTAAATAAGGTGATGGAAAATTCGCCAACCACGACTAATGATCGCGTATTTTTCACGAATCCTTCCGTATCACTTACGGTTGCACTATCATCGCTTTTAGTGCTTGTATTGGCAGGTTTACTTGCTGGACTGATTCCAGCTTCACGTGCATTGCAAATCAAGCCAATTGATGCCTTAAGAGAGGAATGAAAATTTAACAGGATAAATAAAGTTAACGTATTATGAGTAACAACGGCGTAAGTATTTTTAAGAAAGTAGTTAAGATCATAGGTTTAACCTTGCTCTTAGCTGTGTTTATTGGAACCTTGGTGTTTTTGTATAAAAAATCGCAACCAAAGATCGAAATTTTCGAGATTCAAAAAGTTCAGGTGCGAGATATTATCAAGAAGACGGTGGCCACTGGATCTGTTATTCCAAGAAAGGAGATTGAGATAAAACCTCAAGTTTCAGGTATCGTGGAGAAGATCTTTATTGTAGCTGGTCAAAAAATTAAAAATGGAGACGTTATCGCACGGGTGAAAATTATCCCTGACATGGTTAACCTAAACAATGCGGAATCACGCGTTAACCGGGCTAAGCTAACCCTTGAAGATTCGCGAATAGATTTTGATCGTCAGACCACCTTGTTTGGCAAGCAAGTTACCTCTAAGGAGGAGTTTCAGAAAGCCAAGTTGACGTTTAATTCCGCTAAAGAAGAGTCTGAAGCTGCCGAAAATAACCTTGAGTTAATCAGAAAAGGGGTGACTAAAAATTCGGCGACCACGAC
This sequence comes from uncultured Bacteroidia bacterium, assembly GCA_903905505.1. GTDB lineage: Bacteria > Bacteroidota > Bacteroidia > Bacteroidales > Prolixibacteraceae > JAAFHB01. Next base: position 36,737 of record CAIVGL010000092.1, on the reverse strand, counting down.
GAATACCTTAATCCGTTCTACCATCGAGGGGATGGTTCTTGATGTTCCTGTGAAAGAGGGATTCTCGGTTATTCAAGCGAATACCTTTAATGCTGGAACGACCATTGGCATTATTGCGGATATGAATGATATGATTTTTCAAGGTAAAGTGGATGAAACGGAAGTCGGAAAGATTAAGGAGGGGATGAATATAGAATTGACCATTGGAGCTATTGCATCTGAAAAGTTCAACGCCGTATTAAAATACATCGCTCCAAAAGGATTGATTGACAATGGAGCAATTCAGTTTGATATAAAGGCGGATGTTAAGCTGAATGAGAATCAGTTTATCCGCTCTGGGTATAGTGCAAATGCTAATATTGTCCTTGAAAAACGCGATAGCGTTCTCTCCATTCCAGAAGGTTTATTGAAATTCGAGAAGGATACTGCCTTTGTTGAAATTGAGACTACGCCACAGAAATTTGAAAAGAGAGTTGTTAAAACAGGAATCTCAGATGGGATTAATATGGAGATTATTTCCGGACTTTCAAAGTCTGATCGCCTTAAAGGCGCCGTAGTTGATCAGAGTAAAAAGCCTGCAGAAAAAAAAATATAACTTAACGGCATCGTTGAACAAAACCTATCATTTAGAGTTCAATCTGATTTTTAATACTAAATACGTATGAAACGAATACTCTTTGCGCTGACCATTCTTCTAGTTGGATTTAACCCTTTGCTGCTTCCGGCCCAGCAAGTATGGAGCTTGGAGAAATGCATTAATTATGCACTTGAGAATAACATCAAGATAAAGCAGGGCGCTATAGCTACTGAATATCAAAAAAATCAACTGCAACAAACAAAATTTTCTCGATTGCCAAGTTTGAATGGACAGACGTCTCAAAATATGAACTTTGGACGGTCGCTAACCTATGAAAATACCTATAAAGATATTAACTCTTCAGAGACAAATTTCGGATTAGGGGTTTCATTGCCCGTTTTTCAGGGATTTCAGATTACTAACAATATCTCAAAATTGGAGTTAGACCTTCAAGCAAGTGTTGAAGATCTTTCGAAAGCCAAGAGTGATATCTCCGTAAATATTGCCTCTACTTATCTGGAGATCTTATTTGCGAAAGACTTAGTAATGGTCTCAACCAATCAGCTAGAGGTTACCCGTCTTCAGATAAAACAAATTAATGAAAAAGTGGAGGCTGGGAGTTTGGCAAAAGGTAATCTATTAGATATTGAAGCTCAAGCAGCCGGCGAAGAACTTAATTTAGTGAATGCCAAAAATCAGTTGCAGCTTGCAAAACTTAAATTAGTGCAGCTGCTAGAGTTATCGCTAAAAGAGAGTTTTGATATTGAAACGCCTTCATTTCCTGAAATTTCGGCTCAAGCATCTATTGTCGCAGCTAATGAGGTGTATGATGCAGCTTTGCTTACGCGACCAGAGATTAAAGGGGCCGATTTGCGCTTTCAGAGCTCTAAGTTTCAGTTGAAAATGGCACAAGGATTGCTATATCCAACCGTTAGTCTGTATGCCAACGTTTACGATACCTACAACAATAAGTATATGGATAGGGATGGTAAAAATATTTCTTTTTCTGATCAGCTTAAAAACAACCAACGTAAAGGGGTAGGTTTGCAGATGAACATCCCTATCTTCAATAAATTTCAAACTAAATATCAGATTGATAACGCACGACTTCAGGTTCTCAACACTGGTCTTGAACTAGAGGGGGCAAAGAAGCTGCTCAGATCGGATGTCGAAACTGCGCAGACCAATGCAATAGCTGCCTTAAATCGTTTTACGTCAAATCAAAAAGCCGTGTCCGCTATGCGAGAGGCTTTCCGATATTCAGCTGAGAAATTTGCTGTCGGATTAGTAAATACGGTAGAATATAATACGGCTAAAACAAAATTGGCAAAGTCGGAATCTGATCTGTTGCAGGCGAAATACGAGTTTATCTTCCGCACGAAGATTCTTGATTTCTATCGTGGACTTCCATTAGTTTTATAATATTTCAAGTGAATTACTTAATTAGAAAATAAAATGCCGAGTTTGTTTTATAGTTTTAGTGCCGTGTCTATAAGCGGTGAGTTAGTTAATATGGCTGATCTTCAAGGTAAGGTTGTGCTAATTGTGAATACCGCAAGTAAATGTGGCTTTACCCCCCAATATGCTGGCTTACAAGAATTGCATCAAAAATATAGCGATAAAGGGCTGGTTATCTGCGGATTTCCATGTAATCAGTTTGGGAAGCAGGAGCCTGGTGATAACAAGCAAATTCAAGACGGATGTTTGATTAATTATGGCGTTAGCTTTCAAATGTTTGAAAAGATTAAGGTAAATGGCAAACAGGCACACCCCTTATTTGCTTATCTTAAAAAGCAGCTGCCTGACTTTTTAGGTGGTCGAATAAAATGGAATTTCACTAAATTTCTCCTTGATAAAAATGGGACTCCTGTAAAGCGATTTGCCCCTTGGACAACACCTCAAAAAATTGAGCTGCAAATTTTAAAGCTCCTATAGATTAGCTACACGCTTCTTTTCTGCCACTTATTCTGCTGCAGAATAATCCCCTTTGAGGCTAGATATTTGCCAAAATGTTTTTAATTGCGTATACTTGAATTCAATTTTGGCAAACTAACCCAATCTTGATCTCTTGGCGTAAAAGAAATAGGTTTAGACAATAACTTTTTCGGATGCGCTGGACTTTCTAAATAAGCCAGTTATGCATTTTTTATCATCAAAAAAATTGTTTGTTAGCGTGTTGCTTCTCGTGGGAGCAGTCACCTATTTGTTTTTTCAAAAGCCACTGGAAAAGATAGACTATAGTGCTCAGGTAAAACCTATACTGAATAAAAATTGCATTAGTTGTCATGGTGGCGTAAAGCAAAAAGGGGGCTTTAGTGTCCTCTTTCGAGAGGATGCTTTGGCGAATACCAAAGCCGGTAAGCCCGCAATTATTCCAGGAAGCCCTCAGACTAGCGAGTTTATAAAACGAATTACCTCGAAAGATCCTGAAGAGAGAATGCCCTATAAGCATGCTCCACTTTCAAAACAGGATATCCAAATCCTAACTCAATGGATTAAAGAGGGCGCTCAGTGGGGTGAGCATTGGGCTTATACCGAAATTAAACCTGAAAAAATTCCTGATTACTCTTCCGGCTGGATAAAAAATGAGATTGATCAGTTTGTTTATCAAAAACTTAAACAAGAAAACCTCTCCCCGTCTGATGAAGCTGATAAATCAATACTCATGCGAAGAGTTAGTCTCGATCTAACCGGACTTCCTCCAGCACAATTAGCAGCAACGCGATTTCTAGCTGATGATTCTCCAAAAGCGTATGAGAATCTCGTCGACGACCTCCTTGCTTCACCTGGCTATGGAGAGCGTTGGGCCTCCTTATGGCTTGATCTGGCTCGTTATGCCGATACCAAAGGGTATGAAAAAGACGGAAGTCGGAATATTTGGAGATATCGTGATTGGCTGATCCGAGCCTTTAATTCCGATATGCCATATAGTGATTTTATTAAGGAACAGATCGCTGGCGATTTGATGCCTAATCCTGATGACGCTAAATATATTGCAACCTCTTTTAATCGCAATACCATGACAAATGATGAAGGTGGAACTGATGATGAAGAGTTTCGCACTGCAGCTGTTATGGATCGGACGAATACGACCTGGAGTGCTTTAATGGGGACAACTTTTAACTGTGTGCAATGCCATAGCCATCCGTATGATCCCTTTAAACATGAGGAATATTATAAGTTTTTATCCTTCTTTAACAACTCAAGAGATGAGGATGTAGATTTAGAATATCCTTTACTTCGTCAATATAATGCAGCTGACAGTTTAAAATTAAACACCTTGGTTGATTGGATTAAAACCAATGCCTCGCCTGAAGATGGAAAGAAATATTACACGTTCTTAAAAACGTGGCAGCCAACCATTAATTCTTTACAATGCGATAAATATATTAACGGAGCACAGCTGGGATGCACTGCCGGTCTTCGTAATTTAGGTTCTTGTCGATTAAAAAATGTTGTTCTAGATCAAAAGGAACAACTTACACTTCGCTATAATGCAAAATTAAATGCAGGCAATCTCTATATCTACCTTGATAGCTTAAAAGGGAAGTTGATCAAAACGGTGGCACTGAAGTCTAATCAAACACCTTTTTGGAAACTTCAAACCATCGACCTCCCCGCTATTTCTGGAACACATAACTTATTCTTTAAGTTTCATAATCCTGCGATTCCGGCACTTGATGAGACTACAGGAGTGCGTTTTGACTGGTTTGCCTTTGGAACGAAATTTCCTGGGAAAGGGAAACCTGGTTATGACGATGCGATGAAATCGTTCTCTGACCTGATGGAAGCTCCTGTGGAGACTATCCCTGTCATGGTCGAAAATAATAAAGATCAATTTCGCACTTCTCATGTTTTTGAGCGGGGCAATCGACTTGTCGAAGGTGCTGTTGTGACTCCAGGTGTGCCTCATATTCTGAATCCAATGCCTGCTGATGCGCCAAAAAACAGATTGGGTATGGCAATGTGGCTTACCGATGAGAAAAATCCATTGGTTGCTCGCACTATGGTGAATCGTTTGTGGGAACAACTCTTTGGCTATGGGATCGCCGAAACATTGGAAGATTTAGGCACGCAAGGTATTGCGCCTACGCATCGCGCTCTACTTGATCATCTGTCGTGGAAATTTATACACGATTACCAGTGGAGTCTTAAAAAGGTATTAAAGGAGATTGTTCTTTCTGCTACATATCGTCAAGAGTCTAAGGTTGCTGATGGCTTATTAAAGAAAGATCCAATGAATAAATTTTTTGCCAGAGGTCCGAGGGTTCGGTTATCTGCCGAGCAAATCAGAGATCAGAGTCTTGCGGTAAGCAATGTCTTAAGCAGCAAGATGTACGGCAAAAGTGTGATGCCTTATCAACCAGAAGGGATTTGGCGTTCACCGTATAGTGGCGATGTCTGGAAGGAAAGTCAAGGCGAGGATCAATTTCGTCGGGCTATCTATACCTACTGGAAAAGAACGGCCCCTTATCCTTCTATGATCACTTTTGATGGAGGGGCACGAGAAGTGTGCATCACAAGGCGGATTCGTACCGACACGCCATTGCAGGCTCTTACAACTTTAAATGATTCAACCTATCTGGTAATGGCGCGCTATTTTGCCTCACGAATAGTTGAGGTGGGCGGCACAGAGGTGAATCAGCAAATTGCAAAAGGGTACGAATTAATGATGTATAAACCGATATCGAAAGTTCGACTGAATGCTTTAATGGAGCTCTATAATACCTCGTATGCTAAATTTCGGAATGATCCTAAGGCAAGTGAATTAATGGCTGGTCACCTAGAAAAACCTGATAAGCCGAAAGCTGCCTCCCTGGTTATGGTGGCTAGTGCCTTGCTTAACTTAGACGAATGGCTGAATAAAAACTAGAAACCATGAGAGACGACAATCAGACGAGAAGACTTATTAAAGAAGCGGAGCAGGCAAGGCTTCAGCAATATACGCGCAGGCATTTTCTAAAGGATGGTGCCATGGGATTTGGTGCATTAGCTCTTGGCTCATTACTTGGGAATTGCTGGGGCAATTCAGGGTCAAAGAAATTATTTGATGCGGCTAATCCTCTTGCCGCTCGACCTCCCATGTTTCCAGGGAAAGCGAAATCGGTCATCTATCTGCATATGGCTGGAGCACCTTCCCAATTGGAACTCTTCAGCTACAAGCCGGAGCTTGCTAAATTGGATGGTCTCGATTGTCCGCCATCACTTTTAGAAGGAAAGAAATTTGCTTTTATCCGCGGAGTCCCTAAGATGCTGGGTCCTCAAGCGGTATTTAAACAACGTGGAGAGAGTGGATTATGGCTATCTGATAACCTACCTCATCTGGCAACTGTTGCAGATGATATTGCCATGCTAAATGCGGTAACGACCGAACAGTTTAATCATGCCCCTGCTCAACTTTTGATGCATACCGGATCGGCTAGACTTGGACGTCCAAGTATAGGATCATGGGTTACCTATGGTATGGGAACTGAAAATAATAACCTTCCTGGATTCGTTGTTTTAACCTCTGGGGGGAATAACCCTGATGCAGGGAAGAGCGTCTGGGGGAGTGGATTTTTGCCAAGCGTCTATCAAGGCGTTCAATGTCGGAGTGAAGGTGATCCGGTCTTATTTATTAAAGATCCTAAGGGGATGGATCGTGATTTACGCAGGGCCTCTATCGATGCCATTAATAAAGTGAATCAAGAGCAGTATTCAGAATATAACGATCCGGAGACACTTTCGCGGATCGCACAATATGAGATGGCTTATAAGATGCAAATCTCTGTTCCCGACGTGATGAACATCAATGATGAGCCTCAATATATTCATGACATGTATGGGACTCAACCCGGTAAAACAAGCTTTGCTAATAATGTACTTTTAGCCCGTAAATTGGTTGAGAAAGGGGTTCGTTTTGTTCAGCTTTACGACTGGGGTTGGGATACGCATGGTGATTCTGCTGGGAACGCTGTTGATATTGGATTGATCAATAAATGCCGAAAGGTGGACAGACCAATCACAGCCTTGCTGCTTGACTTAAAACAGCGGGGTTTACTCGATGAGACTTTGGTGATCTGGGGGACTGAATTTGGAAGAACTCCTATGCAGGAAAATAGAGAAGGTAAAAAAATGCCTTTTAAAGGAAGAGATCACCATGCTGCTGCATTTAATATGTGGATGGCAGGCGGTGGTATTAAAGGGGGAACATCCTATGGCGTTACCGACGAAATAGGATATAATATTGTGAGCGGCAAGACAGAAGCTTATGATATTCAGGCGACGATACTAAATCAGCTTGGCTTCGATCATGAGAAGCTAACCTATGAGTCGCAAGGACGAAACTTCCGCTTGACGGATCTAAGTGGCAAGGTAATCAAAGATATTCTTACATAATGATAAATAGTAAAACTAACTTCCAATAAATAATCTACACGAATTATGGTCGTTTTAGCTTTAAATGCCACTGAATTTATTGGTCGTTTTCATCCAATCTTGGTCCATCTTCCAATTGGAATTTTGATCTTGGCGGTATTGTTTATTGGATTGTCGCTGAAAGAGCGATTTAGCTACTTAAAAGATGCGATTGGAATAACCTTGTTCTTAGGGATGCTTAGTGCCATCGCTTCATGCATAAGTGGATATCTATTGTCCCAATCGGAAAGCTATGATCCAGGTTTGATTTTTAAACACCAATGGTTTGCCATTGCGCTGGCGGCTACTTCCATTGTGCTTTATGTCCTCCATCTGAAACAAAAACAGACCACTTGGATAGCAGGCTTAATGGCTGTATTACTTCTGATCACTGGTCATCTTGGGGGTTCTATTACCCATGGAGCCGATTTTTTATTTAAAGGATCATCGGCAGCAACTAGCAGAGGAGGCCAGGAACATAAACCAATTGCAAATATTCAAGATGGTGCTGCCTATGCAACCCTTATTCAGCCAATCTTTGAGTCAAAATGTATCGCTTGCCATGGTCTTGAGAAGCAAAAAGCAAAGCTTAGGCTTGATGATCCTGCCTCAATTTTAAAGGGCGGAGAAGGGGGTGCCGCAATTGTTGCAGGACAAGCTGAGCAGAGCAATTTGATGAATAGAATTCTGCTTGCAAAGGACAATAAGGATCATATGCCGCCTTCGGAAAAACCGCAGTTGACCAAGGAAGAGATCGATTTAGTGGAATGGTGGATTAATGGTGGTGCCTCATTTGATCGAAAAGTTAGCGAGATACAACAGACGGAGAAGATCAAGCAAGTCTTTAAGAATCTGACTTCCGATCAATCGAATGAGGAGATTTCGCTTGTAGATATTCCTGAAACATCGGTGAGTAAGGCCTCTGAGTCTGCTGTTCAAAAGTTAAGAGAACGCGGTATAACCGTTGTTCCAGTTGCCCAGAACAGCAATTATCTTTTGGTAAATTATGTCGCTATTGAGGCTTTTTCTGCAAAAGACCTAACGCTTTTAAAGGCTATATCAGATCAACTTATTTGGTTGAAATTACCCAATATTTCATTGACAGATGATGATGTTGACGACCTTGTTCAGTTAACCAATCTGACTCGACTATATGTACAAAAGACAAATCTTACGGATCAAGGTATCGCAAAACTCACAAAACTATCGAACTTACAATATCTGAACCTCTCAGGGACAAAGGCAACGGCTAAAGGTGTGGCATCACTTAGCATACTTAAGAATTTGCGCCACCTTTATCTCTACCAGACCACAATCACAGAAGATGAGTTGAAGAAACTCAGAATGGAATTTCCTAAAACAAATGTCGATGGAGGCGGATATCAAGTTCCTAAAATCGAATGGGATACTGCTGTTTCACGTGCTCCAATTGTAAAATAAATGCTAATGGTATTTTACAAGAAGAATGTCTCCGTTTTTGTATTGCTTGTTACAGTTCTGGCATTAGGTTCATGTGGCCCCAAGCTTCCAGCTGAGATCGTAGCATCATTGAAGGGCCTTCCTGATAAGATCGACTATAATCAGCATGTCAAACCGATCTTATCTGATAAATGTTTCTCCTGCCATGGCCCAGATAAAACAAAGCAGAAGGCCGGACTTCGTTTAGATATTCAATCTTTTGCTTATGCACCCCTGCCTGAGACTCCAGGTAAAGTGGCGATAGATCCAGGAAATTTAGCGGGGAGCGAATTCTATCATCGGATTATCTCGGAAGATCCAAGCTATAAAATGCCTTCAAGCAATTCACACCTGGTGCTTAGCTCGAAAGAGAAGGCAATACTAGTTAGATGGATACAGCATGGGGCAAAATACAAGCCTCATTGGGCATTTGTGAAACCAGAAAAGCCAAGTGTGCCTAGCGCCCATGTATCTGGATGGATGGTTAATTCAATCGATCATTTTATTGCCCGTCGTCTAGAGTCAGAGAATATTCAGCCCTCCAAACAAGCATCCAAAGAGTTGTTGTTGCGGAGACTCTCTCTTGACCTTACCGGACTGCCACCTACTCTTGAGGAGATTGATTTATTTCTTTCGGATCACGCCGAAAATGCCTATGAGAAACAAGTTGAGCGATTGTTTAAGTCGCCCCATTTTGGTGAAAAAATGGCTGTCGACTGGCTTGATCTGGCTCGGTTTGCTGATTCTTATGGCTATACAGTTGATCGAATTCGCGATATGTCGCCTTACCGCGATTGGGTTATTCAGGCCTATAATCAGAATATGCCTTATAATCAGTTTGTCCAATGGCAGCTGGCTGGCGATCTTATGCCTTTTCCTACAAAGGATATGATTATCGCAACCGCCTTTAATAGACTTCATCAGCAGAATATGGAAGGTGGGATCATTGAAGAGGAGTTTCAAACGGAATATTTCATCGATCGAACAAATACCATGGGAACGGCTATCATGGGACTTCCTATCGGTTGTGCAAGATGTCATGATCATAAATTTGATCCCATTACCCAGAAAAATTATTACGAACTGACAAGTTTTTTTAATCGCGTAAAAGAAGCAGGACAGATCTCTTGGGATGATGCTACTCCAACGCCTACGCTGATGCTTCCTACGAAAGAGAAGGAGACAAATGTAGCTGTTCTGAATCAGCAAATTGCAGATCAAGAGAAAGCGGTTGAACAAACAAAGGAAATGGCTAATCCTGGATTTAAAGATTGGCTTAATTTGAAAAAATATCAGCAGTTGGGTTCTGAAATAATCCCTCAGAACGGGTTGCTGGCATATTATAATTTTGATAATGGGACCCTAAAAAGCAGCAGTAAGCCTCAGCTGATTGGTGCGATGAAACGCGGACTAGGTAACTCAGATGGTGATGCTCCAGTATTTGAAAAAAATGAGTCTGGCAAAGACTTAGTTTTGAATGGAGATCAATGGATGGCTACAGGTCCAATAGGTGCATTTAGTCGTTCTGATCCATTTACCATTAATCTTCGTGTTTTAATTCCAAATGACTTTAAGGAAGGGGTGATTTTTCATAAATGTATAGCTGAACGACTCTTTAACTATCGCGGCTATCATGTGTATCTCAAGGAGAATAAACTCTCTGTGAATATGTCGCATACTGCTCCTTCTAATGCAATCTCTCGAGAGATGAAAGAGCCGATTCCACGCAATAAGTGGATTATGCTATCGATGACTTATGATGGCTCATCGAAGGCGAATGGGTTAAAGCTTTTTCTCGATGGAAAAGAATTAGCACTTGAGACTACGATGGATCAACTGACCAAGGACATTGTTCGAAATAGAAAAGATCAACTTGGGTTACAGATTGGTGCCTGGGATCGTGGACTAGGATTTAAAGGAGGGAAAGTTGATGATCTTTCGGTTTATAATCGGAAATTAACCGACTTTGAGCTGAAGATTATAGGAGACCATTCTGCTTGGAAGTCAATCTCAGTAAAGAACCCTAAACTACTAGCTTCTGCTGATTCGTTAACCTTAAAAAACTATTATTTATCTGCTGTGGACTCAGGTATATTAGCAGAGCAGAAAAAACTACAGCAGCTACGAACAAACTTGTCAGATACGTTATCCAATATTCAAGAGCTTAGCGTGATGCAAGATATGCCTATCCCACGCAAGACTTATATCTTAAAAAGAGGCAATTATGATGCGTTTGGAGAAGAAGTTTTCCCTAATGCACCGCCTTCAATCTTCCCTTTCTCAAAGAAATTTCCGCAAAATCGCTATGGCTTAGCCATGTGGCTAACCGATGATGATCATCCATTGACTGCTAGAGTCGCGGTAAATCGTATCTGGCAAAATTTCTTTGGGACTGGATTAGTGAAGACCGCTGAAGATTTTGGCAATCAAGGGGAGCTTCCTAGTCATCCCGAACTTTTAGATTGGCTTGCCGTCACGTTTGCTGATTCCGGATGGGATTTTAAAAATTTATGTAAGCAAATAGTGATGTCTGCGACCTATCGTCAAGATTCGAAGACTACGCCTCAAAATCTGGCCTTAGATCCTGAAAATAGACTCTTGGCCCATGGGCCGAGCATGCGATTGACGGCAGAAATGATTCGAGACAATGCGCTTACGGCTAGTGGTCTCCTGAATACTGCTCTTGGAGGGAAGAGTATTAAGCCTTATCAACCTGATGGGTTATGGGAGATTAACAATACTAGCTATAAGGCCGATACTGGTGCGAATGTTTATCGAAGAGGAATCTATGTCCTAGTAAAACGCTCGGTGCCTAATCCAACCTTAGCGACATTTGATGCCACATCTCGCAGTTATTGTGTGGTACGTCGACAAAAAACAAACACTCCTCTTCAGGCTTTAGTGACCTTGAATGACCCTACTTTTGTTGAGGCGGCTAAAGTTATGGGCGAACAAATTACAATGTCTGCAGAGCCTGAGAAAGCGATCATATCAATTTACAGAAGATTATCTGGCGTTAGTCCTTCTTCAAAGGAGCTTTCACTGTTAAAAAACTTGCAAGCCTCAGAGCTAGAAAAATTCCGAAAGTCACCGGAGAAGACAAAAGGGTGGCTGATGGCAGGACAGTATAAGATTAATAAAATACTCGATCCAGCCCAGGTCGCAGCCAATGCTGTTGTGGCCAGTGTAATCTTAAATTCTGACGCTACATTAACGAAAAGATAAGCTATGAGCGATCATCATCACGATATTTTTAAATTGCATACGCCAGAATTTAATCAACTAAATAATCGATTAGATCGTCGCAATTTCTTAACCAAAACCTCCTTAGGAATCGGGGCACTCGCCCTTGGTTCTTTATTGGGGAATGATTTGCTTGGCAAAGGTGTTGGATCCAAAGGGGGCGAAATCCCTGCATCAACGCTTGAGGAGGAAATTTTGCGTGCCATTCCGCATATCGCGCCACGAGCTAAGCGTGTGGTTTATCTTTTTATGAGTGGTGGCCCTTCTCAGTTTGAGACTTTTGATTATAAGCCTAAGTTAGTTGAGATGTATGGTAAAGGGCTGCCTGACTCTGTTCGGCAAGGACAGCGATTAACCAGTATGAGTGCCAATCAAAGTACTCTTCCGATCGTCCCTTCGGTGTTTAAGTTTCGTCAATATGGAGAGTCCCAAACCTGGTTAAGCGAACTTCTTCCTTTTACTTCGGCTGTTGTTGATGATTTATGCATCATCAAATCAATCCATTCAGAAGCGATTAACCACGATCCTGCCATAACCTTTTTTCAAACCGGAAATCAATTGCCAGGTCGACCTTCTATCGGATCGTGGGTGAGCTATGGATTAGGCTCTGACAATAAAAATCTCCCTTCCTTTATTGTCTTAGTTTCAAAAAATGCCGTTAAAGATCAACCACTTTATGCCCGGCTTTGGGGCAATGGCTTTCTCCCCTCCGAACATCAGGGTGTTCAGTTTCGAGCTGGGAAGAATCCGGTCCTATACTTAGACAATCCGGAAGGGTATGATGGAGCCGATCGGAAACAGATGCTCGAATATCTATCCAAATTAAATACACTTCAAAATGAGCCTTATGGCGATCCTGAGGTGCAAGCTCGCATCGCACAGTATGAGATGGCCTACCGGATGCAAACTTCGGTCCCTGAGGTGATGGACACTTCTGATGAGCCGGATGAAGTTTTTAATCTCTATGGCCCCGACAGTCGTGATTCAGGCAGTTACGCTGCCAATTGCCTTTTGGCGCGCAAACTGTTGGAGAAAGATGTGAAGTTTATTCAGCTTTACCATCAAGGGTGGGATCATCATGGTGGTCTGCCTGCTGGAATGGCAAAGCAATGTAAAGATACCGATCAGCCAACGGCTGCCCTGCTGAAAGATTTGAAAAGAAGAGGACTTCTTGAAGATACTTTAGTGATCTGGGGAGGTGAATTTGGACGTACTGTTTATTCCCAAGGAAAGCTTCAAGCGAATGATTATGGTCGTGATCACCATCCACGGTGTTTTACGATGTGGATGGCTGGTGCCGGAGTTAAACCTGGAATAAGTTATGGTGAGACAGACGACTTTAGTTACAATGTTGTTAAAAACCCTGTCCATGTGCACGATTTTCAAGCCACATTATTAAATCTAATGGGCGTCGATCACGAAAGACTTACCTTTAAATTTCAGGGTAGACGCTTTCGGTTGACCGATGTTGAGGGTAACGTTGTAAAAGATATTCTAACTTAAATTTATAATGACTAACAATAGATATGTATGACCTCTAGACGAACATTCTTAAAAAATTCAACCCTTATGACCACAGCTGCTACAGTATTGCCGAGCGCAGGATTTTCTATATTACCTGGGACTCAACAATTAAATGATCCTTACATTGGACAGGGGGATTTTAAATATAAGGTTGATAAAAACTGGGCTAAGATTAGCGTCAATAATAATCCGCTTTTCAATTGTCATGAAATGGTTCAGGATAGTCAAGGTCGCTTAATCATGTTAGGAGATAATATTCATAACAATATCTTGATCTTTGATAAATCGGGAAAACTGCTTGACAGCTGGGGAAATTCTTGGCCAGGAGGTCATGGCTTAACCCTTTCGAAGGAGGGAGGAGAAGATTTTTTGCTTATTGTTGACTGTGGCTGGTTTCAGGATAAGACTGGCAAATGGACCAAGCAGGCCGGACAGGTTGTAAAAACAGACTTAACTGGACGGGTATTATTTACGTTGGGACATCCACGTACGATTGGTATTTACAAAGACACGGAGTCTTTTATGCCTACCGAGACAGCCGTAGCACCCAATGGAGATATCTATTTAGCCGATGGTTATGGTTCTGACTACATCATTCAGTACACCAGTAAAGGGGAATATATTCGGCATTTTGGGGGTCGTAATAATTCCAATCCAGATCATAATCTCCATTGTGCACATGGCGTAACTATTGATACTCGAGATAAAAATAATCATAAGCTTATCTGTACTTCCCGTGAGGAGAATTGTTTCAAGGTATTTACGCTAGAGGGGAAATTTCTATACCGTATTGATTTGCCAGGCATGTACGTCTGCCGCCCTGTTTTAAAGGGTGAAAATCTATATGCTGGCGTTTGTTGGTCAAAGGATGAGGCTGGAAAGATGATCGGTGGCAATAGTGGCTTCGTCACCATTTTAGATCAAAATAATAAGGTGCTGTCGAATCCAGGTGGAAATGCTCCTGTGTATAAGAGTGGAATTTTGCAGCCAACGATGCAAGATATCAATCATATTTTTCAGCATTGTCATGATGTTTGTGTGGATGATGACTTGAATCTTTACATCTGCCAATGGAATGCAAATCAAACCCCACCAGTCAAATTAACTCGCGTATAAATTATGACAATGGACCTATCTGCATTTTTAGGGCATCTTCATCCGTTAATTGTTCATCTTCCGATTGGGTTTTTAATCCTCGCGGTAGCTTTTGAATTTTTGTCGTTTCTAAAACGGTATGAAGCGTTAAAACGTGCGGTTCCATTTGTTTTACTTTTAGGCTTTATCTCGGCAACTTTTGCAGCTCTTTTTGGCTATTTGTTAGCTCAAGGAAGTGGCTATGATTTAGAGATTCTTTCAGATCATCAGTTATATGGCATCTTACTTGCTGTCGTCTCAGGCATCTTGTACCTTTTTACTTTCTCATCTATTGCACTTGCTTTGGGATTAAAACGGAGGACATTTTCGGTTCTAATGCTTATCATGTTTTTTATAGTTTGTTATACGGGTCATCTTGGAGGCTCCTTAACACATGGGAAGGATTATATTTCGTTTGATATTTTTGGCAATAGCACGTCCGGTAAGATTGAAGGAGTTGAAAATGTTTTAAGGAAGGTTCAGGCTAATGCAGATCTGTCTTTGCCAATTGACCTTAAGGCTTTAGATAGTCTTAGGGCAAAGGGTGTTGTTGTCCGAATTATGTTGCATGCGCCTTTGCAGTTGGATGTTACCATGCCTTCAGGAAGTGGCATAAAGATCAGCCAGATAGAGGGCCAATTGCGGAGCATCGCGAAAGTTGTGATTTGGTTGAATCTTTCTGGCAATGGATTAACAGATCAGGATGTAGAATTTTTACCTTTGATGACGAATCTGGAGAAATTACGACTTGAAAAGAATCCGATCACAGATCATATTGTTGGTCAATTAAAAGGGTTGGAGAAACTGCAAGCCGTCAATTTAAACGACACCAAAATAACGACAGTCTGCTTGGATCAATTAAAGCAAATGCCGAACCTTAAACGAGTTTATAGCTGGCATACGGTGGAAAAATAGGTTGTTTTTTGCACCATATTATGTGCGCGTTTTAATCAAAAGAGAATTGGGAGCTCTTTGTATTTTCGGAAACCCTTTACGCAATTTTCAACTGCATTAAAAGCTTTTAAAATGGGTAAGAATCTGGTTGTTTTCGTGTTTGGTATTCTTTTTTTTGTCGCTTGTCATACAAGTGGAGATTCGAAAAAAATTGTTCGGCCGGTACCGGATGACATTTCAGTATTAGGGGCTCTTCCCTTAACGGTTTCGGCCCCGATAAATAACCCCAGTACTCCAGATAAAATTGAGCTTGGGAGGCTTTTGTTTTTTGACCCTATCCTATCCGGGAGTAAAGACGTGGCCTGTGCCACCTGTCATCATCCTGATTATGGGTTTGCAGAGAGTTTAGACCTATCCATTGGCGTTAATGGGACAGGGCTGGGCGGCGACCGTAATTTCAAACAACCGAATGATATCCCTTTTGTGAAGCGTAATTCCCAGTCTATCATTAATACGGCGTTTAACGGTATCACCAACAGTGGGATGATTGATCCTTTACAGTCCCCTATGTTTTGGGATCTGCGAGTAAAAAGTTTAGAAAGCCAGGCGCTAGAACCCATAAAGGCTTTTGAGGAGATGCGAGGACATGCTTTTGTGGAAAATGACGCATTGGCAAAAGTCATCTCCAGATTAAAGGAAATTAAAGAGTATCGACAATTATTTAAGAAGGCGTTTGGAGTTCAAGACGCGGTTACAAAGGATAATCTGGGAAAGGCGATTGCTGCGTATGAGCGGACACTTGTTGGGAACAATTCCCGGTTCGATCAATTTATGAGAGGAAACACTGGGGCACTTACCCGAAATGAACTCGAAGGGTTGAGGCTTTTCCTAAAAGATGGTTGCACTAAATGTCATAATGGTCCTATGTTTTCAGACTACAAAACCCATATTATGGGAGTTCCTGAACAAGATAAATTGAAATATTCAGATTCGGGTTATGCGAAGAGCTATGCGTTTAGAACTCCTTCGCTTCGGAATCTATCGCATACCTATCCATACATGCACAATGGGAAGCTTAAAAGTCTTGAAAATGTTTTGGAGTTTTATGAAGATCTTTCAGGGGGCAAACAGGCAAACTCAAGACTCCAGTTCAGTCAGATTGATCCTTTGGTTGCCAATCTCAATGTTGACTTTAAAGATATTGCTTTTATTGTTGAGTTTCTCGGAGCTTTAAATGATGAGCCAGTAGATAAATCGATTCCTGCAAGAGTTCCAAGTCATTTGATCGTAGGTGGCAATATTCATTAGATGCTTATTTATTTCAACTGGAAACGGATCTAATATGGAGTCAAGCTGACCTTTTCAAACGAAACATGAAACATGATAAGGATCATTCCTTTATTTTTTATCTTTGCAAGGCTCCTAATGAATGATTTATGTCTGTTGCTCTCTTGGTTGTAAATGAAATATCAAATAGTTTTGCTGCTGAACTGCCGCCCCAGAAGGTTCAAGTAGTTAAAAAAAGCACTACAACAGCTAAAGCAAAAACTTCTGTTTCTAAGCCAGCAAAGGTGGTTAAAAAGGGAGCAGTAGTTAAAAAAGTGGTTTCCAAAGCCACTACAGCAACAAAAAAATCGACTAAGAAGGAATCGACTAAAAAGGCTCTTCCAGTTAAGAAAGAGACGACTAAGAAAGCGGTTCTACAAAATAATACGGTTGCAAAAAAGACTATTCCTGTTAAACAGGAGGTTGTTCAAAAAGTTGTTCTGGCCAAGAATAGTATAGTCAAGCCTGAAGCAAAAAAGGCGATAGTTGTAAAAGCTATAGCCACAAAAAAACATCCGAAAAAAGAAGTCAACCAACAAGTTAACTATAGCGAGGAGAGTGTTGTTCGAGATTCTCGTTTAAATATTTACACTGGCAACCCGGGCTACTATGCCACACTGGGTGATACGGCCTATTTTGGCAATGTCCCTACCTTATCGGATTCCGCTTTTATTCAAGCTCAACGGACCATCGTTCCAGTTTCAACAAAGCCTTATGGCAAGGTGGGCAAGGAGCGAATGGTGCCAAGTCAAGATTGGGTTTTAGGACTTATTTTAATGCTCTGGATTCTTTTTGCCTCGGTATCTGCCAACTTTCCAAAATATTTAGATCAGATATTCTTAAGTCTGGTTAATTTCAAGGAGGCCACTAGGCTATTTCGTCAGCGAGGCTATAAGATGATGTTCGGAGCCGTCCGACTAGACCTAATCTTTCATTTAGTGTTGCCGCTTTCGGTCTTTCAGATCGCCCAATTCTTTAATGTGAGCATTGGGGGCTATCCAAGTATCGTCCTTTTTATTGGAATGGCCGCAGTTATTAATGCCTACCTATTTCTGAAAATATTGCTCAATAAATTGGTAGGATCGATCACCATGGTAAAGGAGCAAGCCAAGGAGTCTTTATTCAATATCAGTCTCCATTATAAAGCCTTAGGGTTTGTTTTACTCCCTTTAGTTACCATTCATGCCGTATTGCCCATAACTAATTTTATTACCATCTGGATTATGGCGGTCTTACTGGTAATTCTTCATATTGCCGCCGTAATTCGAACTATTTATTTAGCCTATCAAAAAGAGATTTCAATTTTCTATTTGATTTTATACCTTTGTATCCTAGAAATTCTACCATTGCTTTTGATTTTCAAGCTTATCATGAATCAATAGATAAGATTTGAAGAGTACCAATTTTTAAAAGTATAGAAGTTGAGAATTAAAAAAATATTAGTATCGCAACCAGAGCCAACTCCAGGTAACTCACCTTACCACGACTTGGCTACGAAGCATAATTTGAAGATTGATTTCCGTCAATTCATTCAGGTTGAGGGCGTTCCGTCGAAAGATTTTCGTAAAGATCGGATTCAGATCTTAGACCATACTGCGGTCATCTTTACCAGCAGAACGGCTATTGATCACTTCTTTAGAATAGCTGGAGAATTGCGTTTGACGATTCCTGATACCATGAAATACTTCTGTATTTCAGAAGCTACGGCTTTTTATCTTCAGAAATATATTGTTTACCGCAAGCGGAAAATCTTCTATGCTAACGGAAAATTCCCCGATCTTGTCGATGTTTTGGCGAAGCATAAGGATGATAAGTTTCTTATTCCACTATCCGACATGCACAAGGAAGAGATTCCAGTGCTTATGGAAAAAGCGAAATTAAATGTTACTGAAGCCATCATGTATCGTACGGTCAGCAGTAATCTTTCAGATCTTAAGGATGTCAATTATGACATGCTCGTATTTTTCAGTCCAAGTGGGATTAAATCCTTATTTGTTAACTTTCCTGACTTTGAGCAGAAAGATACTAAGATTGCTACGTTTGGACCAGTGACAGCTAAGGCTGTTCGTGACGCTGGTCTTCGCTTAGATGTTGAGGCCCCAATTCCAGAGGCTCCATCGATGCCAGCTGCCTTAGAACGATTTATTTCCGAGTTCAATAAAAATAATAAATAGATTTTTATTCAATATATCTGAAGGGGGAAAGTGATTTTCCCCTTTTTTGTTTCTTCACCTATGACAACATTTACCTTTAAGAAAGATGAGAAGCTGTGTAGCCAAAAAATTATTGGCGACCTTTTTCTTAAAGGTTCTTCCTTCTTATGTTATCCCCTAAAAGTGGTTTGGAGGTCAGAAACTTTGCCTTTACCCATTCCTCTTCAGGTGGTTTTTAGTGTTCCTAAACGACTTTTCAAAAGAGCTCACGATCGAAATCTTTTGAAACGACGACTGCGTGAAGCCTATCGTTTTCACAAACATGAGCTTCATGCGTTGTTGATTGAGAATCAATTGCAGGTTGCTGTTATGATTGTCTATATCGCTAAAGAAGAATTAACCTTTGCTCAGATCGATGAAGCCATGGTAAAAGTTATCGAGCGGTTTAAGAAGAATGAAACGCTAACAAACTAAAAAAGAGACCCATTAGGTCTCTTTTTTAGTTGAGTAAATCAACATCTATTTTTTGCTGCAAAGGCTACAAGTCGCGGTCCATGATATCGGTTTGCTGACGCACTGAATCTTCATGAATAAGTTGAAATAATAACTTAATAAGTGTCTCATCTAAATTAAGTTTTTTCGCAGTTTTAATGCGGTCATCCATAATCTGAGTCCATCGGTTAATCTGCAATGCCGTTACTTTATTCTCCTTTTTATAATTTCCAATTTGCTTTATAATTTCCATTCTTGAGGCTAGAATTTCCATAATTTCATGGTCAATTCCATCAATTCGTGAACGAAGTGCATCTAGTTTATTTTCAAATTGAGGATCGTTTGAATTCTCATAACGAATCACTAATTTATCTAAGATTTTTGAAAGTTCCGCTGGTGTTACTTGCTGGTCTTTATCGCTTAGGGCACAGCTTGGATCGATATGCGATTCTAACATTAATCCATCCAATCCAAGGTCGAATGCTTTTTGAGAGATCTCAAATAGGTATTCCCGTTTTCCTGCAATATGACTAGGATCGCAAATAATCGGCAAATTCGGCATAAGCTGTCTTAGCTCAATAACCGTTTGCCAGTTTGGATAATTGCGGTATTTCGATTCGCCAAATGGGGTAAACCCACGATGTATTGCAACAAGATTTTTTAGTCCAGCTTGATTTAATCTTTCGATTGCTCCTAGCCAAAGTTGAACATCCGGATTGACGGGATTTTTAACCATTACAATTTTATCTGTCCCCTTCAAAACATCAGCGATCTCCTGCACAACAAATGGTGAGGCAGTAGATCGAGCACCGATCCAAAGGATATCGACATCTGCTTTAAGACACTCCTCGACATGTTGGGCGTTAGCGACTTCTGTTCCAGTAAGCAAACCGGTCTCCTGTTTGGCAAGTTTTAACCATTCTAAGGCTACAGTGCCCATTCCTTCGAATGAACCTGGACGGGTACGTGGCTTCCAGATCCCTCCACGGTACACCATAACCCGTTTATCTTTTGCAAGTTCTCTTGCTGTTGCTAAGGTTTGTTCTTCCGATTCAAGGCTACATGGACCACTGATTAAGAGTGGGTTATTTATAGATGGCAGCCAGTGATTGATCGGTCGGATGTCTAATTGTAATCCCATGATTATTTCGTATAAAATTTAATAATTGTTTCTTCGTTTTTTGTCAAGGAGGAGTTTTCTCCTCCAAGGATGCCCCGAATGTTATTTGCGTTTTCGATAAGTGAAATTAACTTTTCGTGGTCATTATTTTTAAGACTCTTTTTAAATTCTTCTAAATGATGAATATAGGCTTCTAAGGCTTCAGAGATGTAATCACGGTTTTGCCAAAAAATAGGTCCCCACATCTGAGGGGAGCTTTTTGCGAGTCTTACCGCCGATTGAAATCCGCCTGAAGCTAAATCAAAAATGATCTTGCGATCTTCAATAGCCTGGACTGTATTCGCCAAGGCAAAGGAGGTCGCATGCGGTAGGTGTGAGATAAAGGCGGTGGTATGATCTTGCTCATCGCTGCTCATATAGGCAATCGGCATTCCTAAGGTTTGAAACATCTTCTCTGCAAGTGCTAAATGTTGCGGTCTGCTATTCTGATGATCGCAAATTATGCATATTTTATTTTCAAATAGATGTTCTAAAGCTGCTGTTGGACCACTATTTTCGGTGCCTGACATCGGATGAGATGCCACGTAATTGCCGCGCATCGGATGATCTTTAACAGCCGCTGTAATCTCGCGCTTTGTGGAGCCTACATCAATAACGGTGGTGGAAGCAGCGATTTGACTTAAGATCGTTGAGAGAACCTGAGCAATTTTATCGACAGGGATGGCCAAGAGAACAATATCGGCTTCTTTCACTGCTTTTTCAAGGAGTTCAATTCGATCGACAATGCCAACTTCTAAGGCAATCTTCGCATTATTTGGATGGCTATCAACGCCAATGATCTCGGTGGCAAATTTGGTTCTACGCAAATCTTTCGCCATCGATCCTCCAATAAGTCCTAATCCAATTACTGCAAGTTTCATTTATCTTAAATTTATCAAAAAGAACAGCTTATTGCAAAGGTGTAAACCTCAATTGCTGTCGTTGATTTAATGCTAAAAAAAGAGGCCTCCTTATCTGGAGACCTCTTTTTGATATCATATTGTTTGTTTACAATACCTTACCGATCAGTCCCCATGCGAAGGCCAAGATAACCAAACCAAAAGTAAGAAGTACTGTTTTTCATTAAAGTCAATTTTTATTTTGTACGACAAAAATAAATAAAATATAATTACGAAAAGGTTCTAAACTTGAAAATATTCACTTTTCGACTTATTTTGAGCAAACTAAGTTCTTCTTTAATCGTTTAAGCTTGCGTTAGCTTCTGTATCTTGAATCATCCTCTGCGATCAAGGATAGGTATGATTCATAGCGTGTTGCTGGGATATCTCCCCTTTCAGCCGCCGCTTTTACCGCGCAGCCTGGTTCATGAGTATGCATGCAATTGAAAAATCGACACTGATCTAAAAGTCCAAAAATTTCAGGAAAATAGTGGGCAATCTCCTCTTTTTGCATGTCTATAACGCCAAAACCTCTAATCCCTGGCGTGTCAATGATCATGGCACCTTCCAAAGTTTCAAACATCTCTGCAAAAGTTGTCGTATGTTTCCCTTGTTGATGATGGTCTGAGATCACTCCAGTCTTTAGCTTTAGATTCGGGTCAATGCAGTTTAAAATCGATGACTTCCCAACTCCTGAGAGACCAGAAAATAGACTAATCTTTCCTGGAAGTTCTTTTTTCAGGAGGTCAATGTTGATATTCTTTTCAGCTGATACTTGGAGGCATTTATAGCCAATTGACTCATACGTTTGAAGAAACTCTTCTAGTTTCTCATAGTCTTTATCCGTGTATAAATCTATTTTGTTGAAAATAAGCGTTGCGGGTATGCGATAGGCCATCGCAGAGACGAGATATCGATCAATAAACCCGGGAAGGGTTACGGGATAATTTACGGTAACGATAATGTAGGCTTGATCAATATTCGAGGCTATAATCTGACTCTCGCGTGAAAGATTTGAGGCTTTCCGAATAATGTAATTCTTCCGCGGCTCAACAGAGACAATAATGCCAGTAACTCCCTCTTTTGTTGTTTCGTCATACTGGAGTTCAAATGCAACTCGATCACCTACGGCGATGGGATTAGTCGTCCGAACCTCCTTCATCCTTAGTTTCCCTTTTATGCGGCAGTCTAAAATTGTCCCATCATCCGATTTTATCGAATACCAGCTCCCTGTTGACCGTATGACTAATCCCTTATTCAAAAGCGTTATTTTAGATGCTAAAAATACTTAAACTTTTGAACACACCGTGCTGCTTTATTGTTTGAGGTACGGATCAGCCAATAATGTAGGTCCAAATGCACTGGACTGCAAACAAGCTATCAATTTAGATTAGATTAACTTCTGAATTGTTACTTTTGTAAATATGGGGAACAATTATAATTTTTAATTTTATCATTTCGATGACTAAAAAAATTTTGAAAGCGAGTATTGCGCTATTGCTTGTTATAATCTTGGGATTCTCTTTTTGGGGCTTTAAAAGTGATCAGAAGAACTTCGAAATATCCAAAAACCTAGATATTTTCTACACCTTAGTTCGGGAGTTAAACCTCTTTTATGTCGACGAGGTGACGCCTGAGAAATTAATTAAAAAGGGGATTGACGAGATGCTCGACACCCTTGATCCCTATACGACGTTCATCCCTGAATCGGAAATGGATGATTTTAAGTTCATGACCACTGGAGAATATGCTGGGATTGGGGCCATGATTAGTAAGCAACGAAATCATATTGTGGTTGCCGAGCCTTATGAAGGTTTTCCTGCACAAAAAAGTGGACTGCGCGCTGGAGATATATTTCTTGAAGTTGACGGGAAGGCTGCCGATAAAATGGCAGTTTCTGATGTCTCGGATATGCTTAAAGGCCCAGCAACAAAGGCTGTTAAAGTAAAGATACAAAGACCTGGCGAGAAACTACCCTTTACATTAGATATTGTCAGAGAGCAAATTCAGATCGATCCTGTCACCTATTATGGGATGATCGATGCCAAAACGGGCTATATTAGACTCTCTAGTTTTACAGACGGATGTGCCGATATCATTCGCAAGGCAATTCTTAACCTTCGAGATACGAAGGGGGCGAAATCACTGGTACTAGACCTTCGTTCTAATCCTGGAGGCTTGCTTGGTGAGGCCGTTAAAGTGACTAATCTGTTTGTAAATCATGGTCAAGAAATTGTAAGCACAAGAGGTAAAGTGGCGCAATGGGACAAAGTTTATCAGGCGACTGAGCTGCCTGTTGATTCTGTTATGCCACTCATTGTGCTTGTAAACAGTGGTTCCGCCTCTGCCTCTGAAATCGTGGCTGGAGCATTGCAAGATCTCGATCGCGCTGTCATACTTGGGAATCGGACTTTCGGAAAGGGGTTGGTTCAGACTACACGTGATCTCAGTTACAATACGAAGCTAAAGGTTACCACAGCTAAATATTATATCCCAAGTGGACGCTGTATTCAGGCACTCGACTATTCGCATCGCAATGCAGATGGTAGCGTTGGCCATATTGCTGATTCTTTGATCTCCGTTTTTAAAACGAAGAATGGAAGATTGGTAAAAGACGGGGGTGGCGTTACCCCAGATGTGAAAAATGTACAAGACACTTTAAGCACGCTTGCCTACAAGTTAGTGCAAGACTATATGGTCTTTGATTTTGCAACAGATTATGCTTATAAACATAAAACCATTGCCCCTGCTGATAAATTTGCTGTTGACGATCAGATTTATTCTGAATTCCGACAGTTTTTATCGGAAAAGAAGTTTACCTATGAATCGCGTAGTGAGCAAACGCTAAAAACACTCATTGAGGTGGCGAAAAGAGAACGTTATTTCGAGGGTGCAAAGAACGAGTTTGAAGCTCTAGGAAAGGGGTTGACCTTAAATCTTGAGCTTGATCTTGGTAAATTCAGTGACGAGATTCGTGAATTGTTAAAGGATGAGATCGTTGGGCGCTATTATTACCAAAAGGGTGCAATTATCTCTGAATTAGGGACTGACTTAGAGATAAAGCGAGTCTTGTCCATCTTTGGCAACCCTAACGAATACAGCTCTTTTTTATCGCCCCCATCCGCTGTGATTGGTAAAAATAAGAAATAGGTTGCCTTGCGCACATGTTTAAAAATCTATTTTCACCTGTTCATTAACCATTAATTCTTAGGTCTTTTATCGATCTTAAAGCCTTTTTAAATCAATAATTATGAAAAAAAAGATACTCGTATTAGCTCAGCTTCCAGTAGCAGGACTCACTGCTCTAAAAGAAAATTTTGAAGTTCTTTATCCGGAAAACTCCTTTTACTTTAGCGAGGCTGAACTTCATAAAAATCTGGCTGACGCCGACGGTGTCTTGTCGGTATTTACGATGCCATTTAAAGCTGACCTACTTCAGCGGGCACCCAAAGTACAGATCGTCTCTAATTATGGTGTTGGATATAATAATATTGATGTCGACTATGCTACTGCTCATGGAATTGCTGTTTGCAATACTCCGGGAGCTGTTACCGAGCCAACCGCAGAGATGGCTATGGGCTTAATGATAGCCTTGATGCGTAGGATATGCGAAACGGATCGTAAGCTCAGAAATCCGGCTGGACTGAAATGGGGTATGATGGAGAACTTAGGAAGCTCATTGTGGGGCAAGACACTAGGAATTGTTGGCATGGGTCGCATTGGTCGCGCAATCACGCGAAGGGCTGTTGCCTCTGGAATGAAGGTGATCTATTACAACCGCACTAAACCATCTGCAGGTGCAGAAGAGGCCGATGCACAATGGGTTCCTTTTGATACGCTTCTCGAATTATCGGACATTGTATCTCTAAGTTGTCCATTGACTGAAGAAACCTTTCATTTGATAGGCGATTCTCAGATGCAAAAAATGAAGACCGGGGCTTATTTGATCAATACAGCTCGTGGTCCAGTTGTTGATGAGCAGGCATTGGTTAAAAATTTGCTGAATGGGAAATTAGGCGGTGCTGGGCTTGATGTCTTTGAAGATGAGCCAAGGATAACTCCAGCACTTTTTGAGATCGACAATGTGGTTTTAACACCTCACAACGCCACTGGAACGATTGACAGTCGCATCATGATGGCTCAAGAGGCCAGCGAGAGCATTATCCGCTTCTTTAATGGACGCAAAGACATCCCTATTGTCAATTCCAGTATTTGGAAATAATAAAAGGTCAATTACGCGACGGGGAATAGTTGATAGTCGTGTATTCATCAGGCGATAGGGTCAACTATCGTGACATAGAGAAGATTGTGGGGAAGATAATCGCAAGGAAGACAAATATAAGTATCAGCGCAATTAACGACAATGAAAAGATGGTGATTCCTTGTTTGAATCGCTTATTGCTCGCCCTAAGTTCTCTTAAAGCCAATACTTTATTTATTTTATCAGAAAGTTTGATTAGGGCATATTCATTCTTCACGATGTAGTCGTAGGCGCCATATTTTATGCAGTCAATGGCAATCTCGATGCTGTCTTGTCCCGACAAAAATATAAAATCGGTGTCAGGGGATTTCTTTTTGGCTGCAATGAGGACCTCTAATCCATTCATCCCATCCATTAGATAATCTTGAATAATGATATCTGGCTTTCTATCGATAGTTTTAAGACATGCTTCTCCGCTAATGAAGCTCTCGCAATTAATGAGTTTATGTGAACGCAGATGGCTGACGATTAACTTTGAATAAACCGAGTTGTCTTCAACAACAAAGAGCAGTGGAAATTTGGATGTCTTCATTTATTTGAATTGTTATTTGAATTCAATTCTATTATTCGAGTGGTGGACTTTGGTCTAAGGCTACAATATTTACAATTTAAGAAATTGAGGTGAGATATCCAAATTTTAATTTCTTTTTATATCTTCGCTGAATATAATCACCAAAAACTTATTCCATGAAAATTCTGAGTAATCTCTTAATCTTAGTCGTTCTAATGACGGTAGGATGCAAAACGCAAAAGATTGCGCCAAAGCCACAACCCGTAAAATCCGAAACGGTTGTGCCTGAAACTGTAAAGTCTGCAACTGTTGCTAAATCTGCTGGAAGTGGCAATGCAGCATCATCTGTAAAATCAAGAGAAGAGCATATCACAGCTGCAAAAGGTGAAGCAAGCGATTTAGGATCTAAACGGTTTTATGTTATCCTAGGGAGTTTTGGGGTGTATGAAAATGCCCAGAAATTCAAAAAGACTCTTGCTTCAGAGGGTTTTTCTCCAGGAATTCTAATTAATGAAAAGGGATTATATCGTGTTTGCGCTCAAAGTTACGATGATGAATCATCAGCTCGAAGCAAAATGAGCGATATTCGTCAGCAATATACCAAGTATGCTGATCTCTGGTTGCTCATGAAAAAATAATTTACAGCATAAAAAAAGAGGGTTTAGCCCTCTTTTTTTATGCTTAATCTTTTATGCTTGTCGATTAAAACACCTCTCCTAGGTTGAAGAATAACCCATGTGATCCGCCGACTCCAAATCCATAATCAATTCCTAAATTTGTATTCGAATACTTGTTCATTTTAAGTCTGATTCCGATTCCACCTCCAGGAATTAAGGCATGCTTATCAGACCAACGCTGGTAAATGTTTTGCATATTCCCAAATACAACACCTCCCAATAATCCATTGCGAGAGATCGCAAAACGATACTCCGATTCAAAATACATTAAATTTTTACCCGTATACCTTCCTGGAACATAACCTCTGCCTGTGTTTGAGAATGCATCCCAGCCTATACTTGGCGTGTCAAGGTAAGGCGCTGTTCCACCTAAAGTGAAATTATAGTAATTCCAGATGGCTAGAACATTGCGGGAGGAGGCAGGAAATGGAATAAAGTGCCTTAAGTCTACTAGTAGAGATTGCCAATTGGTGTCACTCCCTAAGAGAGACATATTAGGTCTAAACTGCAAATTTCCATAACTTCCAGCCGCTGGGTTTTCAGGATTTTTTCTACTATCATAAATTACATTGATTGATATCCCAGTTGAGTTAGAGCGATTTGTTTTTTGAAATTTAGTTAGATCTGTTAAGGCTTTTCCTTGAATTGAATCGGAGTGAATATTCCAATGATAGTCAAGATTATAGCCAATGCCAATAAAGAAATTGGGGAGCAATGACCTCGTGATAATTTGAGAAATCCGCAAATACGAGTAGTCAATTTTAAGTGCATCGCTTAAGGTGCTATTCGTTCCTAGGCCAAAGGTTTGTGTTGGGAATTTATAATAACGCATATCGCCAATTAGATGCAACTTGTATTTTTCGAAAAACAGGTTATTGTTGGCTGTAAACCAATATTGATGAAACTCGGAATAATATCCATTGATAAGTAAGTTTGAGAACCGACTTTTGCTGGCGTCAGTATAAAAAGAGGTGTTTGTGATGATGGCTCCTGTTAGTCCAGATTGCATCGAGTATCCAACCACAGGGATGATAGAAAAAAATAGTTTTCTCCCTTCTGCTGAATCCTTCCCTATCTGCGTTTTTTCTTTCTTGAAAAAGTCAACAATGTCGATTGATTCTAGTTTGGCCCCCATTGGCTTTAATGGGGTCTTAATTCTTTCGCTGGCCTGGGTAACACTAACCGAAAATAGAATTAGAATGGCGGTTATGTTCTGACGTATTAATGGGGTCATTTTTTGATATGAAGTACAGGGTTGATGGTAATCTTAATGATTTGACCTGAACTATAGCTGTAAGTTTAAATTAAGTCAATGGATTTGACTTGAAAATAAGCTATTGCAAGTAGATTATTTTATTTCTCTTTGTAATGTTCAGGCTTTAAAGCATCTGTAGTCCATGCTTTAAGAAAATCAATTATTTTTTTCTTCGAATATCCTTCTCCTTCTTCTAGATAGGCTGAGTTTTGTGTGTGGATTCGTTTCCCGTTTTCATCCAAAATAACGAACACCGGAAATCCAAAGCGCTGGGGATAGTCAAGTTTTTTTAGTTCTGGCAAGTTCCGATTTTCTTTGCTGTAGTTAACAAGCAGGTAGATATAATTGGCATCTAAAACGGTTTTTATTTCTCTCTCCTCCGAACAATACGTATGAAATTTGACACACCAAGGGCACCAGTTGCCCCCTATTTGGAGCAACAGATGCTTGTGTTGCGATTTTGCCTTCGCCAGTCCTTGGGCGATCGCTTTGGATACATCGGCCTCTGGTTTATAGATCTGCGCTTGCTGGGCATTGCCGAGCAAGGGGATAGTGCTAAATAGGAGAAGAAATAGGATGATTTTCATACCGTAAGAATCTCTTTTTCTTTCGCGGAGATTAACTCATCAATTTTTTTTGTGTATTTATCGGTTAGATTCTGAATTGTTTCAACCGTATCGTTCTCTTGATCTTCTGATATCTCTTTCCCTTTAAGTAATTTTTTTAGGTAATCGTTACCATCTTTACGTGCGGCTCTAACGCTAACCTTCGCAATTTCACCCTCTTTGTGGGCATCCTTAACTAGATTACGACGCCTCTCTTCTGTTGGAACCGGAACATTAATACGAATGAATTCTCCATTATTTTCTGGATTAAAACCTAGATTGGAATTCATAATCGCTTTCTCAATGGTTTGAATCATCTTTTTTTCCCAAGGTTGAATTGCAATGGTGCGTGCATCTGGTGTATTTACATTTGCAACTTGCATAATTGGGGTCATAACGCCGTAGTAATCAACCATCACACTTTCTATCATGCGAGGATTGGCTTTCCCTGCACGAATATGTGCTAATTCATGGTCTAGGTGGGCAATAGCATGTTCCATTCTTTCTGTGGAATCGTCAATTATCAACTCTATCTCTTCGTTCATATGGTGATTGAATTTAAATGCTCTTCTAAAATTAGTAATTCCTTGGATTAATTGTGGACTACGGTCCCTATTTTTTCACCTTTTAAGACCTTTATTAAATTTCCAATGGTGTCCATATCAAATACAACAATATTCAGGTTGTTCTCTTTGCACATGGTGGTGGCTGTTAGGTCCATAATCTTTAATCCCTTGACGTAGATCTCATCAAATGTTATGGTGTCAAATTTAGTGGCAGCAGGATCTTTTAAAGGATCAGCCGTATAGATTCCATCAACCCGAGTCCCTTTAAGCATCGCATCTGCCTCTATTTCTATTCCTCTTAAGGCTGAAGCCGTGTCGGTAGTAAAGAATGGATTTCCGGTTCCACCAGAGAAAATGGCGACCTCTCCATTACTGAGCGTTTCTATGGCCTTGTCCTTCGAATAGAACTCACCGATGGGTTCCATCCTGATCGCCGTTAAAACGCGCCCTTTGACCCCTTCGCTGCTCAATGCCGACTGAAGGGCAAGGCTATTAATGACCGTAGCTAACATTCCCATCTGATCGCCTTTTACTCGATCAAAACCTTTTGATGCTCCACTAACTCCTCGGAAGATATTTCCCCCTCCAATAACGAT
Organism: uncultured Bacteroidia bacterium; assembly: GCA_903905505.1. GTDB lineage: Bacteria > Bacteroidota > Bacteroidia > Bacteroidales > Prolixibacteraceae > JAAFHB01. The sequence continues at coordinate 7,011 of CAIVGL010000092.1, read as the reverse complement.
GGCCACTTCAACACCTAGGGCAACGGCCTCTTTAATTTGAATGGCGTAGTCCTTGAGTCTTTGGGGATCAATTCCATATTGCTGTTCTCCCATCAGCGATTCGCCGGAGAGTTTCAACAGGATTCGTTTATATTTTGCCATTTGAAAAGTTTTGATCGACAAATTTACATCAAAAAAGAGTTTAAACAAAAAGAGCCTCCAAATGGAGGCTCTTTCTTTACGAATAAGTAAACGGTTATACGTTCAATGTAAAACGGATGAAAGTCGTTACTTTAACTTCTTTATCTACGTTTGAAAGGTACTGACGAATAGTTGATTTGTTATCTTTTACAAAATCTTGATTCAACAGTGTGCTATCTTTGTAGAATTTATTGAGTGCACCTTGCGCGATTTTATCAAGCATCGCTTCTGGCTTCCCTTCTAATCTGAATTTTTCTTTAGCAATTTTTAATTCTTGCTCTACGATTTCAGGAGCAACATCATCATTGTCAACGGCTACAGGATTCATTGCTGCAATTTGCATCGCAACATCTCTTCCTGCTTGATTATCAATTGTTTTGTTAAACCCAACTAAGGTCGCAAGTTTATTTCCTGGGTGGATATAGGGAACAACATCTCCTGCTTTTATGCAGGCATAGAATGCTAATTCGATCTTTTCTCCAATGATACCAGTTTGTTCAAGCACTTGCTCTCCAATAGAACGTCCATCCATGATCAATGCTTTCACATCGTCTGCTGATTCGCATTTACTGGCAATTGCATGGCTTAATATCTTATCTGCTAGTGCGATAAAGTTATCGTTTTTAGCTACGAAGTCTGTTTCGCAATTTAAAGATAGCACAGCGCCAAAACTTTTATCGTCAGATACCTTTGAAAGTACAACACCTTCAGACGAATCTCTGTCTGCACGTTTACTTGCAACTAGTTTCCCTTTTTCACGTATAATTTCAATAGCACGGTCGAAATTGCCATCAGCCTCAGTTAAGGCATTCTTGCAATCCATCATCCCAGCACCAGTTGCTTTGCGCAATTTTGCAACATCAGCAGCAGAAATATTCATTGTTATAGTTTTTAAAATTACAGTTAAGATCGAAATTACTTTACTTCAGTTGCATCCTCATCAGCAACCTCTTCAATAGACTCATCGTCGCTTAAGGCAGCAACTGAATCATCCAACAACTCCTCTTTTTCATCAGAGCTCTCGATATCATCTTCAACGATAATTTTTACGACTGCTTTACGACCACCTTTTTTAGGTTCAAGGGGCTGCTCGTCTGTTTCGTCTTTTTCGCGTTCAACCTTGCGGTCAGAAAGGCCATCTTTAATGGCATCACACATGGTGGTGATGATTAGATCGATAGATTGAGATGCATCGTCATTTGATGGGATGATAAAGTCAATTCCTTCTGGATTTGAGTTGGTATCAACCATTGCAAAGATTGGAATGGATAGACGTTGAGCTTCGCGAACTGCGATTTTTTCTTTCAGAACATCCACAATAAATAGGGCAGCTGGAAGACGAGTAAGATCAACAATCGATCCTAATACTTTCTCTAGTTTTGCTCTTTGACGAGTGATCTGTAGTTTTTCGCGTTTCGACATATTGTCCCAAGCCGCATCTTTCATCATTTTATCGATAGAAGACATTTTTTTCACCGCTTTACGAATGGTTGGGAAGTTGGTAAGCATACCACCTGGCCAACGCTCTGCTACGTAAGGCATATTGATTGCTGCAATTTTCTCAGCAACAATTGTTTTTGCTTGTTTTTTTGTAGCAACAAAAAGGATTTTGCGTCCTGATCTTGAGATTTGTTTCAATGCTTCAGCGGCTTCGTCAATTTTGACGATTGTTTTCTGAAGATCGATAATGTGAATCCCATTTTTCTCCATAAAGATATAGGGAGCCATGGCTGGATTCCATTTGCGCTTAAGGTGACCAAAGTGTACCCCTGCGTCTAACAACTGCTTAAATTCTGTTCTTGGCATATTACTTATTTGTTTACGTTCTGTTCAGTCAATCACTAGGTAGTTCAACGAAGTTGAAGTCCGAGCAATTTAGATTCTAAACAATATTTATAAAAAATTCTTTCGATGAATCGATTAACGTTTAGAGAACTGGAAGCGTTTACGTGCTTTTGGACGTCCTGGTTTCTTACGTTCTACTTCACGAGGATCGCGAGTAAGAAATCCAGCAGCTTTCAGTTTTGGACGGTAATCTGCTTCGTTAATTTTGAGCAAGGCACGTGAAATACCCAAGCGAAGAGCTTCTGCTTGACCATTTAATCCACCGCCATCAAGATTAACTTTAATATCATACTGACCTGCTACTTCACATAGATTCAACGGTTGTTGAACGATATATTGCAAGGTGCCTACAGGAAAATATTCTGCCAACTCTCTTTTGTTAATGGTAATGTTACCTTTTCCTTCAGAGAGATATACACGGGCAACAGCAGTTTTTCTTCTGCCAATAGTGTTTATGATTTCCATGATAGTTATCTAATATTGTCCAGGTTAATTAATTTTGGCTTTTGAGCTTCTTTGTCATGATTTGCGCCAACAAATACATGTAGATTGGTGAAAAGTCTACTCCCTAAACTGTTCTTAGGAAGCATCCCTTTGACGGCTTTTTCCAAGAGTCTTTCTGGATACTTTTTCAAGATATCCGCCGCAGTTTGCGAACGTTGACCACCTGGATAACCCGTATGACGGATGTACTCTTTCAACTTCCATTTATTCCCGGTTAATCGTACTTTTTCAGCATTGACAATAATCACGTTATCACCGCAATCAACATGAGGGGTGTAACTAGCTTTATGTTTGCCTCTAAGGACAACAGCCACTTTACTGGCTAGACGACCTAGAATTTGATCAGTGGCATCGATCACGACCCACTCTTTGTTTACCGTTGCTTTGTTCAACGATATCGTTTTGTAACTTAAAGAATCCACTTTCGTTTCAAATTAAAATGTGACACAATCTGTTTTTTGCTGATTCACGCGATTAACAGGTATTGTAACAGGTTTATTAACAATTAATTGTCAATAACTTATGCTAAGGTTGCTACCCTACCCAATTAATACTTCAGCAAATAAAGATAAAATCGGGACTGCAAAAGTATTTATTATTTTTGATTTAACAACTGCTTATTGAAAATAACTGCAACAAAATCAATACAAAGCATTCTGAATGACTTCGAATGATGCTTAATTTTGCTTTTCGCTATTTTGCACGTTTGGGAATTACCCCAAAATTTAGAATCAGATATAGCCCTTCGCTATTCACAGCCGTCTTTCGGATGGTGTCGTAATAGTAATCAAACATAAATCCAAAGAAGGTGTCTTTTATAATTTGATAGTGATAGTGATATTTCAAATCGATAAGTTTTTTGTCGGTAGCCCAAATGGCTCCAGTTCCCGGATAATTTTGAAAGATAGGGGTTCCTTGAGGGGTGTAAAATAGATGCCCATGCCAGAATGCAGCAGTAATTCCTCCAAATTTTGAATTTAGATTGCCGCTGATATAAGTCCCCCATCCGCTCGATTGCTTGAAGATTACATCATCTTTGGGATAGGTTGAAAGAGAAAAAGAAGAAGTAAGTTGGAGCTCTGTAAATACCTTACTGGAGATTTTTCTCTTATAGGTCAAACCTGGCGTAAGTGTTATAAAACTTGTAGCAAGACCAGGGGCTGTGCCGATTGTCCCTCCATGGTGGACTCCATAAAAAGTAAAAGGGAGGGACAATGAAGCATCTTTGTTTTCCATCACCACGAGATTGGTTTTAGTTCCAAAGACAAATCGCTCTTTAATTGGATCTCCAGGTAAAATCATCTGCTGCCAGTCGATCCAAAGATCAGCCGAAAAACGGGTAGATTTATACTTCGTCTGAAGTCCAACTTCTGGAGGTGCGGTGTAGAATAGTTCCGGATTATAGAGCTGTTCTGACAACTGATGATTTTGGTCGGCATCTAAATTGCCAATAATAACTGAAATTTTATCTGTGGCCTTATAGTGTGCATTAAACCAGGGATTTAAATGCGCATAGTCTTCTCTCCCATTGTATTTCAGAATATGACCCCCTAATTCGATTCGCAACTTTGAATCGGGATAGTATACCGCTTTGGGCCGAAGCATAGTCCCTGTTAAGGTGTAGTCAATGTTTCGATTTAACTTATTCTCGTTGTTTTTAAAGAAATTCACATTGTCAACTGCAAAATAGAACGGGCCAGTACTGTCTGGCCTAAAGGGCTCGTAGGTTTTGAATAGGTCATAGCTATTCTGACCCTGCGCGCTCAATAGTGCGAGGTTGAAAATAAGAAGTATCGCAATTTGTTTAAGCTTGTTCATCTAATTCAGTAGTCGAGTCAACCTTAGTTTGATTCTTGCTTTACACTTTTAAGAATTAATCGATCGTAAAGATAAAGCATTACAGCCGCAATTGTTCCAATTGCCGTGACTACAATCCAAAAGGATGATGGGTGATATTTGTCCCATAAGAATTGGGTTAATTGATCAATTGACATATTCATCTTTGTTGCTGCACTCTGGAAGTAATCATTTTTGGAAAACTGAGAGCTTATATTTGGAATATCGAGGCTTCGCAAACCAACTTCTTTTTGAGTTAAGGTGATCTTATCCGACATGCTTTGGTATAAATTACCTGACACCAATCCTGCAAATAAATTTCCTAATGCAATAGGTAGATAGGAGCATCCGATATAGAGGGCTGTTTTGTCTGATGGCGCTATTCGGCCAATGTACTCAGTAATCTTTGGCGAACTCATCATTTCTCCTATTGCAAAAACAAGCAAGGCAACAACAATAAATAGTCCATTTTGTGTTGCTAGACTTAGTCCCATACCTATTGAAGCGATGAGTGTTCCAACGATCATCGCATTTAATGGCTTATATCGCATCGCTATAGCAGAGACTGCAATTTGGAACAAGATGATATAACCAGCATCCATATTTATTAGATATTCTGCTGGAATCGTTCCTTCCGCTGTTCCAAGCTGATGAGCTAGCCAAGGCCAGTAATTCAGCAAGAATTCATAGACCACCGAGGTGTTGACCCAATGATCGATAAAGACAGGTAACGTCATATAGACCTGAAAAAACATAGTCCAGAACCCTGATATGATAAATAAGAATAGGGCAAATTTCCAGTCTGATAAGGCTGTCCCAATGTGTTGAAGCACATGCTTCAGATCTTCTGTCAAGGTCGGTTTGGGCTCATTCTTATCCTGCTTTTGAATGGGATCCTTATAATATAGTGTGACAAGGATGAAATTTAAGGCAATCACAACTGCCGAAGCATAGAACACATAGTCCCATGAAAATTTTCTAAAGTATCCAGTCACAAATGGCCCAATAAATCCCCCGATGTTTATCATCATATAAAATATTCCGAATCCGATTGAGGAAGTTTCTTCGTCTGTTGTCTTGGTTACAGTGGCTGCTATGATTGGCTTAAAAAGGGCCGCGCCAACTGCAAGAAATAGGTAAATAATAAAAACGGCGATAAAAGATTTGAAAATAGGGATTAATAGAAAGGCAATTGTATAGATCGTATAGGCAATAAACAAGGTCTTTCGATATCCAATTCGATCAGAAAATGCGCCAGTAAATATGGGCAATAGGTAAAGAAATGCTGTTCCGATACCCATTATTAATCCTTTTTGCGTTTGAGAAAAACCTAAGGCACCCTCATCGGTTGAATTGGTAAGATAAAGCGCGAAGATGAGGTAGAAGCCATACCAAGCCCACCGCTCAAATAGCTCCATGGCATTTGCGATCCAAAACGTGGTCGGGTATTTTTTAAGCAGTTTTATAGAAATCATAGTTAATTAGTCTAGAGAGATCTCAAAAGTAAAAAAAATGGAATACATCCACTCGATTCCTTGCTCTTTAAAATGCCTATCTTCGCAGTCACAAAAAGCAGATTTATTTGAAGTCATTCTATTTTCTCTAGCAACGTGATAAATTAGGGGCACATCCAGTTCGTTTAATGAAAAATACACACATTCAGTTTTTGGATCTTGGGGTTTGCGATTATAAGATTGCTTTAGCGAGTCAGGAAGATTTGCTGAAACAAATTATCTCGATAAAGCTCGATAGAGATACTAATGGAGAGCCTTCGACTCCTAATTTCTTGCTATTTGTGGAGCACCCCGCCGTTTACACCTTAGGGAAAAGTGGAGATGAGCATAACCTTCTCCTTAATTATATCCAATTGCAAGATAGGAAAGCTGCGTTTTACAAGACCGATCGTGGTGGAGATATTACTTTTCATGGTCCTGGGCAGCTTGTTGGCTATCCGATTTTAGACCTTGAAAATTTTACGATTGGATTGCGACAGTATATATATAGTATAGAGGAGGTCATTATTCAGACCATCTCGATGTTGGGATTGAGTGGAACTCGTGATCCGGATGCGGCAGGGGTATGGCTTGATGTGGGAACGGCGAAGGCTCGAAAGATTTGTGCCATTGGGGTAAAAAGCTCTCGTTCGGTCACGATGCATGGATTTGCATTAAATGTGAATACCGATCTTTCCTATTTTAAGGATATCAATCCTTGTGGGTTTTCTGACAAAGGGGTTACTTCACTCCAGAATGAGCTTGGTGAAATAATCGATTTTGATCACGTTAAAGCTATTTTACGCGATAAATTCGCTGAAGTCTTCGGTGCATCGATAGATAAAATGCCCTTTCAGAGCCAATTTAGACCTTAAATACACCCTCTTTTTAGCCCTCTTGCCGAACTTAACATTTGCTTAACATAGCTAGTGTGCTGAATGGCTGATCGGTGACTGATACATTGTAATTTAATTCAAAACTCTTGTATTATTTAGGTTCTTTAGGGTAATCGGTGTTGAAAAACCTTTTACATTTGCACCACGATTTTAGGATCGTATGAAGGCAAGATAAAAAGATTATCGTTCTACAATTTCATGAAAAGCATTTTTCCTTTAAAAAAGGTTGATTAAAGTTTTTGTGGAGTTAATAATTG
>CAIVGL010000091.1 GCA_903905505.1 uncultured Bacteroidia bacterium | reverse complement strand
TATTATTTTTATTAACTATTCGGTAGCATTCGACAAACGAAGCCCCATTAGTTATTTACAAGCAAAGAATTCCCAGAAAAGAACCACTAAAGCCTCGTCTAAAAAACACTCCAAAAAGCAACTTAACGAACTGAAAGACAATGCGCTAAAAAATAAACGAATGGGAGACAAAATTATACCGCAAAAATTACTTCACCAATCTTTTCAATACACATAAAGATGTGTAATTACAATTTAGTCTAAATAAATATATTATTAAAAAAATAAATGCCAAAAAGCTTAACAAGAGGTCGAATTAAACATAGAAAAAAGGGGAAATGAAAAGGTAAAAAGCCAGATTTAAAATGGAAGATGGAATAGAAAAAAATTAAAGGTTGGTTAATCACTTTTTATAATTTATTACTTTAGCGATTAATTCAAGCATAAAAAACAAAAGACTTATGGGTAAGGACCAAACCAACGAGGAGATTCAAAACGAACTACTCGAGCTTCAGAAAGCATATAACGAACTACAGATTAAAGAACAGCGTTATCGTTTTTTGGCTGAAAATGCGAGAGATGTGATCTGGACGATGAAAATTGATGGCACAATTACCTATATCAGTCCTGCGGTAGAACAATTACGCGGGTTTACAGTCGAGGAAGCGATGAATCAAACAATCGATGAGATCATAACTCCAGCATCACAGCTCATGGCTTATGACTATATGGTAAAATTAAATCAGGCCTTCGCGGCTGGTTTACCACTACCAAATTTCCAAGGGGAATATGAATATTATTGCAAAGACGGATCTACCTTATGGACCGAAGTATTCGTCTATCCACTGCACGAAAGCAATACCGGCTCCTTGATTATGGTTGGTGTAACCCGAGATATTACGGAACGAAGACTTTTAAAAGAGGAGATTCTTACTCAAAATACTCAACTAGCAGAACTAAATGCAACAAAAGATAAATTCTTCGGTATCATAGCTCATGACCTTAGAAATCCATTTATAGGTATTGTAGGACTATCTGAATTAATCAAAGATTCAAAACAAGATCGGGCAGAAAAAACGGAAAAATATGTTAATCTAATACACCAATCGGCTAAAAATGCCTCTAAATTATTAGAAAATCTATTGGATTGGTCTAAAGCCCAAACAGGTGCCATTGAATTTGCACCAAAAGAATTCGCCCTTGAAAATTTGGTTGGTGATGTTATCCGCTTAGTGGAAAATGCAGCCAAGGCAAAATCAATCTCCATAAAACAGGAGATCCCAGATGGCCTAAACATATTTGCCGACAGCAATATGATAAACACAGTCTTAAGAAACCTTATCACCAATGCCATAAAATTCACAAACAAAAACGGGAATATATTAATTACTGCAACTCAACTAAATAGCGAAGTCTCCATCTCTATTAAGGACAGCGGGGTTGGAATGAGTGAAAAAGCAATTGGTAATCTGTTTAAAATAAGCGAAAAAACATCAACCTTAGGCACAGAAAACGAAAGCGGAACAGGCTTGGGATTAATGCTTTGCAAGGAATTCGTAGAAAAACACTCCGGTAAAATTTCTGTAGAAAGCGAACTCGGAAAAGGAAGCAGTTTTACATTCACCTTGCCTGCCCACTAAACACGAAATAGAGGAACAAACATGAAGCGATGAATTACTCGCTACTTACTTCTTCACTTTCTTTATTTTACTACCAATTGGTGGTGGAGTCCATTCGGCAGCTTTAGGATTGGAGACAACGAGTGGAAATTTGTCGCTATAATCAACCATCTCCTTTTCAAGCAAAGTCGTCATCTTCTGAACCATCTCCTTGGAATTCGCCTGATAGGCAAGGTTATTTAATTCATGCGGGTCATTATTCAGATCGAACAGCTGCGTGTAATTAATAAGCGGATAACGGATTAACTTCCAACGATCATCACGAACAGAGCGCTGACAATCGCGATAACCGGTGTAAAGCACTTCGCGCACTTTCGTTCTCTGTCCAGTTAATATAGGCACTAGACTCTTACCATCAACACCCGTAGGGTCTTTTGCTTTGGCAAACTCAGCTATAGTTGGAAACAAATCCATCAGATAAACGAGGGCATCACTTTTCCTTTTCGATATGCCAGGACCAGCAATGACAAGCGGCACATGCATACCTCCAAACTCATATAAATTCTGTTTCCCAAAGAGTCCGTGATCACCCATCGAAAGACCATTGTCGCCACTGAAAATAACAATCGTATTCTCTAGCAATCCTTTAGTCTTTAGATCAGCGAGTATCCGCCCAACGTGATAATCAAGGCCCGTAATACAGGCATAGTAATCGGCGAGTTGTTGTTTAGTGTCTTCAGGTGTGCGCGGCCAAGGGGCAGTCTGCTCATCACGAACAGTAATTTCGCCATTATCAAACGGATGAAGGGGCAAAAAAGCGGGGGAAAGAGCTATTTTAGTGGGATCGTAAAGCTTTTGAAACTCAGGTTCTGCAAAGCGTGGATCATGAGGAACAGGAGGTGCTAGATAGATATAGAAAGGCTTAGTATCCTTGCCTTTCGAACGACTTGACAGAAATTCAATGGTACGATCAGCCAACCGTTTACAACAATGTGCACGGTCATCCTGCGGTGTTTCACCCATGGCACCATCGATGATATTGGTTTCAAACTCTTGTAAACCTGTAATAAAACCATTACCCCTCTTACCCATATGCCAGGTCTGATAACCAGCCGACTGGATCACACGAGGGAGAAACGTCGATGGATCAGCAGCATTCGAGGCTGCATCTGGTGCTCCAGGTATCCGTTGCCACGATCGACCTGTAAGAAGCATCGTTCGACTAGGGGTACAAACAGCACCGATCATAGATCCCATGGTGTAACAATGGGTAAACGTGACCCCTCGCTCAATCAGCGCATCCAAATTTGGGGTGATGAGCTGTGGAGTACCGAGTGCATGCAGGCCATCTGACCGATGGTCATCGGAATGGATGTGTATGATATTGGGCAATTTAGATGTTTTTGCCTGGACCAAATTAGATCCAAACACGACTAAACTACTAATTGCTACTGCTTTAAAATTAGGGAAGGTCCAACGCATCGTACAACTGTTTTACAGAATATTTAGCAATAAATTTAAAAGAATAAAAACTATGTCAAATCGAGATAATTCTATTCTAGATATTAGCACAATACCCACTGGTTTTCAGTGGGTATTGTGCTTTATTGGTGCCCAGAACAAGACTCGAACTTGCACACCGTAACCGGAACCAGCCCCTCAAGCTGGCGTGTCTACCAATTTCACCATCTGGGCAGAAGGATACGACAAAGATATAAAAATTTCGACGAGGGGAAAAATCTCTACCAAACTAAGGCAGCTATTAACCCTATCGGGTATAACCGTAATCGTAGGTTACCTTCTCAACAACCTTCGATTTATTGAGGTAAAAAGTATAGGTCTCGGTCTTAACCGTATGCGGACTGACAAACTTATCATATTGAAACGCCCCCGTATTGATAGGAGCTGCCTTGAGGTACTTATTCTTCATATACACATAGATCTTCTCACCTGAATCACCTATTTCAATGCGCGTTGGCTTGCCCATGGTCAGCTCAAGCTCCTCTTGCGACTTCCCTTTGTAATGTTTAATAATCTGACGAGGTAAGCCACAGCTAATCAATAGACATACAAAAGAAAATACGAATAAAGCAGGTCTTAAAATCTTCATAATCTTAATTTTTGGCAGTTAAAAAGTTCACTAATCCATCACAGCTCTGTTCCAAAATATCCAATACAAGATCGAAATCAGCTATCGTTCCATAATAGGGATCAGGGACAAAATCACACCTTGAATCACTCGAAAAATCGGTCATTTTAACGATCTTTTTGCGATCACTATCCGACCTTGTTAGTTTGGTCAAATCGCGCACATTTTGATCATCCATTGCAACGATCAGATCAAACCGATCAAAATCAACTTCTGGCCTAACCTGTCGTGACAGACTGGTTATTAAATAGCCTCGCACTTGGGCTTGCTTTCGCATCCTAGGATCAGCCTTTGCGCCAGCGTGAAAACCGATAATTCCAGCAGAATCACAACCGAATAAATGGTCTAATTTAGTGCCTTGCAACTTAGCCACCATCACCGCTTCTGCAGCTGGAGAGCGACAAATATTACCTAAACAAACAAATAAAATATGCTTTTTTGACATACACCAAGCAAAAAAATAACCTTCTTAAAAAATTTATTAAAATTTCAAAGACAGAGGGCTTATTCAAAACCCTTTTAAACTACCATCTTGAGTGAAATCTACAGCCGTAAAAATAGCCAATTAAAAATTAAAAGATTAATTTCGCATCTATAGTCCTTTAAAAGGATCAGTATCACTGCATTTAAGTTCTCTTTCGAAAAGCATATTGTGTTGATTTTGTTAGACTAATAAACCATCAAAACTTTAATCGTATGGCAGATTTAAGAACTACTTATATGGGCGTTGAACTAAAAAACCCCATTATTCTTGGTGCTTCAAGTTTAGTTGAAGACCTTGATGTGATTCAGAAAATAGAACGAGCTGGCGCTGCTGCCTTGGTCTACCGCTCTCTCTTTGAAGAACAGATCCATCTCGAACAGATACAACTGCAAGATCAACTTGCAGAATACGACGACAGAAATGCCGAAATGGTTAATCTCTTTCCTGAGGTGAAGCATGGCGGAGCTAAAGAGCATATCTTTAAACTAGAGAAACTTCTTTCTAAAGTGACTATTCCAGTCTTTGCTAGCTTAAATGCCATGTACGATGAGTCGTGGGAAGAGTATGCACTCGAGCTTGAAAAAACTGGCATTGCCGGTCTGGAGCTTAACTTTTATGATGTCCCAGTTGATGGGAGTCATACAGGAGCCGATATCGAAGCCCGACAGGTGCGCATTCTAACGAAATTAAAAACCATCTTAAAAATTCCAGTAAGCGTCAAACTAAGTGTTTTCTACTCGAATCCGCTAAACCTCATTGGCAAACTCGATCAGGCTGGAGCTGATGGCATCGTGCTCTTTAATCGTTTTTTCCAACCGGAGATTAACATTGAGACAGAAGAGTTCTACTACCCTTTCGATCTCACCCACCCGAAAGATTACCAGTTAAGTCTGAGGTTTTCAGGATTATTGTACGGCACCATTGCTGCCGATATTTGTGCCAGCAGAGGTATCTCCGATGGTAGCGATATGATCAAAATGCTCTTGGCTGGTGCAGGAACCGTGCAGGTGGTGAGCGCTATCTACCGCAATAAAGCAAGTCATATCACCACCATGATCGAGATGCTTGAAGAGTGGATGGATGCTCGGGCCTACAAAACAATTGCTGATTTCAGAGGTAAATTAGCGATGAAAAACACCAAAGATCCTTATGCCTACAAACGCGCTCAGTATGTGGATATATTGATGAGATCGAACGAAATTTTGAAAAAATACCCAATGGTGTAGGGAACAAGAAGATAATTCATCCGTCGGCTGACGGATGAATTTATTTAAGTTTCCAATTCTCTTATTCAATCATTTCTTATCTTTGCCTAAACCATTTAATAATCGAATTTTGTCCGTCAACTGTTGGATGAATTCAGATTTAGCCAACTTATGACAAAGACTCTCCTACTTCCCTTGCTATTTTTAGCTCTGCCCATAATCTCCTTTGCTCAAAAAGGAAAAACGATTGAAAGTCTAAGCTTTAAGAGTAAACTCGTTGACTATCCAGTAAACTATTCGGTCTACCTGCCTGCCGACTATCAAACGTCGAGCCGCAGTTATCCGGTTGTCTACCTTCTTCATGGATTTTCGGATGATGAAACTGGCTGGATTCAATTTGGTGAGGCGGCTCAAATAGCTGATAAAGGGATTGCAGAGGGTGATTTTCCCGCTTGTATCCTGATTATACCCGATGGAAAAGTAACCTGGTATTGCAATAGTGCTGACGGGAAAAACCGTTGGTCGGATATGTTTACCCAAGAATTCATACCTTATATCGAGAAAGAATATCGCATCCGAGCGAAAAAAGAGTTCCGAGCCATTGGTGGACTTTCGATGGGTGGATATGGATCATTATCACTTGCCATGCGCAACCCCGATCTTTTCTCGAGTGTTATCGCCTTAAGCAGTGCTGTATTTTCAGATGAAGAGATCACGCAGCAGCCAGATGGTCAATATGATGGATATTTCAAATCGATCTACGGAAAAAACTTAAAGGGAATTGAGCGACTTAGTGAAACTTGGAAAGCGACGAATCCACTTCATCTGATCCACACCGTAGCTGCTGAGAAATTAAAAAGCATCCGATTTTACATCGATTGTGGCGATGATGACTTTTTATACAAAGGCAATTCCCTCTTGCACATTGGAATGCGAAACTTAGGTATCCCCCACGAATATCGTGTTCGCAATGGAGGTCACTCCTGGTCGTATTGGCGCACAGGTCTTTACGACGGATTGAAATTTGCAGGCGAGAAATTCAAACGCTAAGAATATTTAAGAATAAACGCGAAGATTTGTTCCAGTCAATTGAGTCTTATAGACCTTTAGCGCTGTCGATGCAGGTCCATTGACCACCAGTCCTGTGGTAGTGAAATTCGACCCATGACTAGCACAATGAAACTCACTAGTCCCATTGTCATAAGCCAAGGTATAGCCTTGATGCGTACATTTTGAAGCTACTGCAATATACATGCCACCGGAGGTTTTTGCAACAATAACTCCATTACTAATCATTGAGCTTCCATTGGTATTTAATGCTGAGTTAGCAGGCATAGACAAGTCAAGGGTGAAGTCAACGGTTGAACTTGGCGTTCCATTAGATCCACTGTCGCTCAACGAGCTACCTTTACTACAAGAGACGAGATAGGGCGCAAAAACTACTGTACTTGCGGATATTCCCAATGCAGTCAAAAATTCAGTCCTTTTCATCCGCCAATAATTAAGTATTTAGTATAAGAATAACAAGATTTGAACGTTGACTTGTTAATAAAGATACAACAAAGCTGATGACAATAGTGTTCAACTTATAAATCATAAAATTAAAATTCCGTTGCACCTCTAAACAAAAATTGATGCTAACTTTACAAGCCTGATTAGTTTATTAATGATTTATTTAAAGATGACTAAAGAACGAACAAATAGCACCAAGGCTGTGGAAGAGATGCTTCTCGATGTGGGAACCTTATTGATGGGCAATGGGGCAAGCACAGGTCGGGTTCGGACAACCATCAACAGAATTGCAGATGCACTGGGGTATGAGGTAGAACTCTTGATTACCAGTCGTTCGTTGATGCTTTCCGTCACCACGGAAGATGGATCGGAATACACCAGCAGCGTTAAACGAACACCTCCTCATGTGGTTAACTTCAAGTTAGTTTCTGGCATTAGCCGACTTAGCTGGAGGGTTGTCGAAGAAGGACTTTCGGTTGAACAAATTAATCAAGATATTGAACGAATAAAAGCACTCCCCCATTATCCGAGGTTTGTGGTGCTTGCCTTAGTAGCCCTAGCAGGCGCCTCATTCTGTCGATTATTTGGCGGGGAAGCTCCAGAGATGATTGTCGCATTTACAGCCACATTCTTCGGTCTGTTTATTCGGCAAGAAGCCCTAAAGATGCGATTCAATCCTTATATCTCGATCTTCTTTGCCTCCTTTGCAGCCACGATGGTAGCGGGATTGTCTATCAAACTAAATATTGGACACTCACCTGAAAATGCTTTGGCTACCTCGGTATTGTTTTTAATTCCTGGCGTCCCTTTAATCAACTCACTTTCCGATCTTATGGATGGAAATACCTTAAATGGAATAGTCAGAGGGGTAAATGGACTAATAATTGCCTTTTCAATCGCACTTGGATTAATGCTTGCGATGCAAATTTACAGCCTCTAAGGAGCTAAATTTATTAAAGACAACATAAGCACTACTTTATAATAGATTATCTATGGAGCTCATTACACTATTAGAAAAAGGAATTTGGTTTGGGTTTGCAGCTCTTGGCTTTGCCATACTATTTAATGTTCCCCAAAGGACCTTGTTTATCATTTGGGTCATTGCCGCTCTTGGAGGGTTAACAAAACTTATCCTAATCCAATTAAACTTAGAGATCACCATCGCCACTTTTGCAGGTGCATCATTAATTGGAATTCTTAGTGTTTATGCAGCTCATACGAAACATGCCCCTCCGCTGGTATTTTCAATTCCAGCAGTCATACCTATGGTTCCAGGGATTTTCGCCTACCGGATGATGCTCGGACTGATGAAACTTTCTAGTACTGCCGCTACGAGCGACACCTATTCCGTTTCGTTAGCCGAAACAGTAAGCTATGGCCTGAAAACCTTGTTTATTCTAATGGCACTTGCGGTTGGCGTTGCAGTACCTATGTTAATCTCAAGAAAAGAGACAGTTAAGAAGGTTAAACATACAGCAGAAAACTAGCTTAACGAATCGGAAATACACGTAAACACCTAACAATTATCGGATTACAATATAAGTACTATTGCAATCTATGTCTAAGAGACTGGAATATCACCTGAACCGTATCCACAAGAATATCAAACAGTAAAAGTGGCAAATAGTCTATTTTCAGAGTTTTTACTACCTTTGTAGCAAACAGAATAAGAGATAAAATGGAAATCCAATCCCTAACAGCCATATCACCTATAGATGGCAGATATCGTGACAAAGTAGATGAATTAGGTCAATATTTCTCAGAATACGCCTTGATAAAATATCGGGTTTATGTGGAGATTGAATACTTCATTGCATTAGTAGAGCTTCCGCTTCCTCAACTAAAATCGGTTGATGCTAAGCTTAAACCTGCGCTTCGTCAAATCTACGAATCGTTTTCCATCGCAGATGCAAACAAAGTTAAGGAGATTGAAAAAGTCACCAATCATGATGTGAAAGCAGTTGAATATTTCATCAAGGAAAAATTCGATGCCTTAAACTTGCAACCGTATAAAGAGTTTATCCATTTTGGACTAACCTCTCAAGATATCAATAACACAGCTGTTCCTTGCTCGATGCGCGATGCGATTCAAAAGGTCTACTTCCCTTTAATCGAAGAGCTAATCGCTAAATTAGAATCGCTGACCAAAGAGTGGGAAGAGGTTTCGATGTTGGCAAAAACACATGGACAACCAGCTACACCTACTCGATTAGGTAAAGAGATCAAAGTTTTTGCAGAACGCTTAAATGTTCAACTCGCTAGTCTGAAGAATATTCCGTTCTACGGTAAATTTGGAGGTGCGACAGGCAATTTCAATGCTCATCATGTCGCTTATCCAGGTGTCAATTGGCCCGAATTTGGAAATAACTTCCTAGGAAAAGCGTTGAAGATAGAGCGCTCTCAAGCAACCACACAGATCGCCCATTACGATAGCGATGGTGCTATATTCGATAATATGAAGCGGATCAATACCATACTTATTGATTTTGATCGTGATTTATGGACCTATATCTCCATGAATTATTTCAAGCAACAAATTAAAAAAGGGGAGGTTGGATCCTCCGCCATGCCACACAAGGTTAATCCGATCGATTTCGAAAATTCAGAGGGTAACTTAGGTATAGCGAATGCTATTTTCGAGCACCTATCTTCGAAACTACCTATATCGAGGTTGCAGCGCGACCTTACCGACTCCACCGTTTTACGGAACATCGGAGTACCAATTGGGCACACCATCATAGCGATCAAATCAACCTTGAAAGGTCTTGGGAAATTAGTCTTAAATAAAGAGGTCATCGATCGTGATCTTGAAGATAACTGGGTTGTTATTGCAGAGGCTATTCAGACTGTTCTGCGACGCGAAGCCTATCCAAATCCTTATGAAGCTCTAAAAGACCTTACGCGTGTTAATCGGAAGATTGATCGTGAAGTTATGCATGAATTTATTGATAAGTTAGACGTGAGCGAGGCGCTGAAAAGTGAGTTGAAACTAATCACTCCGTATAATTATACAGGCGTCTCTATTTAAATAGACATCGTCAACCACGATCTTAAAAACTAATAACCTACACTTGTGAAAGGTCTCTACCTTCTATTAAAACGGTTTGTTAAGCCATATAAACGCTTCATTGTTGGTGCCTTCGTCTTCAATCTACTTGCTGCCATGTTTGGGGCATTTCAGTTTGCAGCCTTAGAGCCGGTACTGGGGGTTCTATTTGGCACACAGAAAGTGATGGCGACTAAACCAGCCGAGCTAGCACTTACCGTTAGCAGTCTGAAGGATAATATTACGTACCAGCTTAGCGATATCATCCTTAAGTTCGGCAATGAAAAAGCATTAGTATACATTGGAATATTTCTAATGATTATGGTGTTCCTCAAAGTGCTCTTCACCTATTTGGCACTCTACATGCTTGTTCCTTTGCGAAATGGCGTGGTTCGCGACATCCGAAATAAACTGTACACCAAGATTCTACATCTTCCAATTGGGTTTTTCTCCGAAGAGCGCAAGGGAGACATCATAGCCCGAATGACTGGTGATGTGCAGGAGATCGACAACTCAATTATGAGTTCACTGGAGATGCTCCTAAAAGATCCACTTATCATATTAATGTCTTTAACATTTATGATCTATATGTCGTGGTCGCTTACCCTATTTGTCTTTTTAATTCTCCCTTTAGTTGGGTATTTAATCGGCAAAGTTGGAAAAAGCCTCAAGAAACCATCGATGCGTGGACAGAATAAAATGGGTGAATTACTCTCTACCATCGAAGAATCATTGAGTGGTTTGCGTATTATTAAAGCTTTTAATGCAGAAAAAAAGGCTGGCGAGCATTTTGAAAAGCAAAATTCAGACTATTACCACATTATGAATGGGCTGATGTGGCGCCGATATTTAGCCCATCCGATGTCGGAATTCTTAGGAACAGCCGTTATTGTATTGGTATTGTGGTATGGTGGCAAGTTAGTTTTAAGTCATAACAGCGCTTTGACGCCACAAGGATTTATCACCTATCTGGTATTTTTCTACAGCATTATTAATCCTGCGAAATCATTTACCACGGCCTTTTATGCCATACAAAAAGGTCTAGCATCTATGGAACGAATTGATATGGTGATGCTTGCTGAAAATAACATTGTCAATAAAGAAAATCCGATTACGGTAAAAACCTTTGTTTCTCAGATTGAATACAAAGATGTAACCTTCCGCTATCAAGATGACGATGTCCTTAGAAAGGTTAATCTAGCCATCCCCATTGGCAAAACAATTGCTTTAGTTGGGCAGTCAGGATCAGGAAAATCAACCTTTGTAGATCTTTTACCTCGGTTCTACGATGTTAGTGAAGGCCAGATTTGTGTGGATGGCATTGATGTGCGTGATTATAAAATTGCGGACTTACGCGGACTGATGGGCAATGTGAACCAAGATCCCATCTTATTTAACGATACGTTCTTCAACAACATCGCTTTTGGTGTGGAAGATGCAACCTTAGAGCAAGTGGAAGAAGCGGCTAAAGTGGCTAATGCGCACGAATTTATTGCCGCTACTGCGGAAGGATATTATTCAAACATAGGCGACCGAGGGGGGAAATTATCCGGCGGACAACGTCAACGGGTCTCTATTGCACGTGCAGTGCTCAAAAATCCACCAATTTTGATTCTAGACGAGGCTACCTCCGCTTTAGACACAGAGTCGGAAAAACTAGTCCAAGAAGCGCTAGAGAACTTAATGAAAAATAGGACCTCCATTGTTGTAGCGCATCGACTTTCGACGATAAAGAATGCTGATTTAATCTGTGTTTTTCACGAAGGAGCTATTGTAGAGCGCGGAAATCACGAAGAATTACTCGCATTAGACGGGATTTACAAGAAGCTTCATGGGATGCAAAGCTTCTAAAAAAGTATAAGCATAAAAAAAGGAGGTTGAAAAACCTCCTTTTTTTATGCTTGATTTAAACGACTATTGTACAGAGTCGTTAAGTTCGCTACCAGCTTTGAATTTTACAATTTTCTTAGCAGCGATTTTGATTTTTGCACCAGTCTGTGGGTTACGACCTTCACGTGCAGGTCTTTCAGACACTGAGAAAGTACCAAATCCTACAAGAGCGATTTTCTCACCTTGTTTAAGTTGTTCGCCAGTTGCTTTTACAAAAGCATCAACAGCTTTTCTTGCATCAACTTTAGTAAGTCCTGCCTCAGCAGCAACTGCATCAATTAATTGAGTTTTGTTCATAGTAAATTTGAAATTAAATTATTAAACGAAGATTCAGATTTGCCGAAAGTTAAACATAATTCACAAATATACAAAAATTATCAAAAAAAAATTAATTCAAGCTTTTCTAGGGCTAGAAGGAATAATTGAATAAGAATGATTAAATAGTTGTAAAAAAATTAACTAGACAAATCAAGTAAAAAAATATTACAAATCCAACATTTTCTATTTCTATCGCATCTACTTTAATTTACTTTTAAAATAATGCCCGATAATTTTTGACGAATCAAAATAAAGTATACTTTTGCACACGCTTTGGAGAGATGGCAGAGTGGTCGATTGCGGCGGTCTTGAAAACCGCTGTACCGAGAGGTACCGGGGGTTCGAATCCCTCTCTCTCCGCTTCTACGGGTGTAGCTCAGTTGGTAGAGCACTGGTCTCCAAAACCAGGTGTCGGGCGTTCGAGTCGCTCCTCCCGTGCAAAGACCTCAATATTAACATATTGAGGTCTTTGTCGTTTAACATAGGTCGCGTGTGAAATTTTGTCCTGTACAAGGGCCTCCTAACCTGTAAATTCTGACAGGAAGTCAGCAAAGGGTTTTTGGCATACACTTTGAATAACCAACAGAAGTGAAATTATTGCAAACATTAATTTATAAAATCAACATAGTATGAAAGGTAAAATTGGGGTTACAAGTGATAACCTATTTCCCATTATCAAGAAATTTCTCTATTCCGATCACGATATCTTCCTTCGCGAAATCGTTTCAAACGCCGTTGATGCCACACAAAAGCTTAAAACAATCGCATCGACAGGAAAATACAAAGGAAGTGTAGAGAGCCTGAAAGTATCTGTCAGACTTGACAAAGAGGCAAAAACCATCACGATTTCAGACAACGGAATAGGAATGACCTCCGATGAAGTTGAAAAATTCATCAATCAAATTGCCTTCTCAGGAGCAAATGAGTTCTTAGAAAAATACAAAGACGACGCCAATGCCATCATTGGTCATTTCGGACTTGGGTTTTACTCCTCATTTATGGTATCAGAAGAGGTTGAGATTATCACTAAATCCTACCAAGACGGAGCAAAACCAGTACGTTGGGTCTGCGACGGATCACCAGAATACACCATTGAAGAGACCGAAAAAGAAGAGGTAGGAACTGATATCGTCATGCATATCAATACCGACTCCGAAGAGTTTCTTGAAGAGAACCGGATTACAGAACTACTGAATAAATATTGCAAATTCCTTCCGACACCAATTGTCTTTGGCAAGAAAAAAGACTGGAAAGATGGCAAAAACGAAGAGACCGAGGAGGACAATCAGATCAATGAGACTGTGCCTGCATGGGTAAAAAAACCGGTCGATTTAAAAGAGCAAGACTATGTTGACTTTTATCATAAGCTATACCCTTTTGGTGACGAACCGTTATTCCACATTCATCTAAATGTCGATTACCCATTCAACCTGACCGGTATACTCTATTTCCCAAAACTGAAGAACAATTTCGAGGTACAGAAAAATAAAATCCAACTCTATTGCTCTCAGGTATTTGTTACTGACGCAGTAGAAGGTATCGTTCCTGAGTTTCTTACCCTCTTGCATGGTGTGATCGACTCCCCAGATATTCCATTAAACGTTTCAAGATCTTATCTGCAAAACGACTCAAATGTAAAGAAGATCAGTGGCCATATCACAAAAAAGGTGGCCGATCGTCTGGCCGAACTATTCAAAGAGAACAAAACCGAATTTGAAAACAAATGGAACGATCTTAAGCTGTTTATCGAATATGGCATGCTTACCGATGAAAAATTCTATGAAAAAGCGCTTAATTTCTACCTGTTCCAAAATAGTGATGGCAAATCATTTACGATGGAAGAATATGAAAACTTAATTGGAGCCAATCAGACCGACAAAGACAATAAACTGGTCTATCTCTACGCAACAAATAAAGATGAACAGTTTAGTTTCATCGAGGCAGCCAAGCAAAAAGGGTATGATGTGTTAATCATGAACGATGTATTGGCTACTCCCCTTTTGAATCATTTCGAGCAGAAATTCCCAGAGAAGCACTTCGTTCGGGTGGATGCTGATGTGGCTGATAAATTAATATCAAAAAACGAAGAGAAAAAAGAGGTCTTAACACTCGATGAGAAAAACGAGCTAAGCCCAATATTCCAAGCGATCACACCGAAAGATCGTGGTCAGTTTATCATCGACTTTCAAGATCTTGGAGAATCTGCTACCCCAATGGTGGTGACTCAAAATGAGTTTATGCGTAGAATGAAAGACATGTCGAAAATGCAAAGCGGCATGAGCTTTTACGGAGATCTTCCAGATAGCTACAACCTGGTAGTCAACGTCAGTCATCCGCTGATCAAAAAGATCATGAACGACAAGCAAGAGACCTTGGAAAAAGAGTTGACTAAATCTGCAAAGGAAATTTCAAAATACAAGTCAGAGAAGGAGTCACTTGAGAAATTAAAAGAGGGCAAAAAAGAGGAAGAGATCACCCAAGAGGAGAAAGATCTACTTGCTGCCACGGAACAAAAAATCTCGGAAACAGAAGAGAAGAAACGCAAGTCGCTGGAGGCTTTTGGTGGCTCTCACGACCTGGCGAAACAACTTGTCGATCTTGCTCTATTAGCTAATAACATGCTAAAAGGCGAAGCGCTTAATAATTTCGTAAAACGAAGCGTCGACATCTTGAAATAATTCATACTTTTCAAGAACGATAATCCCGAGGTGACCTTCATAAGCTGAATCTATTTAAATTCATCTTATGAAGGTTACATTCGAATTTAAAGACCCTAACAAACACGTTAATTAAAATTTATTCGAATGAAAATAAACCTCCTATTGTTCCTATTTTTCTGCTCGGTATCCCTCAGCACTTTTGCACAGAAGCCTATGAATGTGATCACCTATAACATCCGCTATAACAATCCTGGGGATGGAGAAAATGGTTGGCCCAAACGTCGCGAGGCCGTTATCAAACTACTAAAAACGCACAAGGCTGATATCTTTTGTGTGCAAGAGGCGCTCTTTGATCAAGTTATGAACCTTAAAGATGGGATGAAAACCTTTGATTATGTTGGAGTAGGACGTGACGACGGAAATGTCAATGGTGAGTTCTCCGCGATCTTTTACAACTCACATCGCTATACGTTATTAGAAAACGGCACTTTCTGGCTCTCGAAGACGCCGCAAACACCAACTAAAAGTTGGGATGCCGCATTAAATAGAATCTGTACCTGGGCACGACTTAAAGAGAACGACACCTATAAAACATTTTATGTCTTCAATACCCATTTCGATCATATCGGAGTCACGGCTAGAATCCGATCAGCAGAACTAATCTTAAAAAAAATCAGCGAGATTGCGGATCGAAAAGACCCACTTTTATTGACAGGCGATTTCAATCTAACACCTGAAGAAAGGCCTCTTCTAGTTATCAAACAGAAATTAAAAGATGCCAGACAAATCACCATCGAGGCGCCCAAAGGACCAATGGGAACTTTTAATGAATTTGACATTCAAAGTAAACTTGAGAAAAGAATCGACTATATCTTCGTCAATAAAATGGTTGAAGTAAATAATTACAAGGTCATTACCGACTCCAATAACAACCGATATCCTTCCGATCATTTGCCAGTCTGGATTGAAGCCCAATTGAAATAACATCTACAAGAATTACAAAACCCTCAAAATCGGAGAAGCAACACCTATGAGTTTAAATCTTGACGCTAAAGATCTGGAGAAGATCATCATGATTGGAGACAAAGTTCTTATCAAGCCTAAAAACCCAAATCAACAAACCACTTCTGGACTCTATCTCCCAGCGGCTGTTCTTGACAAAGAAAATATTCAAGCAGGATACATCATTAAAGTAGGCCCAGGCTTTGCTATTCCAGCGATCAACGACGAGGTTGAACCCTGGAAGGAGAAAAACGATTCGACCAAATATGTCCCCTTACAAGCCAAAGTTGGCGATCTGGCGATCTATCTGGCAAAGTCGGGATACGAAATAGAGTTTAAAGGGGAGAAATACATCATCTTATCACACTCAGCCATCGTCATGACAGTGCGTGAAGAGGGGCTTTTTGAATAATACCAAGAGACATTAAAATAAAAAGGGAGCTCAATTGATTGAGCTCCCTTTTTATTAACTATCCGTTGGATTAGTGTTTTGAAAGATACCCAGCAACACCTTCAGCAGTTGCATTCATCGCATCCTTACCCTCTTGCCAGTTCGCAGGACAAACTTCACCATACTCTTCAAAGTGACGTAAGGCATCAACCGTACGTAAAGCCTCGTCAACGCTACGACCTAAAGGAAGGTCATTAACCAACTGATGACGAACAACACCCTTTTTATCGATTAGGAAAAGACCACGGTAAGCTACTGGAGCTCCGTTAAATACAGACTTTCCTTCTTCGTCGATATCATATTCACCTGCTAAAACACCATAGTTCTCAGCAATAGTTTTTGATAAATCGGCTACGATAGGATACTTAACACTTTTAATACCGCCATTTTTCTTTTCGGTATTTAACCAAGCCCAATGAGAGAACTGAGAATCAACAGAACAACCAACAACAGCTGTTTCGCGTTTCTCAAATTCAGCTAACTTCTCTTGAAACGCAAGAAGTTCTGTAGGGCAAACAAAAGTAAAATCAAGTGGATAAAAGAAAAATATCACATATTTCTTGCCGATAAATTGATCAAGAGAAAAATTTTCAACAATATCATTACCGTTAATCACGGCATTTGCTTTGAACTCTGGAGCTTTTTTTCCAACTAATGTGCTCATAAAATTTAATTTTTAATTTGTGTGATTACTATAAATATAACAATTCAAGATTTATTTTGGTTCTGAAATTCACCCTTAATTTTCTGTCTCCTCCTCATCATCGTCTAAATCTTCAGACATTCTGCCTTCTGGCTCTGGCACCTCACTTAAGAAGTTTGCATCATCAAAATCGGGAAGGGTTACAGCAGCCAGTGGGGTGAAGTTCCCTGGAGGCAAGATCGCTCCAACCTCATAGGGGAATACATCCAAAATGGTGCTCTCACTAATGGCGCTAATCTCAAAGTCAGCCATCATCCCTTGCATCGACTCAATAACTTGATCATATGCCTCCTTGATACTATCAGAAAACACTAAGACCATCTGCGAAACGCGTTTCTCTTTGCCACTCTCCTCGTCTACGGTGATAAAAGTAACCTTTGCCTTATACCAACGATCACCAGTATCAGATGGGATAATCTCAGAAATACGCGTCTTAGAGATCCGACTAACCATAAAATCACCGGTTACCATGGTCGCCAACTCCTTGAAAATTCGACTTTCGGCTTCGGTAAAAGATACGGCATCGAGCAAATAGGTCTCTCCTACAGTCCGCTCGTGGCCTGACTCGTCCATTTTAACATATTTCGCAGTACATTCAAACCAAGTATTCATCGAGGAAAATTAATTTAAGTTATAAAATAGGGTTGATTGAAACCCAATTCATTTTCTGATTATCAAACAGGAAGCTTTAACCACGCGAATGAAAATCTTGAACTACAAAGGTAGCTTTTCCCGCGCTAATTTTTAAACTAATTCCGCTATTGCTTTAAAACTTCATCTAATCTTTTGCGAATTAGAGTTCCCCAAATCCGATACCCTTCTCTATTTTGATGAAGGAGATCTTTTCCAAACAGCTCATCGCGCGGCTTCCCATCTTGATTTAAATAGTATGGCACCGTATCTACAAAATAAGTATTTGGCAACTTCAGACAAGACTCTTTTAGCAAGCGGTTCGCCTCTTGAATTTGAGGCCACACCTTCCATCGACTAGAAGTAGGCGTTATGGCCACGACAAAAATAGGTTTTCGAGTATATTTTTCACGAACTACTTGAACAATATTTTCAAACAATCGAGCAACCTCCTTAGGAGTTTTATCCGTTTTATCACCCGTAATATCATTGGCTTCAAAAATCACCAAGGCCATAAATTGATGAGGATAAATTATATCCTTGGCATAAACGGCTAAATCAGAGAATTTCGAACCACCAAACCCGCGTTGAATAACTGGATAAGGCTTAACATCAACTTCAAGTGTCGACCACAACCGAATACTCGAACTCCCGGTAAATAGCACGGCGCCTTGAGGATCTGGATGAGCTTTATCCTGCTTCTTAAATTCCCCTATTTCATTCTGCCATTTAGCCTTAGCCTCTTTGGCATATTTTTGTGAAACAGTGCAAGAATAAAAAGCAACTGCAACAAGAAATAGTAGGCTAAGTCTCCTTAACGGATGAAAAAGAATTAAATTTTTCATTGCGAACAAGTTAACAGGTTAGAAACCAAAATCATTTGGACTTGAAAAATACTAAATTTTAAAACTAAACAACTAATATATTGTCAAAATTGCAGTTTAAACCCTCACGAAAGATACCCTCGAGGAAATCAAAAAGAATAAACTCAATGAAGTTAGCTGTTCACGGCACTATGATAGACGAACATACAAAATCAAAGATAATAAACTAATTAATTGATTATCAATAGATAACAGATTAATAATCTTCCCTTAGTGATTTGAATGAAAGTGCTATATTTGCGCCTTACAAAAAATCAATTATGATCTCTGTTGATGGACTTACCGTAGCCTTTGGAGGAACGACCTTATTTAAAGATATTTCATTTGTCATCAACGACAAAGATCGGATTGCCCTAATGGGTAAAAATGGTGCTGGAAAATCTACGCTACTCAAAATTATTGCCGGTGCTCAAGCTCCATCATCGGGTAAGATATCGGCACCCAAAGATGCAGTTATAGCCTATCTTCCTCAACATTTGATGGCTGACGATAATCGAACTGTTTTCGAGGAGGCAGCGCAAGCATTTGCTGGCATTTTTGAGATGCAAAAAGAGATCGATGCCTTAAACCACGAGATGGCAACTCGGACAGATTATGAATCTGAGAGTTATTACGATCTTATCGACCAGGTGTCTACGTTAAGTGAGAAATTCTATGCTATCGATGAGATCAATTACGATGCCGAAGTCGAAAAAATTCTTCTCGGATTGGGTTTTCAACGTGAAGATTTTAATCGTCCAACAGCTGAATTCAGTGGAGGCTGGCGTATGCGGATTGAGCTCGCTAAGATCTTACTAAAAAAGCCCGATCTAATTCTTCTCGATGAGCCCACCAACCATATGGACATCGAATCGATCCAATGGCTTGAGGAGTTTCTTATCAACAGCGCCAAGGCTGTTATCTTGATCTCACACGACAGGGCTTTTGTCGATAATATTACAACTCGAACCATTGAAGTAACAATGGGGCGAATCTACGATTACAAAGTAAACTATTCGCTATACCTGACCTTGCGCCAGGAACGTCGCGATCAGCAGTTAAAGCAGTTTGAAGAGCAGCGCAAAATGATTGCCGACAACGAAGATTTCATCGAACGCTTCAAAGGGACCTATTCCAAGACCAATCAGGTGCAGTCGCGTGTAAAGATGCTCGAAAAGCTAACCATCGTAGAGATTGACGAGGAGGATAATTCGGCCTTGAGACTCAAATTTCCACCCTCACCTCGTTCAGGAAACTACCCGGTTATCCTTGATGGGATGAGTAAGAGCTATGACGATCATGTGGTATTCAAAAACGCGTCCTTAACCATTCAACGAGGTGAACGTGTTGCCTTTGTCGGAAAGAATGGCGAAGGAAAATCAACATTAGTTAAAGGCTTAATGGGCGAGATAGACTACCAAGGGACACTAACACTTGGACACAACACGATGATGGGCTATTTTGCTCAAAATCAAGCCTCGTTGCTCGACGAAGAGACGACCGTATTTCAGACCATTGACGATGTTGCCAAAGGGGACATTCGAAGCAAAATCAAGGACATCCTTGGCGCATTTATGTTTGGTGGCGATAACATCACCAAGAAAGTAAAAGTGCTATCTGGAGGGGAACGGACGCGACTAGCGATGATCAAACTGCTTCTTGAACCGGTAAATCTATTGATTCTCGATGAGCCTACCAATCATCTTGACATGAAGACTAAAGATATTTTAAAGAGTGCCTTATTGGATTTTGATGGCACTTTAATACTTGTTTCTCATGATCGCGATTTTCTTTCAGGGTTAGTGACTAAGGTTTTTGAGTTCGGCAACAAGCAGGTCAAAGAGCACTTAGGAGACATCAACAGTTTTCTTCAGAAGAAGAAAATGGACAACTTGCGAGAACTCGAGCGAAACAAACAAAAATAATTCGTAGAAACAGACTTAGACTAAGTTCTGAAAAATCAAAAAGGCTTGTAAATAAATTATTTACAAGCCTTTGCTTTTTTGGTGATCCGGATGGGATTCGAACCCATGACCTACAGATTAGAAATCTGTTGCTCTATCCAGCTGAGCTACCAGACCTTTTAAAGTGGTGCAAAAGTATAAAAAATCAGCATATCTAATGACACGCTGCAAATATTTTTTAGGTAAATAATGGCGCCAGCGAACTAATCAAAGCGGATAGCCTTGTCTGGATCGATCTTTGTCACATACCATGAAGGGACTAACAACATCAATAGCGTAACGAAAATAGTCCCTAGGTTAAGTAAGAGAATTGGATAAATTTCGATGTTTATAGGGACCGTATTCAGATAATAAGCTGTAGGATCAAGGGTAAACAAACCAAATTGTTTCTGAATGACAAAAAAGGCAAATGCCGCAAGATTGCCCCACAACATACCGCGAAGGATAAGAAATGTGGAGATATAGATAAACACCTTACGAATACTCCAGTTTGGCGCTCCCAAAGCTTTTAACACACCGATCATGGTGGTTCTTTCGAGCATTAGAATAAGCAATCCACTCACCATATTAAACCCGGCAACAAGGATGATCAATCCAAGGATTATCCAAACGTTCATATCCAACAGATTGAGCCAATCGAAAATCTGAGGATATTTCGAGGTGATGGAAACAGGTCGAAGAACAGTCTCATCGTCTTTCGAATATTTCAAGGTGATGCGGCGAACCTGCTGAGTTAAAGAAGCGAGCTGACTAAAATCTGAAATTGAAATTTCAAATCCACTCACTTGTTCTGGACTCCAATTGTTTAATTTTTGCACATGGCCAATATCAGCTAGCACAAATAGGCGATCAAACTCCTCTAGACTAGTACTGAAAATACCACAAATCTTAAACTTTCGCATCTTCTGCTCCTTACTTTCCTCATTGAGAAAGTAGGTATACAAAGGATCTCCAACTTTTAATTTAAGCAACATAGCCACCTGTTTGGAGATCAAAACATCATCGGATCTTAGGGAATCAGAAACGGCAAAGAGAGATCCTTCCACCAGATTTTCTTTAAAAAACGACCAGTCAAAATCAGCTCCTACCCCTTTTACCACAATCCCATGAATCTCATCTACGGTTTTAATAATTCCAGGCTTAGTGGCGAAAATCTGAACATTTTTCACCCCTGGTAATTGACGAACAGTTGACAACCAAGGCTGATGCTTCGGAACTGGAACCGTCTCGTACGATGAGTTAGAATCAAAATTAACCAGCTGAATATGAGAACCAAACCCGATAACCTTGTTTCGTATTTCCTTCTTAAATCCGGTGACAACGGCAAGAGATAAGAGCATCACAAAAAGTCCAAATGCAATTCCGAAAACAGCAAATGAAACAATAGACTCGGAAAACCTACGAGAAGTTTTCTGAGACCTAAAAATCCGGCGCGCAATAAATAGTTCTACGTTGATCTGGGACACGTGAAATGCATTTGTGGTAAAAATAACGTTTTTTAAGTTTGAAAACTTACTTCATCGAATAATCCGTGAAGGGCATTTGATCTAGTGACTAGTCTCCAAGTCATTTTACAACCTCTGTTTAAAACAGCTAACAATTTTGTATTTTTGACCCCGATGAGTAATTATTTCTAGGACACTAGTTTATAGCACATCCCAAAATCAACGCAAAAGCAAGCATGTTCGTAAAACCAAAGAAAAGTCTAGGACAACACTTCCTAACCGATAAAAGTATAGCCAAAGAAATTGTCGATTCACTAAAGGCAACAAATCTTGGCAAAGTTTTGGAAATTGGTCCAGGAATGGGTGTCCTGACAAATTTTCTTTTGGAAAACAGCTCCTATGAGACTTCTGTTATTGAGATAGACCTTGAATCCGTAGACTATTTAAATCAACATTTCCCTCAGTTAAAGGATCGAATTATTACGGGTGATTTTCTTCAGATCGATATTCCAAAACAGGTCTCCGACACCCCTTTTGCGATCATTGGAAACCTCCCCTACAACATCTCATCCCAGATATTTTTCAAAGTTCTAGAGAATAGATTGTTGATTCCCGAGGTGGTGTGTATGCTTCAGAAAGAGGTGGCCAAGCGAATTGCTTCAGGACCAGGATCTAAAGTGTATGGCATCTTAAGTGTATTCCTACAAGCGTGGTACGATATTGAATATCTTATTGATGTTCCACCTCACGTATTTGAACCACCTCCAAAAGTACAATCAGCAGTCATTAGACTTACTGCCAATAATAGAACCGAACTTGGATGCAATGAGAAGCTCTTTTTCAAGGTTGTAAAACAATCATTCAACCAGCGTCGCAAGATGCTCCGGAACAGCATCAAAGGTTTTTCTCCTCGCATCGATGAGCTTGACGCCGTCCTTCTAACCAGAAGACCAGAGCAATTATCGGTCGAAGAATTTATTGACTTAACCAATAACATCGAGAAATTAATCACTTTGGATTTGGCAAAAAAGGAATAAATCTTTTCTAAATCCTGAAATTCTGGGTGCTCCGACTACACTCTATTCATCGCCTCAACGGGATCTAACCGAGCGGCAGTCCTGGCTGGAACCACGCCAGCAATAAGTCCAATCACAACACTGATTGACAGGCCAGTAATAATATTCCCCATCGATAAGGCAAGGTTAAAATCAAAGGTCCTGCTAACGGCGAAAGTCAAGCCATAGATGATCATCAGACCGATCATTCCACCGATCATCGAGAGCACAATCGCTTCAAAAAGGAACTCGAGTAGGATAAATTTACTTTTCGCTCCGAGTGCCTTTTGCAAACCGATAATTTTCGTCCGTTCTTTTACTGAGACAAACATAATATTTGCAATTCCAAACCCTCCAACAAGAATTGCAAACCCACCAATGATCCAACCCGCAATATTAAAAACTTTGAATACGCTATCGAGCTGACCAGAGATTAGGCTCACTTCATTGAGGGCAAAATCGTTTTCGGCAGCGGGCTTTATTCGTCTGATGGAGCGCATCACCCCTTCAAGTTCATCGGACAATCGATTCGCAGTAACCTCAGGCTTCCCCTTTACGATGATTCCTTGTCCTAAATCACTATGCGGATCGACCATCCGGGCCGCTAATCTGGCAGGTATCAAAACACGATTATCCATACTTGTTCCAAAAACATCATTCCCCATCTTCTCAAAAACACCCAGAATATTGAGTGTAAACCCCTGTATTTTTAGCTGATTACCGACTGCTGATCGATTGGGGAAAAGTTGATCTGCAATAGTTGCTCCAAGCATTACACTGCTTGCACCCGAATTAAACTCTTCTTCTTTTAGGGGACGACCACTCAACAATTTCAAATTCCATGTTTCCATTAATCCATTGGAAGCACCAATTATCTCGGCATTCTCAGCTTTGTTATTGCCACTTTTAAGGGTCCTACTAAATCCGAAGAAATAGACGGCATATTGAGTTAAAGTAGAGCGGCGCAAGACCTCATTCGTCTCCTCAAGGGTTGGAACAGGTCTATTTAGGTATTTCCACCAAGGGTATTCAGTCTCGCCTGGGGGTGGTGACCAGGGCCATTTCTGAACATAGATCACGTTACTGCCAAGATTAGACATACTTAACCGGATCGTATTTTCAAGAGAGTCGATTACCGTAAAGACCGAGATAATGCAAAATATCCCAATTGTAATACCTAATAATGAAAGGAAAGTCCGAAGTCTATTTACGACCAATGAGCGATAGGCAAATCTTAAACTTTCGAAGATTAAACGAACTAGAAGCATACCCTTTTTCGAATTATAATCTAAAAATAGGAAATTATTCTAATTTAGTTGGAGAAAAATAAGAAAAATCATAAAAAAAGACCAATTCAACGTCCAAATAAACAAGAAAAACTAAAGGTTTTTATTAAATTTGCATAAAATTATTAAGAATATAAGAATGAGTGAATTAAAGAAAATTAAATCGGCTTTAATATCTGTATATCATAAAGATGGCTTAGATGAGATCGTTATCAAACTCAACCAGCTTGGGGTTAAATTTTATTCCACTGGAGGAACAAAAGATTTCATCGAAGGACTAAATATTAACGTAACTGCAGTAGAAGAGCTCACTACGTATCCCTCTATCTTAGGTGGAAGGGTAAAAACATTGCATCCTAAGGTTTTTGGTGGAATTTTAGCTCGTCGCGAAAACGACGGAGACTTAGCCCAACTAGCCCAATATGACATTCCTGAAATTGATTTAGTAATTGTTGACTTATACCCTTTTGAAGCCACAGTAGCTTCAGGAGCATCCGATGCCGAAATAATTGAAAAGATCGATATTGGTGGCATCTCGCTTATCCGGGGAGCTGCTAAAAATTTCAACGATGTGGTGATAATCGCCAATCAAACCCAATACGGATTACTTTTCAACCTCTTAAATACGGGTGAAGGAGTTACCTCTTTAGCCGATCGCAGAAAATATGCAAGCGAAGCTTTTGCCACCTCATCGCATTACGATTCAGCAATTTATAACTATTTCGCTGGCGCATGGCCTGAACAATTCCGTCAGAGTTTCGACACCTCAAAACACCTTCGTTATGGAGAAAACCCGCATCAACAAGGGGTCTTCTTTGGAAATTTCGAAGCGATGTTCAACCAACTTGCAGGTAAAGAGATCTCGTATAACAATCTACTTGACCTCGATGCAGCGGTGAATCTTATCGACGAATTTACCACGACAACCTTTGCGATCCTTAAGCATAACAATGCCTGTGGCTGTGCTTCGAGAGACACCGTTTACGACTCATACATAGCAGCCTTAGCTGGGGATCCAGTCTCAGCCTATGGCGGGATATTTGTCACCAATGGTCAAATAGATCTTGCCACAGCAGAAGAAGCAGCTAAAATTTTCTTCGAAGTGATTATCGCACCTTCCTATACGGAGGAGGCTTTAGAATACCTAAAATCGAAGAAAAACTTGATCATTTTGATCCGGAAAAACATCGATTTACCGAATGTAAACTATCGAAGTGTATTGAATGGGGTGATCCTTCAGAACAGGGATTCAAAAAGGGAGACAGTTGAAGATCTTCAAGCAGTTACCCTACTCAAACCAGACAATCAAATTATAAATGATTTATTATTCGCAAATCGTTTGGTTAAACAGTCAAAATCGAATACTATTGTACTAGCAAAGGGAAATCAGTTGTTAGCAAGTGGTGTTGGACAAACATCACGGGTTGATGCATTAAGACAAGCGATTGAAAAAGCAAAGTCTTTTGGCTTTGATTTGAATGGGGCTGTAATGGCTTCAGATGCCTTTTTCCCTTTCCCTGATTGCGTTGAGATCGCGAATAACGAAGGGATTAAATCGGTGATTCAACCGGGAGGTTCTATTCGAGACAAATTATCAGTTGAATTCTGTGACAGTCATAACATGTCGATGGTGGTTACCGGATTCAGACATTTTAAACATTAACAACAAGTACAAATCTAGATTATAAAGAAGTTACCATGGGTTTATTTACTTTTCTGACTCAAGAAATAGCTATCGATCTTGGAACCGCAAACACGATCATCATTCACAACGGAAAAGTTGTGGTAGATGAGCCGTCTGTGGTTACCATAGACATGAAGACCGACAAATTAGTTGCCATTGGCGAGAAAGCTCGTCAAATGCAAGGAAAAACACATGCTAATCTAAAGACAATTCGTCCATTGCAAGATGGTGTAATTGCAGATTTCAACGCAGCAGAACAGATGATTCGTGGAATGATCAAGATGATCAACCCTAAAAAACGATTTTTCTCTCCAGCCCTTAAGATGGTTATCTGTATCCCTTCTGGGTCAACTGAGGTTGAGATCAGAGCGGTACGTGACTCGTCGGAACATGCTGGCGGTAGAGATGTATATATGATTTACGAACCGATGGCTGCTGCAATCGGTATTGGACTTGACGTTGAAGCACCAGAAGGAAACATGGTCGTAGACATCGGTGGAGGAACAACAGAAATCGCTGTTATCTCACTAGGTGGTATCGTAACCAACAAATCTATTCGTATTGCAGGTGATGATCTTACAGCAGATATCCTAGAGTATATGCGTCATCAACACAACATCAAAATCGGAGAACGGACAGCTGAAGACATTAAGATCAATGTTGGATCGGCACTTTCTGAACTTGAAGATCCACCAGCTGATTATATCGTTCGCGGACCAAATCAGATGACTGCTCTACCAATTGAAGTACCTGTTTCGTATCAAGAGATCGCGCATAGCTTAGATAAATCGATCTCCAAAATTGAAACGGCTATCATCAGTGCCCTAGAACAAACACCTCCAGAACTTTATGCAGATATCGTGACCAGAGGAATTTGGCTTGCTGGAGGAGGTGCCCTTCTTCGCGGATTAGACAAACGACTTTTTGATAAAATCAATATACCATTCCATATTGCTGATGATCCTTTGAGAGCTGTAGCACGTGGTACCGGAGTCGCACTTAAAAATGTTGAGAAATTTGCATTTTTATTACGTTAGTTAAGCGAATAAGACGGACAAAGTAATTTGAAAATTTGCCCATGAAAAACTTATTCAAGCTCCTCTACAGGTATCATGTTATCTTTTTGTTTGTTTTACTACAAACACTGACCTTAACCATGGTAGTTACTTATAACAGCTACCAACGAGCTACCTTTTTCGACTCAAGTAATTTTTTCAGTGGCACATTGTATGATAAACTTTCATCCTACACTCAAATTTTTGAGATTAGACCAGTAAATATTAAGATGGCTGAAGAAAATGTCATCTTACGGACCGCCTTAAATCAACTACTGATTAAGGCAAGTCATGGTAATTACAAAGCTGCCGATTCGATTTACCTCCCTCGAATAGCCAAAGATTCGGTGCAAAAAGCACTCTTCCGCTATACAACGGCTAGGGTTGTCAACAACTCGATTAATCAACAGCACAATTTTATCACCCTTAACAAAGGGAGAAAAGATGGAGTCAAGCCCGATATGGGAGTGATTGCGAATGGTCAGGTTGTGGGATTGGTCACCAACGTCTCTGAAAACTTCAGTACCGTCATCTCGCTTCTAAACAGCAAATGGAAAATCAGTGCCAAAATCAAAAGAAATGACTATTTTGGTTCCTTATCTTGGAATGGAAAAGACTATCGAAGAGTGCAATTAAATGAGATGCCGTATCATGTGCCAGTTCAAAATGGAGATACGGTAGTCACAACGGGTTATTCCTCTAGTTTCCCTGAAGGATTAACGATTGGAACAGTTTCAGATTTTTCCATCGGCACAGGGAGTAACTTTTATAAAATTGAAGTGATGCTTGCTGCTGATTTTAAAAACCTGGTCGTAGTCGGGCTGATAGAAAACAAACAACAAAACGAGATTAAACAATTGGAATCGCAAAACAAGTATGGTAATTAGTCAATTAAAATATGTGTTGATTTTTGCAGTATCTGTGCTTTTGCAGGTATTACTGTTTAACAATATCGTTATTGCAAAGGTCGTCTCACCATATGTCTATATTTTATTTATTGTCTTACTTCCATTCGACATACCTAAAGCCCTTATGCTAATCTTAGCTGTAACCTTAGGATTAACCATGGATCTATTTACAAATACACCAGGAGTACATGCCTCCGCTTCACTTCTGATCGGTTTCGCAAGACCTCTAATTCTTAAATTGATTACAACTCGTGAGACCTTAGAATCTTTTTCATCCCCAAGAGTTGCCAACATGGGATTTCACTGGTTTGCTACCTACGTCACTATCTTAGTGGTAACACATCATCTATTTCTATTTTTCCTTGAAGCATTTACCTTCGACGGATTTTTCCTCACCCTACTTCGGATTGCTCTAAGCTCAGCACTTTCAGTGATATTGATTGTCTTAAGTCAATTTTTAATTTTCAGACGCTAGCCTAATTTCGAAAAGTGGATCTATTCAGCAAACGCAAATATCTGATCATTGGCTTATTCTCGCTCGTATCGCTGATTATTGTGATCCGCCTCTTCTATATCCAAGTTATAGACTCATCCTACAAAATTTCGGCGGCCAGCAATGTGTTACGTCGAGAAATAAACTATCCTGCCCGAGGAGTTATTTACGATAGGAATGGAAAACTTTTAGTCTTTAACCAAGCAGCATACGACGTTTTAATTACACCAAGGGAATTAAAATCTTTTGATACTCTTTCGTTTTGCCATTTAGTAGGGGTCGACAAAAGTGAGCTAATCAATGAAATTAATAAAGCGAAAAGCTATTCAAGATTCAAACCTTCACCGATCATCAAGCAGCTCTCCTCTCAGATGTATGCGGTCTTGCAGGAACAACTATTCAAATACCCAGGTTTTTTCATACAAGCTCGTACGTTAAGACAATATCCCTCAAAAATTGCAGCTCATGTGCTCGGTTATGTTGGTGAGGTAGACCAAAAGATTATCGATGGTAATCCCTATTACGAAAACGGAGATTATATTGGCCGAAGCGGCATTGAAAAAATATACGAAGAACAGCTTAGAGGAGTGAAAGGGATATCCTATAAAATGGTTGATGTTCACCAAATTGTTAAAGGATCATTCGAAAATGGACGATTGGACACTGCCGCTGTGATTGGCAAGAATCTCGTCTCCACATTAAATGCCGATCTACAAAGTTATGGAGAGAGACTATTGTCTGGTAAAGTAGGCTCTATTGTAGCCATTGAGCCTAGTACTGGTGAGATCTTGGTATTAGCCAGTTCTCCAACCTTTGATCCAGGTTTATTTGTTGGGCGTGAACGGTCGAAAAACTTTGCGAAGCTGCTTAACGATCCTTACAAACCAATGCTTAACAGGGCAGTTACCTCTTCCTATCCTCCAGGGTCAACCTTTAAACTCGCAAATGCGTTGATTGGACTTCAATATGGCATATTGCAAACTGTCCGTTTTTCATGTGCAGGGAAAGGCTCCTCTCCGATCAAATGTACCCATAGCCACGAATCGCCGTTGCCACTTATCTCAGCTATTCGCGAATCGTGCAACTCCTTTTTCTGGCAAGCTTTCAAGTCTGAAATCAACCATTTTGCAAAACCTGCCGATGGCTTAGTTTCATTTAGAAAGTCACTTCTTGAAATGGGCATCGGCAAGAAGATTGGAGGAGATCTATTTTCCGAAACTTCAGGAAGCATTCCCTCGGTAGCCTACTACAACAAATATTATGGAGCAGGAGGATGGAACGCATTAACTATAAGATCTTTATCTATCGGACAAGGGGAGATGTTGGTAACACCTCTTCAGCTTTCAAATATGGTTGCACTAATTGCCAACAGAGGCTACTACATTTCACCACATCTGGTCAGAGGTATTCAAGAGAACAATATAGCTCTTGACTCGTTGCATTTCGAGAAACATATTGTCTCTGCTGGTGCTGCAAACTACGAAATGATTGTCGATGGAATGGAACAAGTGGTTGAAAATGGTACTGGTCGCACAACGGCAAAACTAGATAGCTTAACGGTCTGTGGCAAGACAGGAACCATACAAAATCCGCATGGCGAGGCTCACTCTGCATTCGTGGCGTTTGCTCCAAAAATAAACCCCAAAATCGCCATTGCTGTATATATTGAGAACGGGGTCTGGGGAGCGAAATATGCTGCTCCAATTGCGAGTTTAATTATCGAGAAATACCTGAAAGGAAAAATAGCACCAAGGAGGCAACATTTTGAAGATGCAATGATCAATTCAGATCTAATATCCACCATGAAAATCGAACACGGAGATTGAAAAAGAGCAATAGCATATGGTTTAATCTAGACTGGATCACAGTCTTGCTTTACCTAATCTTGGTTTTTCTAGGTTGGATAAATATCTATGCTGCTGTCTATAGCGACGAGCATCAGAGTATTTTAGATATCGGACAGAAATATGGCAAACAGCTAATCTGGATTGTCGCCGGCATCTTTCTTGCAATTATGGTTCTAACCATCGACAGTCGCTTTTTTACAGCGTTCGCCTATCACATTTATGGGATAACAATTCTATTGCTCGTGGCGGTTCTATTTATAGGAAAGGAGGTCAATGGGGCTAAAGCCTGGTTCGAATTCGGAGGCATCGCCCTTCAGCCTGCGGAGCTCGCCAAATTTGCCACAAATCTTGCTTTGGCGAAATGCATAAGTCAATTCGAGTTTAAGATACAGAAGTTGCGATCCTATATTATCCTAATTGTTATTATACTAGTCCCCGCTCTACTTATTATTTTACAAAATGATACCGGCTCAGCCTTAGTTTTTGCAGTCTTCGTATTCGTATTTTTCAGAGAAGGAATGAACGGAATGGTGCTTTTCTGGGGATTCTCAGCTGCAGCACTTTTCATCTTGTCACTACTACTTGACCAATTTGACTTAACAATATTCTTGTTGATCATCTCGTTAGCTGCATTTGGCGTTTTAAGACAATCGGTGAAAGAACCTCTAATTGGATTTGGAGTCCTTGCAGGAACATTCATAGCTATTTGGGGCATCGACAATGTGGCAGGTCTTGGCGGTACACCAATGCAATTAATCATTGTCACCACGGCAATTAATGCGCTTCTACTTATTGCCTATGGTATCTTTCGCCATGTAGCGGAGGTCTGGAGGATTATCTTGTTCTTTATATTTGCGGTCTGCATCTCGGTATCGGTAAATTATTTTTACTCAAACGTCATGGAACCCCATCAACGCGATCGAATAGATCAGGTATTGGGAAGAAAAGTTGATAAATTAGGGAAAGGATACAATGTGAATCAATCGAAAATCGCGATTGGCTCAGGTGGAATTATTGGCAAAGGATTCTTAAAAGGGACTCAAACCAAGTACAATTTTGTTCCGGAACAAAGTACCGATTTTATCTTTTGTACGGTGGGTGAAGAATGGGGCTTCGTAGGAGCCACAACTGTCGTGGGATTATTTCTACTCCTTTTAATTCGATTGGTTACCGTTGCAGAACGACAGCGTTCACAGTTTAGTCGAATCTATGGTTACGGTGTTGCTTGCATCTTATTTTTTCATATTGCCATTAACGTCTCCATGACCATTGGTCTCGCTCCTGTGATTGGAATCCCCCTCCCCTTCTTTAGCTATGGAGGCTCTTCGCTTTGGGCGTTTACCATCTTACTCTTTATCTTCTTGCGTTTAGATGCTAGCAGAACAAAGAACCTGCGTTAATCAGTAAGCTAAATCCCCCTTAACAATTAATACACGGCCAACAAGGGTCGTGAGATCTTCAGCTCGCCCACTTGCTCAACATGCTGAATAAGCTCTGGGAAAAATCGATTAAAGGCATTGTTGAAAAATTCATATTCCTCTACCAATACTTTAATTCCAAGATCGGCCAGCGCAGGCAATGAGGTGTGCTTTGCCATTACAATAAGCGTTTTCTCAATACCATCTAGTGTAGCATAGGATTCGAGTCGTTTATTTCGAATTAAAAAGGGGACCATAACCTTAACTTGTGAGGGTAACTGAAAGAAGTTAGACCATAATAAGGCATGAAAACGGTTGGTGAATATGGGAAGCTCCTCCGGTGAATAGGAGCTCCAGTTTAAGACAAGAAAATGATCGAGGAAGATATCAACAACAATACCTGCGTATTTGCCGTATACCGGTCTTAATTTCAAAATACATTCTCCAATGCAAGGATGTGAGTCTGTGAACGTATCGATCTTACGATGCAAGATGATCCCCTTAGAGACTTCAGAAGGATAATTCAAGAACTGCTGTCCCTTTACGTAATCACCAATAAAATTGCCGATGATCATCTCTTCCGAATCGCCTGAAAGATAAATATGAGCTAAATAATTCAATTTGGAGTAGTTAGGTAAACGACGATTATCCTCAAACAGCGCATCAAATAGGGCTTAATTAAGACATCCTATTTTTATAATCTTGGTAGGTGAATGACTTAAGTAACTCAAAGCCAGAATCCACTCTCCAGATCCCTATTGAAGGATGATGAACCCCATTAAACATGGTGCTTTTCACAAGCGTATAATGGATCATATCTTCAAAAATAACCTGATCACCAATCTTTAATTCCTGATCAAAAGACCAAAATCCCATGAAATCACCAGCTAAGCATGAATTACCACCCATCCGATAGGTGGGCTTACCAGCAACTGGCTCATGATGCGCATTTCGAATTTTAGGCTTATAAGGCATCTCTAAACAATCAGGCATATGTGCCGTAAATGAGATATTTAATATGGCGGTCTTTATCCCTTTATTCTCGACCAGATCGACCACTTGAGACACCAAGACACCAGTCTCCCAAGCAAAGGCACTTCCAGGCTCTAAAATAACATCCAGATTAGGCCAGCGCAACTTGAAAGCCTTTAACGTATCAATTAACAACTCAATATCATAACCTTTTCTAGTCATTAGATGACCACCACCCATGTTAACCCATTTTAGTTGACTGAGGTATATACCAAAACGAGACTCAAAGGCATCGAGGGTTTTAACTAAATCGGTTGACCCAGATTCACACAAGGTATGGAAATGCAATCCTTCGACATTCTCTGGCAACTTTTCGCCCAGCTGATCGGCCACAATGCCTAAACGAGTACCGGGAGCACAAGGATTATAAAGCTCTGTCTCAACCTCCGAAAACTCTGGATTCACCCTTAATCCAATTGAAATCTTACGACTAAAGGCATTCACCGAAGGGGTAAATCGTTGAAG
The DNA here is from genome assembly GCA_903905505.1 of uncultured Bacteroidia bacterium. GTDB lineage: Bacteria > Bacteroidota > Bacteroidia > Bacteroidales > Prolixibacteraceae > JAAFHB01. Next base: position 658 of record CAIVGL010000091.1, on the reverse strand, counting down.
TTGGCTTAATGAATTAAACGTAATATGAGATGAATTTTCCAGCACCTCATTAAAATCGGATTCTTGAAATGCGGCTGAATAGGTGTGTGCCAAAGTTTTCAACTCGTCGGTGGCAAGCTTTGCCTCATAGGCTCCACTAGCCGCTGCTCCACTAATATATTCCCGCACGATTGGAAATGCTCTCCAAAGCGAAAAACCCTTGAATGCAACTATAATTTCAACCCCAGCGCGCTCTTTAACAGATTTAATCAGCGCTAGATTCTTGCGTAATAGCCCTTCATCGAGAAGGTAGCATGGAGTTGGTATGAATGATAAATCAGAAAACATCAGTAGAAAATTAATGGTAACGTTTTAGACTTTAAATTATTTCAAAATAACGGCTTTGACAACCCTTTTGCCCATGCGTTGGTTTATGGCCTGCATGATCTCATTTCGCATCATAAATAGCTCATTTCTGACGATCGAAGACTTCAGATGAACCGTCAAAATACCCTCCTTAATAAATATAGACGAGGTAGCACGAGCAATTTGTTTGCCAATGATCGACTCCCATAAACCAACGGCCTCTAGCTCTGCTAATTTATTATCGAATTTTTCTTCCTTTAAATAATCCTTTATGGCACTACCTAAAGATTGAAATTCATTTCTTCTCATCGTC
>CAIVGL010000090.1 GCA_903905505.1 uncultured Bacteroidia bacterium | reverse complement strand
CCTAGATCGATCATTGTTCCCTCTTCGGCCTTTAAAAGTGGGTTTCCTCCAGGAACGAAATATAAGTCATTTAAGCTGGGTAGATGGTAGTTTTTGGCTAAATTTCCATTTAGAAAGAAGCTTTTATTGGCCAACGGATGATAGATCAAACCCGCTGAAGGTATGATTGGCAAGAAAGATTTTCCCACTAGCTCAGTTCTGGAAATTAGTTTGCCGGTTAAGTTCTCATTGAAAATATTCACAAGTTGAACAGATAGCGAATGGTCTTGTCGTTTTGCATTGTACCCTTCAGTTTGACTATTCTGTGGCGAATTAATAGAATTGACACTTGAAAATATTCCATTCGCTGTGGCAGTAATATTTAGATTTTCTTTGATTTTATAATCGTAAGTTGCTTTAAATAAGTATGATTCGATATTTGCAGTAGCATCTGTTATCAACTGATCAAGTGTACCAGAGATTTTATTTTTTAATTGAAAGGTCGAATGCTGCAGATTAGCCCCGGACTCAATGGTCAAGGTTCCTTTTGAGCCATAGTGCTTGTATTCACCCATAAATCTATTGGCGTTCTCTTGCTGTCGATTTAAATTGTAGTTTATATCGGTTTCATTGGTTTGAAGACGTGGTAGACTTCTATTATTAAACTGATACCAATAGCGAAAAGTCAAAAAGCTTTGTTGAGATGGATGCAAATAAAATTCTTGCAAGACTCCTTTACTTCCATATTGAGCATTTAAATTCTTCTGTGAAGGATAGATATAGTTGCCTGTAAGTGGGTCAATATCTGCAATTAGCTTGTTTTTAAAGGTGTAGTCATTGTCAGAGAAGTTGTAGAAAGCTCTTGTTTGGGATTGAATTTTGGTATTTCCTAAACTAAGTTTGATAAACTCGTCTTTAGTTCCATAGCTTCCGATGCCAGTTAAGATACGGCCAGAGAACTTATTTTGCCAATCACCCTTGTTTTCAATCTTCACAAGTCCACCCAAAGCTCCACTTTGATCAACTAAGGAGGCTGATCCATGCTCAACTGTTATTTGATCGGTAAAATAAACTGGAATAGTAGAGAAATCCACCATTCCAAGCATAGGTGAGTTTAATGGAATACCATTCCACAGAACGGAGGTATGCGAAGGTGCTGTTCCTCGAAATGAAGCTGTTGTCATCGCACCGCGTCCATATTCCTTTATGTAGATTGAAGTATTCTGCGTCACCAACTCTGAAAGGCTAGATGTTAAATATTTAATCATTGACAATGAGTCGATTGCAGTAGTCCTGCCATCGTTGTAGATTGTTTGAGTCGATCGCGTAATGATTGAGATTGGCTTGATTTGATGGGTATCTGATAAGTTTTGTGTGTACCCAGTATTTGAATACAGAACTAAGCAAATAATGGAGTATAATAGCGTTGCGAACCTCTTTTTGGCCTTCGATCTACGCATCATTTTTAATTCGCTGGATAATCAATCAGGGAAAGATCTACGGCTCCAGTTACTTCAGTCGATATCTCGTTTAACCATCCGGCTATTTGGAACACACCGCTTTGAATTTTAATGAATGAAATACTCGAAACAGGCACTGAATGTCCATTTTTATCGACACAATCGGAGAGATCGAATAGGTTAGCTCTCAGCGCAGTGTTATAATCCAAGTTGGAGTAACATTCTCCATATCCAAAGGAAAACAACCCTGCTCTTAAAGCCCAATTCTCTTGACCAACTATATTTGAGGTATTCTGATAAGCGTTAGGTAATTTTTCGCCTGTAAAAACAACTTCAGTTTTCGATCCATAACCGCTCCACCACCACGAAGTTGTGCTAAATCCAGGGATAAGTTCACCTTGTGAACCGAGGTTGTCATTCCAGGTTATATTGCCACCAGACTTAGGTTTTAAGTAGGTTACTTGGTAGTTGTGAATCGTTTCCGGATTGTTGTATTCGGACCCTTTAATCTCAAGCCAATCACCATCATTGGGTATTCCATCGTTATTAACATCATTCATTACGGAAATAACCGCTGGCTCAGAACCAGGACCTGGTTGCGTGAAGACTCCAAAATCTTTTCCTGTCACATTTTTTATTGAATGATCAAATCCTGCAATGATATAGCCACCCCAGCCTCCAAGAGAAGTAAAGGTTTTTGAGCCACTCCAAGGTTGCCCGATGAAATCCGACCCAGTCCAATTTGCAGGTACGAGGGAAGCATGCTGTCCTGGAGCATATTTGTAATCAAAGATTTTAGTTATGTAGGGCGAGGAGTGCGAATAAGCTGAAATCGTGATGGATTTTACATCCGTACCTACTTGATTTGATACTTTAAGTTGAATATTATAACTGCCTATTTTAAAAGGATTAAAGTTCAGTATTTTATCTGATGAAACGATATTTCCATTCAGAGTCCATGTATAACTCGAATGATTATCATTGGTAATCAAAGGTGTGATAGGGATCGATTTTCCAACTTCTACTTTAAACCCATCATCTGGAATATTGATGGATATAATAGGCCCTGTGATTTTATCTGCTTGACTGCATGATAAAACTAATAGCGCAATATAAACAGGCCACAAAGCCTGGCATTTAGAATAAAACATACTTAAAATCAAATAATTAAAAATTATTAATTGATTTTAAGCTAATGGGAAGAATTGCAGAATGGAAAAATCGGCCATCTGTACGCTTTTGTCCCGAAAGCTTAAACCGTGAATGGCTGGTCTTCTGACTTATCCCGATTTCTAATCGCCTTCCCACTCTTTTTAGGTAAGAATAGTGGCATTTAACTAGAAACATACTATCCCGCATCAGCGGAATCGGGTTTTACAGCAGCGGGAACTGTTCCGGATTTACACCGGATTCCCAAATTAAGCCCTTAAGGCACCAATTCATCACAAAAATAAGTAAATCATTGTGGAGTCAAAAAAATATTGATTAATTATTCTGAATTGTTAATAACTATTCAGTTAATCGATCGAATTTCGAGAAGGAATGCGTGTAAGATTATAAACAACAGCCATATAGAGGTAGTTTTTTCTTGAATTCCCAGAAGGGTTGTATGGCGCATCGCTTAAACGACCGAGCATCAGTGTGGCATTGGGATTGAGTAGAATACCAACTCCTATAAATAATCTATTCTTCTCGATTTTAACCCCATCTAAAGGAAGATATAATTCATCGTTAAAGGCAAGGAAAAATCGACTTGCTACCTTGAGATCTCGATTAAGATTTGCCATAAATCCAATTCGATAGCGAATTCTATTTTTATACCCATCCGAAAGAAAGCGTTGTTCTAAACGACCTCGGTGCTCAAAATTCAGCCGTTTTAAGGTATGCTTATAATTGAGCTCCTCCCAGGTCCGAAACTCATTTCTTGATTCCTTTATATCGAATAAAGTGCCCCTGTTGCAAGTATGGAACAGACCGGAACCAAATGCAGTAGGGAGATCTGATCGAATCGCATAATAGACCGTTTCTTTAATTTCGTAATAATCGTATTGTAAATTAAAGACAGTTCTTTTTACCTGATTTTCTTGGATCATCGACCACTTTTCATTAAGCTTACTCTTAAAAATCAGGGCATTCCAATTTCCAAGTCCAGTTTCTGATTGCGCCTCTCGCTCGACATACCAATGATCAAAACCAGAAGCAGTAGCCTAAATAGTACTTTTATCTTCAATAGGTCAGTTTGAAATTTTCGAAAGTCCAAAAATACAATTTATCTCTTGGTCTATTCGCCTAGTAAGAATGATTAGTGCCTAAATCATTACACATATAGAGGCTTAATATCGAAAAAAAGTATACTTTTAGTTTATAGGTTAGCGTTCAACTTAATGTCTTAACATTCTATAATTCAAATCACTAGAAAAATGGCTACCATAGATTCATTGGCACCTAACTCTGTTTGGCGATACTTTGATGCGATTTGCAAGATCCCACGCCCTTCTAAGCACGAGGAGAAAATTAGAGCTTTCCTTCTGGATTTTGCGGCAAGTCATAATCTTTTAGCAAAGCGCGACGCGGTTGGCAATGTGCTAATAACTAAGTCTGCAACTCCTGGTTTTGAAACGAAAAGGACCATTGTTTTACAGTCGCATCTAGATATGGTTTGCGAAAAAAATAGCGATACGATTCACGATTTTTTTTCTGATCCAATTCGTCCAATTATCGATGGGGAATGGGTTACAGCTCAAGGGACAACATTAGGGGCCGATTGTGGTATCGGTATTGCAACACAATTAGCTGTTTTAGCCGCAGATAACCTTCAACATGGTCCAATTGAGTGTTTGTTCACCGTAGATGAAGAAACGGGGCTTACAGGCGCCAAAGCATTGCAGTCAGGTTTCTTTACCGGCCAAGCGCTTATCAACCTTGATTCTGAAGATGAAGGAGAACTCTTTATTGGATGTGCTGGTGGTATTGATACGGTGGCTACAATTTCCTATCAGACTCAACAGGTTCCTCAAGGATATTTCCCGTTACGAATAGCTGTATCTGGATTATTAGGGGGGCATTCGGGTGACGATATTGATAAAAATAGGGGAAATGCCATCAAAATTCTAAATCGCTTTTTAGGGCATTTAGTACAAAATTACACCTTCTATTTGCAACATCTTGAAGGGGGGAACCTTCGAAATGCCATTGCTCGTGAAGCTTTTGCGATTGTATTAGTCCCGAATTCAAAAAAAGAGTCTGTGGCCATTGATTTTAATCTCTTTCGGTCGCAGCTTGAGACTGAAATGGTACTTAATGAGCCGTTAATGCAGCTAACATTAGAATCGACTGAGGCCTCTGGATTGGTTTTAGACCAAGCGACTCAGACTAATCTAATTCGTGTTTTGTATGCTTGTCCTCATGGTGTATTGACCATGAGCACTCGGATGCCTGGACTCGTTGAGACCTCTACGAATCTAGCTTCGGTGAAATTTAAGCCGGGAAATAAGATCGAAATCACCACAAGTCAACGTAGTGATCTTGGAAGTGCAATTCAAGATGCATCTGCTATGGTTCATTCTGTATTTCAGTTGATTGGTGCAGAAACCCTTAGCGGCGAAGGGTATCCCGGATGGACGCCAAATCCCACTTCGGAGCTGCTGGAGTTGACAAAAGCTGCTTATTTCACCTTATTTCACCAAACACCTGTTGTTCGATCGATTCATGCTGGTTTAGAGTGTGGTCTATTTCTCGAGAAATTTCCTGGATTAGATATGATCTCCTTTGGACCAACGATGCGAGGAGTTCATTCCCCAGATGAGAAGATCAATATTGAAACAGTCGATAAATTTTGGAAGCTATTGGTGAAAGTTTTAGAAAATTATTAGTGACAAGAGAGAATAAGTAACTTAAAGAATTAGTTTATTTGCAATATATTTTGTCTATTACTTACATGAACAGTTTGTGCCCTAAATTAAGATATAGCCTAGTAAACAATACTCCGTCGACCTTTAAGCACTTGGTTTTACTGGTTTTTACGGTGCTATTGTGCAGCTGCTCGTCTTTGCGTACGATTACAGTTGAGACTTCGATTGCCCCTGAATATCCTATTGCAGACGATGTTCAAAGTTTGGTATTGCTCAATCGGAGCATGAACAATCAATTTACAAATCTTTCCGTTGATTCCTTGGAGCATTTGCTAATCAGTAAAAACCTAACCATTGATACCATTTACAGAGACAGTTTGGCTGCTGATACCTTGATGCATGTTACGGCACATTCGCTTTTTGAATCTGGGCGTTTTGATGTTATTGTTCCTCAAGAATACGCGATTTATCGAAATGATTTCAAGGATGTGGATAAGCCATTGGCTCCCTCAGTGGTGAATGAGATTTGTGAGGCCTATAAAGTTGATGCCTTATTGGTTTTAGAAGGTTTTGCAGAACACTTAACTACGAAATATTCTTACAGTTCATTTGAGGTTTCACTATCGGATAATTACAGTGCGACATCCGATTTAAGTCATAAGTCTGATTGGCGATTATATCGCAAGAATCAAACAAAAGCCCCTCTTCGCTTTTCAGTAAATGATTCGATATACTGGAAATTTAGTGGTGCAACCTTAAATGGTCTTTATTTGACAATGCCTAAAACTAAAGAAGTTTTAATTGCAGGCGGTATAGATGCTGGTCTTAAAATGGCTAATTTGATTTCACCTAATTGGTCCAATTCTTCTCGTTCTTATTATCTAACTGGCCAAAATGAAATTGATCAAGCTGAGACTTACGCAAAGCAGAATAAGTGGGATGAAGCTGCTGCCATATGGAGTAAATACAGTAATAATAGCTCAAAAAAAATCCGGGCTAAAATAGAGTATAATATGGCACTGGCAGCTGAGATGAAAGGCGACTTAGATAAAGCACTCGAATGGGCACTTAAATCTTATAAGTCGGTATATTCTTCTAAAGTAGATGAATATTATAAGCTTTTAACGAATCTGAAAAGAAAGCGTAATAGCGAATCAAAGGAACATTTTTGACTTGGAATCATCTTTCGACCTAGGTATTAACGCAGTGAGGTCAAAGGAAAGTTTGAATTACTAGGTTTATCAACTTATCAAGAAAGATTCGTATTTTTGCGACGTAATTAATTTAACCATAAAATAATGAAACTTTTACAGGGAAAAACGGCAATCATTACCGGAGCATCTCGCGGTATTGGCAAGGCGATTGCAATTAAATTTGCAGAAGAAGGATGTGATATCGCATTTACAGATTTGTTTTACGATGATATTGCAAAGGCTACCGAGGCTGAACTTAAGGCCATTGGTGTTAAGGCAAAAGGATATGCTTCTGATGCATCTAAATTTGATGACACTCAAAGAGTTGTTGATCAAGTTATTGCAGACTTTGGCGCGGTTGATATTTTAATTAATAATGCTGGTATCACAAAGGATACACTCTTAATGAGAATGACTGAAGATCAATGGGATGCAGTAATCCAAGTAAATCTAAAGTCTGTATTTAACTTTACCAAAGCTGTTCAGACTATTATGTTAAAGCAGAGAAGTGGTTCTATCGTTAATATGAGCTCTGTTGTAGGTGTTAGTGGCAATGCAGGGCAATCCAATTATTCGGCTTCAAAAGCTGGTATCATTGGATTTACGAAATCTATTGCAAGAGAGTTAGGATCTAGAGGAATTCGTTCAAATGCGATTGCACCTGGTTTTATCATCACTGAGATGACGGCTAAAATTCCTGAAGATGCTCGTAAACAATGGGAAGCTTCAATTCCAATGAGAAGGGGAGGGACACCTGAAGAGGTTGCGAAGGTCGCTCTGTTTTTTGCTTCTGATCTCTCTTCGTATGTTTCCGGACAGGTTATTACCGTTTGTGGCGCAATGAATACCTAATTTATTTAGGGGCTATCTATAAAACAAAAGAGCTGAGAAATCAGCTCTTTTGTTTTATAGATTAATCATCTAATTGACCAACTCTATTGCTAAGCTTTAGATGAATTTAAATCCGATAGCCACACTTACAAAATTAGCCTTGTTTCCAAATCCAGATACAGTTGACGTAGGTGTACTTAGTTTGGAGAGTCCATATTCATAGCGAATATCAAAAGTCAGTGGTCCGATATCGATTCCCGAACCGAGTTGCCAATCCCAGGTGCTATTGTTTATCTTGTCTAAGCTAATAGGGCTTAAATTGGAAACCTGGCTAGCAGAGGCTTTTAAAGATATTGCAGGCCCCGTAAATAGGCGTAAAGAGACTAGTTTTAAGTCTATTAACTTATAACCTAGCAAGACAGGTACTTGAAACGTGTTTAAAGTTAGATTCTGGGTTACTGTGCCTGCATTCGATTCGCAGATTTTGTGACAGAACAGTATTTCAGGCTGTACATATATTTTCGTAATGCCTATTCGAGCAAAAGTACCAAGGCTGTAGCCAGTTTTTGAGATTGAGTTGAAATTTACAGTATTAAGGCTATTTTGAGTTAGCGTATTACTCGTATTTACGCCTGCTTTAACACCAAAGTGAAACTGAGCAAAGCTTGAAATAACAAGAGCTGTAAAAACAAAACTTAGGACAATTTTTTTCATAACTTTATAATTCGTTAAGATTTAATCGTTAATACATTGAGCTAAGGTACTCAAATCATTGATTTAAATTTAATTTTCTATGATCTGAAGATTATTGAATCTATTTCTAGACAATTGATCGCTCTTTGCAAACCAATTGATAGGCTTCATTGAGCTTTTGAAACTTCTCCTTAGCGGCATTCTGCACATCCTCTCCTAAATAGCTAACCTTATCAGGATGATACTTAATAGCCATTTTGCGATACGCCTTTTTTATTTGATCATCAGTCGCCTCATTCGTGATCTCTAAGATCGCATAAGCCCAATCTGTCTTGGGAACAAACATCGCTTCTAAGGAGCTGTATTCAGCTTTAGAAAGACCCAGGGTGGTGGCAATTTGTTGTATTAATCGCAGTTCATCTGGATGTAGCTGTCCGTCTGCATTGGCAATTCCAAAAAGAAAATGAACCAATTGAAGTCGCGATGAAGAGTCGACATATTGCCGAATTTGAAGGCAGACTTCGTTGATCTGAATCTCTCTTTGCATTAAATCTTTTAGGATGATTAGGGCTTGCTTAGCACCTTCGCTACCAAAGCTTTGGACTAGAAATTTTTTGACATAATCAAGTTCTGAACGTAGTATTTTCCCGTCTGCCTTTAAAACAGCTGCCACAAGTACAAGTAGACTAAACATATAGTCACCTTGTGTGATTTGACTATTTGCTCCATACGGAGTACTTTGAGCTGAATCAGCCTCATCAAAAAACGAACCCAGAAAGAAGCCTGCTAATGCTCCAATTGGTCCACCAAGTGTAAATCCCAAACCGCCACCAATCCATTTACCGAATTTTGCCATTTTCTCTTATTGATTTATCTATTTTTAAAATTTGTGGATAGAGTAGTTCAACTTCATTATT
>CAIVGL010000089.1 GCA_903905505.1 uncultured Bacteroidia bacterium | reverse complement strand
TTAGTGATCAGAGAGTTACTGAAATTGAAAACATCTTAAATAACAGACCAAGAAAACGTTTTGGATTTGAATCTCCTATATTTGTAATGGAAAAATTATTGTTTAACCCAAAAGTTGCATTTGTAGCTTGAATTCAGCTAAAAAAAAAACATTTAATTTTTGTATTCGAATAAGACGGGGTTATTTAAGCACGACATTAACAATCTTATTGGGGACAATTATAATTTTAGCAATTGTTTTCCCTTCGATCCATTTACTGGTATGCTCATGATCTAGCACAGCCTGCTCGAGCTCTTGCGCTGGTATATCCACTGCCGCCGCAATTTTAAATCGAACTTTTCCATTAAATGAAACGGGATATTCAAACGTCTCTTCAGTTAAATATTCCTCTTTAAAAGTTGGCCAAGGATGGAAGCTCAAGACCATTCTATTGCCATAAAGTTGCCACAGCTCTTCTGCCACATGAGGTGCAAAAGGAGCAAGCACTTGGATGAAGGTAAGTGCCGTTTCGCGATTAACTTTTCCTGCCTTATAACAATGGTTGGTAAAGACCATCATCTGTGAAATAGCGGTATTGAATTTCATATCCGTAATGTCATCGCTGACCTTGCGGATCGTTTGATGTAGAATTTTTAAGGTCTCTTTGCTCTCGTCGTCGATGGTAATATTGTCCAGTTCACCAAAGAAGGTGACCACTCGACGCAAGAAGTTGTATACCCCTTTGACGCCATTTTCGGTCCAAGGTTTCGTTGCATCCAATGGTCCGATAAACATCTCAAATAGGCGCAAGGAGTCTGCTCCATAGACATTGATCACATCATCAGGATTAACGACATTTTTCAATGATTTCGACATCTTAGCAACGATCTGACGAAGCTCTTCTCCTGTAACGGTGCTGAAGAATTTCCCTTCTCGCTCTTCCACTTGATCCGATGGCACTTTAGACCCTGATTCTGTTTCGTAAGCAAAAGCCAAAATCATCCCTTGATTGAATAATTTTTGAAAAGGTTCAGCTGTCGAAACGATTCCTAGATCATAGAGAACTTTGTGCCAGAATCGGCTATAAAGCAGATGCAATACCGCATGCTCGGCGCCACCTACATATAGATCGACTGGCATCCAATAGTTTTCAGCCACTGCACTGAATGGAGCATCGTTATTTAGTGGATCCGTAAAGCGTAGATAATACCAGCATGAACCTGCCCATTGTGGCATCGTATTGGTTTCTCTGCGCCCTTTCCGTCCATTTTTATCTGTTACGATTAGCCAATCTCCAGCATTTGAAAGTGGCGATTCCCCAGTATCCCCAGGAATATATTTTTCAACATCAGGAAGGGCAAGTGGCAATTCCGAATCGGCTAAAACACTAACTTCTCCATCTTCCCAGTGGATCACTGGAAACGGTTCGCCCCAATAGCGCTGACGACTGAATAACCAATCGCGAAGTTTATAGTTGACTGTTGATTTTCCAAGGCCATTTTGATCTAGCCATTCAGTGACTTTTGCTATCCCTTCTTCTTTACTTAGCCCATTGATGTCGAGACCAATAGTAGCATTCACTGAATTGATATAAGTTCCATCTTCCGTCCAGCAGGCAGTTCCATTTAATACCTTTTCGCGGAGTTCAGAAGTTGCATTTTTAGGATCAAGAATACAAATAATTGGAATGTTGAATGTTTGAGCAAACTCAAAATCACGGGTGTCGTGAGCTGGAACGGCCATGATCGCCCCTGTACCATAACCCATCAGCACATAGTCGGCAACCCAGATTTGAATCTTTGTTCCATTGATTGGGTTTATGGCATAACGCCCTGTAAAGACTCCACTCTTCCCTTTAGCAAGGTCGGTCCGATCAAGATCGCTCTTTAAGGCGGAATTGAGAACATAGGTGTTTACTGCTTGACGTTGATCATCCGTAGTTATCGTTTGAACTAAGTCGTGCTCTGGTGCAATAACCATATAGGTTGCCCCGAATAAAGTATCTGGTCTAGTGGTATAAACTCTTAATTTTTGCGCTAAGCCATCGATGTTGAAATCAACTTCTGCCCCGGTAGAACGACCAATCCAGTTACGTTGCATATCTTTAACACCCTCTGGCCAGTCTAGTTCGTCAAGCCCTTCCAATAACCGTTCGGCATAATGAGGAATTCGCAACATCCATTGTTTGAGAAAGCGTCTTTCCACTTCTTTCGTTCCACATTTTTCATGCGATCCATCATTTAAGACCTCCTCATTGGCACAAACTGTTTTGCAATTGCGACAGTACCATACCTGCGCGTTGTCGTAATAGGCTAAGCGTTTGCTGCCGATGTATTTTTGTGTGGCTTCGGCTCCATTTTGTTTGATCTCTTCAGGGATTGGAAGCTCCGATATATTTCTCCCTTTATTTAGGGCTGTGTCGAACCAGGTATTAAATAACCGGGTAAAGATCCACTGGGTCCATTTGAAATATTTTGGATCGGTTGTGTTGATCTCTCGCTCCCAGTCGTAACTCAATCCTAAGGATTGAATCTGCCCACGAAATGTATCGCAGTTTTTTTGTGTTGTGATGGCTGGATGCGTTCCAGTTTGTATTGCATATTGTTCAGCTGGAAGCCCAAAAGCATCCCAGCCCATCGGATGCAAAACATTAAATCCATTGGCCCTTTTATAACGACAAATGATATCAGTTGCAGTATAACCTTCAGGATGGCCAACATGCAAGCCCGCTCCCGAAGGGTAAGGAAACATGTCGAGACAATAGAATTTTGGCTTCGTTAGATCGATTTCCGTTCGAAATGTATGGTTGTCGGCCCAGTGTTTCTGCCACTTTGGCTCAATTTCTTTAAAATTGTATTCCATCCCTATTTTTCTTATTCGTTCAATTGCATTTAAGTAGGCGAAATTAACGCTTTATTCGCTCTCCTAATCAGTCTAATGGTAGAATTCTATTAAAAAATAGAGATTAGCACGAATTTCTACCCTTTTTATCCCTTATGAGTTAACTAATTGTCTTCTAAAATTAGAGTAAGCGATCGTTTCGGACGTTTAGAAACATGACTTTTATCATGTTTCTATGAATTGAAGAGGAACGGTTGTCCTTTTCTCCATTAAGCAGTTGTTTTTCAGTAACATAATATTTTTATTATTTACTTAAAAGTGCTTCCTTATTGGATTGGATTTCTGTAAATTTGGTAATCATTTAGTTGTTCTCAGGGGTGTTTTTCGTTGTTTGATCATTTAAAAGAATCAGATATGAATGCCGATATAGTCAATTTTATGCAAGGAGTAAAAGCCCGTACTCCAGGAGAAGATGAGTTTCACCAAGCCGTATTTGAAGTTGTTGCCTCTGTGTGGGAGGTCTATGATGCGAATGTGCGTTACAAGCGAGCCCGTATTTTAGAAAGAATGGTTGAGCCAGAGCGCACCATAATTTTTCGTGTTTTATGGACCAACGACAAAGGGGAGGTGGAGATAAATAGAGGTTATCGGGTTGAATTCAATAGCGCTTTAGGGCCATACAAAGGTGGATTACGGTTCCATCAGAGTGTTACACTAAGTATTTTAAAGTTCTTAGGTTTTGAACAAACATTTAAGAATAGCCTAACCACCTTGCCGATGGGAGGAGGGAAAGGGGGTTCCGACTTTAGTGCGAAGGGGCGAAGCGACAATGAGATTATGCGTTTTTGCCAGTCTTTTATGACGGAGCTTTATCGACATATTGGTCCAAATACAGATATTCCTGCGGGCGATATTGGTGTTGGTGGTCGGGAGATTGGCTATCTATTTGGACAATACAAGCGGATTAAGAATGAATTTACAGGCGTTCTCACGGGCAAGGGAGTTGGTTGGGGTGGTTCACTCATTCGGCCGGAGGCTACTGGCTTTGGCGCAGTCTATTTTGTGCAGCATATGTTAACTGAAATGGGGAAGCAGATCAATGGTCTGACCTTTGGCGTTTCTGGATTTGGAAATGTGGCTTGGGGGGTTATCACCAAGATTAATGAGCTTGGAGGGAAAGTGGTGACGATATCGGGCCCAGATGGGACTGTTTATGACCCTTCCGGTATTACAGGGGAGAAAGTTGATTATCTGCTTTTATTGCGGGAGAGTAATAATGATGTTGTTGCCCCTTATGCTGAAACCTTTGGAGTCGATTTTTATCCCAACATCAAGCCTTGGGCGATAAAAGTAGATATAGCCATGCCGTGTGCAACCCAAAATGAGCTAGACGAACTAGATGCGGCACATTTGATGCGCAATGGGTGTATTCTTGTCGCGGAGGTTTCAAATATGGGCTGTACGCTGGATGCTATTAATTTTTTCTTGTCACAAAAGATTCCTTTCGCCCCAGGTAAAGCGGTAAATGCAGGTGGTGTAGCGGTCTCTGGATTGGAAATGTCGCAAAACAGCATGCGATACAACTGGACCAAAGAGGAGGTTGATAAAAAGCTGCATCAGATTATGCAAGATATTCATCAAACGTGCACGCACTATGGTCGAGCCTCTGATTACATCAATTATGTAAAAGGATCAAATGTTGCCGGGTTTGTTAAAGTTGCTGATGCGATGTTGGCTCAGGGATTAGTCTAGGTGATAAATAGGCATAAAAAAATCCCAGACCTTCAAGGTTGGGATTTTTTTATGAATTCTAAATTAGAGGATCAATTTATATCCTTTGCCGTGGATGTTGATAATTTCAATTCCTTCTTCCGATTTCAGATGTTTCCGAAGCTTGGTGATATATACGTCCATGCTTCTCGCATTGAAATAGTTGTCGTCAACCCAGATTGTTTTTAGGGCAAAATTTCGTTCTAAAATTTTATTTGCATTCACACAAAGAAGTTTTAGTAGGTCTGACTCTTTGGTTGTTAGTTTGGTATGGATGTTGGCGTCAGACAAGGTTTGTTTTCTAGCGTCAAAGATAAATCGACCTAATTTAAAAACAGCTTGCGAATTTTCGCTCTCGCCATTTACCCGTCGCAGAATGGCTTCGATACGGAATAACAACTCTTCCATGCTAAATGGCTTCGTCATATAATCATCAGCGCCAATCTTAAACCCTTCGATAACATCGTCTTTCATACTTTTAGCGGTTAGAAAGATAATTGGTATCTCGGCATTTAACATCCGGATCTCTTTGGCCAGGGTAAACCCATCTTTCTTTGGCATCATCACATCGAAGATGCAAATATCATATTGATTATTCTGGAATTCTTTATAAGCGATCTCCCCATCAGGATATAAGTCTGTGTCATATCCTTTTGCGATAAGATATTCTCTAAGTAGAAGTCCAAGATTTTCGTCGTCTTCTGTGAGGATTACTCTAGGTCTCTTTTCCATCATTGTCTGAGTTTTTTAAAGGGAAGTATAATCTAAATCGAGTACCTTTCCCCAGGGTACTATCTACTTTTATTTTACCACTGTGAACATCAACAATCCTTTTCACATAAGATAAGCCTAATCCGAATCCTTTTACATTATGCACATTTCCCGTTGGAACGCGAAAAAAACGTTCAAAAATTTGTGCCTGATGTTCCTTTGGGATGCCAATCCCATTGTCTTTGACTTGAATGATAGCCCACCCATTTTTATTCTCTGTTGAAAGTTCTATTAACGGGTTCTTATTACTGTATTTAACTGCATTATCTAGCAAGTTAAAGATTACATTCGTAATATGCACTTCATCGCCCTTAATAAAAGGGTTGTCAGCTAATAATTCGGTTCGTAACTCTCCATTTTCAGTAGTCACCCTAATGTCGAAACTAGAAGCCACACTCTCAGCCAATTTATTTAGATCGATCTCGGCAAATTTCAACTTCAAACGGCCTTCATTAAAGACCGCCATTTGCAAAACTTTCTCAACCTGATTGCTCAGCCTTTTACTCTCTTCAAAAATCACGCCAGAAATATGATCGACAGTTGATTTAGAAAGTGAGACAGAAGAGTCCCGTAGCATTTGGGAGGCTAAAGAGATCGTTGAAATGGGAGTTTTAAGCTCATGGGTCATATTATTGATGAAGTCGTTCTTGATCTGAGAGATTTTTTTCTGCCGCCAAATAATTTGTAAGGTGACGATGAAAATCCCTATAATCATTAAGGTAAGCAACAATGAAGGGAAGACTAAGAAGGAGGTTGATTTAAAAAAATTGTTGTCTTGCCCCGGAAAATAAACGCACAGATAATCTGGCTTTATAGGCTCATCGTCGGCTAAGAGAAGTCTTCTGTATTGTTTCGTTTTTGGTCCTGGCTTGTAATCCTTACTCCCCATTATGTAGGCATTTTTGCCATTTATCTGGGTCGATATCGTGTATTTATAATCAATAAGGATGTCGTTACGCTTGAGCGCAGTATCAATTGCTTGCGCTAAAATCTCTGGAGGCAAACGGAGTGAAAGCGGAAGTTCAGACCGCTCTTTCATGAAAATTTGATACCTTAATTTTTGGGCATCTTGTGCACTTTTGCGATTGTAGCCGTGTTGAAAGCTTTGAATCTCAGCTTGGGAGAAATATTTTGATTGGGAATTTGGCTGACCATTACTGCCTGACTGGGAGAACTTTTGATAGATCGATCTTTCACTATTTTTTTCTAAAGCCCCTAAACTTAAACTTGGATCTGAGTCGGGGAATTGGCCAATTGAGTTAGGAGGGTAGTCTGTCCGATCAGCATCTATCGCATAAAACTGATTTATCTCAAGAATATCAATGTATTCGGCGACATCCTGCAAGGCTTTATAGGCTTGAGTGCTGAAATTCTTCTCTTGCAGCTCTGCTGTGTGCTTGATGGTCATCATTTGCACAACAATGAGAAAGGCTGCAGCAATAGCCATAGCAAAACTTAAAATATAGATCAATCTTTTACTCATCGAAGCAAAGATAAAGCTATTAATGAATGTAAAAAGTTCTACTTAACATTATTTAACTTAGGAACTTAAATCATTGAAATTATTGGGGTGTTTTAATGACAAGAGTGGCGAGAGCCTTTCCTGCAGAGTTCTGTTGTGCCTCTTTTTTTGAGTATCCGTCACCTTGTCCGATAAGTTCTTTGTCGATGTAAATCTTGGAAGTAAAAGGCATGCTATTTGGTTTTCCTTCTCTGTTTTCTTGTGTGTCGAAGGTTACTTCTCGTTTGTGTTTCTGTCCCCACTCGATGAGCTGAGATTTGTAATTCGTATCGCTTTGTTCTAGCTGCTCAATATCGACATGAATGGAGAGCACTTTTTTAAGAACAAATTCACGGGCTCCTTCATACCCCATGTCAAGGTATATTGCACCAATAAAAGCTTCGAAAACGTCACCGTAGATATGACTTGAATCGTTTACGGTGTTTGTATTTGCATTGATAAAACGGTTAAGGCCTAACTTAAAGGTTAACTTGGTTAAAAAGCTACGGTTGACCATTCTTGAGCGCATTTGAGTCAAGAACCCTTCATCTTTACGGGGAAATCTATTGTAGAGATATTCGGCAATTATAGCACCTAGAACGGCGTCCCCAAGATATTCTAACCGCTCATTATTGATGGGTTGTCCCATAAGGTCAGCAGAGGATACTGATCTATGGACAAAAGCCAAATCATAAAGTCGGAATTTTAGTGGACTAAATCCCGTGGTGGCTTTAATGAAACGATAAAACTCTTTTCTTGAAGAAGAAAAGAGTTTTATTTTATACCTTAAATCTCGTAGCACTTTACTCCGAAAGTTTTTTAAATATGACACTTCCATTATGACCACCAAACCCAAACGTGTTACTTAAGACATAATTAAGTTCCCGTTTTTTTGCTTTGTTAAAGGTGAAATCGATTTTTGGATCGATTGCTGGATCTAGCTCAAATTGATTGATGGTTGGAGGGACAATACTATCTCTCATGGCCAAAATTGAGGCAATACCTTCAACAGCTCCAGCCGCACCGAGTAGATGACCCGTCATCGATTTGGTTGCACTGATGCTTAGATTGTAAATGTGGTCTCCAAAGACTCGTCTGATTGCTTTAGGTTCTGCAATATCACCTAGTCCAGTGGAGGTTCCATGAACATTGATGTAATCAATGTCTGTTGGCTGAAGACCTGCATCGTTCAAGGCCCTTTGCATCACTAAGGCAGCACCTCCACCTTCAGGATCTGGCGCTGTCATATGGTATGCATCGGTTGACATTCCTATGCCGACAAGTTCAGCATAGATTGTCGCTCCTCGTTTTTTAGCGTGCTCATACTCTTCAAGAATTAAAGCACCACCCCCTTCGGCCATTACAAAACCATCACGGCCAACATCAAAAGGTCTGGAGGCAGTTTTGGGATCGTCGTTTCGAGTAGAGAGTGCACGCATAGCGTTAAATCCTCCAACTCCGGCATCATTGATAGCGGACTCAGATCCTCCTGCGACAAATAAATTTGCTTTCCCTAGGCGGATATAGGTCGCTGCATCAATCATGGCATGCGTTGCAGAAGCACAAGCGGTTACAGTAGTAATTGTTGGGCCACGGAAGCCATACTTAAGCGCAATATTCCCGCTGGCCATATTGGCAATCATTTTGGGAATAAAAAATGGAGAAAATCTTGGAATTTCAGGATTCTGGTTATACTCGGTTACAGAATGTAAAAAAGTATTTAACCCTCCAATTCCAGCTCCCCAAATTACGCCGCATTCATCCTTGTCAATTGTTTCCAGATTAATGCCAGAGTGTTCTATAGCTTGAGCTGCAGCAATGTATGCAAATTGTGCATACATATCGTGCTTATGAACCTCTTTTTTGTCAAGGTAATCAGTCGGTTCGAAATCTTTAACTTCGCAGGCAAAATGTGTTTTGAAATTGGTTGAATCAAAACGAGTAATGGGGCCGGCACCGCTAACCCCATTGCACAAGTTCTTCCAAAATTCCTCAACATTCTTACCTAACGGGTTAATCGTGCCAAAACCGGTAACAACAACTCGTTTTAATTCCATAGTAAGCTTTTGAGCCCTATATTATTAGTGAAAAACTTTATTACTTTGCGTTTTCAGTGATGTAATTAATAGCATCGCCAACAGTTCCAATTTTTTCAGCCTGATCATCAGGGATTGCAATGTTGAACTCTTTTTCAAATTCCATAATCAACTCAACAGTATCAAGTGAATCAGCACCTAAATCGTTTGTGAATGATGCTTGTGGGGTAACTTCACTTTCGTCAACACCTAATTTATCAACAATGATCGCTTTTACTTTACCTGAAATGTCAGACATAATTTTTAATTTTTACGTTAATACTTATTGCTAAATTTACTCGCTGAATTTATTTCGACTCAGCGAGTGCAAAGAAACAAAGAAAGGAATTTATCTTCCAAATATTTCGACAAGAATCTATTCTATTGGGCATGAAAATAAGGGTGTCGCGTATTAATTAAAACATTTGAGTCGAATATTCTAAAAATATAAATTTATAAGACATTACAAATGAGGACTATAGCTATATTTGCGTCGGGATCGGGTAGTAACGCCGAGAATATTATTCGATACTTCCAATCAAACCCTTCTGTTCGAATTGACTCCGTTTGGTCGAATAAGAAAGATGCATTTGTCCTTGAACGGGCTAAAAATTTGGGCGTTGAGGCAAACTTTTTTACTCGGGAAGCATTTTCTGAATCCGATAAGCTGCATGATGAATTGCTAAAACGAGGTGTGGAGGTGATCGTTTTAGCTGGATTTCTCTGGCTGATACCCCCCGCTTTCATTGACTCATTTACACTAATAAATATTCATCCCGCCCTATTGCCCAAGTATGGAGGAAAAGGGATGTATGGTTCATTTGTCCATGAGGCGGTGATTCAGAACCATGAAAAGGAGTCTGGGATTACTGTGCATTTGGTAAATAAAGAATACGATAAAGGGGAACATCTATTGCAAAAAACTTGTCCGGTATTCCCAGATGACTCACCTGAGACATTGGCCCAACGTATTCACGAATTGGAGCATGCCTATTTCCCATCTGCAATTGAATCTTATTTATTTAAGTAGAGCTAAATCAACCACGAATATGAAATTCCCATCGTACCTAGTTCCTGGAGATAAGGTAGCCATTGTCTCACCTGCAGGATTCATAAATCAGAAGATCGTTGAGCGAGGTGCCGAAATCTTGCGGGAACAAGGGTTTATTGTGGAGATCGGTCAGCATGCCTTTGGTAAGGAGGGCGTATTTTCCGGTTCCGACCATGACCGAAGCACCGATATGCAAAAAGCCCTTGATAATAAATCTATTAAAGCGATATTTTTCTCGCGCGGAGGTTATGGCTCCATTCGAACTCACGCGAATCTTAATTGGTCTTCATTTTTTAAAAAGCCAAAATGGCTTATTGGATTTAGTGATATTACGGTTTTTCATGCTTTTTTATCCAATCACCATATTGCGTCCGTTCATGGAGTTATGACCGCTTGGTTCGAGCAAAATAATGAGTTGACAGATAGTTTTATTGAACTGCTTGCGCTGCTTCGGGGAGCTAAGCTTGAATATAATCTTGCTCCTCACCCCTTAAACAGATTTGGAGAGGTCTCTGGAACTCTAATTGGAGGTAACTTATCTATTATTCAAAGCTTGCGGGGAACAACACTTGATCTTTCACCCAAAGGAAAAATTCTTTTTATTGAAGATATTGACGAACATCATTATCATATCGATAGAATGATGTTAAATTTAAAGACGGGTGGAGTATTAAAGAAACTATCCGGATTAATTGTGGGCTATTTTACTGCAATTACCGATGGGGAAGCACCTTTTGGAAAATCGAGTGAGGAAATAATCAGAGAAGCTGTCGCAGAGTATGGTTATCCCGTGGTATTTGGCTTTCCAGCTGGTCATGAATTGCCAAATAAACCATTGCTTCTAGGGGGTAATGTCTCCTTAAAAGTAGCTTCCGATCAGGTGATCATTAAAACGTTATAACGTCATTGCGAAATGTTAACGCCCAAAGAACTTGGTAAAAAAGGGGAAGATTTGGCGGTTGGCTATCTTAAGAAGAATGGATATCAGATTCTTGCGCGTAATTGGTATTGCGATCATAAAGAGATCGACATCATCGCTAAGCAGCAGGAGGAGTTGGTTATCCTCGAGGTAAAGACTAGAGAGGGTGATTATTTTGAAGAACCATGGGAAGCTATTTCTATGCGAAAAATCCGAAATTTGGTTGAAGCAGCTGATGCCTGGATTCTGGAGCACAATAGTGATGCCACAACTCGTTTTGATGTGGTTTCAATCGTCTTCTCAAATGCTGTAACCTATGAATTAAAACATTTTGAAGGGGCCTTTATCCCTCCGGTTAATTAGTCGTTTTCACCCCTTCGGCTACTCCCTTCGGCTCTCTATTTTAGACTAATTCCCGTTATTCAAAATCGCCTTAAGAGCTGTTTCCTTTGTTTTAACTATCTTTGATTCGAATTTTACGCTTAAGATTTTGAATATCGAAGAGATAGCTGAGTTCTGTCTTTCAAAAGATGGTGCAGCAGAGAGTTTCCCTTTTGGTGATTCCACCTTGGTGGTCAAAGTTGGCGGTAAAATTTTTGCGCTCATAAATCTGAATTCAAATTTTTGGATTAATCTAAAATGTGATCCAGAGCGAGCTATTGAACTTAGAGAGTCAAATAGTGTTATAACTCCAGGTTATCATATGAATAAAAAGCATTGGAATACCATTCAGCTTGACGGATCGCTGTCAGATAAGCTGCTTCGGGAACTGATTGATCATTCATATGCCTTGGTTTATCAATCGTTATCGGCACAGTTAAAGTTGACGGTGCCACTTAAATCATTAAAATAGTTGTGATGGTCTTTAATTTAAAAGGGGCAGAATATATTGAGTTGATTAAATTATTAAAGCATCTACATATTGCTCAATCTGGCGGTCATGCGAAGATAATGGTCGAAGATGGAGAGGTTAAACTCAATGGAGAGGTCGAATTCCGTAAACGGGCCAAGTTAAGACCAGGGGATTTAGTTGAAACATCTGGCAAAGAGATTCGTATTGAAGCTTAATCTGTTCATTTATAGAAGGGTTTGGCCTATTTTTTGTATTAAAATTTTTTGATGAGAATATTTTTGAGCTTCCTTGTTTTGTCATTTGCCTTTATTGTGAATGTTAATGGGCAGAAAACTGTTGTTTATGGAAAAATAACAGACGCTGGCACTAAGGCTCCAATACCATATGTTAACATTGTTTTTAAAGGGACTTACATTGGCACGAGCTCCGATCTCAACGGGAATTTCAACCTTAGTTCAACTACCCCTACTGCCACGATAGAGATTACAGCCATTGGCTACAGATCTCAGACTATTCCAATTAAGTTAAAACAGTCGAATAAGATTGACATTGCGTTGGCCGAGGATATTATTTCGCTGGGAATGATCTCGGTGAAGCCAGGTGAGAACCCTGCTATTCCCCTCTTTCGAAAGATTATTAACCGAAAGAAGGAGAATAATACGGCTAACTTCCCTTCCTGGCAATCGAAACTGTATGCCAAAACTGAGATTGACATTAAAAATGTGAACCGTTCGCTGAGCAAGAAAAAGCTACTTAAGCAATTTAATTTCGTCTTTAAATATATCGACTCGTTGGAGATTCAAGGAAAAACCTTTCTCCCGGTATTCTTTACTGAAACCGTTTCGAATTACTCCCATAACAGTGTTTCCAATACCAATAAAGAGGAGATTATTGCCAGCAAAGTTTCTGGTATAACGACCGACATGATTTCTCAGTTTACGGGTAAGATGTATGAAGGGATAAACGTGTATGATAATTACATTATGATCTCCGATGTGGGTTTAATCTCGCCATTAAATTCATTGGGTTTGCAGTTTTATCACTATTATCTGAGGGATAGCGCAATGGTGAAGGGTAGAAAGATCTACGAAATCTCCTTCAAACCAAAACAAGCGCTGGATCCAACTTTCAAAGGTAAGTTTTGGGTTGAAGATGAGAGCTTTGCTTTGACCAAAGTAGATATGGTGCTTTCGACAAAGGCCAATGTTAACTTCCTAAATAATTTTCAATATTCCATAGAATTTCAACGGGCCGAAAATCGCTGGGTGCCCTTAAAGGAGGCCTTGATTGCTGACCTAGACATTAAGAAGGATAAAGATTCGGAGATGATAGGCTTTATGGGCCGAAAGACTAATATTTACCAGGACTTTAAATTTACAGAGTTAGCTGCTCCTGTAAATGCGCCAAAAAACTTGATTGTCGTAGACAAAAATGCGATGTTGAAAGATGAGAATTTTTGGATAAAGACGCGGCCGATTGAGTTGCAGAAAAGAGAAGCCGGGATATATGCCATGGTTGATTCCATTCAGCATGTGCCACTTTATAAAACCATCGCGGAATACCTTTATATGTTTTATTATGGCTATCGTGACCTTGGGAAAATTGAGCTAGGACCCTATTATTCAGCCTATAGCACCAATAAAGTGGAGGGGACCAGATTCCGAATTGGTGGTCGAACAACCATGAAATTTGATCAGAAATGGAGATTAAAAGGGTATGGCGCGTATGGTTCCGGTGATGACAACTTTAAATATGGTGGAGGCGTTGAATATTTCTTTTCAAAAAAACCAAGACTAATGATTGCTGTAAGTGGATCGCATGATTATCAACTTATGGGACTTAGCTCAAATGCTTTGACACGCGATAACTTTCTAACCTCCGTATTAAGTAAGACTCCATATAGCAAGCTCAATATGATCGATCGCGTTGATGTGACTTTCGATAAAGATTGGGTGCGTGGCTGGTCAAATCAGCTAACGTTTACCTCCTCGGCTATTAAATCGGGCCCATTCGTCCCTTTTATTGATCCACAAGGTAATTTAGTGTCAACCATACGAACAGGTGAGATTACTTTTAATACTCGATTTGCGCCGAAAGAGACCATTGTGATCAAGGGTTTTGAACGGTCAACATTTGGAATTTTCAATCCCGTTCTCAACGTGTCTGTCACGGGAGGTCTAAAAGGCTTTCTTGGCGGAGACTACCCTTATCTTAAATTGAATGCCAACTTTGCCGATAAGATTGCGGTTAACCCCTTTGGCTATATTACCTATTATGTGCAGGCGGGTAAGATATATGGCAAGGTGCCATGGCCTTTGATGAAGATTCATGAAGGGAATGAGTCGTACGCCTTTGATGCCTATGCCTTTAATCTGATGAACAATCAGGAATTTGTGAGTGACGCTTATGTAAGTTTGTTCCTTGAGCATCATCTTCAAGGGTTTTTCTTGAATAAGATGCCACTTTTTCAGCGACTTAAATGGCGTGAGGTCGTGGGCGTTCGTTCATTAATGGGGAATTATGATGAAGCACAACACACAAGTCTTGTCTTTCCAGCAGGGATGAAAGGGATGAAAAGCACCCCATACACCGAATTTTCAGCGGGTATTGAAAATATCTTAAAGATTATCCGTGTCGATGCGGTTTGGCGCTATAACTACAACCAAGATCGTAAGATCCAACTTGGGTTGCTGTTCTCACTTCAACTGACTCTTTAACGCCGCTGTTCGAAGAATTGTTTCAGAAGCTGCGTACATTCATGTTGAAGTATCCCGCCAAGAAGTTCTGTCTTGGGGTGCAGAGCCTGAGGTGCGAACTTTAAAAAACCTCTTTTTTCATCACTTGCACCATACACTATTCGTCCAATCTGCGACCACCCCAGTGCTCCCGCACACATGGTGCATGGTTCAAGAGTGACATACAAGGTGCAGTCAACAAGGTATTTCCCTCCGAGAAGATTCGTTGCTGCCGTGATCGCTTGCATCTCCGCATGAGCGGTTACATCGTTTAAAAGTTCGGTGAGATTATGCGCTCTTGAGATAATTTGATTCCGACAAACTACGAGTGCTCCAACGGGAACTTCTCCTTCGGCATAGGCCTGTTCCGCCTCCACTAAAGCTCTTTTCATGAAATATTCGTCGTCAAATGGATCTATCATATCAGCAGTTTTTCAGTGTCAAAAGTAGAAACTATTCCCTAATTTACCTTAGGACCATCTGTATGGATATTAATTTTCCGTATCTCGTGGTAGTTTTGTAATTTTACCACTTCAATCATACTCAATAATTCAATGTATAGAACTTTTACTTGCGGTGAGCTTCGGATCACACATGTTGGTCAGGAGCCTGTTTTGGCTGGATGGGTCCAAACGATAAGAAATCTTGGAGCCATGACTTTTATTGATATACGTGATCGTTATGGTATCACTCAGCTTGTTGCAGATGAAAATACCACGATTGAATTAAAAGATCAATTTGAGAAACTTGGGCGTGAATTTGTTATTCAGGTCAAAGGGAAAGTCCGTGAACGCTCAAGCAAAAATAGCAAGATTCCTACCGGCGATATTGAGATTGATATTAAAGAACTTACGATTTTAAATAAGTCCGCAATTCCCCCATTTACAATTCAGGATGATACCGATGGCGGAGATGAATTGCGCATGAAATTTCGCTACCTCGATTTAAGACGCGAAACAGTTCGCAAGAACTTAGAGTTAAGAGCTAAGATGGCTCATGTGGTTCGTAATTACCTCGATGACCTTCAGTTTATTGAGACCGAAACGCCCGTATTGATAAAATCAACACCTGAAGGTGCGCGTGATTTTGTGGTCCCTTCTCGGATGAATCCAAATCAGTTTTATGCCCTGCCTCAGTCGCCTCAGATCTTCAAGCAGCTTCTTATGGTCGCTGGTTTTGACCGATATTATCAAATCGTGAAATGCTTCCGCGACGAGGATCTTCGTGCAGACCGTCAGCCTGAGTTTACGCAGATCGATTGTGAGATGTCGTTTGTGCAGCAGGAAGATGTGCTTAATATGTTCGAAGGTCTCACTAGACACATGTTTAAAGAGATTAAAGGGATCGATCCTGGTGAATTCCCAAGGATGACCTATGCCGATGCCATGGAAAATTATGGCAACGACAAACCAGATATCCGCTTTGATCTGAAATTTAAAGATTTAACAACTGTCGTCAAAGGGAAAGATTTTAAAGTCTTTGACGATGCTGAATATATTGGAGGAATTTGTGTCCCAGGTTGTGGCGAATATTCACGCAAGCAACTCGACGAACTTACTGAATTTGTTAAACGACCACAGGTGGGTGCTAAGGGACTTGTTTATGCGAAGGTTAATGAAGATGGATCGGTGAAATCGTCTGTCGATAAGTTCTATGGTCCAGAGGATTTAGCGAAATGGACTCAGCTTTTTGAGGCTAAGCCAGGGGATTTAATCTTGATGCTCTCTGGGGAGAAAGAGCGGACCTTACCAGCTCTCTCAATTCTTCGTTTAGAGATGGGACGATTGGCCGGATTAATGGATAAAGAAATTTTCAGGCCGCTTTGGGTTATCGACTTCCCCTTGTTGGAGTGGAACGAGGAGGCAAGTCGCTTTCATGCGATGCACCACCCATTCACAGCTCCAAAACCTGAAGATATTGCCTTGCTGGATACTGCCCCTGGAACCGTTAGGGCTAATGCTTACGACCTCGTCATCAATGGGGTGGAGATTGGTGGAGGATCGGTACGAATCTTCGACAGCGAGCTTCAAGCAAAAATGTTTAAGACACTAGGGTTTTCTAAGCAAGATGCTGAAAATCAGTTTGGTTTCTTGATGGAAGCCTTTAAATATGGTGCCCCGCCTCATGCCGGTATCGCATTTGGCTTCGATCGATTAGCTTCGATGTTTGCAGGTCTTGACTCGATTCGTGATGTGATTGCTTTCCCGAAAAATAACTCAGGACGCGATGTGATGAACGATTCCCCAGCCGAAATTGCACAAGCACAACTCGATGAATTGTGTCTTTCATTGATTACTCCTAAACAGAAAAACTAATCATTTAAAGGATTATAGCACTTTTTATAACCGCACGCTCAATTTTACAAAGAGCCCATTGAGTAATTTACTTGGTGGGCTCTTTGTTGTGTAACTATCATGATTTTAGTTGGTTGTAATTTTTTTGGACTAAACTAATTAGATGCTCTTGAATTAAAAAATGAGTATCTTTGATTCAAGAAGATCTAGTCTATATTGATACCAAAATTAGTATTGTCCTCAATGAATAAATTAAAAGTCATCCTCACTGGTGCCACTGGAATGGTGGGAGAAGGGGTTCTTTATGAGTGTTTGAACCATGCCGACGTTGAAAAGGTCTTGGTGATTACTCGAAAACCTACTGGATATATTCATCCTAAACTTCAAGAGATTATCCATCCTGACTTTTCTCATTTTTCGGCTCTACGCCAAGATGTGGTAGGATATAATGCTTGCTATTTCTGTTTAGGGGTTACTTCAATTGGGAAAAAGGAAGCCGAATATGCCCGATTAACTTATACCTTAACCATAGATTTTGCTACAATACTTGCAACTCAAAATCCTGACATGACATTTTGTTATATTTCAGGCGCAGGTACCGATAGTTCGGAAAAAGGCCGAGTCATGTGGGCTCGTGTAAAAGGGAAGACGGAGAACGATTTGATGAAACTCCCATTTAAAAATGCCTACAACTTTAGACCAGCTGGGATCATCCCATTTTTGCCTTTAAGTCCTTCGATGACATTTTATAAAAGCTTAAAATACATTGGGTGGTTATTCCCAATCATGGCGGTACTTACCCCGAATCTAATTATTACACTTAAAGATTTGGCTGCGGCTTTAATAAATGCTTCTCTGATCGGCTATTCTAAGCCTATTTTAGAAGTTAAGGATATGAAAATATTAGCCAAAACAAACAGTTAGGCCGGTGCCTTAATGGTTTGATATGGGAATATCGTGCATAAATAAACTAAAACTAAACAACCATGAAGCCTAACAGTAGTTCGGTGTCTTTCATCCTCGCACTTATTTTTATTCTAGGTATTTCTGTAGTTTATGGACAGAAGTCGTTGAATAAACTCCTTGTGGGTCCTCAGCCGGATGGGAGTATTTTGGTCCCGTCAAACCAGTTATTGCGACCAGCAGGTTCGCAGATCTATATTCCAGGTCGACCTGTGGATATCGTTTTAAACTCTTCAGAAGAGTACTTGGTGGTTAAAAATATTAAGTCATTAAATTTAATTCGCTTAAAGGATCAGAAAAACCTCCAAACGCTCTCTTATGAGAAAGGCGGAGCCTCTTTTACGGGTATTTGCATGACCAAGGATGATCAAAAAATTTATTTATCGGAAGGTTCGTCTCAAATTCTGGTAGCTCGCATGGACCAGGATAAAAAGCTAAGATGGGATTCTGCAATTGTCATGCCTAATCCAAAAATTGGCGATGACCCAGGTCCTGGTGGTCTAGCATTAAACAAACAAGAGGATCAATTATTTGTAACCTTAAGTCGCAATAATTCATTGGCAAAAATTAATCTTGGAGATAAATCGATTCAAGAGATTCCTGTTGGAGTAGCCCCGTATGAAGTTGTTCTCGCGACTGATCATAAGGCCTATGTCACCAATTGGGGTGGTCGCAAGCCTTTGGCAGGTGAGTCAACCTACAACACTTCGGGAAGCTTAATTTTAGTAGATCCCAAAACGGGAATTGCGAACAATGGTTCTGTGTCAGTCGTCGATTTAGACCAAGGTACGCAAACGAAAGACATCCCTGTTGGCTTGCACCCTACTGGAATGGCCTTAAGTCCAGATGGCAGTTTTTTGGTTGTGGCTTGTGCAAATAGCGATCAGGTATTTGTGATTGATACTAAATCGGATGCAGTAAAAAGTGTTATCTCCGTGCACTTAAATAAGGAGGCATTATTCGGAAGTAGCCCAAATGCCATCGCTATTTCTCCCGATAGCAAGTACCTCTATGTTGCAAATGGAACTGAGAATGCGATTTGCGTTATTGAGTTGGGTATTACTAATCGTATTGTGGGATTAATACCTACTGGCTGGTACCCTGGGTCCATAGTTCTTGATAAATCTGGAAAGGAACTTTATGTCTCCAATGTCAAAGGAACTGGGTCAAGAGATAAAAAAATAGGTAAAGGGGGTTATAATTCTAGGGACCATTTGGGCAGCATTTCGCTTGTGGCTGTGCCTGATCCTCAAGAGCTGGCTAAGCAAACTGAAGTGGTGCTTAGAAATAATTCATGGAGTAGAGAGGGTGCACCGACTAATTCCCAAGAAAAGAGTTTGAAAAATGTCGTAATTCCTCGTTTTGCTGGTCAGCAATCACCCATTAAACATGTGGTTTATATTATCAAGGAGAACAGAACCTATGATCAGGTTTTTGGGGATTTAAAGCAGGGTAATGGCGATAGTACGCTCCTCTTATTTGGGCGCAAGATAACTCCCAACCAGCATAAGTTAGCGGAGTCGTTTGTGTTAATGGATAACTTCTATTGTAGTGGCGTGTTAAGTGCCGATGGACATCAATGGGCCAACGAAGCCTATGTGACAGATTATATCGAGAAGTCGTTTGGTGATTTTGTGCGCAGTTATCCTTACGATGGAGACGATGCGTTGGCTTATGCAAGTTCTGGTTTTCTATGGGACAATGTGCTGCGACATGGGTTAACGTTTCGCAACTATGGAGAATTTGTCAATGCCGAAATCAGTCCGAAAACGGCAACCTATTTAGAAATTCTGAATGATTTTCAGAATGGGACGAAAAATATCTCCATAAAGGGTACCGCAAGTATTGAGCAGATAGCGCCCTATACTTGTCCTTCCTTTATCGGCTTTCCAATAGTGGTCCCCGATGCCTATCGGGCTTCTGTGTTTATTAAGGAGTTGCATGAGTTTGAACAGAAGGGGGAGTTTCCAAATTTCAGTGTGCTATTGTTGCCTGCTGATCATACCTCTGGAACTCGTCCCGGATTACCAACACCAGCGGCGGCTGTAGCGGATAATGATCTGGCTTTAGGTCAGATTGTGGAGGCTATCTCAAAGAGTAAATTTTGGAAAGAGACCTGCATATTTGTGACAGAAGATGATCCACAAGATGGGCTTGACCATGTGGACGGTCACCGCACAGTGGGCTTGGTTATAAGTCCGTACACCAAACATAAACAGGTTATTTCGACCTATTATTCGCAAATAAATATGGTTCGGACCATGGAGGATATCTTAGGTTTGCCCCCCATGAATCAATTAGATGAGGCGGCAGAATCAATGACTGCCTGTTTTACCGAGACGCCAGATTTCACCCCATTTAAAGCCGAACCAAGTGCTATCCCATTAGATCAGATTAATCCACCACTTAAATCTTTAAAGGGGAAACAATTGTCGTGGGCAAAAAAGTCGATGGAGCAAGATCTTGATGATTATGATCGTATTGATGAAGACATCTTTAATCGAATCATCTGGCATGCTATGAGAGGTTATAATACAGCTTACCCAATGCTTACCAGACGATAAAGTAGGACTTAATTCTCGATCTCTCCACTGAGATTTTGGTTTAGGTATTCAATAACTTCATTGGAACTTAACTTCTGGCCTAGTAAGAACATTAATTTAGTAACGGCTGCTTCTATGGTAATATCTTTCCCACTCACAACCCCTGCCTCCAGCAGTTCACGGCTTGTCTCATAATACCCCATTTTAACGCGGCCTCCAGGGCACTGACTAACATTTAAAAATATAACCCCACGAAGAGTAGCCGATTTAATAGCTTCAAAAATCCAAGGATAGGTTGGCATATTACCAGATCCAAATGATTCTAATATAACACCTTTTAAATTTGGCAAGGCAAGAATAGATTCAAAATATTTGCGATTAAGCCCAGGGAAAATTTTCAAAACAATCACGTTATCGTTGATCGCCGTGTTGATCTTTAAATTCCCTTTGCTACTAGGATAATTAATTATGCCATAGTCATATTCAATGTCAATACCTGCTATGGCTAGCTTTGGATAGTGATGTGAGGCAAAGGCACTAAATTGTTGGGAATCTTCTTTTGTCGTTCGATTGCCGCGAAATAGAAACGAGCTAAAATAGATACAAACTTCAGGTACAATAGCTTTCCCTTTTCGTTGAGCTGCTGCTATTTGTATCGCGGTAATAATATTTTCCTTCCCATCTGTCCGAAGGACACCAATTGGAAGTTGTGA
>CAIVGL010000088.1 GCA_903905505.1 uncultured Bacteroidia bacterium | reverse complement strand
TTCAGGTGCCAGAGCGGTTGTGGAAGGATCGGGCGATCACTGTTGTGAATATATGACAGGTGGACGTACGGTAGTACTGGGAACAACAGGTCGCAACTTTGCTGCTGGGATGAGCGGAGGTATTGCTTATGTCCTTGATGAGGTAGGTGATTTTGAATACTATTGCAATACTGGACTAGTTGAACTTGGTCCTGTTGAAGACAAAGCAGATATCTCAGAACTGCAAGAATTAATTGGAAAGCATCTTTTATATACTCAAAGTCCACTTGCTGGAAAGATATTAACGAACTGGGAAGAGTTTTTACCTAAGTTTGTGAAGGTGATTCCATTGGAATACAAAAAAGTGTTAAACGAAATGAAGTTAAAAGAGGTAAAGCGTAAGTTAGAGCTCGCAGAAGATGCTCCTGACAGAAGAGAGTAGATCAATCTTTCAACAAACGTTTAACACATTCAACGATTAAAGAAAAGAAAATGGGAAATCCTAAAGGTTTTATCGAAATAGAGCGCAAAGAAGGCGGATATCGGCCAATCAATGAGCGCATTTTTGACTATGGTGAAGTAGAACAAACACTCAACGAGAACGATCGTAAAGATCAAGCATCACGTTGTATGGACTGTGGCATCCCTTTTTGCCATAGCTCATGTCCAGTAGAAAGTAATATTCCAGAGTGGCAAGATGCTGTTTATCGTGGGAAATGGGATGAGGCATATGATTTACTTCATGCCACCAATAGTTTTCCTGAATTCACCGGTCGAGTTTGTCCAGCGCCATGTGAGAAATCATGTGTCTTGGCTATTCACGATGAAGCGGTTACGATTCGGGAGAACGAATGTTCTATCGTTGAGAAAGCCTTTGATCTAGGTCATGTTGTAGAGGAGATTCCAACACATCGAACAGGCAAGAAAATCGCCATTATTGGTTCTGGACCTGCTGGTCTCTCCACCGCAGATTTACTGAATAAAGAGGGTCATTCAGTGACTGTCTTTGAACAAGATGATAAAGTAGGTGGACTACTACGTTATGGTATACCGGATTTCAAGCTAAGCAAAACGGTCATTGATCGAAGAATCAATCTTTTCGAGAAAGAGGGGATCACCTTTAAGGTTAATACCAAAGTTGGTGTAGATATTTCAGCTGAATCAATACTAAAAGACTTTGATGCAGTTTGTCTAGCCTGTGGGGCGATGGAACCACGTGATTTACCTGCTGAGGGGCGTGAAATAAATGGGATTCATTTTGCCATGGAGTTCCTTCGTCAACAGAATAAGGTGGTAAGTGGAGAAGAGATTCCTGAGAAAGAAAGATTATCAGCTAAAGACAAAAAAATACTAGTTATTGGTGGTGGTGACACCGGTTCAGATTGCGTTGGAACTTCGATTCGTCAAAAAGCAACTTCGGTGACACAGATTGAGATATTATCCAAGCCACCAACAAAGCGGAATGATGACAACCCTTGGCCATATTGGCCTACGACTCTAAGAACTTCAAGCTCTCATCTTGAAGGGTGCGAAAGAAGATGGAATTTAGCCACAAAACGGTTCGTAGGTAAAAATGGTGTCCTAACAGGGGTGGAAGTGATAACCGTTGAATGGATCAAAGAAAATGGCCGTATGGTCATGAAAGAGGTCCCTGGAACACTTGAACTTATCGAAGCCGATCTAGTTCTATTATCTATGGGATTTTTGGCACCAATACACCAAGGTTTACTTGACAGCTTAGGGGTAGAGTATGATGAGAGAGGAAATGTTAAATCATACGACCATGCCACTAATCTAGACAAGGTATTTGTTGGAGGCGATGCTACTCGTGGAGCTAGTCTTGTGGTTTGGGCAATCCGTTCAGGCCGCGATGCCGCGAAAAGAATTCATAAATATGTGATG
Source organism: uncultured Bacteroidia bacterium (assembly GCA_903905505.1). Classification (GTDB taxonomy): domain Bacteria; phylum Bacteroidota; class Bacteroidia; order Bacteroidales; family Prolixibacteraceae; genus JAAFHB01. The sequence goes on along the minus strand of CAIVGL010000088.1, from coordinate 12,630 downwards.
GGATAAGCGTAAAGCTTTTATACAATATAAAAAAGACCGGTTAAACAACCGGTCTTTTTTATGATTTAGAATTTAATAAAAAAATCTTCTTTCTTAGTTCTAACCTTTTTCATATGCTGATATTGATCTTCAGAAGAACGATACCCAACAGCTAAGGCCACTTTTGATTTCAAGCCCAATTTTTCTAGACCTAAAACTTTATCAAAATCTGGACCACTAAAACCTTCCATAGGGCAGGTGTCAATTCCCAAGACTGCAGCAGAAACCAAACCATAACCAAGAGCGATATAAGCCTGCTTGCTAACCCAAGTCTCCACTTGTTCAGCATTCATCTTCTGCAATGATCCTTTCATCATACCGCTGAAATCACCAAGAGCTTCAGCAGGAATACCTCTAGTTTCAGAAATTAACGAAATAAACTGATCCACTGTATCAGCGCTTATCTCCGTATTAGCAGCAAAGACAAGTAGTGCTGAAGCGTCAGTGATCTGTGATTGGCCCCAAGCAAAATTACGAAGCTCTTTACGAACCTCTGGATTCTCCACGACTAAGACTTTATAAGGCTGTAGGCCATACGATGAAGCCGATAGACGAATAGCTTCCAAAAGCGTATCCATATCTGCTGCTGCAATTTTTTTTGTTGCATCGAAAGCCTTCGTCGCATAACGACTATTTAATTGTGAAATAAGATCCATAATTTTAAATTTAAAGTGAATAATTATACATACTACAATTCTATACTAAATAGGTTCAGCGAAGTACATTAACTTAAGGTTAATAATACAAACAAGAACAGAGGAAGAAATCTATTTTGCTCGGACTACAAAAACACCGTTGCAGTTTTTTGAATCATTAAGATATCCAATGAGTGGTTTCGGGGTTATAGACACAGATCCCAAGAGCGAAGAGGCATTTAAAAACCAAACACTACCATTTTGTTTGTATGCTATCCCTAAGTGGGAAACATCTAAGCCCGAAATCCTTGTTGTTAGGGCAATAATATCTCCATCTAAGATCTCCGATAGATGAGATGACAACTGTTCTTTGGGGATATAAAAGAATTTTGCAGATGATAATTTCTTCTCGACCTCCTTTATCGGGTTAATAAGTGCTGGATTGGATGAGAGTTGCGCATAAAAATTAGGATGCAAACTCATGAAATTAATGTTCATTGGATGGCTAATACCACCAATCTTAGCTGTTACATCCTCAACTATTCCTTTTACTTGGTTATCAATGATCCACTCACTAAAATAGTGCAAACGACTTTCATATCCCTTTTGAATACCATTCCGATACCTTATACGTTCTAATTGAGCACAATAATTTGCAAAGCTAGGATTCGCGTTTTTTATGGTTAGGGCAATCGCCAAGCAACTTTCGACAAATGTGGTACAATCAAATTCGCGAAGGTTAACGACTAATTGCTCCGAGCTATTATGATCTAATGTTTTATCGACATAAGGAGTTCCTTTAAAATCAAGTCCAATCTCTAAAAGTAATGCCCCAGTTGGAAGGTTTCGATGAGTTGCGAATCTATTCAGTTTTTCAAGAAAAATAGCTTGGTCCTTTTCAGAAACAACAACTTTTGGCCCAGCCAGAAGTTCTGTGGTAAAAGAAATAAGAAAAAGAAGGCACAGAAAAACCGTAAAAAAACGAAACTTCATAAATTCGAAAATTACTTATGTCTTTTCTTCAGTTCTCGAGCTAAATCTTCAATACGATAACCCTTATGAGAAAGCAATACAATTAAATGATAGACCAGGTCTGAAGCTTCATAAAGCAAACGCTCATCGTTATTTGCCATCGCCTCAATAACGGTCTCAACAGCTTCTTCACCAACTTTCTGAGCCATACGGGAAATACCATCTTCAAACAAAGAAGTTGTATAAGACCCTTTCGGCATATCGACTTTACGCTTATCGATAAAATCTTGTAGGTGTTTTAAAAATAAAATATCTTCTCCTACATTATCTTCGCCCCAGCAGGTGCCGGTGCCATTATGACAAGCTGGACCAACAGGATTAACTTTTATCAAAAGAGTATCTTGATCACAATCAGCCTGTATTGATATAACATTAAAGAAATTGCCTGACTCCTCCCCTTTAGTCCAAAGTCTATTTTTCGTACGACTAAAGAAAGTAACAAGTTTTGAGGAAACTGTCTTTTCGTAGGCTTCTTCATTCATAAAGCCAAGCATTAAAACTTTGCCTGTGGTGTTATCCTGAATAATTGCAGGAAGAAGATCTCCCGTTAATTTTTTAAAATTTAATTCCATGTTGTATTGTTCAGCTTTTAATAATATAAATGAACCCTATAAAAACTTAATATCCAAGATATTAATCGCAATTCTACTATCTAATTACGATATCTTTTGTGCGAAGGTAATGCTTTAGATCAGGAATGGCAATTTCGCGAAAATGAAATATACTCGCTGCAAGTCCAGCATCGGCTTTCCCAAGTGTAAACACATCCGCAAAATGTTCCATGCTACCAGCCCCTCCAGAAGCGATTAGTGGAATAGTCAAGATTTCAGAAAGCTTAGCCAGCTCCTTATTTGCAAAACCGTTTTTAGTCCCATCGTGGTTCATAGAGGTGAAAAGTATCTCTCCTGCGCCTCGATCTTCAGCCTCTTTAGCCCAACTGTATAATTCTTTATCTGTTGGAATTCTCCCACCATTGACGGTAACAGTCCAATGGTTATTGGCCTCACGAGCATCTATAGCGACCACCACAAACTGGCTTCCAAAGTTTCGCACAAGATCGTTGATCAGATTTGGGTTTCGAACAGCTGAGGAGTTAATAGAAATTTTATCTGCCCCAGCAGCCAAAAGGGCTTCGGCATCTCTAATTTCACTGATTCCCCCACCCACCGTAAAGGGGATGTCTAAATTCTGAGCAATCCGTTTGACTAGTTCTACAAAAGTTTTTCGTCCCTCATGAGTCGCAGTAATATCAAGGAACACTAATTCATCGGCTCCTTGTTCTGCATAGAGCTTACCAAGCTCAACAGGATCCCCAACACTTACAATATTGACAAAATTAACCCCTTTAACAGTCTGTCCATCACGGATATCCAGACAAGGTATGATTCGTTTTGCTAGCATATTAACGTGTAATAAATTGAGTGATCTCGGCCATGGTTATGCGGCCTTCATAAATCGCTTTACCGGTTATCACAGCAGGAATACCAGCATCCTGCAACTCGAGAATATCAGCCATAGAGCTAACGCCTCCACTAGCAATTAAATAAGTGCCAGGAACAGCGGCTAGAATTTTAGTATATAAATCGGTTGCGGCCCCTTGCAACATCCCATCACGGCTGATATCGGTGCTAATTATCTTTGTAATCCCTTGCCTATGCCAAGTATTGATAAACGAGAAGATATCGGTGCCCGTTTGCTCTTGCCATCCAGCAACAGCGATCATCTCATCTTTTGCATCTGCCCCTAAAATAATTTTATCGGCGCCATATTTCTGAATCCACCGAAGGAAGATATCGGGTGATTTTACAGCGATACTGCCGCCTGTAACCATTGAGGCTCCAGATTCAAAAGCGATTTTCAAATCTTCATCACTTTTTAATCCACCTCCAAAATCGACAATCAAGCCAGTTTGAGTCGCAATCCTGCTCAATACGAACTGGTTAACAATGTGGTGAGCTTTAGCGCCATCTAAATCAACCAGATGAAGTCTTTTCAAACCTGCATCTTCAAACATCTTTGCAACCTCTAAAGGGTCCGAATTATAGATGGTCATCTGATTATAATCACCTTGACTTAATCGAACGCATTTACCATCAATAATATCTATAGCAGGAATGATTTCAATCATCGTGTAGTTTAAAACTTGAGATTTATAAAATTAGACAAGAGTTTTGAGCCTGCCGATCCACTTTTCTCAGGATGAAACTGAGTCGCATAAAAATTATCGCGTTGCAAGGCTGCACTAAAAGGGTTTAAGTAAGTGCACGTTGCGGCAGTATCTCCACCTGTGGTGGCATAATAAGAATGGACAAAATAGAAATAATCAGCCTCGCTAAGACCATCAAAGAGGGGCGTTTTAAGTTCACTCAAACTATTCCATCCCATATGAGGAATTTTATAATGAGAAGAGTCTCCAGGCAAGGGGATAAACTTCTTAACTTTTTCAGGAAAAATACCCAGGCAGGTTGTATCACCCTCCTCAGAGTGGGTACACATCAATTGAAGACCAAGGCAAACACCAAGAACGGGCTGTTTCAAATCACATATCAATGAATCTAACTTATGTTGTTTTAAGAAGCGCATCGTTGTTGCAGCCTCGCCAACACCAGGAAATATAACCCGATCAGCATTCCTAATTTCGTCTTTATCATCTGTGATAGTGGCAGATATACCAATGCGTTGAAGCGCAAAGTCAACCGACCGAATATTTCCAGCATTGTATTTTATAACGACAATCTTCATTGAAATTTAACCTATATATGAACTTATTCTTTTAATAATAATCCGATTACACGTACCATTTCCCGAAATTCATTCTCCTTAAATAAACGGGTCATAAAAACGATCTTACCCTTTTTATCGATGATCACATTGCGGGTTACACCGGCCCTTTTATCCGCAAACAGACTAAATATTTCGGCATTTTTATCTACAGCCATGGGATAGGAGATATCGAGTTCTTTTTGATATCTCTTAACCTTATCCAAAGGCTCATCGCGATCGACCCCAAACAACAAGAACTTCGAATTACGCTTGTAAGGATCCCAAATATCCTTCTGAATATAAGGAATCTCCTTCCGGCAAACTCCGCACCAACTAGCAGTAAATTGAAGCATGACCACTTTACCCTTCCACGATTTAGAGGATACCTTTTTCCCATTGACTAATTGGAGCGTAAACTCAGGTAAAACATCTCCGATTTTAGCTTTAAACTCATATTGATCAGGAATTTCTTGCTTCGGAACATGGTTGTATTTTTGAGCATAAGAACTTGTAAAAAGCAAAGTCCCAATCAAAGTAATTATCCAAGAAAGCCTAACAAAACGTCTCATGATGGTCTTAATTAAATACCACAGTTCTATTATTATAGACAAGTATTTTACGTTGAAGATGCTTATAAACAGCCTCGCTCAACACTATTTTTTCTAGATCACGCCCCTTTCTTACCAAACTATCAACTGTATCGATATGGGAAATTCGAACCACATCTTGTACAATAATAGGTCCCGCATCGAGATCTGCAGTGACGTAATGACTGGTAGCACCAATAATTTTAACTCCTCGCGCATGAGCCGCATGATAAGGCTTTGCTCCAGCAAAAGCTGGCAAAAAGGAGTGATGAATATTGATAATTCGATTTGGATAATTAGAAATAAATTGATCAGATAGCACCTGCATGTAACGGGCAAGAACAACAAAATCAATATTGTATTTTTTCAACAATTGCAATTCAACCTGCTCCTGTTCCGCTTTGTTCTCCTTGTTTTTCTCAACCAAATGAAAATCAATACCAAATCTCTGAGCAACTGGTCTTAAACTTTCGTGATTGCTGATTACCAAAGGAATTTCGGTCTCCCAATCGCCTGCAATATACCGCGAAAGAATATCAAATAAGCAATGAGATAAGCTGGAGACAAAGAGTGCCATCCGAGGTTTTTTATCTGAAAAATGGAGTGAGAATTTAATCTCAAATTTGCGCGCAATAAGTGTCTCAAAATAATCAGATATTTTATCACGTGGGATGGCAAATTTATCTAATTCCCATTCCACACGCATATAAAACAGACCCTCTTCATGGTCAACATGCTGATCTAAGTAAATTATATTTCCACGGTTTTCGTTTAAGAATTCCGTGACCGCAGCTAATATCCCTTGCTTATCCATACAATGAATAAGAAAAATGGCGGTATTCCTAGGTACAGTATCTTTTCGTATCGATTGCATAGTTGATAATAATTAGTCAATTAAATTCTACAAAACACCCTTTGTGCTTGGTAACGATTGTACGAATGGATCTTTGCGAATCGCCATCTTAAGAGCTCTTGCAAACGCTTTAAATATCGATTCAATCTTGTGATGTTCATTTGCACCTTCTGCTTTGATATTTAAGTTAGAGAGTGAGGCATCGGAAAGTGATTTAAAGAAGTGAAAAAACATCTCTGTTGGCATATCTCCAACTTTTTCGCGGTTAAATTCAGCTTCCCAAACAATCCATGGTCTTCCTCCGAAGTCAAGCGCAACCTGAGCCAGACAATCATCCATAGGCAGACAATAGCCATATCGTTCAATGCCCCGTTTATCACCCAGGGCTTTACGAATAGCTTCTCCTAAAGCGATCCCTGTATCTTCTATCGTATGGTGCTCATCAACAGACAAATCACCTTTAACCTTGATGGTAAGATCACAACCTGAATGGCGCCCTATTTGATCGAGCATATGATCAAAAAAAGCTAATCCAGTTTCAATCTCACATTTTCCGGTACCCTCTAAGTTAAGTTCAACAAAAATATCGGTCTCGGCTGTTTTACGACTTATTGTAGCCGACCGTTCTCCAATTGCCAAGAAATTATATATCGCATCCCATTGATCTGTAATTAAGGCACACGAATCTTGTAGTCCACCAGCGTTAATTTGTTCTGATTGATCCGCTGATGCAAAAAAGATCCCTTTAGAACCTAAATTTTTAGCCAATGTAATATCGGTCAATCGATCACCAATTACAAATGAACCTGCTAAATCATAAGAATCAGTAAAATATTCGGTCAGCATGCCAATGCCAGGCTTGCGATTATTTGAATTCGCTTCTGGCAATGACGGATCGATGTGTATATTTGAAAATACAATACCTTCATTCTCAAATGCCTTAACCATCATATGCTGTGATGGCCAAAAAGTCTCTTCTGGAAACGAAGAAGTTCCTAGTCCATCTTGATTGGTAACAATTACTAATTCGAAACCGAGGTTTTTTTGAATATGATATAGATTTCGGAAAACACCAGGAATAAACTCCAGTTTATCCAATGCATCAACCTGCATATCACTTTTGGGCTCCACAATTAGCGTCCCGTCTCGATCGATAAAAAGAATTTTTTTCATACTACCTAATTAATTAATCAACGCACTATTTTAGTGCGAATAAGGTCCTTATCTAAGTTAAGGAATTGAATTCAGATAAATAATGAGTTAATCTATTTTAATTGCAATTTTATTATTTTGTAATCATATAGTTATCCCCTAGACTAATTGATCTAATGCCTCCATTAAAGTCGCATTCTCTTCAGGAGATCCAACACTAATTCGCAAGCAACCTTCACAAAGCGAAATTGAAGAACGATCACGTACGATGATCTGCTGATCAACCAAAAATTGATATATCCCACGTGGATCATGTGTTTTAACAAGCAAGAAATTAGCATCTGAAGGATAAACCTTCACCACAAAAGGATACGATTTAAGATTAGTGATCATCTTTGTTCTTTCCTTCAGGATAAGATCTACCCACTCTGCTTTACTTGACTCATTCGAAAGCAATTCAAGGGCTTTTTCCTGAGTTAGAATATTGATGTTATATGGATATTTAATCCGACTTAATACCTCGATTATCTCCACAGCTGCAAAAGCCATACCTAAACGTAAACCGGCCATACCCCAAGCTTTAGAAAAAGTCTGGAGAATCACCAAGTTCGGGTATTTATCAAGCGTTGGAAGCAAACTTTTCTCTGGACAAAAATCTATATATGCCTCATCCAGCACAACAATGCCATTAAACCCTTCAATAATTTTCAACACACCAGAGCTATCTAATGCATTCCCAGTTGGATTATTGGGTGAACAGAGAAAAATCAGTTTTGTTTTAGGTGTAACTGCCTTTAAAACTACATTGTAATCCAACTCGAAATCAGCACTCAAAGAGACCTGTGCAACGGTAATATTATTGGTATCAGCTGCCACCCGATACATACCATATGTAGGGTTGATAGAGACAACCTGATCAAGGCCGGGTTCACAGAATGCACGGAAAAGCAAGTCGATAGGTTCGTCACTTCCGTTCCCCAGAAAAATATTTTCTGCTGGAATATTTTTAAGCTCACTGATCCTTGTTTTAAGTACTCGCTGATGAGGATCAGGATACCGGTTCCAAGGTGAATTAAATGGGTTTTCATTGGCATCCAAAAACACAGCAGCTTCACCAGAGAATTCATCCCTAGCACTAGAATATGGTTTTAAGTTGCGAATATTTTCTCGCAATAATTTGGTAAGATCTACACTCATAATTCGATATTTCGATAAAAAAAGAAACTATTTACTTTCCTTTTTAATGGACTTGATTCGCAATGCAACTGCATTTTTATGGGCGAAAAGGTGTTCAGCCTGGGCCATCTCTTCAATAACTGGTCCGAGGTTTAGGATCCCTTCTTTTGTGATCTCTTGAAAGGTTATTTTTTTCGAGAAGCTATCTAAGCCAATCCCGCTCATTGATTTAGCCCATCCATTAGTTGGCAAAATATGGTTTGTGCCAGAGGCATAGTCGCCAGCACTCTCTGGGGTATAATTGCCAATAAAGACAGAGCCTGCATTGTTTATTCGCTCTGCAAGTACTCCAGCATCCTTGGTTGATATAATCAAATGCTCTGGGGCATAATAGTTTATAAATCCAAGCATCTCTTCTGTGTCATTGACAAGTACAGCGCGACTATTATCCAGAGCTTTGGTTGCAATATCGGCTCTGGGAAGAGCTTTTAGTTGCTTGCCCATAACTTTTACCACCTCTTTGATTAACTGCTCATTGGTGGTAATCAAAATGACCTGACTATCTGGGCCATGTTCAGCCTGAGACAATAAATCGGCTGCGATAAATTCTGGATTTGCTGTTTCATCAGCCATAACCGCTACTTCGGAAGGACCAGCAGGCATATCGATCGCACAATCAGACATAGCCACAAATTGCTTTGCCGCAGTGACCCATGAATTTCCAGGACCAAAGATCTTGTCGACTTTTGGAATCGATTCGGTACCATAAGCCATCGCACCAATGGCTTGCATACCACCAATTTTATAGATTTCGGTGATACGACAAACCGAGGCGGCAAATAATATTGCAGGGTGAATTTTACCTAATCGATCTGGAGGAGAACAAAGCACCACATTTTTGCAACCCGCAATCATTGCTGGAATACCCAACATCAAGACGGTTGAAAACAGAGGTGCGGACCCACCTGGAATATAAAGTCCAACCCGATCGATAGGGACAGATTTCTGCCAACATTTTACACCTGGCATAGTCTCAACCACATGGCGAGTGAGTTTTTGTGCCATATGAAAGGTATCAATATTTTGCGCTGCCACCTGAATCGCGTTCTTCAATTCAGGGGTAAGACTATCCACAGCCTCTTTGATCTCATCATCTGAAACCTTAAAGTTTGCGATATCGACATGGTCAAATTGAAGGGTGAATTTTCGTACTGCTTTATCACCATCCTCACGGATTTTCAACATAACCTTGCGTACCGTTTCAATTTTGTCCGTAAAATCTGCCGTAGGCCTTTCAGTTATAGCTGGCCACGACTTTAAAAGGGGAAATCGGTAGATCTGCATACTGGTAAAATTTACAAAATCATTTTTTCGATAGGCAAAACTAAAATTCCTTCAGCGCCACTTCTTTTCAAGTTGCCAATTACGACCCAAAACTCACTTTCATTGATCACCGAATGTAAAGAGCTCCAGCCGCTTCGTGCCAAAGGCATAATCGTAGGGGAGGTCATCCCAGGAAGAACTTTAATAATTTGTTCAAGCTTATCATTGGGGGCATTTAGCATGATATATTTCTTGCCTCTCCCCTTTTCAACAGACTCGATCCGAAAAATTAGCTCATCTAAGATTGCTTGTTTTTCTCTAGAAAGATTAGGCGTTGCCACTAAGACAGCCTCGGACTCCATTACGGTGTAAACCTCTTTTAATCGATTGCTTACCAAAGTACTTCCAGAGCTTACGATATCGAAAATGGCATCAGCAAGACCAATACCAGGAGCGATTTCAACAGATCCAGCAATAAAATGGATATTAGCGACAATCTTATTTTCTTCAAGAAAAGTTTTTAATATTCGAGGATAAGAGGTGGCTATTTTCTTTCCAGAAAACCACTCTAATCCTGGATAATCAACATCTTTTGGAATCGCCAAGGAGATTCTACATTTACTAAATCCTAAATGCTTTACGGTCTCCACCAACTGACCTTGCTCCATCACCTCATTTTTACCGACAATACCGATATCGGCTACTCCATCGGAAACACATTGAGGAATATCATCATCGCGCAAGAATAGTGCTTCCAGCGGAAAATTCTTAGCAGCAGAGATTAATCTACGGCTACTAGAAACTAGCTTAATACCCGTTTCTGATAACAGCGACATTGAATCTTCGTTCAATCGACCTTTAGTCTGTATTGCAACTCTTAATATTGTATCCATGGTAATAAATTAAAAAAGGCCCACCTGAATAAAAAGGTAAGCCTGTGTTTTTTGTCTTTTGATTATGGACGCATCACCGCAAGCTCACCTTAAGGTAAGTGATGATGGCCGATCTGAATAATGAGTACTTGCATATTTTATATTATACTGCAATATTAGTTAAAAAACCGATTCGTTCGACTAAACAAAGGGATGAAATGTTAAATAAAAATTAAACTTAACCTGATAACATCTAAAATTGCAATCCCTCAAGCAAGCGTATATATGTTTTTATCCCATTCTCAATTTCTGAGATTAAGATATATTCATTTGCCGTATGTGAACGAGCAGAATCACCTGGTCCCATTTTTATGGAAGGGTAAGGGATCACAGCCTGATCGGAGGTGGTTGGAGAGCCATAAATTTCTAATCCTAAGTCAAGCCCCCTTTTCACCAAAGGATGTTCTGGACTTATGCCTGAAGAGTTTAAACGGAAAGATCGAGGTGTAACTTCAGCTTCAATCAATTGGTCGATAACCTTATAAACCTCATCGTTTGAATAAAACTCATTCGTGCGCACATCCAAGACAAATCGACAGGAATCTGGCACAACATTATGCTGATGTCCAGCTTCGATTTGTGTGACGGTCATTTTTACGGGTCCTAATAGATCAGACTCGAGTGGAAACTTGTATTTCTCAAGAATTTGAATATCCCGAATAGCCTTATATATTGCATTGTCACCTTCGTTTCGTGCAGCATGACCAGCTTTACCTTTCGCTTCACAATCGAGGACAATCAACCCCTTTTCTGCCACTGCAATATTCATTTGTGTTGGCTCACCAACAATAGCTAGGTCTATCTTGCCAAGTTGATCTAGAACAGAAGCCACGCCAAATTCGCCCGAAATCTCCTCCTCTGCACTTACACAAAAAATCAAGTTGAAAGGCAAGGTGGTAGAATCGTGAAAATACCGAAAAGCACCTAGCAAGGCTACAACAGATGCTCCAGCATCATTGCTCCCTAATCCAGTCAATCGATCTCCCTCAACCGTAGCCTTAAAAGGATCATAGGTCCATCCATGATTTGAACGAACCGTATCCATGTGTGAGTTAAACAATATTACAGGTTTAGATTCGACCCAATACTTACTGCGAATCCATATGTTATGTCGACTTCTAGTTGTCTCAAGACCCCAAGAAGTTAATTTTTGTTCGATATAATCAGCCACATCCTTCTCTTCCCGACTTAGCGAGGGGGTTTCGATCATTACTTTCAAAAGCTCAACGCTGTCTGCTATAATTTGTTCTGTCTGCATCGTTAAAGTACTAATCTAGTTCCTTTTAATCCGCCAGAAATACCTTTGGCATTCGTAATCACGACAGCCTTGACCCCTTGTCGAAGGGCATTAAAACCACTCTCAACTTTCGGAATCATCCCTCCGGATATTACCCCTTGTTCTTTTAACTCTTCAAAAAGCACTGGATTTATCTCTGGAATAACCGATTTGTCATCACTCGGATCAAGCAACACACCAGGCTTCTCAAAACAAAAGATCAAGCGCAACTCATACTTTGCGCATAATGTTTTAGCTAATTCAGAGGCGATAGTATCTGCATTGGTGTTTAGTAACGATCCTTTCCCGTCGTGTGTAATTGGAGCGACTACAGGAACTGCACCCATTCCTAGTAATTCAGAGATTGCTTGTGAATTAACCCAGTTAACATCCCCAACAAATCCGTAGTCAATTGCTCCCACAGGGCGCTTAACGGCCCGAATAATATCTAAATCAGCACCCGTCAAGCCAATAGCATTATTTCCAAAAGCTTGCAATCCTGCGACGATTGTTTTATTCACAAGGCCAGCATAGACCATCGTTGCGATCTTTAGCGTTTGCTCATCTGTAATCCGGCGTCCATCAACGATTTTTGTCTCTACACCAAGCTTTTCAGCTAGGGCCGTGGCACTACGTCCACCACCATGAACTAGAATTTTACCCCCTGCAATACGAGAAAAATCCTTTAACAAGGCACTTAAGGAGCCTGGCTCCTCAACAATCTGGCCTCCTACTTTGATGATTATCAAATGTTCTCTCATAGTAATCCTTCCAAAATAATTTTTAATATTGTCTGAGCCGAATATACGCGATTTTCTGCTTCATCGACAACTATTGACGAAGAACTATCCAGAACTTCATC
>CAIVGL010000087.1 GCA_903905505.1 uncultured Bacteroidia bacterium | reverse complement strand
CCCAGTCGGCTTTTAGGAATTCTTTCAACTCCGTATCATAGACTATGGCTGACCTAATGATATAAAGATCATATAATTTAGCGTAGTAAATATAGTTTTGATTGGTGGTCTTTGAGTGTCGTATATTTTCACCAAATGGTTCCTTCAGTGCCTTTTGTATCTCGGGTCGCTTGAGGTGGTTCTCCATGTGTTGGTAGTCAGAAATGGTATTGTCATAGGCGACCACTCCATCCAATCCAATTACTGTTATCCTAATTTTTGAAGGGGGAATCAGAGGTTTTAAACTATCAAGTTTCCCAAATGACTTATCTTTAGCGATGGCATTATGGACCATATGCCGATTGGTAAGATCGGTATATTCCTCCAGTATATTTTCTAATTGGCCGAGTCTGAAGTGCTGCTCGCGCTGACTTTGGAATAAAATAATGGAGAAGGTAAATATTCCAAATAGCAATAAATAATAGATGTAAAGCTTCCAGCGAATGGTCTTTTTGTCAAATAGCATAACGTGGAAGTCTCTCTTTGTTAAATTTCAAAATAATAGCCAAAACCTGGCTTGTTGCGGATATAGGTTCCATATTCCTCCATCTTTCGGCGTATACGGGTCATATTAACATCGACAGTTCGATCGGTTACAATAACGTCGCTTGCCCAGATTCGGCGTAGGATCTCCTCTCTGGAGAATATTCGGCCTGGCGTTTTGGCTAACAACGAGATGATCTCATATTCTTTACGGGTGAGGTCAATTTTTTTCGAACCTAGGATCAATCGTTTTGTCTCAAGGTCAATGGTTAATTCACCTACTTTTAGAAGTTTGGAAGATGATTCCGATGGAGCTGTTTTTACCCGTTTTAAGACTGCTTTAACGCGTGCTTGTAACTCTTTAATCGAGAATGGCTTAATGATATAGTCATCCGCACCAAGGTTGAAACCGGTTAGTAGATCATTCTCCTTATCTCGAGCGGTGAGGAAGATGATAGAGACGTTAAGATTCAACTCTTTTCTCACTTTTTGGGCTAAGCTAAACCCTGAGATCTGTCCCATCATAACATCTAGGATAAGCAGATGGTATACAGACAACTCTTTTTTTAAAGCCTCCTCGGCAGAAAATGCTGTATCAACAAGATAACCTTCGCTTTCTAAATTAAACTGAAGAATCTCATTCAGGTCTTCTTCATCTTCAACGACTAATATCCTGTGTTTATCTTCCATTTTAGATTTAGCTTATGCGCTAGGTTATTTGTATTTTAATTCTGTTTTCTGTGCTTTACAATCTCTCCATTGACCACAAATGTGATTGATTCGGCAATGTTAATTGAGTAACTCGAAATTCGTTCAAAAATATTTATGATCACTAAAAGATTCGTAGCGACCACTACCACTTCAGATTGATGCATCATCTCTTCCAACACTTTTGCTGCAATCAGCTTGCATTCATCTTTAAGTGCTTCAGCCTCTTCCATTATTGTTTCGGCTATGGTTAATTCGTGCGATTTCACTAGTTCTACGACTTTTGAAAAAATTTCTGCTGTCTTTTGTCCAATCTCATAAATTCCAAGCTCCTCAACAAGTGATTTATAGTCTTGTAATGGTTCAATGCGCTTTGCAATATTTGTTACATGATCTCCTACACGTTCTAGGTCATTGTTGATTTTTAGTGAGGAGATGATATACCTTAAATCAGTAGCTACTGGTTGCTGCAAAGCAAAGATTTTCTGGCATAACTTATCAATCTTAACATCCAAGCTATTGATTAATTCATCATTATTAATAACTTTTCTGGCCAATTTAAGATCGCTCGTGCGCAAGGCCAATACTACATTGATAAGTTGTAGGTTAACCTGTGAGCACATTTGAATCACTTTATGCGCTAATTTATCCAGCTCTGAGTCAAATATTCTATAGTTTTCCATGTCTAAATATATTAAATAATTAAGAATCAACCAAAACGACCAGTAATATAGTCTTCAGTCTGTTTCTTTTCTGGATTGGTAAAAATCTTTTTCGTTTTGTCGTGCTCGATAAGTTCTCCAAGATAGAAAAACGCGGTGTTGTCACTGATACGTGCCGCTTGTTGCATGTTATGTGTGACAATCACAATGGTGTATTTTTCTTTAAGTTGAACGATTAGCTCCTCGATTTTTGCTGTTGATAACGGGTCAAGAGCACTTGCTGGCTCATCCATCAAGACAATCTCTGGATTTACTGCCAAGGTACGTGCGATGCATAAACGCTGTTGCTGACCTCCTGAGAGTCCAAGAGCTGAATCGCCTAGACGATCCTTTACTTCTTCCCAGATGGCTGCGTTTTTCAAGGCCGTTTCAACGATTTCGTCTAAATGTGACTTATCATTTACACCATTGATCTTTGGTCCATAGGCAACGTTTTCATAGATTGATTTTGCAAATGGATTTGACTTCTGAAATACCATTCCTACTTTTTTACGAAGGTTAACCACATCGATATTTTTATCGTAGATGTTAACACCGTCAATCATTACTTTGCCATCTATTCTAACCCCATCAATTAGGTCGTTCATCCGATTAAGACTGCGTAAAAAGGTTGACTTTCCGCACCCAGAAGGACCAATGAATGCTGTTACCTTCTTCTCCGGTATCGTAATTGAGATATTATTCAGCGCCATTTTTTCGCTGTAATAAAGGAACATATTTTCGGTGTGAATTTTATTTTCTGACATAATCAATTATTTTTCTTTTTTCTGATTCGGTAACGCAAGATTACAGCCGACATATTTAATACAAAGGTTAGCATAAGCAAGACACATGTGGTACCAAATTGAATGGGTAAGCTCTGATCGACATTAGCCGATTGAGTTGTTAATACATAGATATGATAGCCTAGTACCATAAATTGATCCCCAAGACCGGGCAATGTGGCTAAATAATAGGCCGCCCCAGTGAATAATATGGGAGCTACCTCTCCAGCACCTCGGCTAACGGCTAGAATAGTTCCTGTCATAATACCTGAGACTGATTCTGGTAATACAACTTTACGTATCGTCTGCCATTTTGTGGCTCCTAATGCTAGGCTAGCTGCCCGCAGCTCTTGAGGTACGGTTTTTAAGGCTTCCTCCACAGATACGATAACAACGGGGAGTGTTAGTAATGCCATGGTTAAGCTGGCCCAGAGTAGATTCGGTTGTCCCCAATGAAGTGTTCCTCCATAAAGCGCGCTGTCCACATGAGTACCTACGAATTTAATGAAAAATCCTAATCCAAATAGACCATAGATTATAGAGGGTATGACTGCCAGAGTTCTTACAGCAAAGCGAATCGTTTTGGCAATAAATGAGCTCTCTTTCGCATATTCAGTTAAATAAATCGCAGTGATCGTCCCAAAGGGTACGGCAGCTATTGACATAATGATAACCAATAAAGCTGTTCCATATATAGCTGGAAAAATACCCCCTTTAGTCATCCCTTCGGTAGGGAAACTAGTCAAAAACTCCCATGATAATTGGCTCTTTCCTCCGATGAATATGACGGTAATCATCACAATTATAATTGTAATGATCAGTAAAGCGGAGAATAAAGTTATCCCTTCAATGGCAACCCCTTTGAAATTTTTTCGAAAGCTGTTTATCATTTTCCTTGTATTCTTTTCATGAGTTTTCCTTTCACGTAAAATTCAGCCACAGCATTGATAACAAACGTGAAAATAAATAACAGAGATCCTATTAAAAATAGGACATTATAATGCGTGTCTCCAAATACAACCTCTGCCATTTCGGCACCAATAGTGGCAGCTAAAGTTCGAACGGAGGCAAAAGGATTTAGATCCATCTGTGCGGCATTACCGGTAGCCATTAGTGCAATCATCGTTTCTCCAAATACGCGGCCAATACCTAATAGTATAGCTGCAAATATTCCAGGCGTTGCTGCAGGAAGAATGACGAAAAATGCTGTTTGCCATTTCGATGCCCCTAACGCTAAACTTGCTTCATAGAACGATTTAGGCACTGCAGTTAAAGCATCCTCAGTAATGGTAAAGATGATAGGTATAGCAGCAATTCCCATCGCGATTCCTCCTACAAAGGAGTTCAGACGGGTTTCGTAATGAAAGACACTTTGAAGAAATGTTGCCAGTACCATAAGTGCAAAGAATCCAATAACTACAGAAGGGAATCCGGCTAGTAGCTCAATGGTTGGCTTAATAATTTCTTTCATCCTTTTATTTGCAAATACAGACACATATATAGCTGCGAGTATTGAAAGTGGCGCCGCAAATAAAAGTGAGATGAAGGTTATTTTAATGGTTCCTAAGATTAAGGCTAGTAAACCATAACGAGGATTCGCTGAAACGGGTACCCATTCCTTGGTAGCCATCGATTTTAGGGCTGTACGGTTGTCGTCAGAACCACTTCCAGCACTTACAGTGTATGTGTCTGATGAACTATTTTTTGAACTAGCTGAATCTCCAGCTAGAATATTTTGTTCTTGAGAAGCAGTTTGGTCGGTTACTTCTCCATAGGTTTCTTGCACATTCGTTTTTGATGAGCTATCAGCTACTGATCCATAGCTTTCTTGGGTAGTAGAGGTGTTGTCTGTTACGGCACCATAGGTTTCTTGGCTATCTTGCTTTCCAACTACGGCTGTCTCTGTAGCGGGCTTCGAGGTATTGAAAATTGGCAAAGATTCGCGAAAGACAAAGACAAAAATTAAAAATACAATGGCAATAGAGAGATAAGCAACCCCTTTAATCACTTTTTCGGCAAGATAGTCTCCAACTCTGAACCTCTTTTGTGTGATGTCAATTCGTTCAGATTGCCACTTTTCAAGGCCAGAAAGTTTCTTTTTCTTTCCTGTTTTTTCTTTCTTAGTCATTGAAATTTAGTGTCTTGGCTAAAGTAGATTATTGAAACAAATGAAGCGAATAACTTCTTGCAAAGTTATTCGCTTTTAATTCTGTATATTAAAGAAATATAAATTATTTCACAGGGAAATAACCCATGTCAACAACTAGTTTTTGTCCTGCAGGACTTAAGATCCAGTCGATGTATTTTTTTGTTTCACCGGTTGGTCTGTTACGTAAATACATATACAAGTAACGAGTGATAGGATATTCGCCTGTTTTAATGGTCTCTGCTGTTGGAATAACAGCAGCACTTTTATCGTCATTCTTTACTTTGCAAATAACGATGCCTTCTGCAAACGCAGCACCACCATAACCAATTCCGTAAGGATCTTTCTTAACTGCATTTACTACAGCCGCAGTACCAGGTAGAGTCTGACAGCTAGAAGCATAGTCACCCTTTACTACGTCTTCTTGGAAGAATACATATGTACCAGAGCTATTCTCTCTCCCATAAAGTTTGATCGAATGATCCGCACCGCCAACTTCTTTCCAGTTTGTGATTACACCTTTATAGATGTCACTAAGTTGTTTAATTGACAATTCAGTAATTTTGTTTGCTGGATTAACGTATACCGTGACACCATCTTTCGCACAAGCTACTTCAACACCAAACGTATTGTAACGTTGTTTTAACTTGTCTTTTTCCGTTTGCTTCATCTTGCGACTTGCATTCGCAATATCTGTAGCTCCATTGATCAAAGCAGAGATACCTACACCTGTACCACCACCAGTAACCTGGATGTTAGCTCCATTGCTTGTTTTCATATACTCTTCAGCCCATTTCTGCGCTAGGATTACCAACGTGTCTGAACCCTTAACCGTGATTCTTTCTGGTGCAGCAGTAAACGCAAAGAAAACTAGTCCAACTAAAACTGCTATGATTGCAGATTTTAATACATTTAATTTTTTCATTTTTTGTGTCTGTTTTTATTTAAAACTAATTGAATCTATTTTTTTACTTGCATTACAAATCTAGTTCTAATTCTTCAGTGTTAAAACTGATTTAATTATAATTTTGCTTGTAATCTAATTGTAAATACATTTTGCGGAACTATTTTGCTGTAATCTAGTCCGTTAGTTGCAACTTCTCCATCTGCTTGTGTGTAACTTTCTCAGATGTTACCTACTCCGGTAGTTTGACCAACTTTTTCGTTCTCAACTACATCGTAGTTTAAAGAGATACGAATGTTATCGTCAAAATAGTGGTGGAAAGCAAAACCTAAAGTTGTAGTTGCTAACTCAGATTTGGAACTTGCTTTTTTAGCGAAACTTGTAGTTGCAACATATTGTTTGATTGTAACGTGGCTACCTGTGATGTCTGTGTTTGGATCGTAGTAGTCATAACGGAAAGCTAATTGGTTTCTCTTACCTAAGTTTTTGATTAAATAAAGGTATGATCCCGCAAATTTATTTTGGTAGTTAGCGCTTCCTAAGGTTGCTCCTACTGGTATGTAACTAGAAACTTTAATTTTAGTTAGTTTCTGAAGATCAGCTTTATCAGTAGCAACTCTTTCAAGTAAACCATTTACTTTATCGTTTACTTCAGTTAGTTTTTCATTTACGGTTGGATCTTGCGCTTTTAGGTTCAAGGCAAGAACTGTTACTAATACGAATAAAATTGTTTTTAACATTTTCATGATTTAGATTATTCAAATCCTAACGATACAAATATTCCATCTCGATGTTACACTTCTGTTACAGATCCATTAAAAGATATTACACCTCTGTGATATTCCTATGACCAGGCTTTAGGCTAATTAATTTATCTTACGTTTGTATCAGTGAACATTGAGAAAGATATGTTAAAGCTTAAAATATTGAGGTATCTAACCTCATCGCTATCTCGTAATCGAGATTTTAATTTGGTTGATCGTATTGATAAGTCTACGCTAGTTAAAGGGGATTTTGGAACAGATTTTAAATGGGGTGTAGCTACTGCTGCATACCAGATCGAGGGGGGTTGGGATAAAGATGGCAAAGGAAAATCTATCTGGGATCGATTGGCCGAAAATCCAAACCACGTTAAAGATCGAACAAATGGGAGAGAGGCTACTAATTTTTACGAAAAGTATCCTGAGGACCTCGAATTGCTTAACGAATTGAATTTTAAGAATTTTAGATTTTCATTTTCTTGGCCAAGGATATTCCCTGACGGTATTGGTCAAATAAACCAACAAGGGATCGATTATTACCATCGAATGCTCGATAAGTGTCTTGAGCTGGGTATCGAGCCTTGGGCGGTACTTTATCATTGGGATCTTCCGCAAGCTTTGCAAGATCGTGGAGGTTGGGCCAACCGAGAAATCGTCGATTGGTTTTCTGAATTCGCGGAGGTCTGTACTCAGCATTTTGGTGGTCGCATCAAACATTGGATGGTGCTTAATGAACCAGCAACATTTACCACCTTGGGCTATCTTTCGGGTAATCATGCTCCACGAAAACATAATGTATCCAAATTTCTTGCCGCCGTTCATCATGCTTGTCTGTGTCAAGCACAGGGTGGTCGTATCATTCGTAAGAACGTGCCGAATGCACATATTGGCACTACCTTCTCCTGCGCTTTTGTTGAACCAAAAAGAAATACGCCACGTCATCATCGTGCAGCAGCACGCTTAGATGTTATGTTGAACCGATTGTTTATTGAACCATCTTTGGGCATGGGGTACCCGACTAAGGAGCTCTCGTTTTTGCGTAAGATCGATCAATATATTCTTCCTGGTGATGACGAAAAAGTGAAGTTTGAGTTTGATTTTATTGGAATTCAAAATTATTTCAAGGTGGTCAGCAGACCGGGCCTTGTACCGCTAATCTGGGCCAACCGTGCTAAACCAAAACCTGGTGCTGAGATAACCGATATGGGTTGGGATGTCTCTCCGAAAGGGATCTATAGCATTTTAAAACAGTTTTCGAATTACAACCTAAAAGAAATTCTTGTTGCCGAGAATGGCGTAGCCTTTCCTGATCAGCTCATCGATGGTCGGGTGAATGATGAGCATCGGATTCAATTTTTTAAACGCTACCTTAAACAAGTTCTACGTGCCAAGAATGAAGGTGTGCCGGTTAGCGGTTATTTCGTTTGGACCTTTGTTGATAATTTTGAATGGGATGAGGGGTTTCGTCCGCGATTTGGTATTGTTTACAACGAGGTAAAAACACAGCAGCGGACGATTAAAGATTCAGGACGCTGGTTTCAAGAATTCCTTCGGTAATTTGTAGTTTTTTAAATGAAGGCTTAAATTTAATTGTAATCAATATTTAATTATTTTGTAATGACTCCGTAATAACAGATTGGTACTTTTGTAATTATCTAATTTATTTCCTTGGATGGATCATAAGCGTACCGTTGAATTAGTTGTAATCTCAGATCTTCATCTTGGAACACCCGGTTGTCACGCAACTGAGCTTTTGAAGTATCTTAAAAGCATAAAGCCAAAAACCCTTGTTTTAAATGGGGACATCATCGATATCTGGCAGTTTAAAAAACGTTATTTCCCTAAAGCACATCTTAAAGTTGTTAAACATCTGATTGGATTGTCTGCCGATCGTTGTCCGGTCTATTATATTACTGGAAACCACGATGAGATGTTTCGTCGCTTTGTAGGGATGAAAATTGGCAAGCTTCGGATTTTAAATGATCTAAAACTGGAGCTAGGGGATAAAAAAGTTTGGATCTTCCACGGTGATGTTTTCGATGTGGTGATGCAATATTCAAAATGGCTCTCTAAGCTAGGTGCCATCGGTTACGACTCCTTGATTTGGCTAAATACATTAGTTAACTCACTTCGGCGAGTTTTTGACCTTCAGCCAGTTTCGTTCTCTAAAAAGGTTAAAGAGTCTGTTAAAGGCGCCGTAAAATTTATAAACGCATTCGAAGATACGGTGGCTAAGGCAGCAGCCCACAAAGATATTGATACCGTTATTTGTGGTCATATCCACAAACCTGAAATACGTCAGATACTCGTTGATGCAAAACAAGTTACCTATCTTAATTCAGGTGACTGGATTGAAAACTTAACCGCCTTGGAATACAATCAAGGAGAGTGGAAGATCTTTAATTATCGAACCGATTTTATTGAACCGCTGGAGACTGCAGAGGTGGAGCATGAGCAGATGGTAGATGTAGAAACCAAGGAGTTGTTTAATAATATCTTAGCCGATTTTCATACCTAAAAAGTTGATCACATGAAAATTCTATACGCAATTCAAGGTACCGGAAATGGTCATATCAGTAGAGCACGCGAGATCATTCCTCATCTGCAGGAGTTTTGCGAGTGCGATATCTTGATTAGCGGTAATCAATGTGATGTGGAGCTTGATGTGCCGGTGAAATTTCGTTTCAAAGGGTTAAGTTTCGTCTTTGGCAAGAATGGGGGTATCGACATGTGGAACACCTATATCAATGCCAATCTTCCTAATCTTAAACGAGAGATCGATGCCTTGAATGTGGAGGATTATGATTTTGTAATCAACGATTTTGAGCCGGTATCTGCCTGGGCGTGTCATAAAAAGAAAATACCTTGCATTGGATTGAGTCATCAAGGATCACTGTTGAGTAAAAAAGTGCCGATCCCAGAGAAGCAGAACTATTTCGGACAGTTTATTCTCCGTAATTATGCCCCTGCTATGGTTCATTTTGGATTTCATTTTGATTCCTATGATCATAATATTTTCACTCCCGTCATTCGCAGTCAGGTGAGGGAGAGCGAAGTGGAAGAGCTAGATTATTACACCGTATATTTACCTTCCTTTGAAGATACTCGTCTGCTGAAAAAACTATCCTATTTTTCGGAAACCAAATGGCATGTTTTTTCAAAAAAAACCAAAGAGAGCTATCAGGTTGGTAATATCACCATTATGCCCATCACCAACGACGCTTTTGTCGCTGATATGGCTAAGTCAAAAGGGGTGTTCTGTGGAGCAGGATTTGAGACCCCTGCAGAGGCGTTGTTTTTGAAGAAAAAGCTTATGGTCATCCCGATGAAAGGGCAGTTTGAGCAGCAGTGTAATGCGACTGCACTCGAAAAGATGGGTGTTCCAGTAATCAAAAGTTTAAAGCGTAAGCATTTTCCAAAGATCGATGCCTGGCTCGATTCTAACGATAAGGTTGAGGTGTATTACCCAGATATCACACGACTTGTGATCCGAAAGGTGTTCGAGATGAATGTGATGAAGCTGATGCACAACAACAACTGGACCGAAGGGTATCAGCTAACCCTTAAAAAGCCAGGTTTCGAGTCCGTCGAGCTTTAATCTCCTTAAAATACCGCACCCGTTTAAGATGGTTCAAGATAAATAGAACCCCCACAAGAATAAATGGGAAGCAAATGATGCTGATGATAAATAGGCTGGTACCCACCGAATGAGTCCTGTTGTAGTTCAGTATAAACACAAACGGACTGGTGATTATGCCAATTGCCACAAATATTACACCGCCAATCAACTCTTTTTCCCAGGCTAACATCAGTATCATGGTTAGGATGAATGATGGGATCAGATGGATCATGAAGTTAAGCATTTGCTGATTTACGGTTGCCTCTTCTTCGAATGAGTCAAGGGCAAATAGGCTAATGAAAAGGATGGCGCAGACGCAGAGGATGCGAGGAAGCCACCACGTGAGGGTTGATTTTGTTGTCATGATCTTTAATAGTTAGAAAATCGTTCAACACGGAAATTATTTTTTTAAAGGCTGTCAAATAGAATGTTGTATTAAATATACAAAATTTGATGTTGATTTTTTCACCTATCCTGATGAAATTCAGCTTACGTGTCTAAAATATCCTATTTTTGTAAGACCAAATATTTGCGGAAATAGCTCAGTTGGTAGAGCATTAGCTTCCCAAGCTGAGGGTCGCGAGTTCGAGTCTCGTTTTTCGCTCTAAGAATCAGTTCGTTGTGATCAGTCACAATTAGCTGATTTTTTGTTTTTAGGCGGTTATTGTGGTATTTGAGTTGAACAATAGGATAATCAGGAGTTGCAAATTTAAACTCGTGTCTCAATTTTTAAAATTAAAAAAGTTCAGGTTGATCTGACTTCAAGCACTATAATTTATAGTTGGAATTTATTTGAATGAAAAAGATAAATTATTTACTGTTTCTCATATTTGTAATAGCACTAACTAATTGCAAAAAAAGTACGACTAGTGGATCGGGAAATGATAATTCGCAGCCATCATCAAGTTATTCATTTGTTTTGTCTGGAGCTCCTTTCCTTGTGGCTGATGGATTAGGCTTGGCGTATTTTAATGATATTACAGTTGGAGTGCTTAAGAATAATTCAAGTGGAATAAAATTAATTACTGCCTCTGGTAATAGTACAATTGTTTTAGACGGTATGGATCTTACCAAGATTACTTCTGTAAGTACTTTAATTACGCCTAATTCTCAGGACACTAGTTCATATTATCACAATTATATTGGGTTAGGAAAAACAATCCAAGATAGGAATGGAATCCTTTATAGTGTTTTTCACGCAGAGTGGTGGAATGGAAGAACGCTTCCAGGAAATGTGTCTGGATTTTTTGGTTCAATCGGTATTGGTATATCAAATGATGGCGGAAAAACATTTTCTCTAAGCAGTAGTCCGATAATTCCAACTACCTACAGCAGGTATATCTCTAATGGTAATGCAGATGGTGGTTATGGTGAACCGACAATCACATACAATAAAGACTCCTCATTTGTTTATGTTTATTTTACAGATCATAACAGGGATGGGCGAGGTGTAAATATTTGTATGGTAAAATTCAATGTCCTTTCTCATAGGGTTCCTGATTTTACAACGTGTCAATTTTTGCTATACAATTCAACTTTTACTACCTCAATAATTCGTTCTGCCGAAATTGTAAGTGGAGGTAATTATGGCGATGCTATTTTTCCAGATGTAAATTATAATAATACTACAGGTAAATATTATATGGTGTATAATCTCAATGATTATGATGAATATTTTACAAGAGGCATCCCAACTTATTCGGGAATATATTTAAGAGAATCATTGGATGGAATAAATTGGACTCTTACTCCCCAAAAATTGATTTCGGACTGGGCAATTCCTTTTAATGTAAGTTCATCTTATACATGGCACCCTACAATTATTTATACAAGTAATGATATGTTGCAGGGTTACTTAGTATATTCAAAATCATCCCTCGGTTTATCTACCAATGGGGGTCATAAAATGTGGGCTCAGCCCTTCAAGTTTGTTAAAAAGTGACTCAAGAACTCTGTGTCCTTAAATCATTCCTTCATCAGTCATGCACTAATTGTCTTCAGTAAAACAACTCTTAAGTAATCCTTATCCTTTATATCTAAATCTAATAGTTCTTTTATTATAGGTTTTGCTCTAGGTTTTTTAGGTCCTGTTACAGGTTTTTTCCCTGTATACTCTTCGATACTTGTTCCTTGGGACTCTGCGTCTCTTTGGACTGATTGTGCAACGGTCTCATATAAACCTGCCCCACGTTGGACAAGTTGGGTCCCTTGATTTTTAAGTCTTCCAAGAATCTCTTTCCTCTTTCCCTTGTCGACATACCTTGATTCGACAGGTTTGTATTCTGATTGTTCATAAGCTATTTTCTTTGTCTAGTAATTCTAAAAATTTATCGATTTTTTCGCTCGCTATTTGGACCCCGAAAGTTAAAATAGCTGTCGATTAGTGTTT
>CAIVGL010000086.1 GCA_903905505.1 uncultured Bacteroidia bacterium | reverse complement strand
CGTTCAAGTTTCTCGCATTGAGACAGAACGTTTACTGATTGAAATGGTTGAGAAACGATTGGCTGAGCTTAGAAGAAATGGTCTTAAGATCAATTTCTCAGCGCAGAACCATTTCTTTGGGTATGAAGGTCGTTGTGCTGCACCCTCTAATTTCGATTCTGATTATTGCTATTCATTGGGTTTTGTAGCCTCTTTGCTGATTGCAAATGGTAAAACTGGTTACTTATCTTCAATACGAAATACCACTGCTCCTGCAGCTGAGTGGATCCCTGGTGGCGTCCCTATTACGATGATGATGAATATGGAACGTCGTCATGGCGAGATGAAGCCAGTTATCCAAAAAGCGTTAGTCTCTTTAGATGGGGCTCCATTTAAAGCCTTTGCAGAGAAGAGAGATGAGTGGGCTATAAAGACTTCCTTCGTGTATCCTGGGCCAATTCAATATTGGGGACCATCAACGGTTTGCGATGCTCCAACACGCACGCTGATACTCGAAAGTGGAAAATAATTAATTCCTGAATAGTTGCTATACAGCCTAGTGATGGGTTGTATCATTTTTAATCATCGAAAATAACTCTAGTATTTACTGGAGTTATTTTTTTTTGCTATTGATTAATCAGGTTTATCGTGTGACAGGCCACTAAAGCTGCTGTTTCTGTTCGAAGACGAGCATCTCCAAGTGATATAGGCCTAAATCCTGCTGCAAGGGCTGCTTCAATCTCTTCGGTTGAGAAATCCCCTTCTGGGCCAATCAAGATCAAGGTGTTCGCCCCTTTGATCGCAGCATCTCGGAGTAGAGATTTGGACCCGTCGGCACAATGGGCAATAAACTTAAGTCCATCGAACGGAGTTGCGATCAGTGATTTAAAGCTTTGTATGGGTTTGATATGTGGCAGATAGGCTTTTATCGATTGCTTAATGGCTGCAATGGTCACCTTCTCAAGTCTTTCTGGCTTAATCTCTTTTCGTTCCGAATATCGACTTATAATAGGTATGATGGTGTCGATACCAATCTCGGTGGCTTTCTCTAAAAACCATTCGTAACGGTCGATATTTTTTGTTGGAGCTACAGCTATAGACAGATTGAAATCACGTTTGCCATATTCCGGTGTGCGGCTAAGTATTTTAAGTTCACAACCTTTGGGATGGGCCAGTGTTATCGTGGCTTCACAGAACAAACCTTTGCCATCGATTAACACCAATTGGTCTCCTTCTGTTAGTCGCAGAACTCTCACGCAATGCTTCGACTCTTCCTCACTTAATCGGTAAGTGTTTTCCTTGAGGTCGGGCGTATAAAATAGATGCATCTTGAGTTTACGTTTGATATTTACTTGGCGAATATAGCTTGTTTTAGCCTATTTTTAAGTTGATTTTACTCTTATCGACTTATCCTTCTACAGATTTTTTACTAGTCACGGTAATTAGAAACAAGCCAACAACCAAAATTACCAGATATAAAAAATAGTTGCTTGGTTCTCCAGATTTCATGATGGAAAGCTCTTTGATATCTTTGTAGTAATAGACAGATAGAAATACAAGTCCATTGTGGGTGGCATGACCTGCAATACAAGCCAGAACAGATCCTGTTCGAATTCTAATCCATCCTAAGACAATTCCCAACGAGAAGGCTGCCGCAAACTGCCAAGGATTAAGATGAAATAGGGCAAATAGTAAGGCTGATAGAATTATAGCTACGGCAGGGCGGTAATTACGCGAGAATCCCGACATGATGAGTCCTCTAAAGATCACCTCTTCTACGATTGGGGCAATGATCACAATACGAAGTATGCCTCCCCAGATCCCAAGGTCAGAATTGAAAAGTC
Source organism: uncultured Bacteroidia bacterium (assembly GCA_903905505.1). Lineage (GTDB taxonomy): Bacteria > Bacteroidota > Bacteroidia > Bacteroidales > Prolixibacteraceae > JAAFHB01. The sequence continues at coordinate 16,943 of CAIVGL010000086.1, read as the reverse complement.
GTGCAAATAACTCGACAAACCAGCCAGGTGGCGGCAAAAGCTGCTCGAAACGTATGTTGGCCTCATTTAAGAAATACTGCAATCCTCCAAAAGTTATTATCATTGAAGGGAACAAAAGCCAATTGAATTTTTTTAACGAAAAAGTTTGGTTGAAGGGTAGTCCCGAAAAGCGAAAGCCAAGGTAAAGGATGAATAGAGTAGAGCCTAAGAATACGGGTACTTTCACCCACGGTTGATAGAGCCAGTCGGTTCCATGATTGTAGTCGTAAATAGCCAATGGAAGGTCTACCATGGTCTGGATAAAGATATAGATCACGATCAGGTTGGCGGCCTGCCAAAATGAAGGGTAGTATTTTAAGTCAGATTCTTTCACAGTTTATTGGGTTTAGCACTACCCAAAATTAATGAAAGGATCGAATTTATGCACTTAGGAGTGGTAATTTTTATTTGTTTTAAGGGGTTAGCTTGTCAATATCTAGTTTAATTCAGGTTTGACGGTTATACTTTATGTAAAATTGGGGTTAAGAAGGCAACTGTGACGCCGATTGAGGTCAGCAGATTTGGCAATATTTGCTCTTTAGCTGAAATATCTACACTGTTTCGACTGTTGAAGAGTAGATTTCTAGGTTTGAGCCTCTTATCGAGTCTTTTTAATCTTCATTGTATCAATGCAATACGACTTCGAATGTTTTAATGAGTCTATTGCTGATAAAAAAGAGGTGAAGAGTTTGATTATTCGAACAAAAAGTCTTTACTTTGCGATCTGTTTGAAAAATATAGAAAGCAAGTTTAAAATTACTCAAAATGTCTAGAGTTTGTCAGATAACAGGTAAGAAAGTAATGTTTGGGAACAATGTTTCTCACTCAAAACGGAGAACCAATCGAAAATTTATGGTGAATATCTTCACCAAACGATTTTATCTTCCTGAAGAGGATAGATGGATAAAATTGAATGTTACAGCCGCAGGGTTGAGAACAATTAATAAAAACGGTTTGGCAGCTACTTTAAAAACAGCTAAAGCCAAAGGTTATTTAGAAAATATTTAATAAGTTACTGAGCGATGGCAAAAAAGGGTAACAGAGTACAGGTAATATTGGAGTGTACAGAACACAAAGCTAGCGGGCAGCCAGGAACTTCTCGTTATGTGACAAAAAAGAACCGGAAAAATACACCGGAGCGCCTGGAACTGAAAAAATTTAATCCGATTCTTAAACGTATTACCGTTCACCGGGAAATTAAATAAATTGAATTATGGCAAAGAAAGTAGTTGCATCACTTCAAAAAGGGGCCGGTAAATCTTATTCTAAAGTAATTAAGATGGTTAAGTCTGAAAAAACCGGAGCATATAAATTCATCGAAGAAATTATTCCAAATGAATTTGTAACTGATTATTTCAAAACTAAATAATCTATAGCCTAGTTAGAAGAAGAGCTTTCGTCGTAATGGATGAAAGCTCTTTTTTTATTTTCTACGTTTCTGATTTTGAAATGTATACTTTTAGGGTCGTCAAAATTATTTACACATGGGCATTTTTAGTTGGACCAAATCAAAGAAGGAGAGTTTAGACAAAGGTCTAGAGAAAACTAAAGAGGGTGTATTTCAAAAACTCTCTCGAGCGATCATTGGCAAAACCGTTGTTGATGAGGAAGTTCTTGATGACCTCGAAGAGATACTTATCTCCTCGGATGTTGGCGTAAAGACCACCTTGAAGATTATCGAGCGGATCGAAAAAAGGGTGGCTGCCGATAAATATATGAACACCTCTGAGCTCAATCGAATCCTCAAAGAGGAGATTGTGTCCCTTTTGTCTGAGAATAACACCGCCGACGTTACCGATTTCGAACTTCCAAAAACTGGACAGCCCTATGTAATCATGGTCGTGGGCGTTAATGGAGTGGGCAAAACAACCACCATTGGCAAATTAGCACATCAATTTAAGAGCGCAGGTAAAAAAGTCGTCCTTGGTGCTGCCGATACTTTTCGTGCCGCTGCAATCGACCAATTGCAGATCTGGGCCGATCGTGTAGGGGTGGCCCTGGTACGTCAAAATATGGGCTCTGATCCCGCTTCTGTGGCTTTCGATACCCTTCAATCGGCTAAGGCCATGAATGCCGATGTGGTGATCATCGATACCGCTGGTCGTTTGCACAATAAGATTAACCTGATGAACGAGCTTTCTAAGATTAAGAAAGTGATGCAAAAAGTCTACGAGAGTGCTCCTGATGAAGTATTACTCGTGCTGGATGGTTCAACAGGACAAAATGCCTTTGAACAGGCTAAGCAGTTTACTCTGGCGACAGAGGTGACAGCTATGGCCTTGACAAAACTTGATGGTACGGCTAAAGGGGGAGTGGTGATTGGTATTTCCGATCAGTTTAAAATCCCTGTAAAATATATCGGTGTGGGAGAGGGTCTTGATGATCTTCAAATCTTCCACCGCACTGAATTTGTGGATTCCTTGTTTAAATAGACTTGGAATCTTTTATCCTTAGTTTTAATTGTATTTTCTCCCCTTTTTAGGGTCTTGTGATAGTTCGGATTATGAAAAAAAAGATTAATGTCGTCTCGTTAGGTTGTTCTAAAAACCTTGTTGATTCAGAGCTTTTTTTAGCTCAAATGGCCTCAAATGGTTATGAGGTTTCTCATGATGCCAATGGGACAGATTCTCGTATCGTGGCGATCAATACATGCGGTTTTATTGGAGACGCCAAAGAAGAATCGGTTAATACCATCTTGGGATATGCTGATGCTAAAAATAAAGGACTTATTGATAAGTTATATGTTTTTGGTTGTTTGTCAGAGCGTTACAAGGATGATTTAAAGCTTGAGATTCCTGAAGTAGATGGTATCTATGGCAAGTTTCAGATTAAGAAAATGGTTGAAGATCTGAATGCAGACTATAAAATGTCTCTTTCACGTGAACGTTACTTAACCACGCCATCGCATTTTGCCTACTTGAAAATATCAGAAGGATGTAACCGAACTTGCTCTTATTGCGCTATACCTCGCATGACTGGCAAGCACACTTCGGTTCCAATGGATAAATTGCTGATCGAAGCAAAAAGTTTAGCTAGCCAAGGAGTTAAAGAGCTTCTGATTATTGCGCAGGATCTATCGGATTATGGTTTAGACCGGTATAAAGAACCTAAATTAGCGGAGTTATTAACGATGCTATCTGAGGTTGAAGGGATTGAGTGGATTAAGCTTCATTACGCTTATCCTGTTAATTTCCAGTATGATATTCTTCCAGTAATGGCGCAAAAACCCAATATGGCCCGTTATTTGGATATCGCTTTGCAACATTGCAGTGATAATATGCTGACCTTAATGCGTCGTAATATCACCAAAGCTGGCACCTTAAAATTACTCAAAAGACTTCGTGACGAAGTTCCAGGAATTCATATTCGTACCACCTTGTTAGTGGGTCATCCTGGCGAAACTGAAGAGGATTTTGAAGAGCTTAAAGAATTTGTTCGCGAGATCCGTTTTGAGCGTTTAGGCGTATTTACCTATTCGCATGAAGAGGGGACAATTGCTGGAGAACTTTATGAAGATGATGTCCCTGCTGATGTAAAACAAGCGCGTGCAGATGAGATTATGGCCATTCAACAACAAATATCTGCCGAGATAAATACGACCAAGATTGGTCAGACGATGAAAGTTGTGATCGACCGTTTAGAAGGTGATTATTTTATCGGACGCACAGAGTATGATTCAGCAGAAGTTGATGGCGAAGTGTTGATCTCTTCCGCACAGAAACTAAATATTGGTCAGTATTATCAGGTGGAGATTACCAGTTCTGATGATTTTGATCTGTATGGATCTGCTAAATTATAGCCTTTAGTTAAAGTGTCCGTCCAGGATATACTGTTAAAGCTACTTTTAAACATTCAACGGCATGTTTTAGATCTTCAAGATTTAAAACATACGCAACGCGGACTTCATTCTTTCCAACCCCTTTTGTGGAGTAAAATCCAGAAGCTGGCGCCATCATCACCGTTTCGTTGTTGTGTTCAAACTCTTCAAGCATCCACTGACAGAATTTATCGCTGTCGTCGATAGGTAGTCTGACAATTGCGTAAAACGCACCCATTGGCATGGGCGCATAGACTCCAGGAATCTCGTTCAGCGCATTGATAAAATAGTTTCGGCGACCAAGGTACTCTTTGTAAACCTCTTCCATATATTCAGGAGGCGAATCGACAGCTGCTTCTGCAACAACTTGTCCTAACATAGGCGGACAAAGTCGGGCCATCGCAAGTTTTAAAATTGACTTGATCACCGCTTTGTTTTTGGAGACCACCGATCCGATCCGAATGCCACAAGCACTAAATCGCTTGGAGATGGAATCAATCATGATCACATTGTTGGCAATCCCTTCAAGCTCTAATGCCGAGTAATGTATTTTTCCATCATACACAAATTCACTGTAAACCTCATCGGAAATAAGGTATAGGTCGTACTTTAATACCAATGCCCTAAGCTGCTCTAACTCCTCTTTGGTATAGACATAACCCGTTGGATTATTCGGATTGCAAATAAATATCCCCTTGGTCTTTGGATTGATAACTTTTTCAAATTCGGATATGGCAGGAAGCTGAAAGCCATCCTCTATATACGACGGTATTGGTCGGATAACTACATCTGTCGCAATAGCAAAGGAGAGGTAGTTGGCATAAAATGGTTCTGGAATGATGATCTCATCACCAGGGTTAAAACAGACCATAAAAGAGAAGGAGATTGCTTCTGAACCACCAGTGGTAATCAGGATCTCATTGGCATCAACATCTAAATTACGATCTCGATAATATTGAGCTAGTTTCTTCCGGTAGGAATCATTTCCAAATGAATGGCCGTAAGGGATCAATTCAAAATCGAAATTGCGTATCCTTTCAATAGCATGAGGAGGTGTTTTGATATCGGGCTGACCAATATTTAAATGGTAAACTTTTCTTCCTTTGGCTTTAGCCTTCTCAGAATACGGCACTAACTTACGAATAGCTGACTCTGGTAATAATTCTCCTCGGTTTGAAATTTTAGGCATTCTTCTATTTTAGTATTGAATAGTTGCAAATATACAATTATAATGGCTTCATTTTAAAGCCTACACAGATCCTTTCAAGCTTTAATCAACCGAGTTTTAAACAGTTTTAATCAAAATTACAGGGATGATTTAAATGATGCGAGACGTTCTTGCAGCATCTTAATCTTCTCCTCCGCATCGGTTTGCTTTTTACGTTCTAGCTCAACAACATTAGCTGGAGCACTAGCCATAAAACGCTCATTCATCGTTTTTTTCTTAACCGATTCTAAGAATCCAAGGGTGTATTTAAGTTCTTCCTCAATTTTCACAATTTCCTCTGCGACGTTTACCACTTCGGCAAGAGGAATGTAATAGGTTGATGTTTGCACACGAAACGATAGTGCCCCTTCAACTTCTTGGTCTGAAGTAGATAGTTCAGAGAGATTTCCTATCTTCTCTAAAATGGTGTTGTAAGTGGGGATATAGCCTTTCTCTCCTGGAACAATAATCAGTTTTAGTGGCTCCTTATTGGCGATGACTTTCTCTTTTCGCACGGCACGAATGCCTGTAATGGCCTCTTTCACTGATTCAAATTTGGCACAGATTCCACTTTGGTCATCTCTGGTCGTAGGCCATTGTGAAATCATAATTGAATCACCCTGACTTCTTGTTTTAAGCAATTGCCAGATCTCTTCGGTGATAAATGGCATAAAAGGGTGCAATAGACGTAATACTTCATCAAACAACTCAGAAACTTCTTGAAGTGTTTTTGCATCTATAGGCTCTTGGTAGGCTGGTTTGATAATCTCTAATAGCCATCCTGAGAATTCATCACGTACGGTATTGTAAATGGTCATCAAGGCATCGTTCAGTCGATATTTATCGAAATGATCGTCCATGGTTAGGGTAACCTCATTCAGTTTAGCTTTAAACCATTCGATGCCTAGTCGTGAGTGCTCTGGTTGAGGCAGTGATGCATCGACTTCCCATCCTTTGATCAAACGGAAAGAGTTCCAGATCTTCGAGCTGAAATTACGCCCTTGTTCTGAAAGTGATTCGTCAAATAAGATGTCATTTCCAGCAGGTGAACAAAATAGCATTCCTACTCGTACTCCGTCGGCACCATACTTGGCTATTAGATCAAGTGGATCGGGCGAGTTTCCTAATGATTTCGACATCTTACGACGCATCTTATCACGTACGATACCCGTAAAATAGACATTCTTAAACGGCAGTTTACCACGATATTCGTAACCTGCAATGACCATCCGAGCAACCCAGAAGAAGATAATCTCAGGAGCCGTAACTAAATCATTTGTTGGATAATAGTAGTTGATCTCCTTGTTGTCGGGCTCATTAATACCATCGAATACCGAGATTGGCCACAGCCATGAAGATGCCCAGGTATCTAGTACATCTTCATCTTGACGCAAGTCTGCCATTGTAAGTTTTGTGTCGCCACTCTTTATTCGAGCCATCTCGAGCGCTTTTCCTTCGCAATCGGCAACTACAAATGATCCATCGGCCAGATAATAAACAGGAATGCGATGGCCCCACCATAGCTGACGCGAGATGCACCAGTCTTTGATGTTCTCCATCCAGTGGCGGTAGAGATTTTTAAATTTTGGTGGATAGAATTTGATCTCTTCATCCTCCACCGCATCGAGTGCCGGTTTGGTGATGTCGCTCATCTTCAAGAACCATTGTGCTGAGAGTTTTGGCTCAATCGCCACATCGGTTCGTTCCGAATATCCCACTTTATTGGTGTAGTCTTCGATCTTCACCAGGTTACCCGCTGCCTCAAGCATTGGGATGATCTGTTTGCGGGCTTCAAAACGGTCAACACCAACTAAGAGTTGTGCTTTTTCACTGAGCGTTCCATCATCATTAAACGTATCGATCACTTCAAGGTTATGACGCAACCCGATCTCGTAGTCGTTGATGTCGTGTGCTGGTGTGATCTTTAAACATCCAGTACCAAACTCCATATCCACATAGGTATCTTGGATGATAGGCACCAAGCGATTCACGAGTGGAACGATCACTTTTTTCCCTGCAAGATGACGAAATCGGTCGTCGTTTGGATTCACACATATGGCTGTGTCACCTAATATCGTTTCTGGTCGCGTGGTGGCTACAGTAACAAATTCTGTCGAGCCCTCAATTTGATACCGAACGTAATATAGCTTTGATTTTTCTTCTTTATGGTTTACCTCTTCGTCTGAAAGGGCTGTTTTAGCCGCAGGATCCCAGTTTACCATACGCACTCCACGGTAGATGAGACCTTTGTTGTAGAGGTCTACAAAGACTTTTACAACCGATTCTGAGCGAATCTTATCCATGGTAAACGCTGTGCGTTCCCAATCGCAAGATGCACCTAATTTCTTAAGTTGTTCTAAGATTATTCCACCGTGTTTATCGGTCCATTCCCAGGCATGAGCTAAGAACTCATCACGAGTAAGACTATCTTTAGATATCCCTTCTTTGCGCAACTTGTCAACTACTTTGGCCTCTGTAGCAATGGAAGCATGATCGGTACCAGGTACCCAGCAAGCATTTTTCCCTTGCATTCGGGCTCGTCGCACCAGGATATCTTGAATCGAATTGTTGAGCATGTGACCCATATGGAGCACACCAGTCACGTTAGGTGGTGGTATTACAATGGTATAAGGCTCACGGTCGTCTGGTTCAGAATGGAAAAACTTTTGGTCCATCCAATATTTATACCATTTGTCTTCTACTTTAGAGGGGTCGTATTTACTTGGGATATCAGTCATTGTTATTCTTTCTTTTCTGTCAATGGTTATAGGCTAGAATGGCTAAAAGGCCTATTCTTGCGAATTGAGAACAAAAATAGGAAAATCGAGAGAAAAGGAAAGGCTTGTGAGCGAAAGAATCACAACAAAAACGTGAATGCGAAAAAAAAAGGTAGTACTCCTTGTAAATATTAAGTTTATAGGGCTGCATTGCTAGTAATGTTCTTGCTCGGTTTAGGAGGAAATAACTAATTTTGCCAACGGACAACACCATAAACTATGACTATTCCTGCTAATTCTTTCTTTAAATCTTATAATCAACTGAATAAGGATATCGACGCCTTGTCCTTATCATTAGAAAAGACGCATGCTAAGCATATAAATTGCAAGAAGGGGTGCGACTTGTGTTGTATGGCGATATCTGTTTTTCCGGTCGAATTTCACGCAATTAAAACCGAGTTGGAAAAGTCTAAAATGGCCATTTTGCCTAAACCAAAAGATCCGTCTCGGTGTCGATTTTTAGTTGATCACAGCTGCACAATTTACCAGCATAGACCTGTGATCTGTCGAACACATGGTTTGCCGTTGGTATATATGAGCATGGATACCGATGAATACGAACTTTCACTCTGCGAGTTGAATTTCACTGAATTTGATTTTGAAGAGTTCGATGAGGAAAATACGTTTCCATTAGATCGAATCAATAGCCGACTTTATCAGATCAACAAGCAGTTTGTTGCTGGTTTTGAGGGAGGTAGATATACCGAGCAAGATCGTATTTCGCTAGCTGATCTAATGGGAGAATAGCATTTCCAAACTGCGAGTTCATCGATTTTTTATGTATTTTTGTTTGCATTAACCCAGATTGAGTTTGTTTTAAGATTTGATCATCAGAAAAAATAGTAAGATGTCGGAATTTAGTTATCAGAAGCCATTTCCAATTGCAAAAGATACCACTCAGTATCGCTTGTTATCAACTGATTATGTTTCAACATTAGAGGTTGAAGGTCGGAAGATCTTAAAGGTCGATCCGCAAGCCTTGGAGTTATTGGCACGAGCCGGCTTTTCTGACGTCTCATTTTATCTTCGAGAAGCCCATCTTGAGAAATTAGCTTCGATTCTGCAGGACAAAGAGGCCAGTGATAACGATACTTTTGTCGCCTATACGATGTTGTTGAACCAGGTTGTATCTGCAGAGGGTGAGTTGCCAACGTGTCAGGATACCGGCACTGCAATTGTTTTAGGCAAAAAAGGGGAGAATGTTTGGACCGGTGGTGATGATGCTAAGACCTTATCAAAAGGGATCTTTGAGACATTTCGCGATCGCAATCTTCGTTATTCTCAGGTGGTGCCTACCAGCATGTTTGATGAAAAAAACACAGGAAGTAACCTTCCAGCTCAGATTGATATCTATGCCACCGAAGGAAATAGTTACGAATTTTTGTTTGTGACTAAAGGCGGTGGTTCAGCGAATAAAACATTTCTCTATCAGCAGACTAAGTCGCTGCTAAACGAAGAGAGCTTGTCTAATTTTATTCGGGAGAAAATAAAAGACTTAGGAACTTCAGCTTGTCCACCATATCATCTTGCAATCGTTATTGGAGGTACTTCGGCTGAGGCCACACTATCAACAGTTAAGAAAGCCTCTGCGGGCTATCTCGATCATCTACCAACTGAAGGGAATGACGGTGGTCAGGCTTTCCGCGATCTTGAATGGGAAGATAAAATCACCAAGATTTGCCGGGAGAGTGGGATAGGAGCTCAGTTTGGTGGCAAGTATTTCGTGCACGATGTGCGGGTGATTCGGTTGCCACGTCATGCCGCTTCATGTCCAGTAGGTATTGGAGTAAGCTGCAGTGCCGACCGTAATATCAAAGGAAAGATCACCGAAGATGGAATCTTCTTAGAGGTGTTAGAGCGTAATCCAGCTCGCTTTTTACCTAAGTCGGCCCCCTTTATGATGCCCGCGGTCGACATCGATCTCGATAAGCCGATGGACGAAGTGTTACGCGAGCTTTCGAAATACCCCGTTAAGACCAGACTGAATCTTAAAGGAACTTTGATTGTAGCCCGCGATATTGCCCATGCAAAAATTAAAGAATTAATAGACGCTGGCAAGCCAATTCCAGAATATTTTAAAAATCACCCAGTCTATTATGCCGGACCAGCAAAAACTCCAAAGGGCATGGCCTCTGGAAGCTTCGGTCCAACGACAGCGGGTCGGATGGATAGTTATGTTGACCTCTTTCAGTCGCTTGGCGGATCAAAGATTATGCTGGCAAAAGGTAACCGCTCCAAAGGTGTTACCGATGCTTGTAAGAAACATGGTGGTTTCTACTTAGGTTCCATTGGTGGTCCAGCAGCAATCCTAGCTAAAGACAGCATCAAGTCGGTTGAGATTATCGATTTTGAGGAGTTGGGAATGGAAGCGGTGCGGAAGATTACGGTTGAAAATTTCCCAGCATTCATTATTGTCGATGATAAGGGGAACGACTTTTTTGCGGAGCTGAAATAAGGTTAATTCGGATTATTTAGCGTTCTCGCTCATGTCGGGCAGCTGATCTTACAGCTAGCCCTTAGTTCTTATAAAAGAGTCAATCGTATTTTTCGGCCTAGTCCGGTTTCGAATATTTTATATAATGTTGAAACTTGAATGTCGGCTTTCCCGTTTTCTAGCCTGGATATATAGCTTTTCTTCGTACCGATTCTGTCTGCCAACTGCTCTTGAGTAATATGAGCTTCCTTTCTAGCCTCTTTCAACATTTCGGAAATAACAAAGTAATTTGCCTTAACTTCATATTCGTCTCTTGTCGAGGAACCTATTTTGCCATATTTAATGTCCAATAATTCATCAAATGTTTTTGCGTTTTTAATTGCTTCTTCTTTCATTTTTTTGAGTTTTTTAATTCAAAATACTCACGTTTTAACCTGAGCGCCTTCTCAATTTCTTTCAGCGGAGTTTTCTGCGTTTTTTTCTGAAATCCGTTGAATAAAACAACGAGATTTCCATTGTCAAAGCAGCAAAAAATCCTGTAGATATTAGAACTATATTCAACTCTTACTTCATAAAGTCCATCAGCGCCAACAATTGGACTGAGAAATTTCTTTGAGACTCTCTCAACCTGTCTGATAATGCGGAGTATATATTCTATTTTCTCCTGAACTTTTGTCGTTTGTTCGAGATAAAAGTCAGCAAAGTGACTGCCATGAAATATGATTTTTCTTTCTGTAAAGTTAACTATTAAGTCAACATTTACAAGATTTTTTTTCATTTTCTTAAATTATAGAATGCAGCTCTTGATTTTGTTGGTAACTGCCAGTCGAATCTTGTAGGTTTGATGTCTTAATGGTTTCCCTAGTTTGGGATTCTCTATTAATTTATGCTTAAGTAAATTTAATTCATCACTTAAAGATAAATATTTTTTGAGTAAGGGTTTTGATTGCTTTTTAAAACTTTGAGTAATCTTAACTTCTACTTTCATTTACAAAGTCTGAGAGAGATTGTAAATTAGTCCCTTTGTTTTTTGTCATTTATAATTCGATTAACCCATCCTGAATGGATCGCAACACCTATAGCTTCTTCTGATTTTTTTATAATCGGCTTTTTCTTTTCCGTTAGAAGTGTTAGAATCCTTTATGACTTCGTGGATTTCAGCCTTGGTTGATGCGTATTTTTTCATTTTGCAGACTTTTCACTAATTTAATCATTTTGAGATCCAAGTTGCAAGCTTATTTCTGAATATTTAAAAAGGCATTAGGTCTTCTTTTACATCCTCTCCGGCACATTGATTCCTAATAAAGAGAACCCATTTTTTATCGTCTTGCCAATGGTTTGCGCCAACAGCAGTCTGAATTTTCGAACCTCTTCGTCGGGCTCATTCATAATCGTAACATCGTGATAGAACTGGTTAAACTCCTTCACTAGTTCATAAACATAATTAGCCACTAAGGCTGGACTATGTTTCTCGCCTGCTTCTTGAACCGCTTCTGGAAACTCGGTAAGGGCTTTAATTAAACTAGCCTCTTTCTCACTTAGTTCAACTGCTGGAACTTCAGTTGGAATGGTTATTCCAGCATCGGCCGCTTTTCGCAATACACTCTGAATTCGCGCATACGTGTATTGAATAAATGGTCCTGTATTCCCATTGAAATCAATAGACTCTTCTGGATTAAAGAGCATGGTTTTCTTCGGATCGACCTTTAAAATGAAATATTTCAAGGCCCCTAAAGCTACCATTTCATAGATCTGTTGCTTCTCTTGATCGCTGTAATTATCTAGTTTGCCTAACTCTTCTGACACTTTTCGTGCCACTTCAACCATGCCAACCACTAAATCGTCAGCATCTACAACGGTCCCTTCACGCGATTTCATCCTCCCTTGAGGCAGTTCCACCATGCCATACGAGAAATGATACAGATCCTTACCCCATTTATAGCCTAGCTTATCGAGTAATAATGAAAGCACTTGAAAGTGATAGTTTTGCTCATTCCCAACCACATAAATCATATGATCGATTGGGAAGTCGGAATAGCGAATTTTGGCAGTGCCAATATCTTGGGTCATATAGACTGAAGTGCCATCTGAACGAAGGAGGATCTTGCGATCTAGACCATCGCCTTCAAGGTTAGCCCATACAGATGTATCGTCCATCTGCTCGAAGATACCCTCTTTGACACCACGTAAAACCTCATCGCGACCAACGGTATAGGTACTCGATTCGTAATAGATTTTATCAAAATCGACACCTAAAGTTTTATATGTCTCATCGAAACCTGCATAAACCCAAGTATTCATCATCGACCAAAGCTCGCGTGTCGCCGGATCATTCGCCTCCCATAAACGCAACATCTCACGCGCCTCGTTAATGATTGGGGCTTGCTCCTTAGCCAGTTCTTCGGTCAGACCTGTTGCCATTAACTCAGCAATCTCCTTTTTATAGAGCTGATCGAACTTCACATAATATTCACCCACTAAGTGATCACCTTTCTTCCCTAATGATTGAGGCGTCTCTCCATTGCCAAGCTTCTTCCAAGCAAGCATTGACTTACAGATATGTATTCCTCGGTCGTTAACGATATTTGTTTTAACGACTTTGTTTCCATTGGCTTTCATGATCTCACTAATCGAAAATCCCAAGAGGTTATTTCGAATATGACCAAGATGGAGTGGTTTATTGGTATTTGGCGACGAATATTCGATCATCACCACTTCGGAATCTTTAGTTGCCTGCTTAAACCCGTAATTTGGATCTGAAACAGCGTTATTTAATAGATTAACCCAGTAGCTGTTATGAAATGTCAGGTTTAGGAATCCTTTCACGATATTATAGGAAGCAATCACTTCAATCGACTCGACTAAATAGTTTCCAAGCTCTTCGGCAGTCTGTTCAGCACTCTTTTTTGAAATTCTTAAAAGGGGAAAAACAACTACGGTTTTATCACCGTTAAACTCCTTGCGTGTGGTCTGCACTTGAACTTGACTTTCGTCAATGCCCTGACCGTAAAGAGTTTCGATAGCTTTAATTACTTGATGCCTAATTAAGATTTCCATTACTTTTGTTGTGTCGTTTTAAAGAGCACAAATATAGAAAAATAGTCCCTATTTTTCAGCTCCGTAAAGCAGTCGGATAACATCAATGATAAAGCAGAGATTATGGTAAAAAATCGAATAGCCGGACAAGAGGAGCAGATCAACGAGATGATTGAGCGAATCTTCGAGATCTCGGGTAAGTTTCTCCCCATTGGAGCGACCATTGGGATGATCGGAAAAGTGATACAGATGCGCGAAAATGGAGCTGAAGAGTTGGCTATTCGCAAGCAAGTATCTGGCGTTACAGGGATTGGTTTGCAAGATTCTCGCATCGATGAAGTCCTCTTTGAGATCGAAGAGAAACCGGCTCAAAACACCTATATGCCATTTAAGATCAGTCAGTTCGAGGATCTTAAGAAGAAATTAAAAAATGAAGAGTGAGAAATTCACCTGCTTGATGTAACCGATTAGCGATTAAAAACATTTATCTTTCGAAAAAAAAATATTGACTTATGAAAACTTCAAAATACTTAATCTGTAACGATTTAAACGCTGCAGAAGATCAGCCAGCCGAATTTATTCTACATAACCACCATCCGCGCTTTTTGGCTAAAGTTGAGGAGTTAGATTTTGAGGAAATTGGGACTATTCCAGAGAAACCTTTTGCCGACATTTTGTATGTCAATGGTGCTGGAGCTATGGTGATTTACCGTTTAACCGTGACCGAATTTTACGAGAAAGCTGAAGAAGATGAAGTTCTCGATGAGCTGTTTCCTGCACGCGACTATTACACCCAATATATTCAAGATATTGAAGCTGAAGAGGGTGGTAATGAAGGTTATCCTGTGAAAGATTTTAGTCCAGAATTGCCAGGACTTAAGATCTTACGCTCATCGGTAAATTGGACGGTTATCTACAATGGTGTGATTGCCGAGTTTAATACGGAGGAGGAGATGGATGAGTTTTTAGAAACCGAATTAGATATTGAGCCAGAGCTACTAGACAAAGGGATAATTAACGAGTTTGAATAGTTTTCTCCTGGCGTTTTAGGTAATAATGGTACAAGGGGTAGCCTAGTACTGAAGTTAGGATAATACCTGTCCCTACATAAAACCCACCGGTCATATGTTCGCTCTGACCAAAAATAAACCAGGCCATAAGAATGCCGTAGACAGGCTCGAGGTTTATGGCTAAGGCTACGACATAAGCCGATAGGTGCCTCATAAGCTCTACCTGGGCTGCAAAAGCATAGGCGGTGCAGATTACCCCTAAGGCGAGTAAATACATGAAATCTGTCCACGAAAGCTTCTGCCATGGTGCCTCCCCTCCGTCTGTTAGAAGTGCATAAAGAGTTATAAGCACCACTCCGCCAAGCATTTCATAGAAACTTATTACCGTTGCTTTATGGGTGTGGATCATCTTTTTGTTTAACACCGAAAACAGACCAGCCAGTAACGCTGCAGCTAGTCCCACCACAATCCCTAAGGCATAGTTGATTTCAAAGCGAAAGATCAGGTAGATGCCGATCAGGATCAAGAGTCCAACGATCACCTCTATTGGATTGATCTTCTTTCGAAAAAATAGCGGTTCGAGTATGCTCGTGAAAAAGGTGCTGGTGGCCAAGCACCCTAAGGCAACCGATACATTGGCAATCTTAACCGCACCAAAGAAGGCGAGCCAATGAATCGCAACAAGCATCCCGATGCCAATTAATTTGGCCAACTCTTTTCTTGAAACCTTTAAGTCCGTTTTCGTCCATTTTATTAGGATGTAAAACGCTACAAAGGCAATTGCCATCCGGTACCACACCAGTTGAATGGCGGGAAGTGTGATTAGCTTGCCTAGAATAGCAGTGAACCCATAGATCAAGACAATCAGATGGAGTCTGAGATGGCTGGTAAAGAGTTTGCTTCTCAAAAGAATATTTTTTTCAAAGATAACAGAAGCTTTAAATAAAGTTAGGCTTCATCGCTTCTGAAAGCTTAAAGGTTTAAAAAACAATTCAATAAAGAATGAATTCGCTAAAGAATATTTGCTAATTTTATATTTGTACAATTAACGATTTCAGACTATTTAAGATCTTGATTTAGTGAGATTTAATTTATTTAATACGTTTGTCATGAAAAGGTTGTTTGCTTTGCTTGTTTTGTTTGTCGGATTTACTTGCTCATTGAAGGCTCAGTATGAATTAAAGAATAAACCTTTTATGGATAATGTGAGGTTCGCCAAGATCATGAATGAAACCTATCTTCCGAATAATCTTAAACTTGCTGATATCCAAGGATCTCCTTATCTATCTGAGAAATTTGAAATAGGTCAAATACGCACCCCCGAAGATTCGGTTTTTGCAAACCTTGGTCTGCGGTATAATGCCTATAGTGATGAGCTGGAATTTCAAAAAGGAGCTGATATCTACAATGTGGCCTTTAAGACAATCGTTAAAAAGGCTGAATTTGGAGGAAGCACCTTTACCTGCAAATCTTTTGAGGTTGATGGGACAACCCGTGAGGGGTTCTTTAAAATATTGGCTGAAGGGAAGGCAACCTTGTTGGTGAGATACAAGATTAGATTCCTCGATAGAAAGGAGGTAGGCGCATTTACGGACTACCAGCCAGCACGCTTTGAGGAGCCTTCTGCTCAGTATTTCATTGCCTTTAATGGCCATGAAGCAAAACTATTTTACACCAGAAAGGGAGTGTTGGTTTTACTGAATGATCAAAAAGCAGCGATCACCAATTACCTATCAAAAAATAAATTTTCCTTGACCGATGAACAGGGATTGGTTAAGCTTATTTCTTACTATAACACCTTGTAAGTTAGATTTTTATCGTTGGGCGGTAAAGCGCTGTTGCGAGTTAATTAGCACCTGCATTATTGCGCTGTTCAATGGTTCCATAATCTCTATTTAAACAACTGATTATACTTTTTGTAATATTGTATTCTTAATCTGACTGACTATTAAAACCACAATCATGATGAGAAAAATTTTAATCCCAATGACTGTCATTTGCATAATGGCATCATGTACTACTCAAGAGAAAAAAAATAAATCCATGAATCCATTTTTAGAGGCCTACACTACGCCATTTGAAGTTCCACCGTTCGACAAGATCTTAAATGCCCATTATCTACCTGCCTTTGAGGAGGGGTTTAATCAGCATAATGCGGAGATTAAAAGCATCACAGAGAATCAGGCAGCACCCGATTTCGAAAATACCATTGAAGCCTTAGATGGCAGTGGTGCTTTGCTGAGTCGCGTAAACCATGTCTTCTCAAATTTGAAGGAGGCGCTTTCAAACGATTCGCTGCGCGAGATCGCTCGCAAAGTGGCACCGCTATTATCGCAACATTCCGATGCAGTTAACTTAAATGCAAAACTATTTGCCCGTGTTAAACAGGTTTATGAGCATAAAGTAACCTTGAATCTAAATGGTGAGCAGTCAAAATTGCTTGATGATACCTACAAACATTTTGTTCGCGGAGGAGCTAACTTAACGGCAGAGCAGAAGAAGCAACTGAAACAAGTCAATGAGGAGCTCTCATTGCTTGATCTGAAATTTGGGGATAACATGCTTGCTGAGACCAACGCGTATAAGATGGTTGTGGATAAGAAAGAGGACCTTGAAGGTCTTT
>CAIVGL010000085.1 GCA_903905505.1 uncultured Bacteroidia bacterium | reverse complement strand
TGACGCGTTGGTAGTGGGATTTTCATTCGCGATGGCCTCCTCTGCTAATATCTTCGGTGGCGCACTTATCATTGGAGCAGTCACCTTTTTCTTTGCGATGCTTGGCATTCGAATCGGCAAAGATGCAGGGCAATCTTTTGGACCTAAGATTGAGGCTCTGGGCGGAGTAATCTTAATCGGTATCGGCCTGCGGATCCTAATTCAGCACCTTTCGTAAATCTTAAAGCCAAATTTTTAGTCTAAGCGTAATCCAACGTTTAACACCCGAATCCCATTTTTAACACCCTCTTTTTTTGAGATTAGGTCGATTTTTTCGTAACTTTGGAATATGACAACCGTCGTAAATGAGCCCCTTGATATTGAGATCACACTATTTTAAATCATAAAATATGGGACTCCTAAAAGAACCAAAAAATGTAGATTTCACTGCTCAAAGTCAACCTTGGAGCGAGGAAGAATTAAGTGAATTCAGGAAGTTAATGACCGAGATTAAAGCGAAGAATACAAAGGCTAAAGTTCAGCCTTACCCAAAGAAACGGAAAGTAGGGGCTTAATCTACGCTCCAAATACTCGAAAAAATACCATCAGCTTCTAACCCAATTGTGAGTTGAAGCTGATGGTAATTCAATCGTCGCGGCACGACTCTTGGTTTATTTCCTATCCTGTTTTGAAACACGCTTGATGTTTCAAAAATAGATAACAGACACCCAAATTCCCTCTATCCTTTAATCAGCGCTTCTAACTTCGCATACGACTGGTCAAGACCTGTGATAAAATCGGTCTTAATCTTGCGGTAGTGAGCCTTCACTAATTTCGGATTATTTTTCCCATCTGGATGACAAATACGCTCTATCATATTGTTATTTAGTGCAATTGCCTCCTCAATAATCGATAATATACTCGTCTCTTTCTTATCTTCGAAAGTATCTAGAAAATCGATGCAGTCACCAATAAGCTGAGATGACATGATCTCAATCTCTTGTTTCAAACGTCTTACGTTAGCCATAATCTTAAATATTAAGTGTAAACATCACAATTAATTTCGGGGATGCCATTCCGACTATTCTTAACACACCTATTTATAAGGCGCTCTTCTTCTTTCTTCGGTTTTGAAGCTCTTTGATCCGCTGTTGCTCGAGCTCCTCATCGTAAATCTTTTTCGAATAGGTAAGCACCTTTGGAATATTCCAACTCTCCTTAATGTCCCAGTTCGAACGTATCTTAACGACATTCGGATAATAGGTCACCTCTTCGGGCGCTACATGCTCCTTGAGATTTCCATGATCCCATTTCCCATTTTCGTTTTGATCAAATATCGCCTTGAGCATAAATTTTGTTGGCTCAAGAAAGTTAAATGTCACCACTTCATCCTTCGATATTCGCTTCGACTGCAAGACTGTCTCTCTCTTGTCGGCCGCTAAAAGCTGAAGGATCGTTGGACTCGTGATATTTTTTACATCTAAAATAAGCTTCCCATAATGCTCCTCTTCTTGAGATTTGAACTCAAGCTTTACTGCCTTTGAATCTGCACAATAAATTGTTGTGATGGCCGCCGAATCAATGGTTAACTTATAGTCTTTGGCATAGTCCCAGGGATAAGCGAGATGGAACTTTCGCTTGTTGATGCTGTCGGGCGTTACTACAAACCTGATCGGTTTGTAGAGCGTATCGCGCTTTTCAAATAACTTAATCATCGTGGTGTCGAACGACTGAATAGGCTCGGGCGATTCGATCAATAATTTATCGTACACATCAAAGCCCGCCTTCACATTCGTGCTTAGGGTGATGGTACTCACCAGATCAGCCACTTTGCGACGCTCTTTGTGCTTGTTTTTTACCTGTTGTACAACATCGGTAAAGTAAAATCTTAAGGTGTCCTGTTTATTGTAAAAATTCTTCAGCGAGTCTTGCTGCAGATAGGTCACCTTAAAGATCAAGGTGTCTTTTTTGTAATCCGCCGAATCGGTCAGCCAGATACGTACAGAATCCGATTTAGCCGACATCTCGGTATACTTCCATCCATCCTTAGCCTTAAAATTCAACGGCTCAATATTAAACGTATCGGCTACCGATTGGGTAAAGGTAAAATCGACCGTTTTACGACTTGGATGGTTGTATTTATCCAAACTAAGATTAAAATAATCCTCCCCAAAACGCATTAGGTATAGTGGACCTGGTGCAAATCGTGTTCTGCCCATCACCACTAACGAGTCGGCTGCGACATAGATCGAATCTTTTGCCGAGCGCTTGGTCGCTGAAGGGGCAATGCGTTGACTGTAAAATGCGATGGAGTCAGCACCCGGGGTAAATTTCAGATTTCCAGAAGAACTACTCAGACTATAGACTTGAAACGTGTCGGCAGGGAGATTGGTTACTGCAAAAAACCCATTTCTATCTGTTTTTCCGACAAAATCGGGGATGGTGGTGTAGACCAACGTGTCGGAAGTTCCTTTATAGAGTAAGATGTAGGCGTTTGGAATGGGCTCCAGGTTAAAGGCGTCTTTGACAAACCCAACGATGCGCAACGAATCTAAGATCGGACCCGTAGAGAAGGCCAGTCGTAAGTTCTGCAAGGGATTGCGTTCGTTGTTGTCAGATACCCCATCTTTAAAATCCAATGAATAGGTGGTATTCGACTTGAGCTTCTCGCCTAAATCAACGATGATCGATTTCCCTTTTGTACGGATAATCGGCTTTTTCTCGGTTGGTGGAGAGACGATAAATTTTTCGCTCAGTCCTTC
>CAIVGL010000084.1 GCA_903905505.1 uncultured Bacteroidia bacterium | reverse complement strand
TATGCGAAGAAATATGTCGAGGATGTAGAGTTTTACGCTGAAGATGCTGGTCGTTCTGATAATGTGTATTTAGCACGTGTTGTTGAAGCCGTTATTAAAGCTGGAGCTACCGTGATAAATATTCCAGATACTACTGGTTATTGTTTGCCAAGTCAATATGGTGAAAAGATCAAATTCCTAATGGAAAATGTTCCTAATATCCACAAAGCGATCCTCTCGACTCACTGTCATAACGATTTAGGTATGGCAACTGCGAACTCTATTGCAGGGGTTATGAATGGAGCTCGCCAGGTGGAGGTAACCATCAATGGTATCGGTGAGCGTGCAGGAAATACAGCACTCGAAGAGGTTGTGATGATCCTTCGCTCTCATAAAGAGCTTGATTTATATACGAATATCAATTCAAAAAATATTTATAAAACAAGTCGACTAATCTCAAGTTTGATGAATATGCCCGTGCAGGCTAACAAGGCCATCGTTGGTCGTAATGCTTTTGCACATTCTAGTGGTATTCATCAGGATGGTGTCTTGAAAAATCGTGAGAACTACGAAATCATCGATCCAGTTGAGGTTGGAATTAGTGAGTCAACGATTGTTTTAACGGCCCGCAGCGGTCGTGCAGCACTTAAGCATCGACTTGAAATATTAGGTGTTAAACTTGAGAAGGAAAAGTTAGAAGAAGTTTATGCAGATTTCTTAGCTTTGGCGGACAAGAAAAAAGACATCAAAGAGGATGATTTATTAGTCCTTGTAGGTGATCTTGGCAGGGGTGACCGTCGTATTAAACTTGATTTCCTTCAGGTAGTTACGGGCAAAAATCTTGTCCCAATGGCGACCGTTAGTCTGGATATCGCCGGAGAGAAATTCTCGGCTACTGAATCAGGAAATGGGCCAATTGACGCCTCTATAAAGGCTGTTAAGAGCATCATTCACCGTAAAGTTACTCTGCAGGAGTTTCTAATTCAGGCGATCAACAAGGGTAGTGACGATATTGGGAAGGTGCATATGCAAGTTGAATTTGATGACAATATTTTCAACGGATTTGGTGCCAACACCGATATTATTACCGCTTCTGTAGAGGCTTTTATTGATGCGATCAATAAAATTGGAAATGCGGAGAAAGCTGCTGCTAAGTGATTAGCTAAGAATTGAAATGACATCTAAATAATAATCTTAATTATATTCATTTTGGAACCAAAAACACTTTTTGATAAAATCTGGGACGCCCACATTGTTAAGCAGGTGAAAGACGGACCTGATGTACTTTATATTGATAGACACTTTATCCATGAGGTAACTAGTCCAGTTGCTTTTTTAGGTTTGAAAAACCGTGGCATGAAGGTGTATAGTCCCAAAAATACTATTGCAACGCCCGACCATAACGTACCAACGATCAATCAGCATCTTCCGATTAAAGAAGAGCTTTCGCGTGTGCAGGTTGATGCTTTAAAAGCAAATTGTGCCGCTAACGGCATCGAATTATATGGTTTAGATCATAAATATCACGGTATCGTTCATATCATTGGTCCTGAGCTTGGCATTACCCAGCCGGGCATGACCATTGTTTGTGGCGATAGTCATACCTCTACGCATGGTGCTTTTGGTAGCATCGCTTTTGGCATTGGAACAAGTGAAGTGGAGATGGTTTTTGCGAGCCAGTGTATCCTTCAGCCGAAACCTAAGAAAATGCGTATCAATGTAGAAGGTGTCTTGCAAAAAGACGTTACCGCAAAAGATATTGCACTTTATTTTATCTCACAGATCTCTACTTCAGGTGGTACTGGTCATTTTATTGAATTTGCTGGTTCTGCAATTCGTAGCTTATCTATGGAGGGTCGTATGACACTTTGTAATATGAGTATCGAATGTGGCGCTCGTGGTGGCATGATCGCTCCTGACGAAACAACATTTGAATACATTCATGGTCGTGAGTTTGCGCCTAAAGGTGCCGACTGGGATCAGAAATTGGCAAAATGGAAACTCTTAAAGTCAGATGACAATGCTGTTTTTGATGCTGAATATAATTTTAAAGCCTCTGATATTGAGCCAATGATCACCTATGGTACAAATCCAGGAATGGGTATCGGTGTGAATGGTACTATCCCTACTGGCCAAGGTCTTACTGGTTCTGATCTGATTACTTTTACGAAGTCTTTAGAGTATATGGGTCTTAATCCAGGTGATAAGATCAAAGGTAAAAAGATCGACTATGTCTTTATCGGTAGCTGTACCAACGGACGAATAGAAGACTTTAGACTGTTTGCGAACTTTGTGAAAGGAAAGCAAAAAGCGGAGTCTGTTACGGCGTGGATCGTTCCGGGTTCTAAAAAAGTGGAGCAACAAATTAGAGAAGAAGGTATTGTTGAGATTTTGGAAGCTGCTGGATTTGCCTTACGTCAACCTGGCTGTTCAGCTTGTTTAGCCATGAATGACGATAAAGTCCCAGAAGGTAAATATGCTGTTTCGACTTCAAATCGTAATTTTGAAGGACGACAAGGACCAGGTGCTCGCACGATGTTAGCCAGTCCATTGATGGTTGCTGCAGCAGCAATTACTGGAGTAGTCTCTGATCCAAGAGATATTTAAGAGTTGATTTAAAGTTAATAACGATATTCAAAAATAGAAGAGATGGCAATAGAAAAATTCCAGAAACTGGTCAGCAGCGTTGTTCCACTTCCAATCGAAAATGTGGACACCGACCAGATCATTCCTGCTCGCTTTTTAAAAGCAGTGGAACGTAAAGGTTTTGGAGATAATCTTTTCAGAGATTGGCGCTATAAAAAAGATGGCTCGCCAAATCCTGATTTTGTGATGAATAACGCACGCTTTAGTGGTAAAATTTTAGTTGCAGGAAAAAATTTCGGCAGTGGATCAAGTCGCGAGCATGCCGCTTGGGCTGTTTATGATGCAGGATTCCGTGTAGTGGTATCTAGCTTCTTCGCTGATATTTTTAAAAGCAATGTGTTAAATAATGGCTTACTGCCTGTTCAAGTTTCAGATCAATTTTTAGCTGAAATTTTCGCAACTGTTGAGGCCGATCCAAAAGCACAATTTGAAGTTGATTTGATTGGTCAAACAATTGTCAATCTAAAGACAAATTCAACCGAGAACTTTGAGATTAATGCTTATAAAAAAGAGTGCTTGTTGAATGGCTATGATGATATTGACTATTTAATTAGTCTGAAAGCTGAGATTGCGGCATTTGAAAAAGCTTAATTATTCGTAAATTCATCCTTGGAAACAAATACAAAGCATATGATCTATATCATGGATACTACCCTGAGGGATGGGGAACAGACCTC
>CAIVGL010000083.1 GCA_903905505.1 uncultured Bacteroidia bacterium | reverse complement strand
TCATCCGTTGGCCAATAAAAGCTTCTTTCTAAATGGAAATTTAGCCAAAAACTACCATCTACCCAGCTTAAATGACTTATATTTCGTTCCTGGAGGAAACCCACTTTTAAAGGCCGAAGAGGGAACAATGATCGATCTAGGCAGTGGCTTCTCAGGTAATTTGAACCAAACTCATTTTAAAGCGAACATTACAGCCTACGCATCAGGAATTAACAATTGGATTATTTGGCTTCCAACACCAAAGGGGTACTGGGAACCATCGAATATAAAAAGGGTTAATACGAGTGGCATCGAATTTAATTCAAGTGTAAGTGGTAAACTAAACTCACTTCAATACCGAATAAATGGCAACTATGCGTATACCAGATCTATTAATCGAGATGATCCAAAAACCTGGGCTGATGAATCTATCGGAAAACAGCTTCCGTATATCCCCAGAAACTCAGCCAATATCTTGCTAGACCTATCTCGTGAACAGTACCATTTTACCTGGGTATGGAACTACTATAGCTCGAGATTTACTTCAACAAGCAACACAAAGACATCACCATTTGACATCTTGCATCCCTATTTGATGAATAACATTTACGTTGGGAGAGGAATAAATTTCAAACGCTCGAAATTAGACTTAGAACTAAAAATTCTCAACCTATTTAATGAGTCTTTCAGAACTATACTTCAAAATCCGATGCCTGGAATAAATTATTCGTTTTTAATACGTTACGACTTTTAGTATGAAGTATTACCAATCTATACTAAGTCTAATTATTGCTATGCAGTTTACGCTTGTTAGTTGCATGAAGGACGACTCATGGACTGGCAGTCAGCCTATTGTCTTAGCTAACAAAGGCTTATTTATCGTCAACGAGGGCAATTTCATGTATGGTAACTCCTCCCTATCCTACTATGATCCAGCCGTCAAACAAGTGCAGTCGGATCTGTTTTATAAAATCAATGGTCTGCCACTTGGAGATGTCGCGCAATCTATGACGATCTATAAAAATTTGGGCTTTATTTCAATTAATAATTCAGGAAAAATATATGTGATTGACAGTCGTACTGGGAAATATGTGCAAAAAATAACTGGACTAGTATCACCTAGGAATATCTTCTTTTCAAACAATGGGAATGGCTATATCACAGATCTTTATGCCGGAAAAATATCGATTATTAATCCTCAGAATTATCAAATCACAGGTTCAATTAGGACACCTGGCCACCCTTCTACAGAGCAAATGGTCGAGATTAATGATCGGCTTTATGTGAGCTGCTGGTCGTTTGACAATACAGTTCTGGTTATTGACACTAAATTAAATCAAGTAGTTGACTCCATTAAAGTTGGAATTCAGCCTGCAGGGCTAGTATTAGATAAATTAAATAAGCTTTGGGTATTAAGCGATGGTGGCTGGTCAAAAACTGGCACTGCAAAAAGAACGCCTGTACTTCAGCGTATTAATACCTCAAGTAGAACCATTGAAAAAAGTTTTTCATTAGCTTCGGATGCCACTCCCTCACGTTTAGCCATTAATGGAACTAAAGATACCCTAGTATATCTGAATAGTGGGGTTTGGAAGCAACCCATTCTGCAAGAGTCTCTCAGCAATAGGCCATTTATAAATCCAGAAAATCATCTTTTTTATTCTCTAGGCGTAGACCCACAGAATTCAGATCTTTATATTGGTGATGCCATTGATTATCAGCAACAAGGAGTTATTTACCGGTATTCAAACTACGGAGCTAAATTAGACAGTTTTAAAACAGGCATCATTCCTGGTTCATTTTGCTTTAAATAAGTCGATAACGGACTAAAAAATGGGCCCAACAGCATTAGAAATGCTTAAGTGGATTACTCGTAATTAAGTTCTGTACGACTAGGTCAACTTGCAGTATTCTAGAACGATAATCATAAAGTAAATATTAAAATGATCGGCCTTATCTAGCTCATTGATTTTAAAGTATAGAGTCAATTAAACTATTTATTTTGCTCAATTCTGTAAATTCGCTTGTCCAAAAGAGATATAATTATTAGTTTTAGCTAAGTTATGGATGGAAGAGATAGAATCAACATTAAGCTTGGAGAAGTTGTGAGCATCGTGCTAAAAGAGCACCAGCGTTCAGGCACGTTGACGACTGGCATTGTTCAGAACATCCTGACTAGCAGTTCGCATCATCCTCATGGCATAAAAGTTAGATTGACAAATGGTGCGATTGGTCGAGTGAAGGAAATTAAGTCTGAGAATAAATAATAAACTTTCGTAAGACCTTAAAAGAATTAGATTGGGTAAGATTGACAATAAGTTAATGTCTAAAGCAAGCTTTTGGACGATTAGTGACATATTTCTTGCTAATTTTGTAAAAAAATAAAATAGAGAATGGCGACAATAAATCTTTCTGCGTACGATCTTAATTCTGTTCCTCTTGGCAATGAGATGAAATTTGGCATTGTAGTTTCTGAATGGAATTATGAGATCACTGGCGCATTGGCGGATGGAGCATCTAAAACACTTCTGAATCATGGTGTTAAGCAAGAAAATATTCACATCAAACATGTTCCTGGAAGTTTTGAATTAACCTTAGGTGGACAGTTTTTTGCTGAGTATACAGATGTAGACGCTGTAATTTTATTGGGATGTGTGATCCAAGGTGAAACACGTCATTTTGATTTTATCTGTCAGGGTGTGGCTCAAGGTGCCACTGATCTAAACATAAAATATAACCTTCCTATCATTTTTGGTGTTTTAACAACCGAGAATCAGCAACAAGCACTCGACAGAGCGGGTGGTAAATTAGGAAACAAAGGTGATGAAGCTGCCGTTACCGCACTTAAGATGGTAGCCTTGCAGCAAGGATTTGAAAATGAATCCTTAGCAGACTAAGAAAATATCTTGAATAAATTTTAACTTTAAGTGCAGCTAGTGGTTAATTATAGCAAGGCATAGATGATTGATATTTAAATTTTAAAATTGAATATGCATCTGAAAGAAGAGAAACAAAAAATATCCGCGATTATTACCAAAGAGGTCGTTATTAACGATTACTATACCGCCTACCTTAGTCGTCAGCTAAGTATTTTAGGTCGTAGAGAGGTGCATGCTGGTCGTGCCCATTTTGGTATTTTCGGGGACGGAAAAGAGTTAGCCCAGGTGGCTTACGCTAAGTTTTTTCAAAAAGGGGACTGGAGATCAGGGTATTATAGAGATCAAACCTTTATGATGGCTGCTGACTTATTGGCTCCTGAAGAGTTCTTCGCTCAGATCTATGGAGATACTGACCTAGCCAATAATCCGGCTACTGGAGGTCGTAATTTTAATAACCATCACTCGACAAAAACATTTACTGCAGGTGTTGGAATTGACAATCTACTAAATCAAAAAAACTCTTCGGCCGATGTCTCCTCTACAGGTGGACAGATGCCTCGTCTTCTTGGACTAGCGCAAGCTTCAAAGGTTGTCAGAGAGCATCCCGAATTAGGACAATACCTAACTGATAAAGTTACTGGAAACGAAGTTGCATTTGGCACCATTGGAGAATCGAGTACTTCTGAAGGGATGTTTTTCGAAACCATCAATGCCGCCTGTGTACTTCAAGTACCATTGGCTATAGCCGTTTATGATGATGGCTTTGGCATTAGCGTACCTGTTGAATTACAAACCGCTAAAGCAAGTATCTCAAAGGCTTTAAAAGGGTTTGAAACCGACGAGAATGACTTAGGCTGTAAAATCCTTGTCTGCCCTGGATATGATTACGTTGCGTTAATTGAAACCTTTGAAAAGGGAATTCGAATTTGTCGCGAACAACATACCCCAGTGGTATTTCATATTACTCAACTGACACAACCTCTAGGGCATTCAACATCTGGATCCCATGAACGTTATAAGAGTGATAAACGTATCGCATGGGAGAAAGCCCACGATCCAATTTTGATATTTAGAGAGTGGATCATCTCACAAGATTTCGCAGACCTTGATACCATTGAAAGCTTAGAGAAAAAAGCTACCGAACGTGCACGAATGGCGAAAGATCTAGCATGGCAATCGTTTATTCAAGAGTTCGAAGAAGAAAAAGCGGAATTGCAAGATTTAATTGATTCCATTGGCATAGAACATAGCGATATTCAATCGAAAATAGAGAACGAACTCGAACAAGTGCTTGCTGCTGCCTTCCCGACCAGAAAAAAATTACTGGCCCTAGCAAAAACACAATTGCGTTCCATGCATGGTGACCTTTCGGTTCAAAAGAACAAACAGAATCTCTCCAATTGGATATCAAAAATTGAACTTAAAGGAAAAGAGAAGTATAACACTCATGTATTTAATGACTTAGATCACTTCAACGCAACAAATGAGATCAAGGCTAGCTATGGTGAAGAACCAGAATCTGTGCCAGCTCATGAAGTTCTAAATCATAATTTCGATGTGTTATTTGCCAAATATCCGTTATTAATAACCTTTGGTGAAGACACCGGAAAATTAGGCGATGTTAACCAGGGTTTAAAAGGGATGCAAGCCAAATATGGGGCACATCGCGTTGGAGACACCGGTATTCGAGAGGCAACTATTATCGGACAAGGTATAGGACTAGCGCTTAGAGGATTTAGGCCTATTGCAGAAATCCAATACCTCGACTACCTATTGTATGCCTTACCAACTATTTCCGATGACTTGTCGACATTATATTATCGTTCAGCTGGTCAGCAGATAGCTCCATTGATTATTCGTACCAGAGGTCATCAATTGCAAGGAATGTGGCATTCTGGGTCTCCAATGAGCATGCTGCTAGGTTCACTGACAGGTGTCAATATATGTGTTCCTAGAAATATGACTCAAGCAGCCGGTTTCTACAATATGCTTCTTAAGATTCATAATCCAGCTTTAGTGATTGAACCATTAAAGGGATATTATATACGAGAAAATCTTCCTCAAAACCTAGGCGAATTTACAGTTCCATTAGGAGTACCAGAGATTATTGAAGCAGGAACAGACCTAACACTAGTCACTTACGGCTGGAATGTCACTGTAGCTCACAGCGCTGTTAATCGTCTGAAAACCTTAGGAATAGATGTCGAATTAATTGATGTTCAGACCTTAATACCATTCGATACGCAACATATTATTAGCCGCTCCGTTCAAAAGACAAAAAAGATACTCTTTGTTGATGAGGATGTTCCTGGAGGAGCTACTGCCTTTATGATGCAAAAAGTGATCGAAGAGCAAAAAGCATTTAAATACCTTGAGTGCCCACCTCGCACACACACCGCAAAAGTGCATAGAGGAGCTTATGGCACAGACGGAGAATATTTCTCAAAACCTAACACAGAAACGGTTATAGAGGCTGTGTATCAGATCATGCACGAAGTAAATCCGGATAAGTTTCCAGGCCTTTACGACTGATAAAAACAAGTAAATTGAAGAAGATTCAATCTCACATACAACCAGAGGATCAATTTCAAGCAAGAGTTGAGTCCTATCAAGCCCTAATGGACATTTTTAATTCTAGAATGAATAAAACTATTCATCGGGATGAAGATTCAGCTGTCCAGAAACATCTCTCAAGAGGTAAATTGACTGCACGAACACGAATCGATTTGTTGATCGATGAGCAGACCCCTTTCTTAGAACTCTCCACATTAGCCGCATACGGTCAATATGAGAACCAATTCCCTTCTGCTGGAATCATTACTGGAATAGGGAAAATACAGGGTAAAATATGCTTAATTATTGCCAATGATGCAACCGTCAAAGGGGGTACTTATATTCACGAAACGGTCAAGAAACATTTACGTGCTCAGGAGATCGCCTTGCAAAATCACCTTCCATGTGTTTATTTAGTCGATTCAGGTGGTATATTCTTGCCTGAACAAGCACGGATCTTTCCTGATCAAGATGGATTTGGAAGAATATTTTACAACCAATCACAAATGTCGGCATTGGGTATCCCTCAGATATCGATTGTGATGGGCTCCTGCACCGCTGGTGGAGCATATGTTCCAGCCATGAGCGATGAGACAATCATCGTTAAAAACCAAGGGACCATATTTATTGGAGGACCACCTCTTGTGAAGGCCGCAACAGGCGAAGAGGTGACAGCGGAAGAGCTAGGCGGAGCATTCGTACACACAGCAATATCAGGTGTTGCAGATCATATGGCTGAAAATGAAATAGATGCAATTCGTATTTGTCGAAATATCTTTGAATCAATACCACAAAGCGATTCTCAGTCTTTTGACCCATTTCCGTTAGAAGAACCGCTCTATAAGGCCAGTGAATTATATGGATTTGCACCTATCGACCTAAAGAAACCGATCGATATTCTGGAGATTATCGCTCGAATTACCGATGGAAGTCAATTCGAACATTTCAAAAAGGATTATGGCACAACGTTGATCACCGGTTATGCCAGAATTATGGGTTTTCCAGTTGGAATAATTGCAAACAATGGGTTTTTAACCTCTGAAGCATCACTTAAAGGGGCTCATTTTATTGAGATCTGTAATTTCAGAAAGATCCCACTTCTCTTTTTACAGAATATATCCGGTTTTATCGTAGGTAAAAAGTACGAACACGAAGGTATAGCC
The DNA here is from genome assembly GCA_903905505.1 of uncultured Bacteroidia bacterium. Taxonomy (GTDB): domain Bacteria; phylum Bacteroidota; class Bacteroidia; order Bacteroidales; family Prolixibacteraceae; genus JAAFHB01. The sequence goes on along the minus strand of CAIVGL010000083.1, from coordinate 42,898 downwards.
CGCAATGGAGCTAAGCTGATACACGCAGTAGCCACATCGGTAGTTCCAAAAATAACCGTCGTAATTGGCGGCTCATTTGGTGCTGGAAACTATGCGATGGCTGGAAGAGCTTACAACCCTAATTTCCTATTCATGTGGCCAAACGCCAAGATTGGGGTCATGGGTGGCCAGCAAGCACAAGATGTTTTAAATTCGATCAAAGGGAAAGGAAATGATCAAAATAACGATCTAGTCACTCAATTTGAGCAGGAAAGCTCTGCATATTACAGTACATCAAGACTTTGGGATGACGGAATAATTGATCCAATGGACACCAGATCTGTGGTCGGACTTGCAATTGCGATAGCCTCGAATAAAAAGACCCCTTCACCAAAAAATGGAATCTATAGAATGTAATAAGGTAATTGGCTTCCAATAACTCAGTAATTTAAACACTCAATGGTTTAAATTGTCGCTCAAACCTAACCTAGTATTCAGAGAATAACCCTAAAACTAGAATATATCAATGTCAAAATATACCACCCTAAAATACGTCGAAAAAGATCAGATTGCAACGATCTATTTCGCAAGACCAGAAGTTCATAATGCCTTAAACAACATTATGATAGAAGAGCTTATCTCAATTTTTAATGAAATAGAGACTAACGCTACAATACGGATTGTTATTTTACGTGGTGAAGGAAAATCATTCTGCTCAGGAGCTGATTTGTCCTGGATGGAAAAATCATTTGCACTAACACCAGAGGAGAACCTAAAAGAGTGTGAAACATTAGCACAACTTTTCAGTACCATTTATTCAAGTAGTAAAGTTGTGATTGCCGCCATTCATGGAAATGCATACGGTGGAGCCATAGGAATCATCGCAACTTGTGATCTTGCATACTGTGTTAGCGATTCTAGATTTGTTTTAAGTGAAGCAAAATTAGGCGTGGTTGCAGCTACGATTACCCCATATTTATTACTAAAGATAAACCATTCGCAGCTCAAAGAGCTAATATTTACAGCAAATCTCTTTAATGGATCAGATGCAATGAATTTGAATTTAGTCAATAAATCATTCGATTCAGCAGATAAACTAGATTTAGAATTGGGAAAAATCACCACTCAGATTTTGCAAAATGGAACGCAAGCCATAATCGAATCAAAAAAGGTATTAAATAAGCTTGTCATGAATAATATTTCTCCGTTCAAGGATTCTCTTCCTCAATTATTGGCCCGAACAAGAGTATCTCTGGAAGCTAGGGAAGGATTTTCGGCTTTTCTAGAGAAAAGAAAGCCGAATTGGAACAAATAAGTTGATGACTTGTTAATGTATCAAAAGACTTTAGCATTTACGATATAAATGAGCTTAATATCCAAAATTTTAATTGCGAATAGAGGAGAAATCGCGTTGCGAATTATTCGTTCGGCCAATAAATTGGGGATTAAGACTGTGGCTATTTATGTCGAAAGCGAAAGTCATTCATCCTATGTCACTTTAGCCGATCAACAGGTTAGCTTAGGTAAAGGATCACTGACCACCACCTTCCTGAATATAGAAAAGATCATTGATATCGCTAAGTCCACTGGCGTTCAAGCTATTCACCCTGGATATGGCTTTTTATCGGAGGATCCTGCTTTCGCAAAAGCCTGCGAAGAGAATGGAATATTATTTATTGGTCCATCTTCGGAAGTTTTAAACCTGATGAGCAGCAAGCCAGAGGCCAAGAAATTTGTCTCAACTCTTGGAATCCCGATGGCTAAGTCTTATGCATTGAATTTAGCAAATCCTCCAACCAAAGAGACCCAACTCGATTTTCCAATTCTCATCAAAGCGGCTTTCGGTGGTGGTGGAAAGGGTATGGAATTGGTCTATTCATTAGATGATCTTCACCAGAAGATGGAAAAATCATCTCGTGTGGCCTTAAGTTATTTTGGTAATGGAACCATATTTGCCGAGCAATACATTCAGAATGCACGTCATGTAGAAGTTCAAATAATTGGAGATAATCACAATAATATCATACACTTATACGAACGCGAATGTTCTATTCAACGCAATCATCAAAAGATCGTAGAGGAGGCTCCTGCCCTCTTCCTTTCCGAAGGTTTAAGGTCTAAAATACTAACTGCTGCACTAACAATTGGCAAAGCTCTAAAATACACAGGTGCTGGCACGGTCGAATTTTTGGTAGATGATTCAGGCAACTTTTTCTTTATGGAGATGAATCCCCGGATTCAGGTGGAACATGCTATATCTGAGCAGATTACGGGGTTAGACATCGTTCACGAACAGTTGCGTATAGTCTCAGGATTACCTTTATCGGTGTCTCAAAAGGAGATCAAGGCTAATGGTCACGCGATTGAGGTTCGAGTATACGCAGAAAATCCATCTACAAATTTCACGCCATCCACATTTCCGGTGCTGTCGGCTACGATACCAAATCACAAAGATATAAGGATAGAATCAGATCTAAACATCTCAAATTCAAATGGGATTCAGTTTGACCCTTTGCTAATTAAGCTTATTTCAACCGCAAAGGATAGAACAGCAGCCATTAAACTGCTTCAACTACAGCTTAAAGATCTGAGCATTATTGGCCCCACGACAAATGCTAGTTACCTTGATAAAATATTGAATCATCCAGCCTACCAACAAAACAAAATTTCAATTGATTTTTGCAAAATCGAACATTCGACCTTAATCGCTGACTATAGCCCTTCGAAGGCAGTATCGGAGCTTTTGCCTGTTCTTGCTGGAGCAGTCTATTTTAAATACCTTAAAAACAATCGAGTGAATAGTCAGAACCCCTGGAATCAGCTTAATTCTTGGCGTTTGACCGATTCTTCAATTCAACTAGTTGTTAATGGAGAAAAACACTGCCTTATCCTACATCTAAAAGAGAAGTTAAACCCATCAATTACAATCAATGACATTAAACATACGTTTAAATTCAGTGAAAATTCGGAAAATAACATTAACTTAATTTTTGCTAATCAGAATAGCAGAATTTCTGCTATTTTTGTTCTTGAGAATGATCTTCAGATTTGTTATCAGCATATTCAGTATCAATGTTCTTTCCCAGGATCACTAAATAGCTTTCCTGAAAGTAATTACAACACTGAAAATGAGCTTTTAAATGAGAGTGGCGAGATTAATTCACCACTTCACGGTAGGGTTTTAGAGATTAACATTTCGGAGAATCAACTCATAAAAAAAGGCGATCTTATCATGGTGATTGAAGCGATGAAATCTGAAAATCGTATTTTATCACCTAAAGATGGTCGAGTAAGAAAAATAGCTGTCAATGTAGGGGCGCAAGTCACTGACCGAATGCCCTTAGTATTTCTGGAGGATTTTTAATGAATGAGTTATTACCACAACAGTACATTGATTATAGAGCCAAGGTAAGAGAGTTTGCCGAGGCTGAAGTGAAACCAATTGCTGTACACCAAGATGAGATAGAAGAATTTCCTGTCGAATTGGCCCTCAAAATGGGTCAGGCTGGGTTATTCGGCATAACAATACCTAAACAATACGGCGGACAAGGACTTGATTACCTCTCCTATATCATTGCCGTAGAAGAGCTAGCGCGTGTCGACAGCTCACCGGCAGCTACCATCGCAGCGCATAATTCACTAGGCATTAGTCCTATTTATGTTTTTGGCACGGAGGAACAGCGGACTGCTTATCTGCCTGAGCTTTGTTCTGGTGAAAAATTATGGGCTTTTGGTTTAACTGAGACCAATGCTGGCTCTGATGCAAAAGGAGTAGAAACGATCGCGTCACTTGAAAATGGAATGTGGACAATCAATGGAGGTAAAATGTTTATCACCAACAGCTGTTCTGAAATCGCCAAGGGAATTACTGCTCAGGCTATTACAGGTGAAAAAGATGGCAAGAAGGAACTTTCTGCTATTCTACTTCCTCGTTCAACAGAAGGTTATACCACTTCACCGATCAAAGGGAAATTAATGTGGCGTGCTGTAGATAACGGAAAGATAAATTTCGAAAACTGCAAGGTCCCAGAGTCAAACCTACTTGGCAAGCGCGGAGAAGGGATGAAAATCATGCTTTCAACACTAGATGGCGGAAGACTATCAATAGCTGCAATAGGTCTTGGCCTAGCACAGGGTGCTTTTGAAATGGCTGCCGATTACGCCTCTAAAAGAAAACAATTTGGCAAATCATTATCTGAATTTCAAGCCATCTCCTTTAAGCTAGCCGAAATGGCAACTAAAATTGAAATGGCTCGGAATACCTTATACCATACCTGTAGACTTAAAGAAGCAGGACTTCCGTTTGCAAAACAAGCTGCGATGTCGAAACTCTATTGTTCTGATATCGCTCGTGAAGTGGCAGACGACTCATTACAGATTCATGGTGCCTTCGGATTCCTGAAAGAAAACCACATAGAACGATTCTTTAGAGATCAGCGTCTACTCTCCATTGGTGAAGGTACCTCTGAGATTCTAAAAATGGTCATTTCAAGACATGTTTTATAGTCTTATCCAGGTTTCAATGCCTACCTAAACTTTCAAAATAATGGCTTCTGACGATTCACAACGAAAAATAGATCATATTAGATTGGCTCTTGAATCTCAGACCTTAGTCAACGAGGTAGACTCCCGCTTTTATTACGAGCCAATGCTTGCTGGATTCCCAAATAAACCGCTACAGGAAACGGCGTTTGCAGGCAAATCACTTAAAGTTCCGATCTGGGTGTCAAGCATGACTGGTGGTCATCTTAAATCCGGAGCAATTAATCGCAATCTGGCCAGAGCATGCAACGAGTTTGGTTTGGGAATGGGTCTAGGATCCTGCCGGATGCTCCTTAGCGACGACACCTATTTTAATGATTTCAATGTTCGTTCGCTAATTGGAGATGAGAATCCTCTATTTGCCAATCTGGGAATTGCACAGATTGAAAAGATGCTGGAAAGCAAGAAAACAGATGATTTAAGGCGCCTAATAGACCGATTACAAGCTGATGGACTTATCATTCATATCAATCCACTGCAAGAATGGGTGCAGCCTGAAGGCGATATCATACAGCACCCTCCCATCGAAACCATCGAGAGACTTTTAGAAAAAATTGACTTTCAATTAATTCTGAAAGAGGTTGGTCAAGGATTCGGACCGCAAAGCATACGTCGCTTATTGCAGCTACCACTTGCCGCAGTTGAATTTGGCGCTTTTGGCGGAACAAATTTTTCTAAAGTTGAACTTCACAGAAGCTCTATAAAGGATAAAGAGTTATTCCAGCCTTTTGTTCATGTAGGTTCTACTGCAGAAGAGATGGTTGATCTCATCAATGGCATGATTATGAAGGGTGAGAAATTTAAGTGTAATCAATTGATCATCTCAGGTGGCATTCATAATTATCTTGACGGCTATTATTTGACGCAGAAATCTATCCTTCCTGCCATATATGCACAAGCTTCCTCTTTCTTGCGCTACAGTCAAGGCGACTATGCCGAATTACAACAGTTTGTTTCTGCCCAGATAGAAGGATATCGAATGGCAACCAATTATTTAACGCTTAAAGATCCGAAGAGCAAGTAGAGAATTGCCAAGTGATTCCTTCGCAATTCAAAATAGCATCCTGCAATAACCGAAAGACTAACTGTTAATCAATTAAATAGCCATTTAAATGAGTGTTAAATCCGGATTTTCTAAATTCAATCGCAAACAACGTATTGAATACCTAGTAAATCACTCTGAGCTGAGTGAATCAGACGCTCTTGGCCTTAACAACTTCAATGCTCCGAACGATGACCAACAACATATAATTAGTGAGATGATTGAAAACTACATAGGGAATTTTCCATTTCCTATGGGAGTCGTAAGCCATATGCTAATCAATGACCAATCGTTCAGTGTCCCATTTGTTACCGAAGAGAGCTCTGTGGTTGCTGCTGCCTCTAAAGCTTGTAAATATTGGGCCGAGCGAGGTGGATTTAAAACTAAAATAGAAGGGCTTACCAAGAAAGGGCAGGTTCATTTCACTTGGAATGGCAATACTAGCTTGATCAGCACCTATTTTGGGGAGTTGAAATTTAAAATCAATGCGGCTACCTGCGATCTAACCAGCAAGATGGAACAACGTGGTGGTGGGATTAAAGAGATTGAACTGCTTGACAAGACCAACGAGTTACCAAACTACTATCAATTGGATATTAGCTTTGAGACAGCGAATGCGATGGGAGCTAATTTCATCAATAGCTGCCTTGAAAAAATGGCAGAGGTGCTATTGGCTGACAAAGAGCTAAATAACGAAAAATACCAAGTTGAGATTATCATGTCGATACTCTCAAACTACACCCCAGACTGTAAAGTTATCTGTTGGGTTGAATGTCCAATTGAAAAACTTCAAGGTTGGAATAATGAATTAACGGCTGATGAATTTGCACTGAAATTCAAACAAGCAGTCGATATTGCAAACCTTGATATATCCAGAGCAGTCACCCATAATAAAGGGATCTTTAATGGCATAGACGCTGTGTTAATGGCTACAGGAAACGACACTAGGGCCACAGCAGCATCTGGACATGCCTTCGCTAGTCGGAGTGGCCAGTATAGAGGTCTTACGACTATTTCATTGGCCGACGGCCTATTTAAATACCAATTAGAACTCCCCATCGCAGTGGGAACAGTAGGTGGCATAACACAAATACATCCAGTTGTCAAAACAGTCATGTCGGTTTTGAATAACCCAGATGCACCTGGACTTATGTCCATAGCTACGACTGCAGGGCTGGCAAACAACTTTGCTGCTATTGCCTCATTGATTACAACTGGGATCCAGAAAGGGCATATGAAAATGCACCTTACAAATATGCTTCATGGATTTAAGGTTACCGAAGCTGAAAGAAATCAGATTATAACTCATTTTACCAATAATGCAATAAGTTCCGCTGCTGTTGAAGAGTATATTCAGCTTATTAGAAAATCAAAATCGTAGTAAGACCATGAAATCCTTTGTGTCGAATACAAAATTGATGATTTCTGGCGAATATCTTGTTCTTCAAGGAGCATCGTCCTTAGCCCTTCCTTTAAAACACACACAGGAACTATCGGTTTTAGAACAACCAGGTGATCCATCTATCGAATGGAAATCATTCATAAATAACGATTTATGGTTTGAACTCAACGTGTCATTGCCAAATTTTGAAATCTTAACCACAACTGATTCCAAAATGGCTCAAACTTTAGTTCGTTTATTGAAGACGGCAGAGCAATTAAATCCTAAATTTCTGGAAGATCAGCTCAATTATATGGTCACCTCCGTGATGGACTTCAAACCCGATTGGGGAATCGGCTCAAGCAGTTCACTGGTTTCTAATCTAGCTTTATGGGCCGAATGCGATCCATTTTTGCTAAATAAGTTAGTCTTCGGAGGCTCAGGTTATGATATTGCCTGCGCCAGAGCCTCTACACCGATTATGTATCACCTGGATAATTCGGTACCAACCTATCGTGAAGCACAATTTTATCCTAAATTTCATACGAACTTATACTTCATCTATCTGAACCGGAAACAGAGTTCCAAAGATAGCATCCAGAAGAGTGATCTTTCAAGCGTGACAACATCCACGATTGAACGTATTACGGCCATTTCAAACGCAATGGAGTTAGCAGATAGCCTACAAACCTTTCAAGATCTACTCGAAGAACACGAGAATATAATTTCAGAAACACTTCAAGTAAAGAAAGTCAAAGATTTGTACTTCAAGGATTTTCATGGATCAATTAAATCACTTGGAGCCTGGGGAGGTGATTTCATATTGGTTGCCTCTTCAAAACCTGAATCAGAAATAAAAGAGTACTTTGAGAAAAAGGGTTTTAATACATTTTTTAGATTTGCAGAGCTCGTATTGCCCAAGGATAATCTCAAGAAAAATTCTCCAGTATAAGATTTCATGTGAGAAAATGAAAATAGCCAAGAGTAGCATTTCAATCAATTATTCAAGATCAAAGAGACTTAAATGAGCGAAGACTTTATAAAATTAGGATGGAAGGCCCCTTCGAATATTGCACTTGTCAAATATTGGGGTAAAAAGGAGAATCAGATCCCAGCGAATGCATCGCTAAGCATCACTCTTGACTACGCAACCACCTCAACATTTCTATCGTTTAAGGTGAAAAAAGTGAAAGACAATAGGATTAGTTTGACCTATTTTTTTCATCAAGTCAGAGAAGAAAAGTTTGAAAATAAAATAGCTGCCCTTCTTAATCGATTGATTCCAGAGATGCCATTTTTGGTGGATTACGAATTAGTTTTTCATAGTGAGAATAATTTTCCACACTCCACCGGGATAGCCTCTTCAGCATCTTCAATGGCTGCATTAGCCTTATGTTTAGTTCATATGGAAATATTAATTAAACAAACACATCAAACTAAAGAAACATTTTTTCAACGCGCATCATATATAGCTCGTCTAGGATCTGGCAGTGCTTCGCGATCGATCTATGGTGGATTAGTTACTTGGGGAGCGGTAAATGGAGAGGTAGGCACTTCTGACCTTTTTGCATCTCCATTTAATCTTGATGAAACAAGTAGACTTAATTCTGTTCGAGATATTATCCTTATTGTAAGTTCACAAGAGAAGTCCATGTCAAGCAGCATCGGACATTCTCAAATGGAGCAACACCCTTACCGAAATGGTCGAATAAATCAAGCGAATGCTAATATTTCAGAGTTGTTAAGTAGCGTGCGCACCAGTGATTACGCCAATATTGCTAAAATCGCCGAAATTGAAGCTTTATCGCTCCATGCGTTGCTAATGACCTCTGGAGCTGATGGTTTTTTGTTAAAACCGAATACGCTTCAGATCATTGACGAGATTAAACGATTTAGAAATGAGCATCAGCTAGATCTCTTCTTCACCATTGATGCTGGTCCCAATGTTCATCTTATTTATTACGAAGATCAGCGCGAACAAGTGTTATCCTTTGTTGAACGTACACTTAGTATCTATTGTGAAGATGGGAAATGGATCGATGACAAAATCGGCGAAGGTCCAGTTTGCCTTACACCTCAAAATCTTGATTTAGAATGAAATATCCTGCCAAGATTATTTTATTTGGGGAATATGGAGTTCTACTGGGCGCAAACGCATTAGCTATGCCCTATTCAAGCTATAGTGGGCAGATCTCTTTAAATACTGTACCAAATGAGCATAGCCTTGAATTATCTGAATCTTCGCATGCTAGTTTAATTAAGTTAGGTCAATATTTCCAAGCAAACATTTCAACTTTCAACTATTTGAACATTGAATTATTTGAGCTTGAGTTAAAACAGGGATTATTCTTCCAATCAACCATACCTACTGGATCTGGCTTGGGAAGCTCAGGGGCTGTCTCAGCTGCGATTTACGACAGGTATCTGCTTCCTGGCTCCGAAACAACAGATCTAATGTTGATCAAGCACCGTTTAGCTGCTATCGAATCATGTTTTCATCAGGTTAGTTCTGGTATTGACCCATTAATATCTTGGATTAATAAGCCAATATTAATTGATTCGCCGAATAATCGTATTCGCGAAATTGACTTATCATCCTTCTTTAAAACCTATACCCTATTTCTGATTAATTCAAATAAATCGGGTGAAACGGGGATGCTAGTGGCTAATTTCATGGACAAATTGAGTCATCCAAACTTTAGAGAAAACATAGAAAACACCTATATTCCGATAATTAATCAGACCATTGAATCGCTTTTAGCAAATGATTTCAGTACTTTTGAGGCTTCATTAACGGAGTATTCATCGTTTCAACGTTCACATTTGGATTGGCTAATTACAGAACAGTATTTAGAACATTTTGAATATGGCATTTCAACTGGTGATTTTCAGCTAAAAATTTGTGGATCAGGAGGTGGTGGACACCTATTAGCCCTTGCAAAGGATCGAAATAAGGCTGAAATTTATTTTAAGTTGAACCATCTTGATTACACCGTTGTTAATTAATTGACATTTTGAATTACTCGAAAACTCGAATAACATTTTACACCATATGAGTACAGCAACTCGAAGACTTCCCAATTGGATGAAAACACCGCTCCCATCTGGAAAGGAATATGTGGAGTTAAAAAATTTAGCTGCAGCACAGCAACTAAATACAATTTGTGTGAGTGGCAACTGTCCGAATAAGGCAGAGTGTTGGGGAGCATCTACGGCTAGTTTTATGATTCTAGGGGAGAAATGTACGCGTAATTGTCGTTTTTGTGACGTGAAAAACATGATTCCAGATGCTGTGGACTGGAATGAGCCACTTCGATTAGCAGAAACAATCAAAGCGTTAAAGATTAAACACTGTGTGATTACATCAGTAACACGCGATGATCTGGAAGATGGAGGTGCCGCATTTTGGGCTAAGACAATCACAACCATCAAAGAGATCAATCCTGGAATTACGATGGAGACCTTGATCCCTGACTTCTATGCCAACAGCACCCATATTCAAAAAGTTATTGATGCTAAGCCAGAGGTTATCTCTCATAACATGGAGACTGTTCGCAGGCTAACACCCCGCGTTCGGGACGTTGCAAGGTATGATAGAAGTTTAAAAGTTATTGAACTTATTGCAGCATCCGGTTTAGTGCCTAAATCGGGCATTATGGTGGGCTTAGGTGAAACCGAAGATGAAGTGCTTGAAACAATGGATGATTTGCTTAAATCGGGCTGTAAAGTGCTTACAATTGGTCAGTATCTTCAGCCAACAGCTCACCATCTAAAGATTGAAGTGTTTATTACACCTGAAGTATTCATAAAATATCGGGAAGCGGCGCTGGAAAAAGGGTTCAAGATGGTTGAAAGTAGTCCTCTTGTTCGCTCCTCGTATCGCGCCGAACGTCATATTCACGCATAATCGTATGGCACTAATCAAGACCACTAAGAGTAAAGTATTAGCCATTAAACATTTGACTCCTACAGCGTATGTTGTAAGGCTTGAAAAGAATGGATTCCAGTTTAAAGCTGGTCAATATTTGGTGTTAACAATCCCTGGTAAACAGAAAGCACGTGAATATTCGATTTACAATTCTATCGATACGGATTACATCGACCTACTAATCAAGGAGGTTGATCCAGGCGAAGTATCTAAAGAGATAAAAAATATTGAGCTAGGGACTGAAGTGGAGCTAGCTGGGCCTTATGGTTTCTTTGTGCTTCGTGATTCTGAGCTAGCAGCAGGAAAGCATTTTACATTTGTAGCTACCGGCACTGGCATATCGCCCTTTCATAGTATGATCCTCACCCATTCGCAGCTGAATTATACGCTTATACATGGGACTCGAAATGAACTAGAGGCTTATGATGCAGCTGATTATTCGGCTGATCGGTATATCAACTGCACGTCAAAAGCCGAGATGGGCAATTTCAGTGGTCGTGTTACAGACTATATACTAGCTCATGAGGTTGATAAAAATTCTATTTATTACCTGTGTGGAAATTCAGATATGGTTAATGAAGTCACGATGATCCTTGAACATCAAGGTATCATGCCAGGCAATATACGAACAGAAATATTCTTCTAAAGGATTATGAATTCAAAGTACGATAAATCATCCTGCAGTCGTTGCAGCAAAATGCATCTTTGTACTGGGACAGCGCAATGTCCATGCTTTGATCTACCCGTAGCTGAAGAAGTGTTAGAGTATATCGCTTCTCATTTTGATTCCTGTGTCTGTCCAGGGTGTCTTGAAGAACTTCAACAGGAAATAGCCAAATAATCTGATTCAATTACAATAAAAAAGCTGCTCTAGAATTAGAGCAGCTTTTTTATTGTAAAGAGTTAATTCTTCACTTATTTTTTCTTTTGTGGCACGTTACGCTGTTTAGCCATCTCTTCTAATCGAGCTTGGAACTTTGATTTTACCACTGGCATCTTTTGTTTTGCCTTAAGCTGTGCATGAATCTCATCTTCATTAACTAACTTTTTGAAGATATACATCTGTACGAAGGTAAATACAAGAGATAAGAAGTAATATAAACTTAGGCCTGATGCGTAGCTATTAAAGATAAACAAGAACATCACTGGCATAAGGTACATCATCGTTTTCATACCTGGCATTTGTTGTGATCCGGTAGCGCTCATCTCATTGTTATACTTAACATACAAGATATTGGTAACGGTCATCAACAAACAGAACAAGCTCACATGATGGCCATACCAAGGAATTTCAAATGGCAAGGTTGCGATTGAATCGAAGGCCGAAAGGTCATGTGCCCATAAGAAACTCTGCTGTCTTAATTCGATTGATATTGGGAAGAAGTAGAACATCGCAACCAGGATAGGCATCTGGAACAAAATTGGCAAACACCCTCCCATTGGATTAACACCAGCTTTTTTATACAGCCCCATCACAGCTTGTTGTGACTCTAGCTTTTTATCTTCGCCAAACTTCTTTTGGATCTCTTCGACCTCAGGCTTTAAAAGCCTCATTTTAGCCTGTGAGATATATGATTTATAGGTAAATGGTGCAATGATAAGTTTCACATAGATCGTAAGCAAAAGGATAATCAAACCAAAGTTGCTAATATACCTACGAAGGAAATCAAACGCTGGAATAATGATATATTTATTGGTCCAACCAATTACTGTCCAACCCAAAGAAAGCTCTTCTTCTAATTTTACATCATATTGCTTAAGAGTATTGTAATGGTTTGGTCCAAAATAAAAGCGAGCCGGAAATGTTTCACTACCCGAATTATCTAAAGGAAGGGTTAAATCTGCACTCATATCTGAGACAAAATCTACGTCTTTTTCTCTTTTCTTGGTTGTTACTTGACCGTTTAAGAAAGTTTTATCAGCAATCAAAGCAGACGAAAAGAACAGTGTTTTAAAGCTGATCCATTCAACTTTGGTCGTTAATGCTTTAGTCTCTGAATTAGCAGGAGGTATCTCGCCCACCTCATCTTTGAAATATTTATAATAAGCCGTTGCGTAGTTATCTTCACCAAATTTAGAGACCATCTCTTGTCGAGGCATCTCCATGGTCCAGTTTAGATTGATGTAGTTTGAGTTAGCACCCATAACCTTTTTAAGTCCCGAGGTACGCACATCAAAACCAACCATAAAGGAGTTATGTTTGATGGTGTAGACGTATTCTACCTTCACGCCATTGCCTGCATCAAGAAGCATACTCAGTGACTTAGAAGAGTCGTTCCCTTTTGCATTGTGCTCTTCGCGACCCTCTTTACCCTTAGAAACTGGAGCTCCTGTAATCGATAAGAGTGAATCCTTTACCGAAGGAATAAAAAAGAATTGATCTGTTTGAATACTTTTATTTTGCGAAAAGAAGTTCAACCCAAATCTATTTTTCTCACCTTCAAAAAGCACTAATGGTTCACCGTTGAATCTTTTGTACCCCTTTAACTCAACAGAATAAATTTTTCCACCCTTATTCGAAACTTTAATTTTCATTAAGTTATTCTCCAAGGTGATGAAATGCTCTGTCCCTTTTACTGCTTCAGAGAATACGCCGTATAAACTTTTAAGTTCATTTCCAGCTACGTTCTTTACAGTATCAGTAGGACTTAAAAGTGTGGCTTGAGGTGCTACAGCTATTTGTTTTGCCTTAAGCTCTGCTTGCTGAGCATTGGCAGTCGCAACTTGAGCAATAGAATCTTGTTGAAGCTTAGCGGCCTGCTGCTGACTTTCCGAAGGACTATTGAGATAACTAAATGTTATCAGGATAGTAAATATCAAGATCAGACCTGTAATTGTATTTTTGTCCATAAAAAGAGTTCGAATTGGGATTATTTAGAATGTTCAAGTACTGCTTTAATAAAAGCAACAAATAGTGGGTGTGGTTGTAGAACGGTGCTGCTATATTCTGGATGAAACTGAACACCAACGAACCAAGGATGATTTGGAATTTCGACAACCTCCACAAGTTTTGTTTCTGGGTTGACACCAACAGCTTTCATCCCTGCATCCTCAAAATTTTTCAGATAGGTATCATTAAATTCATACCGATGACGGTGACGTTCCATGATTTTAGGTTTTCCATAGGCATTGTAAACCTTAGAGTCTTTCTTGAGCTGACAAGCATAAGCACCTAATCGCATGGTCCCACCTTTATCAGTAATCTCTTTCTGTTCCTCCATTAGGTCAATCACTGGATGCTTCGTGCTCTCGTTCATCTCTGTCGAATCGGCATCACTAAATTTCAATACATTGCGAGCAAATTCAATCACAGCAATCTGCATACCCAAACAAATTCCAAAGAAAGGAACATTGTTTATTCGCGCATATTTAGCTGCCACAATTTTACCCTCAATACCTCTATGGCCAAATCCTGGAGCAATGATTATTCCATCACAATCTTTGACTTTGCGTTCAATATTTTCTTCGTTAATCTTCTCCGAATGAATCCATTCAATCTTAACACGACACTCATTGGCAGCACCTGAATGGATCAATGCCTCACAAATCGACTTATAGGCATCGTGCAATTCAACATATTTACCAATCAAGGCAATCTTAACCTCTTTCTTCGGATTCTTAAATCGAAGTAGGAATTCATTCCATTGTTTAAGATCAGGAGCTACACCTAAAGGTAAACCCAGCTTTTTGAGAACAATCTCATCGAGCTTCTCTTCCTTCATTTTTATCGGCACCTCGTATATCGTAGAAACATCTATCGATTCAATAACCGCCTCTTTATTCACATTGCAGAACAAAGCGACTTTCTCTTTTAATCCAGGTGAGAGTGTATGCTCAGTTCTTAAAACAAGCACATCAGGCTGAACGCCATTTTCAAGCAATGCTTTAACCGAGTGTTGTGTTGGCTTAGTTTTTAACTCACCAGATGCTGAAAGATAGGGCACTAGAGTAAGATGGATAAATAAAGCATCGCTGCCCATCTCCCACTTCAATTGCCGAACGGCCTCAATAAATGGTAAAGATTCAATATCGCCAACCGTACCACCAATTTCAGAAATCACCACATCAAATTTGCGTTTTGATCCCAGAAACTTAACGTATTTCTTAATCTCATCGGTGATGTGAGGAATAATTTGAACGGTCTTCCCAAGGTAATCGCCTCTTCTTTCTTTATTAATTACCGACTGGTATATCCGACCAGTTGTAACATTGTTGGCTTGCGAAGTTGGCGAATTCAGGAATCGCTCATAATGACCAAGGTCGAGATCTGTTTCTGCACCATCTTCGGTGACATAACATTCTCCATGCTCATAGGGATTTAGTGTTCCTGGATCGACATTGATATAGGGGTCTAATTTCTGAATCGTTACCTTATATCCTCTAGCTTGTAGAAGTTTAGCGAGGGACGATGCAATGATCCCTTTACCGAGTGAAGAAGTCACACCACCAGTTACAAATATATACTTTGTTGTGGCCACAATCATAATTTTTTGTCCATAATTAAAGTTCGCAAAGTAACGAATTTTAATCGTAAACCTGCTATTCCAACATTAAAAATAGGTTACCTTCAGTCAAATGAAAATCCCGCTCCATTTGAGTGGAACGGGATTATATTGTGCATAAAAAACCTTAGTTAATCTCTTCTGTTGAATCGATAACCTTAAGTTTTTGTTTTAAATAATCGATCTGAACCTTAATCTTATCCATCTGGTCATTTACACCTTGAATAAGCGACTGAGCACCTTTACTTGAACCAAAGAACCCAACATTATTAGAAAGAGTATTGATTTCACTCTCTAATTGTTTAAGATGCTGCGCTGTTTTATCGCGCTCCATATTGATCTTAGCCCATCCACGTTGCTGAGAAGCCAGATGTTCGATCTTACTCTTGAATTTATACATTCCCATATCTTGATCATCTAATTTAAGTTGATCAAAATAATTATCCACTAAAGAGTGATAACGAGCCTGAAGCTCCTCTTTCTTGCGGAATGGGACAAAACCAATAGATGCCCATTTCTCTTGAAATTTCTTCAAGACCTCAATATCCTCTTTTGCATTGCCTGAGACTTTAAACTTTTCAATCTCAGCGATCAAAGCGATCTTAGCTTTATAATTCTCATCCTGGTCACCAGTAACGCTAGAGAAATGAGTCGTTTTACGATTAAAAAACTCATCACACGCGCTTCTAAATCTTTTCCAAACCAGCTCTGATTGTTTGCGGGGGACAGGACCAACGTCTTTCCATTTTTTCTGTAAAGCAATAAGCTTGTCTGTTGAAGCCTTCCAGTCGTCTGATTCCTTTAGCTTCTCTGCCTGATCACAGATCTCAACTTTCAACGCTAGATTTTTACTCAGTTGATCTTTACTCTTGTTCCAGAAATCACGTTTGTTTTGAAAAAAGGCATCATTGGCAGCTCTAAAGCGCTCCCAAACTTTTGCATTCTCTTTCCGAGGACCGAAACCGGAGTTTTTCCAAGCTTCTTGTAACGCAATTACCTTATCCGTTACATCGTTCCATTCGCGTGGATTATCTGAGGTAAAGGTACAATGTTGCTCTGCCTGCTCGCAAAGTTCAACCTTTTTTTGCAGTTGTTCTTTTTGTGAAGAACGCTCGTGTTCAAAAAACTGCTGATAACGCTTGTTAATCACCGTTGTGGCTAATTTAAAACGCTCCCAAAGCTCCTGTTTGTTCTCCCGAGGAACGGGACCTATTTCACGCCACGACTCATGCAATTTCTGAAGTTCCCTGAACGTAGCCAAAGCCTCTTTTTCAGATGCATTCGCTAGCTCTTCAGCTTTAGAACACAACTTAGATTTTTCATCCTGGTTGCGACGTAAATCTAAGTCACGCAATTCACGGTTTATCTTGACAAAATCGTAGAATAACTCAACGTTATAATGATAATTTTCCCATAAATCTTTAACCTTTGTTTGCGGTACCTGACCAATATTTTTCCATTTGTCCTGTAAGTTATTAAACTCCTGGAACGTCATATTGATAGACTCTTCACTATTTATTAAAGCTTTAATCTCTTCAATAATAGCAAGTTTCTTCGCGTAATTATCGTCTTTTATGGCTTCTTGCTTCCTATTTAATTCAGCCCGAAGATTTTTATATTCACGTAATAGATCTTTTAATTCAACCTCAAATAGATCGTCTGAAGCTTCAAACAAAACCTCTTCATGACCTTCGGCCAAGAATGCTGCTTTCTGCTCTTGTATTTCACTATTTCTTATCTTATAAAAACAACCCTTTATAGCTTCCGCATGAGGTCTAATCTCATCCGCAGTGCCTTCAGCCAATATTCTTCTTAGCGTACTAACCAGTTGATTTTTACTATAGGAAGAATAATCATGGATAGGTAAAGCATGGATATCTAATTCGTGATCAGAAAAAAGATCATCCTCCTCTTCCCCATGCGCAGATGCCTGCACAATCTGATCGATTAAAACATTCTCATTGGCACTGGCAATTCCATCTACTGGAGTTGGAATGTTTTTCGCTTTCGTCGATTTTTCTTTTACCTCAGTGACAACTTCAGTCTTGGCAACCGTTTTAGCCACTTTAGGTTTTGCCTCTTTAGCAGGAGCTGATTTTACGTTGGTAGTTTTCGCAACTGCTGCCGCTTTTTCTTTGGCAATTGGCTTTGAAGCTTTAACTTTATCTTCAGATGAAGAAGTAACCTTTTTTGATTTAACCTCCTTTTTTTCAGAAACCTTTACTGGCTTCTCTTTTTTCGCAGCTTCTGCAACGACTTTTGTTTTGGTGGCTTTAGGTTTTACTTCTGCTTTTTTAGACGATGCAGCTTTTGGGGCTGCTGCCTTTTTTTTCAATTCGTTAGATTCCATCAGAAAAATAGTTAGGGCGATTAAGCCAGGATGATTACAATATTATTTTACGAAAATAGATATTTACAAGCTAATACTCAACTTATTCGCTAACATATTTTTGTTCCAAATAACGATTGCCTCATTCCAAATTTAACCGATTAATCTATCTGTCTGTTTTTCAAAATACTAAATAGACTAAAGAGGCTAAATTTCAACTGATTTAGATGTGAATAGAATAGTTGCAAAACGAAGTAAAATCTAAAATATGGGGAGAAAAGATCAATATTAACAGCTATACAAGTGATCCATACTCAACTAAAACAGCCGCTAATTATCCCGTTTTAGAGATTTCCACACCCGATTGTCGACTCCCTTAATTTCAAAGTTTCTAGATTTATCCCTAACCCCTTCAAGTGAAATAAACTTGATCCTTTTTGAAGAACCATCGGGTTTACTACTTTTGTAAAAAAAGAACTATGCGTATCGATATTCTGACTGTCGTGCCCGAATTATTGGAAAGTCCATTGAACCACTCTATTCTTCAACGGGCTAAAGACAAAGGGTTGGTAGAAATTCATGTTCACAACATTCGCGATTGGTCGGAAGATAAGCACAAACGTGTTGATGACTATGCATTTAGCAAAGGTGCAGGAATGGTTATGTCTATTGCTCCAATAGATAAAGCCATCACTGAACTTAAAAGTCAACGAGCATATGATGAGGTCATTTTTCTTACACCTGACGCTCGACAATTTGTTCAGCGAGACGCCAATCAACTTTCTCTTAAGCAGAATTTAATTATGCTATGTGGTCACTACAAAGGAATAGATCAGCGAGTTAGGGATCATTTGGTGACATTGGAAATCTCCATTGGCGACTACGTATTAACTGGAGGAGAACTCGCAGCGGCTATTGTTACCGATGCCATCGTTCGATTGATCCCAGGTGTATTATCCGATGAAACCTCTGCCCTAACCGATTCGTTTCAAGATGGACTACTCACACCTCCGGTGTATACCAGACCTGCTGATTACAACGGATGGAAAGTTCCAGAGGTCCTCCTTTCAGGTAACGATAAATTAGTTGATGACTGGAAACAAGAACAAGCCTATCAACGAACTAAGGCTATCAGACCTGATTTATTAGATAAATAATTGCTTTAAATAATATTTCGTATTAGTCTATTAATCAGACTTATACAAAATATTATTCTTTATATAAATTCGAAAATTAGAAAATAGTAGATTAGCTACGTAACTAGGTGATCGGAAATCCAAAATTCACTCCTTGATTAGCGTCTACAAATCGTTTTATAAGAGCAATACTTGCAATGAGCAGCAACTGTAGTCTGTTGAAATGAGATATTTGAATTAAATATCTCCTCAAGTAGTTCTACTAAATGAGTCTCAAAAGAGGTGGCTATTGGCACAAAATCGATCGGCAAATTCCCATTCTCTTTAGATTTAAGCGAGGAGTTGAATTCGCGTTGAAAAAGCTCACGGATAAGATAAATATTAGGTGAGATCTTTGCCATTTCAGGATGATTTCGATGAACAACATAAGCATAGAGAAGGATCTGAAAAGCTGCCTTATTCCTAGAAAGCCCGTTAGGATCAAACAGATCCTTTAGCATTGAAAAACTAAGGGTATCGCTTCCCGTTTTATAATCAAAAATCTGCACCTCAGAACCAATTTGATCCATCCGATCGATTAGTCCTCCGATCTTTACCTTCTGTTCGCCCTCATTGATCTCGACAGTGGTATAAACCTCTTCTTCAACACCTAGAACCATAAATGGAGCTCGCTTTAAATCAAAAGTAAGGATCTGATTCACATACTTCATGACAACTTCAAATACCAACCAATTTTGTCCCGTAAACAAGCTCGAATCGGCTGTGGTATCCATTTTAAAATAGACCCTAGAAAAGGAGCTCTTCACGAGTTCCTTTAAAGACTCTTGATCCGCAATAAGTGAGCGTAATTGATCTGGCTCTATAATTTTCTGGACATAAGGTTTATAAAAATTTTCCATCACATCATGAAAAAGTGTACCAAACGTCTTAGAATCAACCTCCTCTGGCATCTCTTCTGGATCATAGAGTCCAGCAACATATCTAAAGTAAAATTGCAGCGAACAAGCTAGGTATTTATCTATTGCACTAGGGGACAAAGACTTAGACCCATCAAGATATTTAGCTAGCCGCTTCATAACCTGTTGATCTTTGGGAACCACAATTGGGGTGTTCACAATTGCGGCTAAATTATAGCCCATATTTACCTCTTTGATCTGAAATTTAGATTCAAGTTCTAGCTGATACAGGTAACGACTTTTCTCCCCTGTGGATAATCCACTAACGCCAGAATCATATACGAATGTCACTTTTTCAGCACGCTGTATCAGACGGTAGAAATAATAGGCATACATCGCATTTTGCTCCTCAATTGTCGGCAACCCGAATACGCGCCGAAGATTAAATGGAATAAATGAACCACCGGAGGAAGTCTTCGGCATTATACTGTCGTTCATCGATAGCACAATCAAGTTTTTAAAGTCTAAGGTTCGGGTCTCCAATATCCCCATAATCTGCAATCCCTCAAGAGGTTCACCCTCAAAAGGGATAGATAAACTAGAGAGGTATTGACCTAGAAATCTGAAAAAGGAATCTTTGGAAATAAAATTCTCCTTTTCAAAAACCTTGGCACCATCCTCTATCAGTATCCCTTTTAGCTTGTTTACCGCCAGAAAAGATTGATAAAGGTATTCGCAGTAAACCATGGTATTTTCGCTCCCCTCCTTCTTGTTTTGCCAATGTTCTAATAGAGTTTCAATAAGCTGAAGAAAATAATCAGAAAGGTCTAAGATCCTCTCTGGAAAAGCAAATAATTGATTGAAAAAAGGAGTCGCTTTAAGGTCCCTTTCTGAAACATAAATCAAATTCCTTTTTTTAATTAGCGCTGTCAGGTTACGACATGCAAATGGATCTAGATCCAAGATAAGCTGATGATTTAGCACCGCATTGACATCCTTATAATAAAACAAATGGGCTTCATTTTCAACCCTGCAATTTTTCTGGAGATCAACCACCTGGGTGATTAAGCCATATATCGGGGTTGATTTCATGGGATAGCCCATCGTTACATTAACTTTGTTCTGAGAGTCTGGGAGTGAACTAAGCATGGGAAGCAACAACTCTTCATCGCAAAGCACGATAGCTGTATCATCAGAATTTATGGCCTGATAACCATTTTGAACAAGCACATTTGCAGCCACTTGGGCTTGGCCTAACTGGGATGCGATGCTGACAATCTCTATGGATTTATTCGATTTAAAATACGACTCTGATCTACCTAAATCTTCGGATTGTGAAAATCGAATCATGTTCTTTCGCAAGAAATATCCAGCCTCTTGATTCTCATCATCCAAATAGTATGGATCGAAATCCCAATAAAACTGAGCTTTTTTATTTAATTTCAGATAATCAAATAGCATCTCCTCACAGGAATTCAAGGCATTAAAACCGATAAAAATAAATTGTTTACCTTCAAATAAGGAACTATTCTTAGCCAGGCTATTCTCCACAACCTCTCGATAAACCATCCCTTCAAAAGCTAGTCCTTCGGCGAACAAGGAAGATTTAAACTCCGTATATACCCCAAAAAGATCCTTCCAAAGCCTTAGAAACTCCTGTTGAGTATTCGATTTTTCATTATTTGATAGTGTTTTCCAAAAATTTTCGAGTCTTTCTTTCTCCTCTTCCGGCAATACACTAAAACGATCCTCGATCTCCTTAAGCTCAGTGATATTTGTGAATAGTTCGTGTGCATCAACTAAGTATTTATCCACTTGATCAAAATCACTTACCAACATATCACCCCAGAAATAAAAGTCATCAAAGCGCTCCTTGGTCTTTGTTAATTTCTGATAAATACGATACAATCGAAACACAAGACTCAGTCTATCAGGGACATGTAGCGGAGAAAGAGTTGAGAAAAGTTCATCGATTGTTACAATCTCAGGCGAGATGATTGGCTTAACAACCAAGCTATTTAAGTAATGACTAAAGAACGCACCACCTCTTCGATTTGGGAATACGAGTGTCAGTTTATGGATATTTTCTGCATGTATTTTAAACAAATGTGAACCCACTTGATTTAAAAATCCGATCATAAACGTATATAATTATTACTTATTGCTAAAAAAAATAACCAAATAGTAAGATTACTTCGCCAATTATTTAGAAATTTGCAAAATATTTTTAACCATCAAAAAATAAAGACCTAAAATTGGTTCTTTTTTTTGAATATCCAGATACAGCTCTTTTAGTTGCTCAATTTGATTGAACTAATTCGTGCTTTATTTGTAATTATTAAGGTATTAAATTTTCAAAATGGATAGGTTCTCTTTAGTCGGAAATCAAGAAATTGGAGCAATTGAAGAATTGTATAAACTTTACCTTCAAAACCCACAAGATATTGATGAAAGTTGGCGTAATTTTTTCGAAGGATTTGAATTAGCTCGCAAAGCATACGATTCAAAATCATCAGATTTGGTTGATAAAAGTCATTTAGAAAAAGAATTCTGTATTCTAAATCTCATCAATGGTTACCGCCAAAGAGGTCATCTTTTCACACGCACCAATCCAGTTAGACGTCGTCGTCAATATACTCCTACCTTAGACTACACCAATTTTGGTCTTCAAGAGAGTGATTTAAATCAAGTCTTTGAAGCTGGAAAAGAGATTGGCATTGGCGCTTCATCCTTAAGCACCATTATTGCTCACCTTGAACATACCTACTGTGAGTCGATTGGAGTTGAATACCTCTATATGCGTAATCCTGAGCTAATTGATTGGCTAAAACGGAGAATGGAGAGCACTCAAAATACAGAAAAACTTCAAGTTGAGAATCAAAAAGAGATCTTTAACTATTTAAAAGAGGCTGCAGGCTTTGAGAATTTCATTCATACGAAGTTTGTTGGAGCTAAGCGATTTTCATTAGAAGGGACTGAAGGTTTAATCCCTGCACTAAACGCCATTGTAGAACATGGGGTCCATCTTGGACTTGAAGAGTATGTAATCGGCATCTCGCATCGCGGTCGTTTGAATGTTCTAGCTAATATTTTAAAGAAACCGTATGAAAATATCTTCAAAGAGTTTTATGCAACAGAATATGAAGATGGCATTGAACTTGGTGATGTCAAATATCATTTAGGTTTTGACAAAGAAATAATCACAAAAAATGGCTCTAAGGTTAAACTAAGCCTATTGCCAAACCCTTCTCATCTTGAAGCCGTAGCACCTCTAGCCGAAGGTATGGTTAGAGCGAAAATAGACTACACTTATCAAGGTGATTTCAATAAAATAGCCCCGATTATTATCCATGGTGACGCTGCAATTGCAGGTCAAGGTGTTGTCTACGAAGTCATACAAATGTCGCAACTACCTGGTTATAAAACGGGTGGGACAATCCATATCGTGGTAAATAATCAAATCGGATTTACGACCGATTATTTAGATGCGCGATCAAGCACCTATTGCACCGATGTTGCCAAGATTACACGCTCTCCTGTTTTTCATGTAAATGGTGATGATGCAGAAGCAATAATCTTTACGGTTAAGCTAGCGTTAGAATTCCGACAACACTTTCATAGTGATGTTTTTATCGATATCCTTTCGTACCGTAAATATGGTCACAATGAGGGTGATGAGCCTCGATTTACGCAACCATTCTTATACAAAGCTATTGCGCAACATCCAAATCCTCGCGATATCTATGCCAGCAAATTAATCGAAGCTGGGGTAATGACGCAGGAGGAAGTGCTTTCAGAAATTGATGAATTCAATCAACATTTGGAAAGTAAATATGAAGTCAGCAAAGGTATTGACAAGGTTAAGATCAAAAGCTTCTTAGTTGATGAATATAAAGAATACCGTTTTCCTGAACCTGCAGAAATCATCTCTACCCCTACAGGTGTATCTGGAGCTAAGTTGAAAGAATTAGGATTAAAAATAAACACCTTACCCAACGAGAAGAAATTCTTTGGAAAGATCATTAAGATATTAGCTGATCGTCGTCAGTTGTTAGCTGAAAATAAGGTTGACTGGGCTTTAGCTGAACAATTAGCTTTTGCCTCCTTGCTTGCAGAGGATATTCCTGTCCGTTTGAGTGGCCAGGATTGTGAACGAGGAACTTTTTCGCATCGTCACGCCGCTATTGTTATGGAAGAGGGGACAGAAAAATACTTCCCGCTAAAAAACGTCGCTACCAAACAGGCTAAATTCAGTGTATACAACTCTCCGCTTAATGAGTATGGAGTAATGGGATTCGAATATGGATACTCGATGTTCTATCCCAAAGGACTTACCATCTGGGAGGCACAATT
This sequence comes from uncultured Bacteroidia bacterium, assembly GCA_903905505.1. GTDB lineage: Bacteria > Bacteroidota > Bacteroidia > Bacteroidales > Prolixibacteraceae > JAAFHB01. Next base: position 18,810 of record CAIVGL010000083.1, on the reverse strand, counting down.
TGGTGATTTCAGCAATGTAGCTCAAGTAGTTATTGATCAATATATTAGTTCTGCAGGCGAGAAATGGGGATTAATGAATGGGTTAGTGTTATTCCTTCCTCATGGTTATGAAGGGCAGGGATCGGAGCACTCAAGTGGACGTGTCGAACGGATGTTGTCGTTGTGTACCAATCACAATATGCAAGTGATGATGCCTACCACACCGGCAAATATGTTCCATCTTTTACGCAGACAGGTATTAGGAAATGTTCGTATTCCAATGGTTGTATTTACCCCCAAGAGTCTATTGCGACATCCGATGGTGGTATCTCCAATTGAGCATCTATCCTCGCATGAGTTTATGGAGATCATTCCTGATGACACTGTTGCTCCAGGTAAAGCTGAAGTTTTAATCTTTACAACGGGAAAAATATATTACGAATTATTGGAAAGGCGTGAGAAATTAGGACTTAAAAATCAACCTATTATTCGAGTTGAGCAACTATATCCATTCCCATCAGAAGAACTGCGTCAGCTAAAGTTCAAGAATCCAAATGCGAAGCGGGTCTTGTGGGTACAAGATGAACCAGCCAATATGGGCGCTTGGCCATATATTGCACGTAAGTTTCCAGAACTTCAACTTGAATTAATTTGTCGTCCTGAAAGCGCTAGTCCTGCTACTGGAATGTTAGATAAACACAAAAGAAGTCTTGAGCGAATTCTAAATGCAGTATTTAATTAACTTTAGATCCTAAATTATTCTGATATGATTTTTGAAATCAAAATACCTTCACCTGGTGAATCAATCACCGAAGTTGAGATTGGCAAATGGCTTGTTGAAGATGGCGCCAGCGTGTCAAAGAATCAAGAAATTGCTGAGATAGAGTCAGATAAGGCAACCTTGCCCTTAAATGCGTCTGCGAATGGGATACTTAAGATTTTGGTTCACGAAGGTGAGCGGACAGCTGTAGGAACAGTTGTTTGCCAGATCGATGGAGATGAAAATGCTCAGAAAGTTGAAAAGAAAGCGGCTAAAGAGGCTCCTAAACAGGAACCTGTTGTGGCCCTAAAGACGACGGTCATCAAGGAACAAGCAGCTTCTGAGACTAAGGCAGACACAAGTCATTTAAAAATTACACCTGCAGCCAAAGCTGTGATGGAGGAAGCGAATTTAAATATCGACGAATTAATTAGTGGTTTGCGCAGAATTAGTCGCAAAGATGTTGAATCGGTTCTTGGAGCCTCAAATGTAAACTTACCCTTGAGTTCAACTGATATAACAAGAGAAGTTGATCGCAATGCGATGTCACCTTTACGTCGTAAACTGAGTCAACGTTTAGTTGCGGTTAAAAACGAAACAGCCATGCTTACGACCTTCAATGAGATCGACATGAGTCAGCTGATGGAGCTTCGCAAAACACACCAACAAGCCTTCGTGGATAAATATGGTTTAAAGTTAGGGTTCATGTCGTTCTTTACCAAGGCTGTAAGTATAGCCTTAGCAAGCCATCCTTCAGTAAATTCATTGATTGAAGATGAGGATATCATTACCCCTCGCTATCACGATATTGGTATTGCTGTTCAAACACCGAAAGGACTAATGGTTCCAATTGTTCGCAATGCAGAAACGAAATCTATTGAAGGGATTGAGCGCGAGATAAAGGAGCTAGCTGACAAAGCAAGAGACAAAAGATTAACTGTTCAAGAGATGACTGGTGGAACCTTTACCATCACCAATGGTGGTGTATTTGGATCACTTATGTCAACACCTATACTAAATCCTCCCCAGAGTGGAATCTTAGGAATGCATACCATTAAAGACCGTCCAGTAGCGATTAACGGGAAAGTTGAAATTCGTCCAATGATGTATGTGGCATTATCTTATGACCATCGGATTATTGATGGAAAAGATTCTGTTGGATTTTTAGTGAAAATAAAAGACCTTATTGAAAACCCAGCTAAGCTTTTATTCAATGGTAAAAGTGGAGATGAAGTTTTGCTAGGGTTGTAATCGAACCAATACCTACCAAAATATAAGAAAAGGGATTATTGAGCTACTCAATAATCCCTTTTTTATCTCCACCTATATTACCCGTAAATGATAGGCCTAAATTAGCCCCCTTAATCAGGTAAAAAAACTTGGGGCACCTCTTTCGAAGCACCCCAAGCTAACTAAACCAAAATCTATGAAAAAAAAATCTTTATTTGAATATTGAGTGTTACAAAAGTGCACATTCAATTGGTTAAACCGTATCAATAGATCATAAAGATTGTTAAAACATTCAAGACTATAATTACTTAATAATTCGCATCTTATAGAATGATCGATAGACAAAATACAAAGCGATCAGGAAGAATATACCCCCTACTAATGGTGCCACTTGATAGAAACTATCGGATATGGCTATTTCCATTGCGAGTAATCCAAATAGTGTGGTAAACTTAATGATCGGATTCAGTGCCACAGAGGAGGTATCTTTAAATGGATCTCCAACGGTATCTCCAACAATAGACGCTTCATGCAACGCGGTACCTTTTTCGCGTAGATCAACTTCTACCACCTTTTTCGCATTATCCCATGCACCACCAGCATTAGCCATAAATAAGGCCTGAAAGAGGCCAAAAACAGCGATTGAGATCAGGTAGCTGACAAAGAATGAGGTGGCTGCATACATGGTTGCTGAATTTGTGGCTGCCGTATCGCGATAACCGGCAAAGAAAGCAAACGCTAAAGCAAAGGAGAAGATGGCAATAAATATATTCAACATCCCTGTTTGCGCATATTGGGTGCAAATTTTCACAACCTCTTTTGAGGTTTCAATTGAGGCACTACTATCGGCACCTTCATCTAGCTGAATATTTTTCTTGATGTATTCGACTGCTCGGTAAGCACCAGTTGTTACTGCTTGTATTGAAGCACCCGTAAACCAATAGATCACTGAGCCACCAGCTAGGAAGCCAAGGATGGTATAAGGATTCAAAATATTTAAGATTGTCTCGGGTTCAATACCAAATTTATGTTTAATCACTAAGATTAGCGAGAAGATCATCGTGGTCGCACCAACAACCGCAGTTCCAATTAATACTGGTTTAGCAGTAGCTTTAAAGGTATTTCCTGCGCCATCATTTGCTTCAAGATAGTGTTTTGCATTTTCGAAATCAGGTTTAAATCCAAATTGTTTCTCGATTTCAGAAGCTGCATTAGGGTTCTCTTCAATCAAAGATAATTCATAAATACTTTGTGCGTTATCGGTAACTGGACCATAGCTATCAACGGCAATCGTTACCGGCCCCATCCCTAAGAATCCAAATGCCACAAGACCAAAAGCAAAGATTGAAGGGTATATCATCAATAAATCAAGTCCATGTGTAGAAGCAAAATAGGCTATAAACATAAGAACGAGAAAAACCATCCCTTGCCAGAATGCACTAAAGTTACCGGCAACTAAACCAGAGAGGATATTCAATGAGGCTCCACCTTCTCTTGAGGCCGTAACGATTTCATTAACATGACTTGACTTTGGACTGGTAAATAGCTTTGTAAACTCGGGGATCAAGGCTGCTCCTAAGGTTCCGCAACTGATAATTATGGATAAAGTAAGCCAAAGATTGTGTGCCAAGGCTCCTAGCATGATATAGCTCACTGCAAAAGTCACCAAAATTGAGAGTATCGAGGTGATCCAAACTAAGGTCGTTAAAGGCTTTTCAAAATCAAGATCTAGAGCTAATTTGTATTTCGCGTTTGTATATACTTTATTGATGTAAAATGCTGCTATTGAAGTAACAACCATCAATATACGCATTAAAAATATCCAAGTAAGAAGCAAAGTTTGGTCGGCAATACTAGTCACCGCAAGCACAATAAAGCTGATCAAGGCCACTCCTGTTACGCCATAAGTCTCAAAACCATCGGCAGTAGGACCAACACTATCTCCAGCATTATCGCCCGTACAATCGGCAATTACACCAGGATTTCGTGGGTCATCTTCTTTAATTTTAAACACTACTTTCATCAAGTCACTACCAATATCGGCTATCTTAGTAAAGATACCACCAGCTATCCTTAATGCTGATGCACCAAGTGATTCACCAATAGCAAAGCCAATAAAACTTGCACCAGCAAATTCTCGTGGAATAAATAGCAGGATTACAAGCATCATAATAAGCTCGACGCTAACCAATAACACGCCAATACTCATACCGGCATCCAAGGGTATATTTAGAAGCTTCAGGGGTTTACGTTCTAAAGAGGCAAAGGCCATTCGGCTATTCGCTAAGGTGTTCATCCGAATTCCGAACCAAGCCACACCATAGGAGCCTAAAATGCCCACTACCGACCACATTAAGATTAACAGAACGCCACCAAAACTCATGTGCTGAAGAAAACCAAAATAGAATCCAATACAGGCAGCAATAAATGCAAAAAGAATCATCAGGAATTTACCCTGTTGGATGAGGTAAGTCTTACAGGTTTCAAAGATTATATGCGCTACGTCGAGCATGCTCTTATGGGCCCCAAGCTTCTTAACCTTTACAAATTGATAAAACCCAAAAAGTAGTCCAAGAATGCAAATTAGAAAACCAAATAGAAGGATATTATACTGACTCGCTTCTAGGGCAGGGATCTTCAGATCTGCCTCACTGCTAAATCCTAAGAGTGGAAGGATTAAAAACATTAAAAATGGAACTATTCGTTTCATACCATTAAAATTAAAAAATGAATAATTATGAATTGAAAAGAAATACATCAAAATTTGTATCTCAACAAACTAAAAACCAATCTTTAGAAAACGATAATAAAAAAAACAAATCTGAAAAAAGAGTACCGAGCTAGGTTAATCGATCAAGGCCAAACGAAATAACGACCTGTTTGTGTTGGTACACGATGGTACAAATTTAAGGTCTATTTTAATACCAAAAGCATTTAGCAAAGTGTTTCCCTTAATTTGTAATGCTTTCAAATAATAGAGCTAAACCAAGAATTACACAGAAATATTTATTGGACAATCTCGCTTCACTCTCAATTCAATATTGTATCTTAGTGACGTTAAAATATCACCATTCAAATACTTAAATTACACACACTACTTTGCTATGCCTGAAGTCAAAATGGTCGTAACCGATCTAGACGGAACCCTCTTACAGTCAGATCATTCAATAAGTCCAGCCGACCAAAAAACACTTGAAAGATTAGGTGAACTTGGGGTGTGCCGTGTGGCTGCAACGGGCCGAAATTTATTTAAAGTAAGAATGGCATTGACGGAGATATCACCCTTTGATTATGTTATTTTCTCCTCTGGTGCAGGTATCATGGATTGGAAGACACAAAAACTGATTAGAGCCACCGCTATCTCGGCCGATAAATCAAGTCAAATCATCGATTACCTAATTGCCAAGAATCACAACTTTAAAGTCTCCCGTGAATTACCAGATAATCATCATTTTGGATGGTGGAAAAGTTATGAATGCCCTGAATTAGATCGCTATGTCGAGCATCATAGTCAGTTCGGGGATGCGGTTATTATTGATCCTAAAAAACCATTTGTCTCTTCTCAATTTCTAATGTTCTTTCCCATAGAGACGAATAAATTCGACCAAGTTAAAAGTGAATTTCAAAAGGTGTTCCCAGATTTAAGCATAATTAAGACGACCTCACCCATGAACTCAGGATTTATTTGGATGGAAATATTTCCAAATGGAGTCTCAAAAGCACAAGGAATTGAAGAAATTTGCCGAATCACCGGCATAGCTCGCGAAAATACACTTGGAATAGGAAATGACTTTAACGACCTGGAGATGTTAGAATTCACCCAGCATTCCTATGTAGTTGAAAATGCGCCTGAAGAGTTGAAATTGAAATATCTGAATAGTCTCGCACATTATGATGATGGATTTACACACGCTGTAAATCAACATGTTGCACACACCTAAACGAACTAAACAACACGTATCTGCAAAGTAAAATAGTTATTAATTCCAACCCGAATTCTCACTCATTTTAAAAATTTCAGTATGAAAAAATTATCCCTTTTAGGTCTTCTCTTATCAATTACACTCCTCCTTTCGGCCCAGTCGTTCAACTTATCGGAGAAGATTCCCTTCGACATTCATACCACTAAAGGGGTATTGAAAAATGGATTAACCTATTATGTTAAGTCTAATTCGACCCCTAAAAATAGAGCCGAATTAATGCTTGTCGTATCAGCTGGATCTGTTTTAGAGGATGCTGATCAATTAGGACTAGCCCATTTTTGCGAACATATGAATTTTAATGGGACGAAAAACTTTCCCAAAAATGATTTGATTAAATATTTCGAATCTATTGGAATGGAGTTTGGTCCAGAAATTAACGCCTATACGAATTTTGATGAAACAGTTTATATGATTAAAATCCCCCTTGACAAAGAGGAATATCTCCAAAAAGGACTACAAGTTTTATATGACTGGGCTGCACAAGTAACCGATTCAGACGAAGAGATCGAGAAAGAACGAGGTGTGGTGCATGAAGAGTGGCGAGGTGGACAAGGTGCCGAAAAGAGAATGCTGAACCAATGGCTTCCTGTCTTTTTAAAAGATTCAAAATATGCCCAAAGGCTTCCGATCGGAGATCCAAAAATTATCGACAACTGTAAACCTGAGGTGTTACGGAGATTCAGAAAAGATTGGTATCGACCAGATCTTCAGGCAATTATTGCCGTAGGAGATTTTGACAAAACAAAAATCATCAACTTGATCAAAGAGAAATTTTCAGCTATTCCAGTCCCAGTAAATCCAAGAAAGAAGGAGATCTCACCTATTCCTAGGTATCCCGAGACCTTAGTAAAAATTGTCACAGATAAAGAAGCAACTTATTCGGGTGCCACCGTTTACATTAAGCAACCAATGGAGCTAGATCTTACCATCAAAGGGTATCGAACTACGATGGTTAATAGCCTGTATAATCAAATGATCAACTTGCGATTATCCGAATTAGCTCAAAAAGAAAATCCACCTTTTGTAATGGGTCAAGCTGAATATGGAAGTCTGATTGGTCCATCAGATGTATACTATTCCACTGCCATTACTCACCCAGGGAAAATTCAAGTCGGTCTTAAAGCAGTCTTACTTGAAAATGAACGAGTAAAAAAGTTCGGGTTCAACCAGAGTGAGCTTGATCGCACTAAAAGTGCGGCCATGAAATATATGGAAACAGCTTTTAATAATAAAGACAAGAGAGAATCAATGAGTCTTGCTCAAGAATTTACACGGAATTTCCTAATGCGCCAAGAACCTACCCCTGGCATTGAGGTTGAATATCAATACTATAAACAATTCATGCCAACCATTACCTTGGAAGAGATCAATGCATCAGCCAAGAAATGGCTCAATGCAGAGAATCGGGTAGTCGTGGTAACTGCTCCAGAACTAGCAGCGAACCCCGCTCCTACCGAGGCTGAAATAAGATCCGTTTTAGTCGAGGCAGAGGGACAAAAAATAGAGCAATATGCTGACGTAACATCTTCTGAACCGCTAATGAAAGCGATTCCAATTCCAGGAAAAGTAATCCTAGAAAAAAAGATCACCTCTGTGGATGCAACAGAGTGGACCCTGTCGAATGGAGCAAAAGTGGTTTATAAGAAGACCGATTTCAAAGACGATGAGATCTTATTTACAGCCTATTCATTAGGCGGCTGGTCGCTATATGGCCAGAGTGATAACATGTCTGCATCAATTGCAGCCACCATCATGGACCTAAGTGGACTTGCAGACTATAACAGTACCACCCTAAGGAAAATGCTTGCTGGAAAAGTGGTTAATGTAACACCCATGTTAAAGATGCTTACTCAAGGATTAGAGGGCTCTTCCAATGTTTCAGACTTAGAGACTTGCCTGCAAGCAATCAACCTCTATTTCACCAAGCCCCGTTTCGATGAATCGGCATTCTCTTCGTATATCACCAAAATGCATAGTCAACTTGACAATAATACGGTTTCGCCTGAGCGAGCCTTTGCCGACACCTTTAAATGGACAACTTCAGGCCATCATCCACGTATGAAGCCGTTGACAAAAGATATGTTAGATGAGGCGAAATTCAGTCGGATCACTCAAATTGCGAAGGAGCGCTATGCTAATCCAGGTGCATTTACCTTCATTTTTGTCGGCAAAATAGATCCTGTAAAGTTTAAGCCGTTAGTGGAAAAATACATTGCCTCTTTAACCAATGGACAAAAAGCGGAGAAATGGGTCGATCTTGGAGTTCATAAACCCAATGGTGTAGTAGAGAAAATTGTCTACAAAGGGAAAGAGCCTAAATCCATACAATATATCCAATTTCATGGCAAACTTAATTATGCCTCAAAAGAGTTGATGGAAATTGATGCTTTAGGGAAGATTCTAACAACCCGTTTACTTGAAAGTATTCGAGAAGATAAATCAAGTGTATACTATATAGGAGCTCAACCTGGAATGGTTAAATTTCCTCATCCTGAATTTGAAATGAACATTTATTATGGCACTGCTCCTGAGAAAGTTAAAGATTTAAAAACATCTGTTTTTGCAATTATTAAAGACTTAGTCGTGAACGGTCCGAAACAAGAAGAGGTGGATAAAGCACGTGAAAAGATTAAAAGAGAGCGTGAAACAAATTTAAGAGAGAACAACTATTGGTCAACCACATTGAAATCATACTATTTAAATATGAATGGTGATTTCAAATCCTTTGATGAATTCACTGGTGCCGTGCAAGCTCTAAATGTTCAATCCTTAAAGAGTGCCGCTGTGCGCACGTTCGACTTTAAAAACTTCACCAGTGTCGCTTTAATGCCTGAAAAATCGGAGGCAGTAAAATAATTTAGATCAAAAAGAATCCATTTTTTTTAAGGCAGGAGTTTAAACAGATCGTATTAAACTTCTGTCTTATTATATGGCTCATATAAAGTATTAATTCTACAAATACACACTTTTATCTCATTGACATTAAAATGGCTCTCCTTAATTCATTAGATTTCATGAAGCTTTCCGACTTACCGATTATCGATGTGAGGTCACCAGGGGAGTTTTCAGAAGGACATATTCCAGGAGCACTTAATATGCCACTATTTACCGATGAGGAAAGGGCTATTGTTGGAACTATCTACAAAAATAATGGAAGAATTCCTGCTGTTGAAAAAGGACTTCAGATCGTTGGACCTAAAATGGCTGATTTTGCTCAGAAGGCTTTAGAAATAGCCCAAAAAGGTGAATTACGAGTCCATTGCTGGCGTGGTGGTATGCGATCGGAAAGTATGGCATGGCTCTTTGAACGAGTTGGACTAAAATGTCATCTATTAGTAGGTGGTTATAAAGCATATAGAAATTTACTCCTTGAAAGTGTTGGCGTACTTCCAAATCTAATTGTCATGGAAGGTTATACGGGGAGCGGAAAGACAGAGATTCTTAAGGAGTTACGGAATCTAGGGGAGCAGGTCATTGATCTTGAAGGATTCGCGAATCACAGAGGATCTGCCTTTGGAGGTATTGGTCAAGAGACCCAGCCATCCACTCAACAATTTCAAAACCTAATTTTTAACGAGATTCTAACTTTCGATCGCACCCGTCGCGTTTGGATTGAAGGAGAAAGCCTTTCAGTTGGTCGTGTTTTCCTTCCTGATCCACTATGGAAAGCAATGAATTCAGCCTTAAACATTGAAATACAAGTATCTCGTAAGGATCGTATCCAACGCTTAGTTGACGAATATGGCACCTTACCTTCCCAAGACATGGAAAACGCTATTGCCACCATCGTACAGCGATTAGGGAGCCAAGCTATGAACGAAATCTTACAAAATTATAGAGATAAAAATCTTTTTGCTGTAGCCGATAAACTTTTAAGTTATTATGATCAAGCCTACCTCTATAGTCGCGAAAAATTTAAAAAGAAAGTCAATGGAATTACGCTATCATCCAATGATTCAATACTTAATGCAAAACAATTAATCAAAGAAATATCAACTTTTCAAGTTCTAAAACCAGAATTTTCTTAACTCATGACAGATAGCACCAATCCTATAAAACTCACACAATATTCCCATGGAGCGGGGTGTGGATGCAAAATATCGCCTAAAATTCTAAACACAATTTTAGAGCAATGCAAAACAGAATTTCCTGACGCGAATCTTTTGGTTGGCAATAGCACCCTTGACGATGCTGCGGTGTACGACATCGGAAATAATCAGGTCGTCATCTCAACGACTGACTTTTTTATGCCCATTGTAGATGATCCGTATGACTTTGGTGGCATTGCTGCGGTAAATGCGATTAGTGACATATTTGCTATGGGAGGAACTCCTATCATGGCAGTAGCTATCTTATGCTGGCCAATAAACTTATTATCGGCAGAACTTGCTGGTCAGGTAATCGAAGGTGCCAAAAGAGCTTGCGCTAAAGCTGGAATAGCGATTGCTGGGGGCCATAGTATCGATGGACCTGAGCCAATCTTTGGGCTAGCTGTGACAGGGATAGCTTCAAAGGATCAAATTCGGTTAAATTGCACCGCCACGGAAGGCTGTGAACTATTTCTTACTAAACCTTTAGGCATCGGAATACTGTCGACTGCACAAAAGAAGGGTCTACTCAAAGAGGAGGATCGATTAGTAGCACGTGATTTAATGTTAACCATAAACTCAGCAGGAAAAGAACTAGGAAAAATTGAAGCTGTTAAGGCCATGACCGACGTAACAGGTTTTGGTTTACTAGGACATCTTATTGAGATGTGCGAAGGAAGTAATCTAAGCGCTGAACTATATCCTGAAAAAGTTCCACTTATTAAAAACATACCTTACTATTTGGAACAAAAAACTTTCCCAGGTGGGACATTTCGAAATTTTGACAGCTATGGTCATAAAGTTTCCCCAATGACAGACCAGCAAAAACATCTTTTCTGCGATCCTCAAACGAGCGGAGGACTACTTGTGGCGGTTCTTCCGGAAGGAAAAGAAAAGTTTTTAGAGATTATAGCGAAATATGGGTTGGATCTAACACCTTTTGGAGTGCTGAAAAAAAGAGGTCAGCATATTGTTGAAATTAGTCAAAATTAAAGAATTAAAATTCAACAGTATTCGTTTTCGGATGGTTAGATAAGAGCCTATTTTTCGCCACAAAATTCAGTCAGAACACCCAATGTAGATTTTGGATGCAAAAATCCAATCCTTAATCCTTCTGCCCCATCTCTTGAAACCTGGTCGACAAGCTCAATACCAGCTGTTTTGGCTTGCTCAAGAGCAAGATCTACATCTGCTACAGCAAAAGCCAAGTGGTGCACACCAGGACCCTTTTTATCGATAAACTTACCGATTGGACCTTCTGGATCAGTTGACTCTAAAAGTTCAATCTTAGTCTGACCCACCTTGAAAAAAGCGGTCTTAACCTTTTGATCCGCAACCTCTTCGATAGCATAACACTTCGTCCCCAGAAGTGATTCATAAAACGGAATAGCTGTTTCTAAACTGACAACGGCAATGCCAATGTGTTCTATATGCGATACATTCATAAGAAATTGAGTTATGTTTTTGATCTCTACAAAGATCAACATTAATTCAGAGACCTAAAAAAAATCTTTTAACATCTTAAGCTTTAATTACTAAATACTTAGCAGTAAGACAGACATAAAAAATAATTTAATATGACAATAACACACTTTGTTCAGACCTAAAAGAGAGGTGAATAAAAACGAGATACGCTGAAAAAGATGTTGATTAATTACCTAAAAATTACAAACAACCCAACTCAACCCTACCTAAAGTTTTGTATGTTTGCTTACTAATAATTTATAACGCCTAATGACGAAATTTGATATTGCAATAATTGGCAGTGGTCCTGGTGGTTTTGCTGCAACGATGAGAGCAGTTGACTTTGGAAAAAATGTCTGTCTTATTGAAGCGGGTCACGTTGGAGGAACTGGAATCATGAATGGTCCATTAACCTCAAAAACAATGTGGGAGCTATCTGTTGACTATTCTGTGGCAGCCGCCATCGATCGAGGATATCGTGCTTCTGGACTGCAAGTTGACTACAAAATGGTTAAAAAAACTGTTTTTGCGGCAGCTAAAACAAAGCAATATCAAATGTTATCGCAAATTGAATCTTTCTCAGCGAATAATAACGACGATGGAACCATAACCTTTAAAAGAGGATTTGCCAAGTTTCTAGATCGGAACACCTTGCAAATCGAAGGTGAGAATGGAATCGAAATAATTGAAGCCGATTACATTATCATCGCCACCGGCTCTAAACCACGTGAACTTCCAGAACTTCCTGTTGATCAGAAGCAGATATTCGACTCCGACGGACTCCTGAATTTGAATAAGTTCCCCGAACGGATGATGATTCTTGGATCTGGAATTATTGGTTGTGAATTCGCGACTATCTTTTCGAATTTCAAACAGACTGAGGTTCATTTATTGGATAAATCACACCGTGTAATCCCTTTTGAAGACGATGATGTAAGTGATTTTGTCTCTAGTAACTTAGAGCGAAATGGCGTTATCATTCACCATACCGCTATCCTTCGAACAGTGCGGAAAGCAAAAAACCATCTGGAAGTAGTGTTAGATTATGAAGATGGCCATAGTCAAGTTGTTGAAGTAGATATCATCTTAGTAGCTATTGGCCGTGATGCGAATACCAAGAATTTAGGTCTTGAAAATGTTCAGATCAAACCTAATGTTAAGGGCTATCTGCATATCAATGAAGAGTGTGCCATCGGTGACTTTAAAAAATGTAACATCTTTGCCGCTGGGGATGTAACTGGTCAAAAAGCCCTCTACGGAGTGGCAGAAGAACAAGGTCGATTTATTGTAGAAGCAATCTATGGTCAAGTCTCTTTTCCACTAGATTACTCCTATATGCCAACGCTGATGTTTTTCAAGCCTGAGCTAGCCTCTGTTGGTGCGAATGAGAAAATTTTAAAAGAGCAGAAAATACCCTATAAAGCGATTTATTATTCCAATGAATTAGTCAATCGGGCTATTGCCATGCGCAGTACCAAAGGATTTGTAAAAATTATCGTAAGTAACGATGGAACGGAGAAAATCTTAGGTATGAGAGCGGCTGGACCGCAAGCTTCGGCTTTTATTGTCTCCATAGCCTACCTAATCAATTCCGACATTCGACTTCACGAAGTATTGCAAAGCATTCATCCTCATCCGAGTATAACTGAAGGAATTCAGGAATGTATTCGAATATTCTACAATCAATCGATCTATAAGCCAAAAGCGTTTCCATCCTTGATTAAAATCACAGAGTGGAAACCTGAATAAATTCTGATCTGATTTGTTGAACGATCGTTATTGATTCTAATGTTTTCAACCGATTGTTAACATCATTGCCTTGTGTTTGCTAAGCTAGTGTAAACTTGAAATTTATTTTTCTCTATCTTTGCTGACAGTGATAAATATTGACATAGTCAAATAAAACAGACCTTCATGATCCTCTTTTTTAAAGGAAAATCGAACCTTATTGCCGTTGATTCAATTGAAAATCTAACCTCCGATGACTTAGATAAATTAGTTTGGCTTTTTGATGGAGCACAACTCATCGCTCAAGAATCGGTACAGGGCTGTTTCGTTGGGCCTCGCAAAGAGATGATTACCCCATGGAGCACCAATGCTGTTGAAATAACCCAAAATATGGGTATTCATGGGATCCTTCGAATTGAAGAATTTTTTGAAGCTGATCCTAAGAATCCAAAGTTCGATCCAATGCTTCAAGTTGTATCTGCAGCAATAAATCAGGATCTATTTGTCATTAAACATCAACCTGAACCAATTCGTTCAATATCAGACATTGGGGCCTACAGCGCTCAAGAAGGTTTAGCATTAAGTGACGATGAGATTACCTACCTAACGGAGGTATCATCAAAATTAGGCCGGCCACTAACTGATAGTGAAGTGTTTGGTTTTTCCCAGGTTAATTCGGAACATTGTCGACATAAAATATTTAATGGTACGTTTATTATTGATGGGGTTGAAAAAGAATCCACACTTTTTCAATTAATCAAGAAAACCACGAAAGCCAATCCAAATACTATTCTTTCGGCTTACAAAGATAATTGCTCCTTCAGCAAAGGTCCAGATTCGGAGCAGTTTGCACCAATTACTCAAGATAAACCTGACTTTTTCCAGGTGACCGATATTCAGACTGTTCTATCATTAAAAGCAGAAACGCACAATTTTCCGACTACTGTTGAGCCTTTTAATGGAGCAGCCACAGGGACTGGCGGAGAGATACGTGACCGTATGGCAGGGGGAAAGGGAAGCTTTCCAATCGCAGGTACTGCGGTATATATGACTTCTTATTCTAGAAACGACGACCAAGAAAGATCTTGGGAAAAGGGGATGGCTCCTCGTCCATGGCTCTACCAAACACCCGAAGAAATTCTGATCAAAGCCTCAAATGGAGCTTCTGATTTTGGCAATAAATTTGGACAACCTTTGATTAATGGATCTGTCTTAACTTTTGAGCATACTGAAAACCAGAAGAAATTTGGATACGATAAGGTGATCATGCAAGCTGGTGGTATCGGTTATGCTCGTGAAGAAGATTGTCTTAAAAATATTCCCGGCGTAGGCGACAAAGTCGTATTATTAGGTGGCGATAATTATCGAATTGGAATGGGTGGAGGTGCTGTTTCTTCAGTAGACACTGGAGAATTCGAAAGCCATATCGAATTAAATGCGGTGCAACGGGCGAATCCAGAGATGCAGAAAAGAGCGTACAATACCATTCGCGCCCTAGCTGAAACGGGTAATAATCCGATCATTTCGATACACGACCATGGCGCTGGAGGCCATCTAAACTGTCTATCTGAGTTAGTCGAAGAGACTGGTGGTGAAATCTACATCGATCAACTGCCTGTTGGCGATCCTACCCTATCGGCTAAAGAAATTGTCGGCAATGAGTCACAAGAACGGATGGGATTTGTTACTAGCAGTGAAAATATTGAGTTAATAACAAAAATTGCTGAACGTGAACGCTCCCCGATCTATGTTATTGGAGAGACAACCGGAAACCATAAGTTTACTTTCTTAAACCGCAAAACAGGCGAAAAACCAATTAATTGGGAGCTTGCCTATATGTTTGGGAAACCACCGAAGACCATCTTAGAGGATTCCTCTCAAGTGGCAACCTATTCAGGGTTAACCTATGACCAATCAAAAGTTCATCAATATATCGAACAGATTCTGCAATTAGAATCGGTAGGTTGTAAAGATTGGCTCACCAATAAGGTAGACCGCTCAGTAACGGGGAAGATCGCGAAACAACAATGTGCTGGAGCGTTACAACTTCCTTTAAATAACTTAGGCGTTGTAGCCGTTGACTATCAAGGCACTAAGGGTATTGCAACCTCCTTAGGTAGTGCCCCTATTGCTGGATTAATTGATGCAGGTAATGGATCAATTCTTTCTATTGCTGAAGCCTTAACCAATATTATTTGGGCACCTCTCACCCACCAGATCAAAGGAATTTCACTATCCGCCAACTGGATGTGGCCAGCCAAAAATCAAGGTGAGAACTTCAGACTTTACAGTGGTGTAGAGGCAGCATCGACCTTTGCTTGTGCATTAGGAATCAATATTCCAACGGGAAAGGATTCGCTGTCAATGACGCAGAAATATAAAAACGATGTCGTTTATGCTCCTGGAACGGTCATTATTTCAGCATCTGGTGAGGTCTCTGATATCCGTAAGGTTGTTGAGCCAGTGCTTGTTTCTGACTCCTCAAAAGCGATCTATTACCTTGATTTCTCTAAGGCACCAAAATCGTTAGGGGGAAGTTCATTTGCCCAAATCCTTAATCAGTTAGGAGACAATACCCCTACGGTTTCCGATCCAGCCTATTTCATTAAAGCTTTCAATACTATTCAACAACTCATTGAAGATCAAAAAATTATATCTGGACACGATATCTCTTCCGGAGGAATTCTAACCACCCTTTTGGAACTTTGTTTTTCTCAAAATTCAGGAGGATTAGACATAAATCTTACTGCGTTAGGCGAATCGGACAGCATTAAATTATTGTATAGTGAAAATCCAGGAATTGTTGTCCAGCCTAACAATGGAGAAGAGTTTGAACTGGCGTTAACGAAAAATGGTGTTTCATATATTAAAATTGGTACACCAACGAAAGATCGAGTTATTTCAATTCAAAATGGGGATGAAAAATTCAATTTTGATATTGATAGTTTGCGCGACAAATGGTTCAAACCATCCTATCTTCTAGATCGTCGTCAGAGTGGCGAAAAACTAGCTCTAGAACGTTTTAACAACTATAAAAAGAATGAATTAAAATTTGATTTGGGCTCATTCACAGGTCAATTTAAGGATCTTGGCATTGATCCCAAACGTCGTTCATTAACAGGTATTAAAGCGGCTATTATTCGAGAAAAGGGTAGTAATGGTGATCGTGAAATGGCTTGGGCCATGTACTTAGCAGGCTTTGATGTGAAAGATGTACATATGACCGATCTAATTAGCGGTCGCGAAACACTTGAAGAGATTAACTTGATCGTATTTGTAGGTGGGTTCTCTAATTCGGATGTGCTTGGATCTGCCAAAGGTTGGGCTGGAGCATTTAGATGTAACGAGAAAGCCAAAACGGCCCTTGAAAATTTCTATAAAAGATCTGACACCTTAAGTCTAGGTATTTGTAATGGTTGTCAGCTAATGGTTGAACTAGACCTTGTAAACCCTGGTCACGCTGAACGAATCAAGATGGAGCATAATGATTCACACAAGTTCGAATCGTGCTTTGTAAGTGTGGATGTTCAAGATAATCAATCTATTATGTTCAATACGCTCTCCGGCAAAAGTCTTGGCGTATGGGTAGCACACGGAGAAGGTAAGTTTGTAATGCCTTATAAGGAGGATAACTATCAAATTCCAGTAAAATTCTCGTATGCCAATTATCCTGGCAATCCAAATGGTTCAGATTTTAATACAGCGGCGATTTGTTCTGCAGATGGTCGTCATTTAGCCATGATGCCTCATATTGAGCGAGCAATTTATCCATGGCAATGGGCGAACTATCCAACAGATCGCAAAAATGATCAAGTTACACCTTGGATTGAGGCCTTTGTAAACGCCTCAAAATGGATTAAAACGAAAACGAAGTAGAATCTCCTACTTCGTCCAGAAATCAATTACAGTAACCTTCTCTAGATCTTTTCCTAGGCTCTTGCCAAAAGCTTTGTGATCAGGATGAACAAGGTAAGCATCACGGTCTTTATCGGAGGTAAAGGTTAGAATAAAGCAGTGGGTTAATCCTTGGTTTAAACCTTCCGGACTAACATTTGTTCCCCATTCGAAGCTTTTAATCTCTTTGATTTTCTGAGGAAGAGCAGCAAACGATTTTTCAATCCGCTGTATATTTTCAGCCGTTGCCTGAGGCGAAAATTTAAACTCTACCACATGACGCAAGACTTTAGGCTTTTCAGCAGCCGACACAGGGGTAATCGCAGAAAAGATTGCAAGTAATAAAAATCCGAAATACAATGATTTAATCTTCATGACACAACAGTTGTTAAGTTTAAATGAACTCAGACTAGCTTTGAGCTTCTTTCTCCTCTAGCTCGTCTACGATATAATCTTCCCAGAAATTTAAAATGGCAGGCCCAGCAATAAGCGAATCATTTTCGATCAGTTTGACAGCAGGCTCCCACCCTTTTTTAGCAGAAAGTTCCAAATTCGCCTGAGCTATAGCTTGGTCTTTATTTTTACACTCTCCAGATAAAATCAAAAGAGCTAATAAATAGGCAGCAATTGGATCAGAATTCGACTCCACTAATTCACTCAAGATCGTATAAGCCTTCGGATAATCCACTTTGCCATCTTCCCCTCTTTTATAATAAGTGGCGCAATTTAGGCTAGAAGCTGCACTACCTGATTCTGAACCTTTTTCAAGAAAGACAATCGCTTCAGTTGGATTGCGGGAGGTAAATTTTTTCGACAATAACAATACGCCTAAAAGATTATAGGCAGGAGCAAAACTATTATCAGCAGCGGTTTTTAAGTGAGTATATGCTTTTGTGAAATCTTGGAAGCCTTTGGTGGTATATAAAATTCTTCCAAGTTCAACACGCGCCTCGTCATCACCAGCATCCGCAGCTTTTTCAAAACTTAATATAGCCTTCTCAACATTTTTTTGAACACCTTCTCCATGGAGATACTGATCACCTAAATTTTTCCAAGCTTCAACAAAACCGTTCTCTGCAGCTTTAGAGTAGGTATTAAAAGCCTCTTCAACATCTTTCTCAGTCCCTTCGCCAAAATAATACATCCCGGCTAAGTTATATTGAGCTTGATTATAACCTGCATCAGAGGCCTTTTTAAAGCATTCAAAGGCCTTTGACCAATCCTTCTCTACTCCATCACCGAAATAATACAAAACGCCTAGATTATACGTGCCTAAATAGAATCCAGCTTCATCAGCCATCTTGTACCACTTTAAGGCTTCTACTGGATTTGCATCCACTTCTTTTCCCTGGTGATAGGCATTACCAAGATTATTCATAGCCTCTGAAACACCAAGCTTAGCAGCTAATTCATATTGCTTTAACGCTTTTTTCATATCTTGACGGACACCATTACCCGCTTCGTACATAACGCCCAAATTAAAAACAGCTTTTGGATAACCAGCTTTTGCTGCTTTCTGATACCATTTAAAGGCTTCATCGGAACTAATTGGCATATTAATACCATTCTCGTGGTAAACGCCAATTCGGAACATGGCTCCAGGAACTCCCAGATCTGCAGCTTTAGTAAACCATTCTAATGCTTGCTCCTTCTCAGACCAATAGCTTAGACTTTTCTCATGAAT
>CAIVGL010000082.1 GCA_903905505.1 uncultured Bacteroidia bacterium | reverse complement strand
TAGTAGGGCTGAGCATTGACGCCAAATTTAGCAATCTGAAAATCTGCAAACTTCTTCCCTATTGTTTTTTTAACTTTATGATCGTACGATGAGGTTACCCATTCGCTTTGAGGCAAGGCTGTTTTATCATCGACATACAAAGCCACAACAACGAAGTCACGTTTAAGCATCGTCAAGACACGCGGATCAGACCATACATTAGCTTCCATTTCACGGCAGTTAACGCATCCATGGCCCGTAAAATCGATAAACAAAGGCTTATTCTGTGCTTTTGCACACGCTAAACCTTGCTGGTAATCGAAATACCCTTCTAAACCATGAGGTAATTCAAGAAAATCGGCAAATTTAGGTTTCTCGCATAGTGCCGATGCTGGTTCATTGGAGACGGCCGAGGTGTGAAAATCTCCGAGTCGAACCTCTTCTCGAACAATTTTATGAATATCAAAGTCGAGTGATGTCATTGGTGGCAGGTAGCCTGAGATGGCTTTCAGTGGTGCACCAAGCATACCTGGGATCAGATAGACCACAAAGGTGAAGGTAAGAATCGCAAGCATCAGTCGAGGCACGGTAACATGTTTAGACTCGCTATCGTGAGCAAACCTCAATTTTCCAAGAAGGTAAAAGCCCATCAAGGTAAAGATTACAATCCAGAATGCTAGATAAATCTCTCGATCGAGGATTCTCCAGTGGTAAGTCTGATCAGCAATGCTTAAAAATTTCAAGCCCAGTGCCAGTTCAATAAATCCAAGAACAACCTTTACCGAGTTAAGCCAGCCTCCTGATTTTGGAAGATTAGAGAGCCATTGAGGGAATAGGGCAAAGAGTGTAAAGGGAAAGGCGAATGCTAGGGAGAAACCGAGCATTCCGACGATTGGCTTTAATACCATTCCTCCTGCCGACTCAACGAGTAAGGCACCAACGATAGGTCCAGTGCAGCTAAAAGAGACTAACACTAATGTAAGTGCCATGAAGAAAGCGCCACTCACACCCCCTTTATCGGAGAAACGATCAGTGGCATTACCCCAACTACTTGGGAGGATGATCTCAAAAGCACCAAAAAAGGAGAAAGCAAAGAAGACAAACACCAGAAAAAACAAAACATTTGGTATCCAATGGGTACTAATCCAGTTCGCAAAGTCGGCACCTAAGGTTAGCGCTACCAATGTTCCAATCAACGTATAGATTAGGATTATTGAACCTCCGTAGACCAAAGCTTGGATACGCGCTTGCAATTTCGATTTCGAGCTATTCATAAAGAACGACACGGTCATGGGAATCATAGGAAAAACGCAAGGGGTAAGGATTGCAGCTAGACCAGCAACAAAGCTAAACAGCAGAAACCACCACAATCCATGTTTAGTGGTCTTTTCAGTCTCGGATGCAGTGCTAGCAACAGTTGAATCGGTGGCTCCTTTAATCGGAAATACAAAATCATGATCATCGAGTGTGCATGTTTCGTTGTTGCAGCTCTGATATTCAACAGAACCTTTTAGATCGAATGGTTTTGAGGAGAGAATTTTAACTTTCTGAATAAATGTGGCTTCGGTACTATAAAATTCCAAGTTCATATTAAACACCTCATCGTGTTCCTTCAGAGGGGCTTTCAAAGAGGATATGTCGCCAATAAGCTTATAATTCAAGCTATCAGGCTTGAAATTAAACGAGGTCTTAACGGGGCCACCATCTGGAAGTTTTGTCCCATACAGATGCCATCCGGATTGAATGGCAGCTTTTAAGGTTAGCTGAATCTCGTTATTATTCAGATTTGATTGGGAGAATGACCAGGTTACTGGTCGGACCATTTGGGAAAAGGATAGCAAGCTAGATCCCAAGATGATTATTAAAACTAAAAATTTTGCTCTCATAGTTGAACTATTCAGTACTCAAAGCTATAAAAAAAAAGCTCATACATTTTCTGCATGAGCTTTTTTATCTAAAAGATAATTTCTTCGGCGTTCTCATCATAGAACTTAGAATCAAGAAAACTCATTGCGTTAATCTCCTCGATTTTTACCTTTTTATGGTACTTCCATCTCCACTTCAATGCTTTAGAAGGGAATCCTCTTGTTAAAAATGCTCCAACAAAAGGGTGAAGTTTAATAGTTAACTTTTGTTTGTGCAGCTCTTCAAAGATATACCTTACTTTCTGCTCTATCTCCTCGATAAATAGCAGTGTTGGGGTCACTTTTCCTGAACCTTTACATACAGGGCAAACTTCTGCAGTTTCGATAGCCATTTCTTGGCGTACACGTTGCCTTGTAATTTGCATCAAACAAAACTTGCTCAATGGCAAAATGTTATGCTTTGTTCTGTCGGAAGCCATAGCCTCCTTCATCTTGTCGAAAACTTTCTGGCGGTTTTCATTCCCGTGCATATCGATAAAGTCGATCACAATAATCCCCCCCATATCTCGGAGACGTAATTGATTTGCGGCTTCTTCGGCAGCGGCGAGATTCACCTCGAGGGCGTTGGTTTCCTGATCACCGGTCTTAGACCTGTTTCCACTGTTCACATCAATAACATGAAATGCTTCAGTGTGTTCGATAATCAGATAGGCACCACTTCTAAAAGAAACGGTTTTACCAAAAGATGCTTTAATTTGTTTGTCGATTCCGAAATATTCGAAGATTGGCATTTTACCATTGTAGTGTTTAACTACTTTCTTCTTCTCTGAATCAATTGTTCCCACATACTCTTTAATCTCAGTGGCAATCTCCTCGTTATTAACGAAAATATTCGAAAAATCAGGATTGTATAAATCTCTGATCATCCCAATCGTTCGATCGAGTTCACCAAGAATTAGCGATGGTGCCACGGCTTTTTCAAGCTTTACTAAGGCATTTTCAAACTTAGTAACTAGGCGTTGTAATTCTGGATCTAATTCTGCCACTCGTTTCCCTTCAGCAGCTGTTCGCACGATCACCCCATAATTTTTAGGGCAGATAGATTGAACTAATTTTTTTAAACGACTTTTTTCTTCAGTCGTATCAATTTTTTGAGAAACTGAAACTTTGTTGCTGAATGGGATTAAGACCATATTTCTTCCAGCTACTGACAGTTCGGAAGTCAGCCTAGGTCCTTTAGTCGAGATTGGTTCTTTGGCAATTTGCACCAAGATAATCTGACCAGTTTTAAGGATATCGGCAATCTTTCCATCTTTCTGAATGTCGGGTTCTGGGTGGACTTTCAACTCACTACTGAGTTTAATCCGGGTGTTTGTCGACTGTTTCAGAAACTTGTTTAAAGTCTGGAATTGTGGTCCTAAGTCCTGGTAATGAAGGAATGCATCTTTCTCGTAGCCTACATCAACAAAAGCAGCGTTTAATCCGGGCATGATCTTTTTTACCTTAGCTAGGTAAATATCTCCTACCGAAAATTTTAAATCACTGCTCTCCCTGTTAAGTTCTACCAGCTTTTTGTTTTCGAGTAAAGCGATTTCAACATGTGAGGGCGATACATCAATAATCAGTTCATTGCTCACGATCTCTACTCTTAACTTTGAATTAAATATTACTAAATACAACAAACCTAAAGTGCGAAAGCACTTTAGGTTTGAAATTAATTTTCTACCACGAGAAATTTATTTCTTTTTCTTGTGGCGATTTTTCCTCAAACGTTTTTTACGTTTGTGGGTAGCCATCTTATGTCCTTTTCTTTTTTTACCGTTTGGCATAATTATAGACTATTTAAATTACTTTACATTCTTTTTAACACGACCAACGAAAGTTTTAGCCGGTTTGAAAGATGGAATATTATGAGCTGGAATAATAATAGTAGTGTTACGGGAAATGTTACGAGCTGTCTTTTCAGCACGTTTCTTCACGATGAAACTTCCAAATCCACGAAGATAAACGTTATTACCTTCTGAAAGTGAACCTGATACAGTGTCCATAAATGCTTCTACGGCTTTCTGTACTGTCACCTTCTCAATACCAGTGCTCTTTGAAATCTCGTTTACAATATCTGCTTTTGTCATTACTAAAAATTTAAATTATTTGACCTTTATTCGATTTTGGTGCACAAATATATAGCTTTTGATTTAACTAACAACATACTAATCAATATTTTTTCGTCTTTTTGTAAAAAAATCAGCAAATGAACATAGATAGTCCGATATTTCATAAGATCTTGACAGATTGGTACAAACAGAACCTCAGAGACCTTCCTTGGCGAAAAAACAAGGAGCCCTATTTGGTCTGGATATCTGAAATTATACTTCAACAAACTAGGGTCGATCAAGGAACCAATTATTTTCTTCGATTTATCGAGAAATTTCCAACCGTAGAGACACTTGCACAGGCCCAGGAAGACGAAGTCTTAAAACTCTGGCAAGGATTAGGCTACTATTCAAGAGCTAGAAACATTCATTTTGCAGCCAAACAGATACAAAACGATTTCAAAGGGCAGTTTCCCTCGACTGCCATAGAAATAGAAAAACTTAAAGGTGTAGGAAAATATACCGCTGCCGCCATTGGCTCGATCTCATTTAACCTACCTATGGCTGCTGTCGATGGGAATGTTTACCGAGTACTTTCCCGAGTGTTTGGCATCTCAACGCCAATAGATTCAACACTTGGGAAACATGAATTTGCAGAGTTGGCTCAGCAATTAATTGACGCAAAGAATCCTGGCACCTTCAACGAGGCACTCATGGAGTTTGGGGCCCTACAATGTGTTCCGAAAAATCCCAACTGCGTCGAATGCCCATTCAACGATCAATGCGTAGCTCACCAGCAGAATACCATCAAATCGCTTCCCGTAAAATCAGCCAAGACTAAAGTGAGAAATCGTTATTTCTATTACTTATATATCAAGCACAACAAATCATTTTACATCACCCAGCGTAAAGAGAATGACATTTGGAAAAACCTTTATCAACTACCCCTGATCGAGACGGTTGAAGAGATAATGCCAGAGAAAATTATTTTCGACCAAGAATTCCAACAACTATTCAATACCTCTGATCTAGCTATTGATACCATAACAAACCCGATTACACACCTTTTATCGCATCAGAAATTAAATGTTCGATTTATAGAAATATCGGTGAATAATGACATTAAACATGCCGACTGGATTAAGATTTGCGAGGAAGACTTAGTCCACTATGGCGTACCTAAAGTGATTGAAAATTTTTTAGCGAAAAAAACTGAAAATTAAGATGCAAGAAAATTAAATCCAGTGGTATTTTTTTACCTTTGGAGAGTAAAGTGAACATAACTATTCGTATCTTAACGTTTTAATATATCAAACTTTTGAACTATGTCAGTTAACAAAGTTATCTTAGTGGGGAATGTAGGTAAAGATCCTGAAGTAAAGCATCTTGAAAGCAATGTGTCAGTAGCTAATTTCACGCTAGCAACCTCCGAAAACTATACCAATAAAAGTGGCGACAAGGTCACCTCAACCGAATGGCATAATATCGTTTGCTGGCGAGGACTGGCCACCATTGCTGAAAACTATATCCGTAAAGGATCTCAGGTCTACATCGAGGGGAAGATTCGGACTAGAACCTATGATGCACCAGACGGAACAAAACGTTATGCAACTGAGATATTGGCCGATTCACTGCAACTTCTAGGCAAAAAACCTGATGGTCAAGCTACAGAAGAACAAAAACCGATGGAGCTTTTATCTGATTCAGAGCCTAGTTCCTTAAATGCAGCAACAGACGACGGTCTTCCATTCTGATTGTCGTCATCTAACATCTGAACTGGCAACCATCCAATATCATTACCCATGAACTATTCATTCATACCGTTAATGCTAGGATTGTTGCTTTTTTTTGCCTCTTGCCAGGATAATCCCACGCCAAAGCCTAGAGGCTATTTCAGAATAGCTTTCCCAACAAAAAGCTATAAAACGATAGGTCAAAAACTGCCCTATTCATTTCAAATACCGACCTATGCCATAGCTGACAGGGATCCTTTAAGTCCCAATCAGCCTTATTGGCTTACCATTGATGTGCCAGCAAACCATGCACAGATCCACATCAGCTATAAAAAGATTACCAATAACCTGAATACCTACATCGAGGAATCGCGCTCTTTGGCATACCAGCATGCAGAGAAAGCCTCCGCAATTGAAGAACAACTCTTTCTTAATCGTTCAAAAAAAGTGTATGGAACAATCTACACGATTAAGGGAAATGCCGCATCACCCTTGCAGTTTTACCTCACTGATAGCGTACGAAATTTTCTGCGTGGCTCACTATACATCCGAGAGATCCCCAATATCGACAGTCTTCATCCTGTAATTGGATTTCTTTCGAAAGATGTGCTTCAGTTAATAAAAACCACTCAATGGGAGGATCTTAACTAATGCCACTCCTACTTCAACAACATACTGATCAAGGTATTCTCGGACTTTGGCAGATCACCGAAGAGTTAGACGAATTAGAAAATCTAGCACAACTATCGCTTAGTGATGCAATGGCTTATTCGAGTCTTTCAGCAGAAAAACGGAAAAAAGAGTGGCTTGCAACACGAGTCTTACTCAATGAGCTAGCACAAAAATCATGTCTTATAAAATACCATGAAAATGGAAGACCTTATCTTGACTCACTAGATTTTAATTTAAGTATCTCCCACACTCAAAGCTTTGTCGCGATATTAATGCACCCAACATTAACGCCTGGAATCGACATTGAGCAATCAAATAGAGAGATCGTCAAAGTCGCGCCACGCTTCCTCTCAGCGAGGGAATTAGCCTGGTGCTCAAGAGAAAAAGGATCTCAAAACAGGGCTTTAATGCTCCATTGGTGTGCCAAAGAAGCTATTTTCAAAATGATAAAGAGTGGGAATATTGAATTTTCTACTGATATTGCAATTTATTTGGATGGTACCACTTTAGAATCAGGTCAAATGCGAGGAGTTTTCACACAAAATCAAACCTCTAAAACAATATCTTTAGAATACCTCGAAATTGAAAAACTCATCCTTGTCTGGGGAATCACAAATGAGTTAAACAAAGACAATTTAAGTAAAATAGCTTTTGAATAAGAGAGGGCAACATCTCTAGAATCAAAGACAAACGACATAAAATGAATACTCCAGATCCACATATAATTGTCATTTTCGGTGCCTCAGGCGATTTAACAAAAAGAAAGCTTATCCCAGCGATCTATCAGTTATTTATAAACAATCATCTACCGGAGGATTTTGCTATTCTTGGGACTAGTCGCACAAATCTTTCAGATGATGAGTTTCGGGAAAGAATTACAGAGTTCCTGCCGTCAGAGGGAAAATCGGATAAGCGATTTATGAATAGAATCAGCTATCAAACGATTGATTACGATAAAAATGACGATTACGAAGTGTTAAGAAATCGACTTGACCTTATCCGACAATCACTGAATATACCAGCGAATTATATTTTTTACCTGTCAACGCCTCCCAATTTATATGGCCTTATACCAGAAAAAATAGCGCTTGCTAAGATGCACACCGAGCGTGACGGATTTAAGCGCATTGTTATTGAAAAACCTTTTGGAAATAGCCTTTCGAGTGCTAAAGCACTCAATATAAACCTACTTAAATACTACGAAGAGCACCAAATCTATCGAATCGACCATTATCTCGGCAAGGAAACTGTGCAAAACCTGATGGTCACGAGGTTTGCCAATGGTATTTTTGAGCCACTTTGGAACAGAAATTTCATTCAGCGGGTTGAGATCACCTCTGCCGAGAGTCTAGGCGTAGAAGGAAGAGGTGGCTATTACGACCATTCAGGGGCTATGCGTGACATGGTTCAGAACCATTTACTTCAGATGGTTGGACTTGTCGCCATGGAACCACCAGTTGTTATTGAAGCAGATGCTATCCGACACGAGGTGATGAAAGTATTCCAATCGCTAAGACCGATAAGACCAGAAGATATCGCCAATCAAGTTATCAGAGGTCAGTATACCAATTCAACCATCAAAGGGAAAGCCACAGCGGGATACCGCGACGAACCAGACGTAGCCCCAACATCGTATACCGAAACCTTCGTGGCAATGAAATTTTTTATCGACAACTGGCGGTGGGCAGGAGTTCCATTTTTTATCCGAACAGGAAAAAAACTCCCAACTCGGGTTACTGAGATTGTCATAGAATTCAAGCCAGCTCCTCACCATCTTTTTGATCAAAATGGGCTGAATGAAAACACCTCAAACCTCTTGATTATTCGGATTCAACCTGACGAAGGATTACTGCTTAAATTTGGGATGAAAGAGCCAGGTGCTGGATTTAAAGTGAACCAGGTAAATATGGATTTTCACTACTCCGATCTTGCCGATATCGCACTTCCGGCAGCCTACGAGCGTCTATTATTGGATTGCCTGATGGGCGATGCAACGCTCTATTCACGTGGCGACACCGTAGAGGCAGCCTGGGGATTTATTCAACCAATCTTAGACGCTTGGACAAACGACCCCTCCATACCAATCTATGGCTATCCTGCAGGCACATGGGGACCACTTGAGTCAGACCGCCTAATGGAGAATGGGATGAAATGGCGCTTCCCCTGCAAAAACCTATCAGATGATGGACTCTATTGCGAATTGTAAATTGAATATTCTTTAACATGGGCCCCATAATTTATACTTTATCATCTCCCTCAGATTTAGCTGATAAATTTGCAAATCAACTAATTGAATGGGCTAAAAATTCATCGGGAAAATCTTTTCACCTCGTCCTCTCAGGAGGTAAAACTCCTTCAATTCTTTTTTCATTGCTAGCAGAAAAATATAGTACTGAAGTGCCATGGCATAAGATCCATTTGTGGTGGGGTGACGAACGGATGGTGGGCCCAGAAGATCCAGAGAGTAATTTCGGAGAAGTTAAAAAGCTCTTATTTTCAAAGATTAAAATACAGCCCCATCAAATACATCGCATTCACGGGGAATCAAAAATTGAAGAAGAGATCATACGCTATCAAGAAGAGATTGAACAACTAGTCCCAACGGCAAATGGATGGCCTACGTTTGATTTAATCATATTAGGACTTGGTGATGATGGTCATACAGCCTCGATATTTACCAATAATCTCTGGTTACTTGAATCAGATCAAACGACTGCAAGTGCCAATCATCCAATATCAGGACAGCTGCGGATAACCTTAACGGGAAAAGTCTTAAACAACGCTAAAAGGGTGGCCTTTTTAGCGACTGGTGAATCCAAATCAAAAATCTACAGCAGCATTCAGCACCATGACGAAGTATCACAAACCTACCCGGCTTCATACATCAAACCTACGGGAGAACTCTACTGGTTTATTGACGAGGCGTGTGCGGGAGAAGTGCTCTAATATTCAGTCGACCTTAGATTTATTTAACTACGAAATCGAACATTTTACGCTCTCCAATATATCCGACCAGGTGATCGTTAATGGCAACGGGTCCGACTCCTGCAGGGGTGCCAGTATAAATTAGATCTCCAATTTTAAGGGTAACAAACTTCGAAACATATTCGATTATCGTGTCAATTGCAAAGATCATATCTTTAGAATTTCCATCCTGTACGATATTTCCATTTTGATGTAGTGAGAAGTTGATCTGACCCAGATCGCCTAACTCTTCTTTGGGAATAAAATCACCTAAAACAGCAGAGGCATCAAAGGCTTTCGCTTTCTCCCAAGGCAATCCCTTTTCAATAAGATGGCGCTGCAGATCACGAGCGGTAAAATCAATGCCAAGACCAATCTCAGAATAGTATCGATTTGCATAACGAGCTTCAATGGTCTTACCTAGGCGATTGATCTTTACAACTAGTTCAACTTCATAATGAACCTCCTTTGAAAATCCGGGAAGAAAAAATGGGCGATTATCCAGGAGTAATGAGGAGTCAGGCTTCATAAAAAAGACTGGCTCAGTTGGAATATCCCGCTCTAATTCACGAGCATGTTTTAAATAGTTACGTCCGATGCAAATAATCTTCATAGAAACAGGAATTATAGAGTTTAAACCTATTCAAATTAAATCTTCCGATTCATATCCCTAAGCTTAATCGCAGTTAAAACTTTCTTGGTATAAAGGGGGAACTCCCCTTGCATCATCCAACCGTAATAACCTGAATCTTCTTGAAACACGCGCTCAACGGCTTTGCCTTTATGTTTTCCAAAATTAAACACCTCAACACCCTGATCATCGTAAACAATACGTCCAGCAAAATCAACACTTTTATCGAAAGCAGAGAATGAAGCTAAGGCCTCAACATCATTCTGAACTGGGGTAGTCTTTTTGCCATTGTCCTCAAATTCAACACCTTGATAACGATCCAATTGAGCTTTCAAAACTTCATACGTAGCTTTTGTATCAGCCATCGCACTATGCGCATTTTCAAGATCTTGCATCAGATAAAACTTATAGGCAGCTGCAAGCGTTCGTTTTTCCATGCGATGAAAAATCACCTGCACATCAATAAATTTATGCTTCTTAATATCTAAATCGATGTCGACACGAAGAAACTCCTCTGACAACAATGGTATATCAAACCGTGATGAGTTAAACCCGGCAAGGTCGCATCCTTCTATAAATTTGGCATAACCCTTAGCCACATCTTTAAACAAAGGGGCATCTTTCACATCATCATCATAAATACCATGAATAGCAGATACGAATGGCGGAATCGGCACACCTGGATTAATGCGCTGAAGCTTCTCCTCCTCACGTCCATCTGGGTGGATTTTCAGCAGAGCGATCTCAACAATCCGGTCAGTGACCACATTGACCCCCGTAGTCTCAAGATCAAGAAATACGATAGGATTTTTTAGGTTAAGTTGCACGATTAAGGTAGAAGTTAAAAATTAAAAGCCTGGCAGTTAAATCCACCAGGCTTCAATATGGGGGTTAAAAAAATTAGGCGTTAATCATCATCGGCATCAACAGCATTAAAACATCTTCATACTCAAGCTCTTTTTCAGCTGGAAGTAAAAGACCTGCACGTGATGGATCAGAGAGTTTTAATTTTACCTGTTCAGACGAAAGATTTGACAAGATCTCAACTAAGAAGGTCGATTTAAAACCAATCTCCATTGATTGACCTTCATATTCACATTTAATAGTCTCAACAGCTGAAATTGCAAAGTCGATATCCTGCGCCGAAACAATTAATTCAGAAGGATTAAGTTTCAAGCGAACCAGATTACTAGCTTGGTTAGCAAAGACAGAAACACGTTTAAGAGTTGTAAAGAATTCAACCCGATCAATCACTAATTCATTTGGATTATTCGTTGGAATAACAGAGTTGTAGGCTGGATATTTACCTTCTACCAAACGACAAACTAGCTTAAACCCGTTTAAAGTAAAGAAGGCATTCTTGTCGTCAAATTCTAATTTTACATCAGAGTCTTCTCTTGGAAGCAAACTTTTCAATAACGAGGCTGGCTTCTTAGGTAAGATAAATGAGGCCTTATCGGTATATTTAACATCGTTCCGTTTATATCGCACTAATTTATGCGCATCTGAAGCGACAAAGGCAATCTCTTCTGTCGAAAGCTCAACGAAAATACCATTCATCACTGGGCGAAGCTCATCGTCGGCAGTCGCAAAGAGTGTTTTATTTATCCCTGCAAGTAGCAGGTCATGAGGCAAATTAAGGGCATTGTGATTTTCAGCTAAGCTCGGTAAGGCAGGAAAATCTTCGCCATTATGGCCAACGATAGAGAACTTACCATTTGCAGAGAGTATTTCAACAGCAAATGTTTCAAGATCGATATTGAATGTAAGTGGTTGCTCTGGAAACTCTTTTAAGGTATCAAGCATGATCTTTGCCTGAACAGCGATCAAACCATCAGCAGCTGAATTCTCAAGATCAATCTTTGTAATCAGGGTAGTTTCCAAGTCGGAAGCTGTAATCAGCAAGGTAGTTCCTTCTATTTTAAACAAAAAATTATCAAGAATAGGCAAAGTATTCTTGCTGCTTATAACCCGGCTTATGGCATTTAGATGCTTTAACAGTTCGGTACTTGAAACGACAAATCTCATCGGTATATTGGGTTTTAGGTATTACTAATTGATGCTTTAAAAGGTATTCTAACCAACCAAAACTGGTTTTCATTTCCAATAAGAGGAATTTACGAATTTACAACTATTCAAACACTTTCCAATTTCAAATTAAAAAAAGTTGAAAAATTTCACACTTTTAGAATAATTCGATTAGAAATCAAACAGATAACTAATCTTGGAGGTGGTGAGCAGAATAACGTCTGCGCCGAAGGAGTAAGAACAACACCCCTCCACAAAGAATCAGCAAAACGGGGGAAAGAACATTCACAAGTTGCCATGTCAATTTATTTTCACGTAAGCGAACTTTATCTAACAAGCGCATTTGCATAGCCCGTGATCGAAGTTCCATCAAGCCAGAATCGTCGCAGAGGTAATAGATCGAATTGACCAGAAAATCCTTATTGCCAAAAGTTATGTTTGAGACCTTATCGTATCCCAAAGGCAATGGAAGATATTGACCCGCATTAAATGTCACCTTATTGGCAATCAAAGCACCATCGGAAACGAAGATCATTTTAGATGGTTTACTCTCGGTTATGAACTTATAATCAAGAGGAATTCCCAGATTAGTATTCATCCGATTTTTAAATACGGAACTAAACGAACCTTCAACAAGCACTCCGGTAGGAATCCATTGTTTTGTAAATAAATTTCGTGCTGGTGGCGCATCAATCATACCAAGATTTACGAGCATCGGACTTTGGTTTGATCGTGCATACGACGAAGAGGTCAAAAGCACGGTTTTCTTCACCGAAGATGACTCTCCAACAAAATCAATAGAGCTTACAAATTCAGACAATACCCGATTAACATTTCGACCAATAGGATGCTGCTGAGAAGGAAATAACAAGGGCGAGAAATACCAAGGAGCCATCGAATATTTTGCAGGCTGTCCTACGGCAGCCGTATTGACTTTTATTTTCTGACATTCGACATCTTGAATTAAATCAGAATTATACCGAACACCATAATGAAAAAATTGGTCCTTCAGATTAAGATCTCTTGGGAATGCCAGCGTTGACATCCCATTTGATAAGCTATCCAGACTTACACTCACTGGATCAACCAACCACAAAATACGACCTCCGCGCATCAGAAATTGATCCACAGCGAACTTATCGCGTTCAGTAAAAGGCTTGATCGGATTAGCAACCACCAAACATTTAAAACTATCGAGATTTGACAGTAGCTCTTCACTAGTAATGCGCTCAACATCAAACCGGTCTGAAAGGGTGGTTGTAATATCCTGAACTTGAACCTCTTCAAGTTCATCCTGACCTGTCAGAAAAGCTAGATTATCTTTTTTAGTTTGAAAGATGACCTTTAAACCTCTTGCGATCTCATATTCGAGCAGTTCTACCGATCGAATTAGATTCTCTTCATCACGCAGATAGGGATCATTCTTTAAGAGATTAAGGGCCAATACCCTTCCGTTAGCACGTAAAATCAAGCTTGGGAAAACCGTCTTATTGGAAATTCCGCGATCGGTATTAATCCGCAAATTAATTGGTGCAATACCAATTTTCAATAAGCTCTCCTGAAATTTGGCCTTCTCATCAACTTCATAAGGATCGGTGGTATGAATAACAAATGGCTGATTAGAGGCTGTTTTGAAATCACGTAATTTTTCAACTATGGCTGTTTGCAATTTTAAAAAACCAGCAGGAAGATCGCCAGCCAATAAAATCTCAGCATTTACTGGTGAATCAATCGTATTTACAAGCTTATTTGTTTGGTCAGATAGGGTATATCGTTTTTCAGCGGTTAGGTCAATTCGGAAGAAGTTAGTCTGGGCGAACCACATGCTCAGAGTAAAAAAAAGAACATAAGATGCTAGATGAATACTTGTGCGATTTTGGGATACCCTTCCCCACTCCAAACCGATACGAGCAAGCAGCACAAATAAGCCTGCCATAAAGATGAAATAGATTAGATCTCGACTATCAACAACACCTCGACTTATAGACTCATAATGGACATCGATACCCAATAGTGAAAGGTTTGTGGTAACAAATGATGGCAATGGAAGCTGAGATAAAAATCCAAATCCAGCATACCAAACGAAGCAAAGAAATACCGCACTTAGAAAAGCAACAATCTGATTATCGGTTAATGCCGAGGTAAATACCCCAATTGACAAATAGATTATGGCAAGCCAAAGAAGACCGAGATAGCTTCCCCAGGTAGCACCAGTATCGATACATCCCACTGGGTTTCCCAATTTGTATATGCTAAAGAAATAGATCAGCGTAGGTATAAGGGTTATCAGAACCACGCAAAACGCAGCTAAGAATTTCGCCAGCACTAGTTTTAATTCTGAAAGTGGTCGAGAGAGAAGCAACTCCATGGTCCCACTGCGTTTCTCCTCGGCGAATAAGCGCATGGTAACGGCAGGGATCAAAAAAAGATAGATCCAAGGAGCGATATCGAAGAACCCGCTTAACGAAGCATAACCTCCATTGATCAAATTAAAATTCCCAGGGAAAACCCACAAGAAAAGTCCAGTCAAAATTAAAAATACGCTAGAAACCAAGACTCCGATGATGGAACCAAAGAATTGTGTAATCTCCTTTTTGAATAAACTTAACATCTCCTGATTATTTAGTTCTCAACAATTCGACCATTAATTTTGCTGTCCGAGAGGCACAGCCTGAACCACCTAAGGCAGACAGAACTTCGGCATATCCCTGCAGCATCTTCTCACGATAATTAGCATCCTTTAAGATTAGGCTCAACTCAGCTCCCACGGTCTTTGGGGTGCAGTATTGTTGAAACAGCTCTTTGACAATCTCACGTCCTCCAATAAGATTCACCAACGAGATAAATGGGATCTTGACCAGTTGATCTTTGACCCAGGTTCCTAATCGACCTGCTTCAATACGGTAACAAACCACTTGTGGAACACCAATAAAAGCTGTCTCAAGAGTGGCAGTGCCAGAGGCGACCAACGCAGCTGTTGACTGTTGTAATAGATCATAGGTCTGATTAAAAACGACA
This sequence comes from uncultured Bacteroidia bacterium, assembly GCA_903905505.1. Classification (GTDB taxonomy): domain Bacteria; phylum Bacteroidota; class Bacteroidia; order Bacteroidales; family Prolixibacteraceae; genus JAAFHB01. Next base: position 6,103 of record CAIVGL010000082.1, on the reverse strand, counting down.
GAAATTGGCGTTGTTCCCAATACTTCATCGTAGATCGATTGCAACTGGGATGGAGCACCTGCAATAACAAACTGATATTCAGGAAATTGGAATGAGACTTCGGCTAACACAGGTAATATCCGTTTGATCTCCTGCCTCCTACTACCTGCCAACAAGGCGACAATAGGCTTTTGTGAAAGATTATTTCTAGCCACAAAATGATCAAATGTCTCCTCCTGATTTGGACGAGAAGTTAGCTCATCGACGGTAGGATTCCCAACATACCGAATAGCATAATTGTATTTGGCATAAAATTCTGTCTCAAAAGGAAAGATCGTAAACATCTCATCTACAAACTGCTTTACTTTATTCACTCGCTTGGTTTTCCAAGCCCAGATCTTAGGCGAGATATAATAGTAAACCTTAATGCCATGTCGTTTTGCAAAGGCGGCCATCCGAAGATTAAAACCTGGATAGTCGACTAAGATCAGTACATCGGGTTTAAACTCAAGTAATTTTTGTTCGGCAAGTATAAAGTTACGTTTTATCTTATGCAGATTAAGTAAGACTGGAAACAGACCCATAAAAGCCATCTCGCGATAGTGTTTCAGTAGGGTTCCTCCTTCAGCTTGCATTAAATCACCTCCAAAGAATGAAAATTCTGCAGCCGTATCTTCCTGCTTAAGCTCCCTCATGAGATGGGAGGCGTGTAAATCACCTGAAGCTTCTCCTGCAATAATAAAGTATCTCATTGGTGGACGATTTGTGATTTAGCGCTAGTGAAAAATTAATTAAATTGGAACGACCAACTTAGAGCGTAAATTTGAGAATGAAAATTACAATTCCGAGCAAAACCGTTGCGGTCAGAACACCTCTTCCGGAGCTATAGCGACTGCTATTGATCAAGAGCATAAAAGGTGCCAAGTTCGGCAAAACAGACAAACTTAAGACATTGACTATTTTTTTCGATTCAATTAAAACATTCAGATAATTTGAAAATGTGGTGTGCCCAAAACGAAAAACATAATACATTAAAAATGAGAGAACTGGCAATAAAAATCCAACTAGCAATCCATAGCTTAATCGGTTAAAAAACAAATTTCTATCATCGATATGCATAGCCTAGAATTTCCATTTTTGCATCTGCTGGAATGCCGTGTAAGCTGTAAGATCAGTATTTACTGGAACAACAGAGGCAAACCCATTAAGCAAGGCAAAATCATCTGTATCTAAAGCTTCTGCCTCGGCATTGTTGAAATACCCCTTTAACCAATAATATTCCCGTCCATGCGGATCAGTCCGTTTCTCAAATTCTTCCACCCATTTCCCCCTAGTCTGACGGCAAAAGTTAATCCCTTTGACATCTCCTTGAGGAATATTCACATTCAAGCAAACCCCTTCAGGCAAACCATGCTGTGCGACAGCCTGAAAAACGCGAGCCACCACAATCTTCGCCTTGGAGAAATCAGCCTCTGAGCCATAGTCGTTAAGCGAGAATCCAATTGAGGGTACACCATGAATACAACCTTCTAAAGCAGCCCCCATGGTACCAGAATACAAAATCGACACCGATGTGTTGGCCCCATGATTAATACCAGAGATGATGAAATCGGGCAATTTCTCCAACAGTTGATTACATGCCAGTTTGACGCAATCAGCAGGCGTTCCGGTACACGAATAGATGAGTAAGCCCTCCTCTTGCTGAAGACGGGTAACCCGAAGAGGGTGATCCACCGTAATGGCATGACCCATACCTGACCTAGGACTATCGGGAGCCACGACCACAATATCTCCAAATAGACGAATCACTTCAATCAGCTCATTTAAGCCCTTTGCATAGACTCCGTCGTCGTTGGTAATTAAGATTAGTGGTCTCTCGTCCATAATGCCATTTAAAAGTTTACTGAATGTCAAAGATAATGGATTCAGCATAAAGTAAGCTAAAAACTGGCTAAATCTGCAATTAAATTTGGTCTTTTATGCAGGTCTTGTTCTCACTGAAAAATTTTACCTTTGTCATAAATACGATTTATTTTGAAGAAGAAAATTATTCTACTGGGTACAACTTGGCCATTTAGAGGCGGAGGCATTGCCACTTTTAATGAGCGGTTAGCGAAGGCACTTGCAGAAAATGGAGACGAAGTAATAATTTATACTTTTTCGCTTCAATATCCCTCCTTTTTGTTTCCAGGGAAAACGCAATATTCGGATCAGCCTGCACCTTTAGATTTAGACATTAAAATCAAAGTAAATTCCATCAATCTTTTCAACTGGTTGAAAGTAGGTCGTGAGATTAAAAATCTGAAACCCGATCTTTTACTTGTGCGCTATTGGACCCCATTTATGGCTCCTTGTCTGGGTACAATCGCCCGAATAGCACGCAAAAATAACCACACGAAAGTTATTGCCATTGCCGATAATATTGTCCCACACGAGAAGCACTTTTTCGACAATACCTTAACCCGTTTCTTTACAAAAAGCTGCAATGGCTTTGTCACCTTATCACAAGCAGTCCTAAACGATCTAAAGCGCTTTCGCCCGAATGCGCCAATGCTCTACACGCTGCATCCGCTATACGACATATTTGGCAAAAGCGTCACACGGGAAAAAGCAATTGCTCAATTGGGCTTAGATCCAGAGGTTCGGTACCTGCTTTTTTTTGGTTTTATTCGCGATTACAAAGGTTTAGACTGGCTATTGGAAGCTTTTGGAGATCAGAAATTACGCAAATTTCCAATCAAACTAATAGTTGCAGGTGAGTTTTACACCTCATCAGAGAAATACCTTCAGATTATTAAAGAGAAAAACCTGGAAGAGCATGTAGAGCTTCGGATTGGGTTTATCGCAGATCAGGACATTGCCAATTACTTTGGTGCTGCCGACATGGTGGTGCAACCTTATAAAACAGCCACTCAAAGTGGCGTTACTCAAATAGCTTATCACTACAATAAGCCCATGCTGGTGACCGACGTTGGAGGCTTAGGGGAGATCATTCCCGATGGCAAAGTAGGTTATGTCGTTAAACCAAATCCCAAAGCGATTACCTCCGCGATTTATGACTTCTACGAAAAAGATCGAAATCAGTTTTTCACCGATAATGTGATCGCTGAAAAAGAGAAGTTCTCCTGGGGAACCTTAGTTGAAACTATTGAGCTCGTATTTGAAAAAAGCATGAAAAAGTAATCTAAGCCTTCAAGGGTGATTAATTTCAATGAGATTAGAGTATTTTTGAGGTATATAATCAGCGAATGGATTTGCAAACTGACATAGAGAAAAGAGAAATTGATGATTTGTTTGAGGACTTGATGAAGTCTTTTACAAGGCCATTGACGATTGAAAACGAGCAGTTAATTCGTAAAGCATTTCAATTTGCCAACTCCGCTCACATGGGGATCCGACGTAAATCGGGCGAACCCTATATCATCCACCCCATAGCTGTTGCCAAAATCGTAGTCGCAGAGATTGGACTTGGAACAAAATCTGTATTGGCTGCAATTCTCCATGATGTAGTAGAAGATACGGAATACACCCTTAGCGACATTGAGAATATGTTCGGCGCCAAAGTGGCATCCTTGGTCGACGGACTAACCAAACTTTCAGGCACCTTCGACTCGAGTCAAGCGACCAACTTCCGAAAGATGTTGCTCACCTTGTCAGACGATGTTAGGGTGATCTTAATCAAGCTTGCGGATCGACTGCATAACATGCGAACGCTTGAATCGATGACCTATCAGAAACAACTGAAGATCACATCAGAAACACTCTATATCTTTGCCCCACTAGCGCACCGACTGGGATTATATGCCATTAAATCGGAACTCGAAGATTTAAGTCTAAAGTACAAACACCCAGAAGTCTATCAGCAGATTGAGCTAAAACTACAAAGCGAAGAGAAACGAATCAATTATCTCGTATTCGATTTTGCCAAACCGATCCAAACGGAACTTCACGCCGAAAACTTTGAGTTCACCATCAGCGGCAGACCCAAGTCAACGTATTCGATTTGGAATAAGATGCAGAAGAAAAATGTCACCTTCGATGAGATTTACGACCTGCTAGCCATTCGAATTGTTTTCAAACCCAAGGAGAATATATCAGAAAAACGACAGTGTTTTGATATCCTCTCCTTAATAACTGATATCTACACTCCAAAACCAGACCGAATACGCGACTGGATAACCATCCCTAAAGCCAATGGCTACGAGGCATTGCACGTTACCGTGATGGGTCCACAAGGGCAATGGGTAGAGGTTCAGATCCGCACCGAGCGAATGGATGAGATCGCTGAGCGCGGATTTGCGGCCCACTATCGGTATAAAGAAGAGGGTGCATCAGAAAGCGAACTCGACAAATGGCTGATTAAAATTAGAGAACTGCTAAGTAATCCGGAATCAGACGCCTTAGACTTCCTGGATGAATTTAAGCTCAACCTCTATTCTCAAGAAATAGTGATCTTCACCCCAAAAGGAGAGATGAAAATGCTTCCTAAAGGGGCCACCGTATTAGATTGCGCCTACGATATCCACTCCGCATTGGGCAACCACTGCATTGGAGCGAAGGTCAATCACATTCTTGTTCCGATGAGTCACGAATTAAAAAGTGGCGATCAGGTGGAGATTTTAACTTCAGACAAGCAAACACCGAAGCCGTCGTGGATTGAGAGTGTGATCACGGCTCGTGCGAAATCTAAGATTCGCGATACATTCAAGCAAGAGCAGAAAAAACATATTGAAGCCGGTCGGAAGCAACTCAATGAGCAACTTGAGAAACTGAATGTCAAACCAGCTTCAAACACCTTAAAAAAGCTCATCAACCATTATGGTTTACATACCAAGGAGCAGCTTTATGCTGAAATTGGGATGGGACTGGTGAGCCTTGAAAACCTAGAGACTACCCTGCTTGAAAAGTCGGTTAATAAGTTCATCAAGTTCTGGAAGCTTACCTTCACTTTTGGGGGTGACAAACGAAATGAGAGCTTAATCATCGACAAGAAAAAGCCATTCTTACTTAGTGAGAATGAGCGAAAGGCAAATTTCTTCTTAGCTGAATGCTGCAATCCAATTCCAGGTGATGACGTGGTGGGGTTTGCCACCGATGATGGACAAATCATGATACACAATAAATCATGTGCCGAAGCAGTAAAATTAATGTCGAGTCGTGGCGACGATATTATTGAAGCTACTTGGACTAAGTCTAAAATGCTTTTCTATTTAACGCACCTATATATTCGAGGATTCGACCATCAGGGGATCGCAAATAAGATCACCAATGTCATTTCGAACGAATATGGGATTAATATGCGCTCGATCAATATGGATGCTCATGATGGTATTTTTGAAGGAAACCTATATCTATACATCCAGAACACTGAATTGTTAGAGACTTTAATTACTAAGATTCAAAATATTAAGGGGGTCGATACCGTTCAGCGAAAAGAAATCTAAGATTCAAAGTGTAAAAAAGTAGGCATTTGTTGAATATTCTCAAATAAATTTCTAATTTTACACCTATTCTAACTTGGATTAAGTAACAATAGTATCTATGCTAACTAGTAAAGAAACCGTAAAATCACTTTTCACCGAGTACCTTGAACGCAAAGGTCATAGGAAGACTCCGGAACGCTATGCAATACTTGATGAGATTTACTCAAGAGATGGCCACTTCGACATTGAGACGTTATACATCTCGATGAAGAACAAGAACTATCGCGTAAGTCGTGCTACACTCTACAACACTATCGAGTTATTACTTGACTGCAAATTGGTCATCAAACATCAATTTGGAAAAAACATGGCTCAATTTGAGAAAACATTAGCCTCAAGGCAGCACGATCATTTGATCGATATGCGTAATGGCAATGTTAAAGAGTTTCATGATCCACGGATTCTTGAGATTATTAAAGATGCTTGTGCACAACATAACTTCAAGCTCTCGCATCACTCGTTATACCTATATGGTGAGTTGGAATAAAAGACTAAACAAACATCCTTTTTATACCGTTCATAAAACGATCATGAAAAGATCAACAACATAAATTAAACCTCCCAATCGGGAGGTTTTTTTATTCCAATTTCGAAAAATTTTCTGTACCTTTGAAAGGTTTTGGTTTGACCATTTCAAGAAG
>CAIVGL010000081.1 GCA_903905505.1 uncultured Bacteroidia bacterium | reverse complement strand
GCAGCACAACGACCTTCATACCCAAAGAAATGGTTCTGCGCTGAGAAATTGATCTTAAGACCATTTCTTCTAAGCTCAGCCAATCGTTTCTCAACCATTTCAATCAGTAAACGTTCTGTCTCAATGCGAGAAACTTGAACGTTACCATGAGGATCGCGATCAAGCGTTAGCTGACGTGCAATGCCGCTTGGCAATGAAGCGTAAACCTTAGAAGACTGAGGAGACAATGTATCAATAACAAAATCACGCTTCTCTGTATTTGTTGTAAAACTCTGGAATTTCTCAGCAGTGGCATGGCCTTCAGCCAATAAATCATTCAGCTCATCGATCAAGACCTTCATCTCAGGGATAAATTCCACCAATCCCTCTGGGATTAAAGCGACTCCAAAGGTCTCGTTATTTTGAGCTCGTTTAACAACAATATCAGTAATGTCATTCACAATTTGCTCAAGAGTCTGTTTTTTGTCCGCTACCTCTTCCGAGATCAAGCAAACATTAGGATGCGACTGTAAGGCACATTCCAAACCAATATGCGAAGCCGAGCGACCCATTAGTTTAATAAAATGCCAATATTTCTTAGCTGAATTAGAGTCTCTCATAATATTTCCGATCAACTCACAATACGTTTTACAAGCTGTATCAAAGCCAAATGAAGCCTCGATCATCTCATTTTTCAAGTCACCATCAATGGTCTTAGGACAGCCAATAACCTGAATACCTGTATTTTTACTTAAGTAATACTCCGCCAACACACATGCATTGGTATTTGAGTCATCACCACCAATAACTACAATTGCACGAATGCCTAGCTGATTACAGATCTCAACACCTTTATCAAATTGAGCGGTCTCCTCCAACTTCGTACGACCAGAACCAATGATATCGAAACCACCGGTATTTCGGTATTCGTCAATAATATCTGAAGTAAGTTCAATGTATTTATGATCGACCAATCCTCCAGGTCCACCTAGAAAACCATATAATTTATTCGATGGATTTAGTTTTTTTAACCCATCAAAAATGCCAGATATCACATTGTGACCGCCTGGAGCCTGACCACCTGATAGGATCACACCAACATTAAGTCCAGGGTATGACACCCCATCACTCCCCTCTTCAAACGTAATAATCGGCATTCCATAGGTACCAGGAAAAAATTTCTGAATCTCTTGTTGATCTGCGATAGAGTTTGTCCGACCACCTTCAACAACCTTTACTGAACCAGTCAGAGCTTTTGGCATCTTTGGTGCATACTTTGAACGTTCAAGTTGAAATATACTTTTAAGCATTTGGATAAAATTAGAATTGAAAACACTAAACTTTTAAAAAGTGACACAAAATTAATCAAATTATGCCATGGTGAAAAATTAAGGACATGGAAGAAATTTGAATTAAGAAATAATTAATATCCAAGAAATGACAACCTTATTTTCAAATAAAGAATAGAATTAAAACGATGTCGACTTTTCACTCTTAACACTAAAAAAAATCCATTCTAAAAATCGCCACCAAGACACTAAGGCACAAAATATTGAGTCTCATTTTTGTTAAGTAAAAATCATACAGCTCAACAATTGCAATAAAAATTCAAAGGACGAATTAATTATACTATTTTTGATAGTACGTTCTAGCGATTAAAACATACGTTAAGCATCTAGTAAACATAAGCCATGACTAAGAAAAATCTAACTCTTGAATCCTCGCCTTTTCTGCAAAGACATACCGTTTTAATTAGAATCTGGCATTGGCTAACATTTCTGACCATCGCCTCATTAATGATTACTGTTCTACTAGCTTCAACAGCCCTTAAGCCTCGTCCGAATATTAAATTCGTGCAAGAAAAACTTGCGAATAAAGGGGTAACAGTGACTGACGAACAAGCATTTTCGGTCGCACATGGATATGACGACAAGATGTGGGATGTGCATAAACTAATTGGGTATGGATTAGCCTTTTTACTCCTATCGCGGTTCTTAATTGAAGTGGTTCAACCCAACGGAGACAAGGTTCGAACACGCATTAAAGCGGCCTTAAAACTGACAGCGGCCCCAACAGACAACCTCAAAGAAATAAAACACTACTTACTGGTTAAACGAGGATATTTGGT
>CAIVGL010000080.1 GCA_903905505.1 uncultured Bacteroidia bacterium | reverse complement strand
TTTATGAATATTTAATGAATATTTATGAATTATTATAGATAGCGTTGTGATTTTCGCAGAAATAAATTACATTTGCAGCTGTGCGACATCAACTAAGAATATCGATGAAGAAGACGCCGAAAAATGCGTTTTTACTACTGATTAAAAGGTAGTGAAAACGCATTTTTTTTGAGAATTAAAGTTTTGAATTTATGTTAACCCGAGAAAAATAAGCTTGTAATGCGAAAAGTAAAACTGATTCTTGAGGATGGAACAGTATTAGAAGGGAAATCATTTGGCTACGAAAAATCGGTTGCCGGCGAGGTCGTTTTTTACACCGCCATGACCGGATATCCTGAAAGCCTTACCGATCCATCTTATACTGGACAAATACTCGTCTCAACCTATCCGTTAATCGGAAACTATGGCGTACCCAAAGATTTAATCGAAGATGGGATACACAAACATTTTGAATCGAACAAGATTCACATTACAGGGTTAATCGTCTCAGACTATTCCGTTGGATTTAGTCATTGGAATGCGATGATGAGTTTAGGGGACTGGCTGAAATCACAAGAGATACCAGGGCTTTACGATATCGATACTCGATTACTTACCAAAATACTTCGCGAGAAGGGTTCATTACTAGGGAAGATAGAGTTTGAAGCTGAAGAGATCGAATTCTTTGATCCCAACCTTTCTAATTTAGTGGCCATAGCAAGCACCGACAAGGTTATAAACTATGGCAATGGAGCCTATAAAATTGTGATGGTCGACTGCGGCGTAAAGAACAACATCATCCGCTGTCTAATCAAAAGAAACACAACGGTGATCAGAGTACCTTGGGACTACGATTTCACTACACTAGCATACGACGGTTTATTTCTCACCAATGGCCCAGGTGATCCAGCCATGTGCGATATTACCGTAAAACATATTAAAGTCGCAATAGCTCAAGAAAAGCCGATCATGGGGATCTGCCTCGGAAATCAGCTTCTCGGACTTGCGGCTGGAGCGGAGACTTATAAACTTAAATACGGACATCGGAGCCACAACCAACCGGTGCTTCTTAATGGGACAAACAGGTGTTTTATCACTTCGCAAAATCATGGTTTTGCCATTGCTACCGAAACATTACCGAGCGAATGGGAATCTTTATTTGTCAATGTAAATGACAACACAAATGAAGGTATTCGACATAAAACGAAGCCTTTCTTCTCTACTCAATTTCACCCTGAGGCCTCATCTGGACCAGTGGATACCGAATTTTTGTTTGATGATTTTATTGAAAGTGTTAAAAAAAATAAGTCAGGTAAATGATCAACTCAGCTATTAAAAAAGTAATCGTCTTAGGCTCAGGGGCCTTGAAAATCGGAGAAGCCGGAGAATTCGACTATTCTGGATCGCAAGCACTTAAAGCCCTCAAGGAAGAAGGGGTATACACGGTTCTTATCAATCCCAACATTGCAACCATACAAACCTCTGAAGAGATAGCGGACAAAATCTATTTTCTTCCAGTTACCGCAACATGGGTTGAGAAAGTTATCGAAAAAGAGAAACCCGATGGTATTCTACTCGCTTTCGGCGGACAGACTGCTCTTAACTGTGGCGTGGATCTATTCAGACAAGGCATCTTAGAAAAACACAATATAAAAGTTGTTGGCACACCAGTACAATCCATTATTAATACCGAAGACCGACAGATATTTGCTGATATCTTGCGTGAGATCGATGTATTAACACCTAAGAGCGTAGCCTGTGACACCATCGAAAAAGCGCGTGAGGCCGCAAAGAAATTAGGTTTTCCATTAATCATTCGGGCGGCATATACCTTAGGTGGATTAGGTTCTGGTTTCTGCTCGAATGAAGAAGAGCTAAACAAACTAGCTGAGAACGCTTTTAGCTACTCACCACAAATACTTGTAGAAGAGTCTATTAAAGGCTGGAAAGAGGTAGAATACGAAGTGGTTAGAGATAAATACGACAATTGTATCACCGTTTGTAACATGGAGAATTTCGATCCTCTAGGAATTCACACGGGAGAATCGATTGTTGTCGCACCATCGCAAACGCTTTCAAACGACGAATACCACAAACTTAGAACACTCTCGATTAAGATCATTCGCAAGATTGGCGTGGTTGGAGAGTGTAATGTTCAGTTTGCCCTTGATCCAAATTCTGATGACTATCGAGTAATCGAGGTCAACGCCCGTCTTTCGCGTTCATCAGCCTTAGCCTCAAAAGCAACGGGTTATCCACTTGCCTTTGTAGCCGCTAAACTTGGATTAGGCTATGGTCTACACGAATTAAAAAACTCAGTAACGAAAGTTACAACAGCTTGTTTTGAGCCAGCTCTCGACTACGTAGTTGTTAAAATACCTCGTTGGGACCTTAATAAATTTGAAGGTGTTTCCAAAACACTAGGATCAAGCATGAAGTCCGTCGGTGAGATTATGGCCATCGGACGATCTTTCGAAGAAGCCATTCAAAAGGGGATTAGAATGGTCGGAGGTGGCATGCATGGATTCGAGGGAAACCGCAGCGAAATGGAGATTACGGATATCGATGGAGAATTAGAAAACCCTACTGATCGTCGAATATTTGCCATAGCTGAAGCCTTACAAAATGGTTACTCAATTGATAAAATATGGGAGATCACCCGCATTGACAAATGGTTTCTTCAGAAACTTAGCAATATCCATGATCTAAAAAATAGGTTAATCGAATTCAATACCCTTGCCGAACTTCCCGTAGACCTTTTATTGCTCGCTAAAAAGCAAGGATACTCTGATTTTCAGATTGCCCGTCTGGTGATGAAAAACCCAGATAGTCAGATTCAGAGCGACTTACTTAAAGTGAGAGAACACCGTAAAAGCCTAGGCATTACACCTGTAATCAAACAGATAGATACTTTAGCCGGCGAATACCCAGCACTTACAAACTATCTCTACGTCACCTACAATGGAACAGAACATGACGTGGAGTTCCAACACGACCAAAAATCAGTTATTGTGCTCGGTTCGGGAGCATATCGCATTGGATCATCCGTTGAATTCGACTGGTGCTCGGTGAATGCGGTCAACACGATTCGAAAGGAAGGTTTTAGATCAATTATGATCAATTACAACCCCGAAACCGTATCTACCGATTACGACACCTGTGATAGACTCTATTTCGATGAGCTAACCCTTGAGCGAGTGCTAGATATCTGTGATCTTGAACAACCACTTGGAACAGTACTCTCGATGGGGGGACAGATTCCGAATAACCTGGCGATGAGACTTCATAAGCAAGGGATCCCAATCTTAGGAACAACCGCTGAAAAGATTGACAATGCGGAAGATCGGAATAAATTCTCGGCCATGCTCGATAGGCTCGGTGTTGACCAGCCTCGCTGGAGCCAATTAACCACCATTGAAGATATCAATCGATTTGTTGACGAAGTTGGATTTCCGGTCTTGATACGTCCATCCTATGTGCTTTCTGGAGCAGCGATGAATGTCGTTTCTAATAAAGATCAGCTACACCATTTCCTCACTTTAGCAGCGCATGTTTCGAAAGAGCATCCAGTTGTAGTCTCTGAGTTTATAGAGAATGCAAAGGAGATCGAGGTTGATGCCGTAGCAAAAAATGGAGAAATTGTGGCCTACGCCATTTCTGAGCACGTTGAATTCGCAGGTGTTCACTCAGGTGATGCAACCATTGTCTTCCCTCCTCAGAAACTTTATATCGAAACCATACGACGGATTAAAAAGATTTCGCGCAAGATAGCTTTAGCACTAGAGATCACTGGTCCATTCAATATCCAATATCTCGCAAAAGATAACGACATCAAAGTGATCGAGTGTAACCTTAGGGCTTCACGTTCATTCCCGTTTGTGTCTAAGGTATTGCGCACGAATCTAATTGAGATCGCTACAAAAGCGATGTTAGATGTTCCATTTGAGAAACCAGACAAATCACTTTTTGAACTAGATTATGTTGGAGTAAAAGCTCCTCAGTTCTCGTTCCACAGACTGCTAAATGCCGATCCCGTGACAGGTGTAGATATGGCCTCAACGGGTGAGGTAGCGTGCATTGGAGAGAACTTCTATGAAGCCTTGCTCAAATCAATGCTATCAGTTGGTTATCGTATTCCAAAGAAAACGATTCTAATATCTTCTGGTCCAACAAAAGGCAAAGTAGAATTGCTCGAGAGTGCGCGAATGCTTAAAGAGAGAGACTTTACCATCTATGCTACGGGAGGAACACATCATTTCTTTAAAGAGAATGGAATTGATACGGAACAGGTTTGCTGGCCAGATGAAGACAACACGGATATCAACACCTTAGATCTGATAAAAAATAGAAAAGTCGAAATGGTGATTAACATTCCAAAAGACCATACGACTCGTGAGATTTCGAACGGCTATAATATCCGTAGAAATGCAATTGATTTTAATATCCCACTGATCACCAATGCAAGGGTTGCAAGTGCTTTTATCTATGCAATCTGCAAGCTAGATCTTGAAAACATAGCCATTAAGGCATGGAATGAATACAAGTAGTATTTATTCCATGTTTTATATCGTTTTTAGGCTGGACTAAAATTTCGATTTAAAAAGTTCCTCGATGAAGATACTTCTCACCGGAGCTACCGGATACATTGCGCAGCGTCTTCTGCCCGTCTTACTTGAAAACGGTCATCAAGTGGTGTGTTGCGTTCGTGATATTTCTAGATTCAACCATGAGCGGTATAAAAATGCCGATCTTACCGTTATCGAAGTAAACTTTCTTGATCGAAAGACACTCGCGAATATCCCAAAAGATATAGATGCAGCCTATTATCTGATTCATTCAATGTCGACCAGCGTAGGCGATTTTGCTGAATTAGAGGATGTCTCGGCTCGTAATTTCAGATCACAGATCGAGCAGACCAATGCGGAACAAGTGATCTACTTGAGTGGCATTACGAACAATAGCCAGCTCTCAAAACATCTTACATCCAGAAAAAACGTTGAAGAAATTTTACAATCTTCAAAATATGCTTTAACAACACTTAAAGCTGGCATTATCATTGGTTCTGGAAGTGCTTCTTTTGAAATCATTCGAGATCTAGTTGAGAAACTTCCTTTAATCATTGGTCCAAGGTGGCTTAATACTCGCTCGCAACCCATTGCGATTCGAAATGTTCTTCAATACATGCTAGGGGTTCTGCATAATAAGCCCACTTACAATAAGAGTTACGATATTGGAGGAGTAAAAGTATTAACCTACAAAGAGTTGCTCTTGCGATTTGCAAAAGTCCGTGGCTTGAAGCGAATTATTTGGGTACTCCCCGTAATGACTCCTCGCCTTTCATCTTATTGGCTTTATTTTGTCACATCAACAACCTATTCTCTAGCTAGCAATTTAGTGAAGAGTATGAAAGTTGAAGTAATCTGCGAAAAAAATAACTTAAACGAGCTTATTGGTGGGATTCATCTTATTGGATACAACAAAGCGATCCAATTGGCATTTGGAAAGATTGAGCAAAATCAAGTCGTATCAAGCTGGAAAGATGCGCTAACAAGTTCGGTGCTTCTGCATGGTATCAGCCAACATATTCAAGTGCCAAAGTTTGGTTGCTTTATTGACCAGCGGAAATATACAATCAAAACTTCCCCTGAACAGGTGATGCAAAATATCTGGTCGATTGGTGGCACCAGAGGTTGGTATCATGCCAATTGGTTATGGGAGATCAGAGGAGCCATGGATCGGCTCACAGGGGGTGTTGGGTTGCGTCGCGGAAGGAAAAACCCATCCGAGATCTCGGCTGGCGAATCGCTCGACTTTTGGCGAGTCTTATTAGCCAACAAAACGGAACAACGACTCTTGCTATATGCGGAGATGAAACTTCCAGGGGAGGCCTGGCTTGAGTTTAAGATAGTCGATAATAAAGAACTTATCCAGACTGCGATCTTCAGACCGCTAGGGATCTGGGGGCGTATTTATTGGTATTCAGTTCTCCCTTTTCATGGATATATTTTCAAAGGGATGATTAAAGCCATTTCAACGAAACAGTATTAAAGTTAGCAACAATCAAAAGATGATACGTGGATTAAAAATTGGCATAACACTGCTAGGCAGTTTACTCCTGCCACTGGCTGTTGGGGGGATTTCAGGCTATGCCACTGCCTCAAGCATTCATGGGTGGTATGAGCATTTAATCAAACCATCTTTTAATCCACCCAACTATCTTTTCGGACCCGTCTGGACTCTTCTCTACACCCTAATGGGCATCTCATTATTTATAATCCTGAACTCACCCAAAGGAGATACTAGGACACAAGCATTAAAAATATTTGCCCTTCAGCTCACCTTGAATTTCTTTTGGAGTTTCTTGTTTTTCAAATTCAATCTTCTTGGGTTAGCCTTTTTTGAAATTATTTTGATGTTAGGTAGTATTGGCGCCATGATTGTCTATTTTAGTCGAATCAACAAACTTGCAGCATACCTACAAGTGCCATATCTTCTATGGGTAAGCTTTGCGACAACACTCAATGGTGCCATTTGGATGCTTAATTAAGCAGTAAGATATTCAGAGGCGAAACAATTAAAGTTCGAAAATCATGTTTCTAGAACAGGCTCAAGATGGGAAAAATGATATCGGACGTTGGCTAGCCCTACTAGTTATTGCATTGTTTGCCATAACCATAATCGGCACAATCCCTGTTCAGATTATGGTCTACCTGCAAACAGCCGAATTTCCAGATTTAATTCCAAACCTAGAAAACCCGCTTGATCTTTCAGCTTTCGAGATCGCTGCTCCAATTCAGTTGCTATTTCTAGTCCTACCCTATCTAATGGGCATTTTAGCCTTTGCACTTTTGCTAAAGCCTATTCACGAACGGAGCACCACCACCCTAATTTCTGGGAGTAAGAGTTTTCGATGGTCTCGCTTCTTTTGGGGTGCTAAACTCTGGTTTTTGTTTCTTTTGATCTATATTTTAATCCTTTATTCACTTGATGATCAATCGATTAATCTCAGTATTAATTCCGCATCATTCCTGAAAATTTGTCTGGCCATTATACTTTTAGTCCCAATCAAAGCGGGATTAGAAGAAATTTTATTTCGCGGCTATCTATTGCAAGGAATACACCAACTTATTCGCTATAAATGGTTAAATTTGGTAGTTACAGGACTATTTTTTGCTGGGGTACAGGTTTATCTGTCAGAAATTAAGGATAATGGAGCAATTTTAATCTTTTTTCAATACTTAATATTTGGCATTTTGCTTTCCCTTTGTGTTGTTCTAGATGATGGTCTTGAAATGGCATGGGGAATCAACAGCATAAACACTATTTTTCTAGGTGTGTTCTCTCTGCAGGAAAGCAATTCAGATGCGATTCGGCTCAGTCAATTTTGTTTTAGCAATAAGAGTTATAGCATTGGGGCATTATTAATCTTTTCTGCCCTATTTATTTTTAGTGCGAACAAGAAATTTAAATGGATTGGTTGGAACTGTTTGTTCATAAAAAGTGAACAAACAGTTCCAGTATCTGATCTAGATTCAGATTATCTTTTTGATGAGTATTCAGAAGAAGATCAAGCATAAATATTAAACCCTTACACGTTATGGAATTATTTTCAGCAAACGATGTTTCCAAGACCTATGCCAGTCAGCAGGCCTTAACAAATGTCTCCATCTCTGTTGAACAAGGAACTATTTTTGGTTTATTGGGGCCCAACGGAGCAGGCAAGACAACGCTAATCCGAATCATCAATCAGATCACTGCGCCTGATAGTGGCTCTGTGTATTTCGAAGGTCGACCATTAAAGTCAAGTGATATCAGTCAGATCGGCTACCTTCCAGAAGAGAGAGGACTTTACAAGAAGATGAAAGTTGGTGAGCAGGCTCTTTATTTAGGGCAATTAAAAGGTCTTTCGCGCCACGATGCCATGAAAGAGTTAAAGATGTGGTTCGAAAAATTCGAGATTACAGCTTGGTGGGATAAGAAAGTGATGGAGCTCTCAAAAGGGATGCAACAAAAGGTACAATTTATCTGCACCGTATTACACAAGCCGAGATTACTGATCTTTGACGAACCTTTCAGCGGCTTCGATCCAATCAATGCAGAACTAATAACTCAAGAGATTCTGCGACTAAAAAGTGAAGGAGCAACGATTATTTTCTCTACACACAATATGGAGTCGGTAGAGCAACTTTGCGACCACATTGCGTTAATTGACAAATCGAAAAAAATCCTCGATGGCCCAACAACTCAAATCCGTGAAAACTTTAAAACCAACACCTTTGACATCAGCTATCGAGGTGCGCTTAACATCGAGGATAGTTATTTTGTATCGAAATATAAAATCCTAAGCCACGAGCAAAATGGTCACGGAAACAAATTACACGTCCAAAATCTCCACGATGGCACTTCACAGCAACTGATCAAAGATTTGGTAAACCAGGTAGAAATCATCTCATTCAACGAGGTCATTCCTAGCATGAACGAAGTATTTATTAAGGTGGTCAAGCAAAATTCTTAAAACGACAAAGAGATGAATAAGATACTATTGATTCTAAAGAGGGAATACACAACTAGGGTGCAAAAGAAATCATTTATCATCCTGACTCTATTAATGCCCGTTATAATGGCTGCCTTGATGTTCCTACCGGCCTATTTCATGTCGATGAATGATGAACAGCAGCGCACGATTGCAGTATACGACGGATCTTCAGTCTTTCTAGGGCGTCTAGAAAGCTCTAATCTTACCGCCTATAAATTCATTCCAAAAGATGAATATATTGCTCTCAAAAAGGACATCAAGCAATCCTCCTATTATGCCCTGCTAGTCATTGAACCCAATTTTCTAACGACTAAAACAGTTCAAATAGCATCCGGAAGTAATATTCCTTGGGATCTTAAATCGCAAATACAAAATAAGATTCAGAGCATACTTGAAAAAGATAAAATGGCTGAGGTCGTTCGTCAAACAGCCATACCTGATCTTGAAAAGAAAATCGAATCGACTAAAACGCCTATTAAGCTAGAGACGATTAAAGTTGGCTCGAATGGTGATTCGCAAAAAAGTTCCACTGAAATAGGGATGATCCTTGGATACATCTTTGGATTTATGATCTACATGTTTATATTTCTGTATGGCACGATGGTTATGCAAGGCGTTATGGAGGAGAAGCAAAGTCGAATCGTTGAGGTTATCATCTCCAGTGTTAAGCCCTTTCAATTGATGATGGGCAAAATTATTGGCATTGCCTTAGTTGGATTGACTCAATTTGCGTTATGGGTAGTTTTAGGTATTGCGATTTTCGGATTTTCGAAAAATTTCTATCCCGATCACTCACGCAAGCAACAGATACAAAACGTAATGGAACAGAAGCAAGATGTCGTAATGCAAGACTCGTCAGAGCCTCCGACAGATAAAATACAGGAGCTAATTTCGATGACCGATTCGGTAAATTTTCCTCTAATTATTGGTTGTTTTATCTTCTTCTTTTTAGGAGGGTATTTATTATATAGTTCGATGTTTGCAGCTGTAGGTTCGGCTATCGATGCCCAAGAGGATGCGCAGCAATTTATGCTGCCGATAACCTTACCGATCATCCTATCCATTATGGTGATGATGAGCGCCATTAAAAATCCAGAAGGATCGATGGCATTTTGGTTTAGTATGATCCCATTCACCTCCCCCATCGTAATGATGTCACGTATCCCATTTGGAGTGCCAGCTTGGCAATTGATCTTATCAATGTCGTTACTGGTGGCCACATTTATTGGCATGGTCTGGGTAACCGCTAGAATCTACCGAACTGGAATACTCATGTACGGAAAGAAACCATCCTGGAGAGAGCTTGGTAAATGGCTGACTTATAAATCGTAGATTTACCCTTGGGGAGATAACTTAGGTATAAATTAGGTAGCTTTACAAGCACAAATGAGGTTGTGATGCTTTTAAAAATTGTTTTAAGCATCACAAATTTTATAATCTAGAATATTAACTGTGGTTTTAGTTTTAATTGGAGTATTTGTTCTTGGGTATCTTTTGATAACCATGGAGCATACCGTAAAGGTCAATAAGTCGGCAATAGCCTTGCTAACCGGCGGCCTTGGCTGGACCATATTCAGCCTATTTTCGCCCGACCAAATGACAATCAATCATCAGCTGTCGGAGCATCTTGGATCCATCGCTGAAATTCTATTCTTCTTGTTAGGAGCCATGACCATTGTCGAACTCATTGATGCGCACAATGGATTTGAAATTATAACCTCACGGATTCAACAGACAAACAAACGGAAGCTTAGTTGGTCTATTGGGTTAATCACGTTTTTTCTTTCAGCCATATTAGACAATTTAACCACTACGATTGTCGTGATATCTATGCTAAAGAAATTGATCTCGGACAAGAATGATCGACTTGTATTTGCTTCAATTGTCGTGATAGCAGCCAATGCTGGCGGCGCTTGGACTCCAATGGGTGATGTTACCACAACGATGCTTTGGATCGGTGGACAGATAACGACCATACCGATAATCTTAAACCTTTTTCTTCCAAGTCTTGTTTGTCTTATTATACCACTACTAGGCTTATCATTTCAGTTAAATGGAACAATAGAGAAGCCGCATAAAGTCGAATTAATAGATGAATACCAGGTCACTTCGAGACAACAGTCTGTTGTGTTTTTGACTGGTATTACGGCCTTGATAATGGTCCCGCTTTTTAAATATGCAACCCACTTACCACCCTACATGGGCATCTTAATTGGACTAGGTATACTTTGGGTTATCACAGAACTTATGCACTCTAAAAAAGAGAACAAAGTTCGTCATTCATATTCTGTGGCTCAGGCCTTACGCAAGATCGATACCGCAACCCTATTATTCTTTTTTGGCATCCTGATGAGTGTCGCATTTTTGCAGTCCGCAGGCATTTTAACCCACCTATCGGCTTGGATAACTGACAAGACTACAAATCTTACCATACAGGTTTTATCCTTAGGTATCTTATCATCCATCATAGACAATGTCCCTTTGGTATCGGCCACGCAAGCGATGTTTAGTCTAGAACAATTCCCCACCGATTCGTATTTCTGGGAATTCTTAGCCTACAGTGCAGGCACAGGCGGTAGCATCCTAATTTTTGGATCAGCTGCAGGTGTAGCTGCAATGGGAATGGAAAAAATAAGCTTCGGTTGGTACTTGAAAAAAATAACACTTTTTGCTTTACTCGGATTCCTCTCAGGAGCATTTGTATACATCATTCAAAATCATTTCCTAAGCTAGGAATGCAAATCCGATTAGTATGAGCCGATATGCAGTAATAGACATAGGTACCAACACGTGTAATCTTCTTATTGCGAGTTCTACAGGATCTGGTTCCTTTGAAATTTTATTCGACCGTAAGCTACCAGTTAAATTAGGACGAGGTGGTATACACAAGGATATATTGCTGTCGGATGCGATCGATAGAGGATTAGTCGCTCTTAAACAACACGCCAACACCATTGACCAATTTAAGGTTGGCAAGATTAAAATCATAGGCACTTCGGCGTTGCGCGGAGCCAAAAATAGCGATGTCTTCTGTGATTTAGTTAAACAAAGTCTAGGGTGGGACATTGAGATCATCTCCGGTGAGTTAGAAGCAGAGCTTATCTTTAGAGGCGTCGATCTTTCGTTACCTTCCGACTTAGGGACTTCTCTTATCGTTGATATTGGAGGAGGTAGCATCGAATTTATTGTCGCAGACGATCATAAAATCCAATGGAAGAAAAGCTTTAACATCGGAATTGCCCGCGTACTTGAAGCAATCGAAATTTCTGATCCAATCACGTTAGGTCAGATTGAAAAGGTCGAACAATGGTTTACACGTTCACTCAACGAATTAGTTGATGTATGCCAACGTTATCAAGTAACAACAGTTGTAGGATGCTCAGGGGCATTTGACACCTTTATGGATATTTACGAGCAGGAGAAGCCAGATCAAAAAATGCGCAAAGCTTCGGAATTACCTCTGGATGAATTTGAAAAAATTCAGAAGCAATTAATTCAATTAGATAGCCAGAGACGAGGGTCATTAGTCGGCATGGAACCTTTACGTGTCGAGATGATTGTAATTGCCTCTGTTTTCACTAATTTTATGCTCAAGAAATTAAATATTGAACACTTGATTCATACACCCTATTCACTTAAAGAAGGGGTAATGGATCAACTAATCTCAGAGGATTAATTATTTCGTATGGTAAAAATATTAGTCATAGACGACGAGCGAAGCATTCGAAACACCTTAAAAGACATACTGGGCTTTGAAGGGTATGGGGTTGAAGTGACGGAGAATGGACTCTTAGGATTAGAGTTGATAAAAAATACAGATTTCGATCTTGTGCTTTGTGATATTAAAATGCCACAAATGGATGGGATCGAGGTTTTAGAAAAAATTCTTGAAATTAAGCCTGAGACAACTGTTGTGATGATCTCTGGGCATGGAAATATCGACACGGCAGTTGAAGCCATTAAGAAGGGAGCCTTTGATTTTATTGTCAAGCCACTTGATTTAAATCGACTGCTGATCACCATTCGCAATGCCGGAAACAAGTCTCAACTTATCAAAGAGACCATTACATTAAAACAGAAAGTAAAAAAACAATACGAAATCATAGGCCAGTCGCCACTTATTAGATCGGTTATTGAAATGACTGATCGTGTTGCACCTACGGATGCCAAAGTTTTGATCACAGGTCCAAATGGAACAGGAAAGGAATTAGTAGCTAGACGATTGCATGAGAAATCACTGCGAGCATCAGCTCCATTTATCGAGGTAAATTGTGCTGCTATCCCCTCAGAGCTTATTGAGAGTGAACTATTCGGACATGAAAAAGGGGCATTCACATCGGCCATAAAGCAACGCAAAGGGAAGTTTGAGCAAGCTGATGGCGGAACACTATTCTTGGATGAGATTGGGGATATGAGTTATTCCGCGCAATCGAAAGTCTTAAGAGCTCTTCAAGAACATGTGATCACCCGAGTTGGGAGTGATACTCCGATTAAGGTTAACGTTCGGGTTATAGCGGCGACCAATAAAGACCTTAGCTTAGAGATTAAGAATGGAGCTTTTCGAGAAGACTTATTTCACCGATTAAGTGTGATTCTCATTAATGTGCCATCACTGGAAAGTCGAAAGGAAGACATACCCCTTTTGACCAATTATTTCATTGAATTAATTTGCAAAGAATACGGACAACCCCCTTTGGCCATTGATGATAAAGCCCTCGAAGCCTTACAAAACTACAATTGGTCGGGAAATATCCGCGAATTGCGCAATGTGGTAGAGCGATTAATTATCTTATGTACAAATAAAATAACAAGCGAGGATGTCAAGCGTTATGTCTCGCCAGGAGAGTAACCTTCATTACCTTCAAAAAATCTAACTTAAACCACGGAGTTGGATTACATTTATTTCTTTCCTTTTACTGAAATTAAAAAATTCGCGCGTTTTACATTCTGCAATTTTGATCCTTGCCCCCTCCATTTTCAACTCTATTCAAATTGAATTTTACATATTAAAGTGGAATTTTTAATTAATAGATCATCAAAAAACACGTAAAACTCTAACAATTAACACATTACAATAAAATAGGTTATAAACAATTGTTCATAATCTAAGTTAATAGGTGGTTGATTCATAGTTGATACAATTCACTGAAAAAAGTTGCAATACCACTATTGAAAGGTGTATATTTGATATATCAAGTAAGCGATAACAGGTTACTCTGAATTAGTGGATGCGGGGAGAGACTCTTAGGTGAGTAAGGAGCCGTATCATTCAAACCTTCGGGATTGCGCAAAGGAAGAGTCAGAGGTTGCAAATTGGGAGGTGATCCTAAGGAGCAGTCATCCGGAAATTAACGCTAGTCGTTCATTAAAAGGTTGAGTTTAGATCTAGAAGAGAGAAGAGGCGTAAGTTTCTGATGGAAGCTAGGGAACAGGAGAGTTGCAAGACTGGATAGTTCCATGCCGCAGAAGGATGAATCGCAAGGTTCAAACCAAGAGGCAGATGACTAAGCACTCGGTCCAGGAAGGCTAACCGCAAGGAAAGTCGAAGGGACAGCTGAAGAGTGGTACTGTAAAAGGTTCTATTCTAAAGCCAAGGGCTGTACAATGAATCATCTGATTGCGTAAGCAGTACGAAGATGAAATTGCAGCCAAACATGACAACCGTAGCTTGACGCCAATAGCGAAGCAATTCGCTAAAGACGAAATGGGAACAACTTGAAAGAGTGGTTCCCATTTGTGTTTTTATGCCTTGCCAAAAACTACGCAACCCTCCTCCCTAAATCTACCCTAACGAACTAACGCATATAACATGCGAATCTCCTCAGCCCAGATGGTGTCATCTGGAGTCTCCATGATAATAGGCAAATTATCAAAATGGGGATCATTCATCAAAACCTCAAAAAGCTCCATCCCAATAAAACCTTGACCAATGCTATGGTGCCTATCCACACGCGTGGCTAACTCTTTCTTCGAATCATTCAGGTGAATAGCTTTAAGATACTCCCAGCCAATTACGGAACTAAACTTTGCAAAAGTCTGATCAAAAGTCTCTTTGGTTCGCAAATCATAACCAGCCGTAAAAGTATGACAGGTATCGATACAGACCCCTACTCGCGACTTATCATCTACTTGACTAATGATCTCCGCTATCTGCTCAAATTCATGCCCCATATTAGACCCCTGCCCTGCCGTATTCTCAATAACGGCAGTAACACCTTGAGTCGCCTCTAAGGCAATATTAATCGATTCGGCAATTCGTTTTAAACACTCAGAATGTGAGATTTTAGTTAGATGACTGCCAGGATGAAAGTTCAACAGCTTAAGTCCTAATTGCTGACAACGTAACATCTCGTCGTTAAATGCCTCACGCGACTTCTCAAGACCTTCCGTTTCAGGGTGTCCAAGATTAATCAAATAGCTATCGTGCGGCATAATCATCTCAGGTAAGAAACCATTATCGGCACAGTTCTTCTTAAAAGCAGCGATGCTACTTTGCGTGAGCGGCGCAGCACTCCATTGTTTTTGATTCTTTGTAAAAAAAGCAAAAGCTTTTGCTCCAATTAACTTGGCGTTTAAAGGTGCATTTTCAACACCACCACCTGCACTAACATGCGCTCCAATATATTTCATCCCAATCAAATTAATTATCTATTACTTTCAACCTTGATTGGCCCAACTCCAACCATCGAGGCTCCACAAATATGCTAAATAAAATCGATTTTTGAGCTCTGATCCGTGACAGAGCCAAACCTATCCTAAGCCGTTGAATAGGCCTCCTTGCGAGAAAACATTTTCTTGTTTACCAAGAATATGCCGCTCAAGACAATAACTGCGCCAAGTACTTCCATGAAAGTTAAATGTTCCCCTAAAACAGGAACTGCAATCAATGCCGTGAAAACAGACTGACTCAGCAGGCTAACGGAGGCAATAGTTGAGGGCATATGAGCAATGGCATAATTTATAGCCAGCCAACCCCCAAGCTGCGAAACTAATCCAACACCGACTAATGCTTCCCAGGATGAAAGAGTAAATCCAGACAAAGGTGCATTAAACACCAGCACAAGTATCCATAATACAAAAGCACTCGAGGCCATTGAAATCATCGTAAAACTAACCGTGTCGATATCTTGCCGACCACGCCTTACCAAAAGAAGATAACAGGCATAAAACAAACTCGCCAAGACGGCAAGAAAGTGGCCAATATTCAAACGCGAATGGTAGATCTGATCAAACCCTACAATAACGGTTACTCCAAACAAGGCAATTAAGGTGCCAATCCAATATATTTTGCCTGGTTTTTCACTTAAAAATAGAATGGCACCTAATCCAACCCAAACTGGTGCTAAATTGGCTAGTAAAGTTGATATCGCAGCTTTAGTCATTAAGATTGAAACATTCCAAACCGCAATATCGCAAGCAAAGATTACCCCGCACAAACAAGCCATCCCAAAAGATTTTCGACTAATCACCTTCCTTTTACGGAAAAACCAAATGGGTAAAATGCCTATCAAACCAATAAACATGCGATAAAAAGCGGCACTGAGTCCAGAAACATCAGCTAACTTAACAAATATGGCAGACCATGAGATGCATAAAATCCCGAGTAATAACATCAGATAATGAAACCAGGAGGTACGAGCCATTAAGTTGAATAAAAATAGATATTAAACTCAGCAATATCATGCACTAAAAAACAACACAAAAAGGGGCTAATAGCTGAACTTATACAAAGTTAGCATTCATGTTGGGTTTAAAAAGCAAGAATTGTTTTTATTAATATTAAGATAATATAAAGCTTCGCTAAATGACAAGAATCAGAAATCCAAACCTGACAATCAAAATCCAAAACAACGAATACCAACCATTCATCGCAGTTAAATATTTAGCATTCAGCATATTGACAATGAACCATTTTCATTAATCTTAGGACCTAAAAAACAATCAAACTCTTAACATACAAGTAAATAAAACTGCAAATTAGTCCATTCAAAGGGTTTTAATGACTCGGGCATTCAGTTTATGTTCAAAATGATTCAACCGATCTTTACCAAGAAGTTTTAACCCTCAAATAAATGACTACCTTTGCACCTCAAAATAAAATAGATGCAAAATATCCGAAACATAGCTATTATAGCTCACGTCGATCATGGAAAGACGACATTGGTTGACAAAATGATTCTTGATTCTAATATCTTTAGGAACAATCAGAATCCTGGTGAATTGATTCTTGACAACAATGATCAAGAGCGTGAAAGAGGAATCACAATCCTTGCTAAGAATGTATCAGTTGTTTATAAAGACACGAAGATAAACATCATTGACACCCCTGGTCACGCGGACTTTGGTGGTGAAGTTGAACGAGTTTTGAACATGGCCGATGGCGTGCTTTTATTGGTTGATGCCTTTGAAGGGACTATGCCTCAGACTCGATTTGTATTACAAAAAGCTATCTCACTTGGATTAAAGCCAATCGTGGTTATCAATAAAGTTGACAAACCCAATTGTCGTCCAGACATTGTTCACGAACAAGTGTTCGAGCTCATGTACAGCCTTGATGCTACTGAAGAACAATTAGATTTTCCAACGATATATGGTTCAGCCAAACAAAACTGGATGAGCAACGACTGGAAAGTTCGCACAGAAAATATTTCAGAATTATTTGATGCTATTCTTGAACATATCCCTGCTCCTGTAGAGAATCCGGGTACGCCTCAAATGTTGATTACCTCACTTGACTATTCTCAATATGTAGGTCGAATTGCAATTGGCAGAATTCACAGAGGAGAACTTAAAGAGGGGATGAATGTTTCGCTTGTGAAACGCGACGGAACAACAATACGGACAAAAATCAAAGAATTACACGTATTCACCGGATTAGGCAGAGAGAAAGTTACCACTGCTAGCAATGGTGATATCTGTGCTCTAGTAGGAATCGAAGGATTTGAAATTGGAGATTCAATCTGCGATTGGGAAAATCCAGAACCATTGGTTCCTATTTCAATTGACGAACCAACCATGAGTATGTTGTTTACCATTAACAACTCCCCATTCTTTGGTAAAGAAGGTAAGTTAGTTACTAGTCGTCATATCCACGATAGATTGGTTAAAGAACTGGAGAAAAATCTTGCTTTACATGTTGAGACCACCGATTCAGCTGATGCATGGAATGTGCATGGCCGCGGAGTACTTCATCTTTCAGTCTTGATTGAAACAATGCGTCGTGAAGGTTACGAACTTCAAGTTGGTCAGCCTCAAGTCTTATTCAAAGAGATTGATGGTGAGAAACACGAACCAATCGAGATGTTGCATATCGATCTTCCAGAGGAACTTTCTGGTACTGCCATTGATCTAGTAACACGTAGAAAAGGGGAAATGCTTAACATGGAGAAAAAGGGCGATCGTATCAATCTTGAATTCCAAATCCCATCACGTGGTATCATCGGTCTTCGGACAACAATGATGACTGCGACTCAAGGAGAAGCAGTTATGGCCCATCGCTTTATCAAGTACGACCGCTTCAAAGGGGCAATTGAAACCCGTATGAACGGATCATTAATCGCCATGGAGACTGGAACTGCATTTGCTTATGCTTTAAATAAACTACAAGACAGAGGTAAATACTTTATCGATCCACAAGAAGAGATCTATGAAGGACAAGTTGTTGGTGAGAGTAGCCGTGAAGGTGACTTAGTTTTAAACTTGACAAAATCAAAGAAGCTTACCAATATGCGTGCTTCAGGTTCTGATGATAAAGTTAGACTTACACCTCCAACAAAGTTCAGTCTGGAAGAAGCTCTTGAGTACATTCAAAAAGACGAGTACGTTGAAGTAACACCAAAGTCAATCCGACTTCGTAAAATTCTTCTCAATGAAGGAGAACGGAAACGGTCTAAAAAATAGAGCAACCGAATTGATGTAACATATAGGAACCCTTAAATTGAAAGATTTAAGGGTTCTTCTTTTTATAGCAGTTTCACAAAAAAGGAATAGTCCTGCGAGCCCTCTCCCACCTGCCTATTAGAATCTATTGTGTCTATTGTGTTTCCATTCTTTTTCTTTTCACCACATTAGGCACATAGGCCACATTAGAAGGCACATTAGAAACTAGTGTGTCTACTGTGTTTTTTCCTATTGTGTCCTATTGTGTATCCATTCTTTTTCTTTTCACCACATAGACACATAGGCCACATTAGAAGGCACATTAAAAACTAGTGTGTCTACTGTGTTTTTTCCTATTGTGTCCTATTGTGTTTCCATTCTTTTTCTTTTCACCACATTAGGCACATAGGCCACATTAGAAGGCACATTAAAAACTAGTGTGTCTACTGTGTTTTTTCCTATTGTGTCCTATTGTGTTTCCATTCTTTTTCTTTTCACCACATAGACACATAGGCCACATTAGAAGGCACATTAAAAACTAGTGTGTCTACTGTGTTTTTTCCTATTGTGTCCTATTGTGTTTCCATTCTTTTTCTTTTCAC
>CAIVGL010000079.1 GCA_903905505.1 uncultured Bacteroidia bacterium | reverse complement strand
GAAATAGCTAAAGAAACGTTTTGGCTTATCGGATAAAACGGCAAGTGGAGTATCGTTACCCATTGAACTTGTTGGTTCTTGAGCCGTTTCAGCCATCTCTTTGATGACAATCATCATCTCCTCTTTGCTATATCCAAATGCCTTCGAGTAAGGTCCAAAAAGATCACCTATATTTGATGATACTCGTTGGCGTACTGAAATTTTCTCGAGCTCTAATCGGTTCTCTTTTAGCCAGTCTCCATAAGGGTTTCTTTGACTTAATTCGGCTTTGACTACTTGGTCTGGAATAATTATTCCTAGTTCAGTATCGACTAATAGAAGTTTTCCTGGTTTTAGTCGACCCTTCTCTTTAATCTCCTCTGCTTTGAATACTTGTACCCCAACTTCTGATCCCATGACGATCAAATCGTTTTTGGTAATCACATAACGAGATGGACGTAAACCACTTCTGTCTAATGTTCCACCAATGTATCTTCCATCAGAGAATACCATAGACGCTGGACCATCCCAAGGTTCCATAATCGTGGAATGATACTCATAAAAAGCTTTTAAATCCTCTGGAATAGGATTCTTCTCGTTAAATGATTCTGGAATCATCATACACAAGGAGTGCGGCATGCTTCTGCCCGCTAAATGAAGGAACTCTAGTGTATTGTCAAATGAGGCAGAATCAGACTTCCCTGGCTCAATAATCGGAAATATCTTTTCAATTTCACTCCCGAAAAGTTCACTTTCAAGAAGTGACTCTCTGGCATGCATCCATTGTCGATTGCCCTTAATGGTATTGATCTCACCATTGTGTGCAATCATTCTAAACGGTTGTGCAAGACTCCAAGTTGGAAATGTATTGGTACTAAAACGTGAATGGACCAATGCAATGGCACTAGTCATAGCCGGATTTGTGAGATCTTTAAAGTAGTCTCTTAGTTGATCTGGCGTAAACATTCCTTTGTATATCAATGTCTTACTAGACAAACTAGGAAGATAGAAAGCGTCTTTTTGAGTAAGATTAGATTCTCGGATACTTCGCTCAGCTTGTTTTCTAGCTAAGAAGAGTTTGCGCTCAAGAATGTCTT
The DNA here is from genome assembly GCA_903905505.1 of uncultured Bacteroidia bacterium. Lineage (GTDB taxonomy): Bacteria > Bacteroidota > Bacteroidia > Bacteroidales > Prolixibacteraceae > JAAFHB01. The sequence goes on along the minus strand of CAIVGL010000079.1, from coordinate 28,027 downwards.
GTTCGTAATCTCCCTTCACAAATATCTGACGAATTAATGGTTCTGATCGTTTTGCTATTTCTCCAATTACACTGCTGTCGACAGGTACCTCACGCCAAGAAATTAACTGAAGTCCTTCAGCTGCAATGAATTGATTTAGGATTTCTGTACAATGAGCCGCTTCCTTTTTGTCTTCTGGAAGAAATACAAGCCCAGTACCATATTTTCCTGCCTCTGGAACCGCAATCTTTAAGGAGAGGTAGAAGTCGTGTGGCAATTGCATTAAAATTCCAGCACCGTCACCCGTCTTATTGTCAGAGCTAGTGGCCCCACGATGGTCCATATTGACTAATACAGTTAGCCCTCTTTCGATAATGTCGTGCGATTTATGACCTTTTATGTGTGCTACGAAGCCTATACCACAGGCATCATGTTCATTTTTAGGGTCATACAGCCCTTGGGCTTTTGGGAAACTATTTGATTCCATGTGATATAAAATTAGCAAAACTTCATCTCTGTAAACAGATTGGAAGTATTTTTTGTTTTCTTGTTGGTAATTATTCGAGAAAAAGCAGTATTCGGTAACAGAATGAAAGTAAATTACGGCTATTCCTTAAAAACTAAAATCAAAAGTACAATTTTTGCGTTAAATATTGCTACTTCTTTTAGTTGTTATTTAGATTTATTCTACCATTCTCTGTTGAATCGATTGAGATACGGCCCAAATCTGCTGTTAATCAGCATTCTAATGGGAGATATTAAATAATTATTAAATATCATTATGGAATAAAAAATAATTATTTATGTGCAAAAAGAGAATAAATTGATACAAAATGAATCGCAATAACTTTTATCTGCTATCAAATTAATCAATTTACTACAGTTGGTCTATTCCGATAATAGCCTTTTCGTGGCGTTTTCAGCGACCGAGAAATTGAAAGATTCGACAATTTTCTCCATCTTTTTACGGATCTGCGGAAGGCAGAGGTTTCCGATGCTCCCCTCGTGCGTATGCTTGATATTTTTATTCGGATGGAATTCCTCTTTTTTAATCGCTTCCCCGATCTCTTTGTAGGCCTCTCTGAATGGAGTCCCCTGAACGACTAACTCATTGACTGCCTCTACGCTATAGATATTTTCATACCTTTTATCGGCTAAAATATTCTCGTTGATTTTCATGTTCGCAACGGCAAAGCTGCAAATGGACAGACAACTTTTTAGTTCTCCGAAAGCTGGAATAAACAACTCTTTTATTAATTGCAAATCGCGAAAATATCCACTCGGCAAATTGTTTGTCATCAGTAGGATTTGATTAGGCAACCCTTGAAGTTTATTGCAGTGCGAACGGAGTAATTCAAATACATCAGGATTTTTCTTGTGGGGCATTATGCTTGATCCCGTTGTTAATTCGTCTGGAAGTGATACGAAATTGAAGTTTTGGCTCATAAAAAGACAAACGTCATAGGCTAGCCGCGATAAAGTAGCTGCAATAGAAGATAAAGCAAAGGTGATTATTTTTTCAGCCTTGCCTCTTCCCATTTGGGCATATATAACATTGTAATTCAAGTTGTTGAATCCTAGTAAGTCAGTAGTCATCTGCCTGTTTAAGGGAAATGACGAACCATAACCAGCAGCCGATCCAAGCGGATTTTGGTCTGTGATTTGGTAGGCAGATTGGAGTAAGATTAAATCATCCGTTAAGCTTTCAGCATAGGCTCCAAACCAAAGTCCAAAAGATGATGGCATGGCAACCTGCAGATGCGTATAACCTGGCATTAAAACTTTCTGATATTTGTCGCTTTGTGAAATCAATAAGTTAAAGAGTTCATTAACTTGTAGCGTTATGTTTTGTATTTCACTGCGTGCAAAGAGTTTTAAGTCGACAAGTACTTGGTCGTTTCGAGATCGACCGCTGTGTATTTTTTTCCCCGTGTCGCCAAGTTTACGTGTAAGTAAAAGTTCGATTTGGGAGTGCACATCTTCGCTGCCCTCTTCGATAACAAAATTGCCAGCTTTTATTTCACGGTAGATGTTTTTCAATTCCGACTCAAGCGAGGTGAGCTCTGGTTTTGTTAGTAATCCTATTGATTCAAGCATTTTAATGTGCGCAAGAGATCCCAATACATCGAACTCTGCTAGGAAATAATCCATCTCAGTGTCTTTGCCGATCGTAAATGCCTCAATAAGCTTATTTGTTTCAGTCCCTTTGTCCCAGAGCTTCATTCGTTTGTTGATTTAATATAGATTGTAAAATTATTATAATCCTAGAAAATATGACTACTATAAATAGGAAGTTTTAACTGATTGCAAGATATAATCCGGTAAATAAATAGGACGGTGTAGAGATAACCAGACTTCGATATCCGATTAACGGCTCTTTTTTGATATCCATTGTTGCATCTCAAGGTCGTATTTCTCGAGCTCTTTTTTTGAATTTTTCTGAAGAAATCTTTTAGTTGGACCTAAGTATTTCGCATCTGACTTCGTCGTGTAAATGGTAACTTTCTTGGCTCCACTGCTATCTTTTTGAAGTTTAAACCCGTCGAAATATTCCCCTTTCGCTGTAAAAGCAGAAAGGTTAATCGAGTCTTTGGTTACATGGAGTAGTTGATAAGTGGCTGTGTTTGAGGCTAATTTATCCATTTTATTCGAAAAGTCAATGTCGTAAACTTTAGGACTTGCATGCGCCACGATATAGATCGGACCTTGTTTGCTGCTATTTGCGGAATTGGGGATAGATGATGCTCTACCATAGGCGTGATCGTGCCCTGCTAATACAAGGTCGACCTTGTATCTGTCAAATAAAGATTTGAAGAGGGTTCTTAAATAGACGTAGTCGTGTCCTCTGCTTGTTGAATAAAGCGGATGATGCATCAAGACGATTGTCCATTTTTGATGATTGGTTTCCAGTACTTTTTTTAGCCATTTTCTTTGCTCTAATGCAGAAGGGATCGATTGGATGCCATTGGTATCGATGCTTATGAATCGTGTGTTTTGATAATCCCAATAGTAGGCCCGTCCAAGAAAGTTTTCGGGACCGTTATTCGGGAAAGAGAAGTGAGCGGTCCATCTTTCATCCAGTTTTTGTGTAATTCCCTTGTAATATTCGTGATTTCCCGGGGTGGCTAGGATCGGGGTTGTTCGAAAACGATTGCCACCTGCCTTGAACCATTCGCCCCAAAAGGCATCATGTGGTCGCTCAATCATGTCTCCAATGAACATGATAAATGCGGCCTCTTTTTGACTCTCAAATGCTTTTTGGAATAGCTCGCTAGAATGACCATTTATTGAGTCTTGTACATCACCTAGATAGATAAAAGAATATGCCTGGTCATTTTTTTGGGCAATTGTAAATTCAGCCCATTGTGAAAATATAGACTTGTTTGTGACTCTATATTTATAAGTACTTCCAGGGATTAGATTTTTCAAATTGATTTTAAAGTAGGCTGATGAGCCTCCACTTGTCTTAATGATCTTTCCATCGGTATTTATGATCGTGGTATCAGATGGTTTTGATAAATCAATAAGTTGAACCCCTCCCTGATGGCTGTCCGGATCTGACTGCCATGTAATATCCCTTGAGGTTAAAAAGTCGCCTGAGCATGTGATAAGAATGCGTGATGGAGAAGAGTCTGTTTGGTAGATAGGCTCTTTGGGATTATAAAACCAATTATCCCACTTTACCCATAGAATCAGTAAGATTAATAGGGTTATGATCCCCCAGATCTTTAGCTTTTTAGTGCTTTTCATTTGTTTTTGGTGCTTTTCCCAAATATAAGGTTTATTCTGATACTTGGAATGAAACTTTTTGAATGTTTCTCAAGCTGCTTTTCTGTTGCTAAAAAACTGAATTTTTTACATTAAATAGATTTTATACTAGATAATAAACTGCTATTATGATTAATAAAACTTTAAAATATATCAAAATGACATAAATACAGCTATTTAATATCAAAATGCTAGTTTGCAATCTGTTGTGGTTCATATTTAAATATAATATAGGGTATGATTGTTAAATTATTGTTATTTTGATGATTTAATGTGATAAAAATAAGGGTTGATGTTTCAATTTTCATAGTTTTGTGATATAGTTATGTAAAAAATAGGGGGGTGTTTATTAAATATTTACTTTTCTATATTTTATATAAAGCTGTTTTTTACGTAGAATTATTTTAATCATTGTTTAATTTAAAAAGAACCATTATGAAAAAAGTTACATTAGGATTGATTGTTGCATTGTTCTCGATCATTTCGATTAGCGCATCTGCGCAAGGGACCAAAGGGGCTTGGAAAACTGGAGCCGATTTTTACAACCGGTTACAACTGGAGAGGTAGTGATTTTGGAAATTCACCTGTATTACAACCAACAATCAAATATGTAGAGGGTGGTTTTTCCTTAGATGTTTGAGGGAGTTATTCTTTATCGGATGTTACAACCGTGCCTGAAGTCGATCTATTTATGACCTATTCTTTTAAAAGCGGGTTTAGTTTAACCCTTACTGATTACAATTTTCCTACTGAGCCTGGAAGTATAGGTAACTATACGACTTATAAAGCTCCTCATATGTTTGAAATATCTCCTGGGTTTACCGCTGGAAAATTCAGTATCGTTGGTAACTATGCTTTTGCAAACGTAAATAACGATATTTAAATTGAAACTGTTTTAGCGCTTAAAGCTTGAAGTTTATTTATTGGAGGTGGAAATGAAATGTATTCTACTGATAAAAAGTTTAATGTTGTTAATTTGGGTCTTTCTACAATAAAAGCCATTGTAATTTCTGAAAAATTTTCTCTTCCTTTAACAGGAAAAGTAATCTTAAATCCTAATAAAGATCAAATATTCTTTGAGTTGGGATTTACTTTGTAACAGTATAAACGTAAAATCTTAAAGACATGAAAAAAGTTGAAGCTATTGTTCGTAAATCAAAATTTGAAGTGGTAAGAAAAGCTTTGCATGAAGCTGATATTGACTTTCTTTCTTGGTGGGAAGTAAAAGGTCAGGGATCTGCGAAACAAGGACTTATATTTCGTGGTGTGGCATATGATGTAAACACCATTGACCGTGTATTCATCTCTTTTGTGGTGCGTGATATTAACGTGGAAAAATCAATCAATGCGATCTTGAAATCGGCCTACACAGGAGAATCTGGCGATGGTCGAATCTTTGTTACTCAAATCGATCAATCGATCCGTATTCGAACTGGTGATCAAGGTGATGAAGCGCTTTACGATAAAAAATAAGTTAAATTTTAATTTAAAATGCTATGATAAATAAATTTATAAAATATATCGGATTACCCCTTGGGTTATCAGCCCTTTTGCCAGTTTTTTCATTTGCTCAAGCAGCTGTAGCTGCAGCTGCACCGGTCGCAGCTAAACCAGTTCCTTTTATTAGCGCAGGAAATACAGCCTGGATGTTGGTTGCCACAGCCCTTGTCATGTTAATGACAATTCCTGGACTTGCTCTTTTTTATGGCGGTCTGGTTAGAAGTAAGAATATTCTAAACGTACTCATGCAGTGTTTTATCTTAACTGCAGTGATAACCCTAGAGTGGATTGTCTTTGGTTATAGTAATGCCTTTGGTTCATCAACGGGTGCTTTAGCTCCGTATATTGGTGGTTTTGATTGGGCTTTTCTAAAGGGTATTGGAATCAACGATGTTAGTCCATACTTTATCTCTCAAGAAACAGAACGGATCCCTCACTTAGTATTTGTTCTATTTCAGTGTATGTTTGCCGTTATCACACCTGCTTTGATCATTGGAGCCTTTGCTGAACGGATGAAATTCCGTGGATTCTTAGTGTTCTCATTGCTTTGGGCAATAGTTGTTTACAATCCAGTTGCTCACTGGGTCTGGTCAGCTGATGGCTGGTTATTTAAATTGGGTGCGCTTGATTTTGCTGGCGGTACCGTTGTACATGTAAATGCTGGTATTGCAGCTTTGGTCATTGCCGTTATGTTAGGAAAACGTCGTTTGCCATCTGGTCAGCATATTACTGCTCCCCATAACATCCCCTTAGTTGTTATGGGTGCGGCCTTACTTTGGTTCGGATGGTTTGGCTTCAACGCAGGTAGTGGATTAGCCGCAGATGGTCTTGCTGCTAGTGCGTTTCTAACGACTCATGTTGCTGCTGCAGCAGCTGCTCTATCATGGGCTTTACTTGATTGGTTTATTAACAAAAAACCTACCGTTGTGGGAATTGCAACTGGTGCTGTAGCTGGACTTGTGGCTATTACTCCTGCCGCAGGCTTTGTCGATATTTCAGGTGCTTTAATAATCGGACTTTTGGTATCTGTCTTCTGCTTCTTTATGGTCAGCGTAGTTAAAGTTAAATTTGGCTATGACGACTCTTTGGATGCATTTGGAGTGCACGGAATTGGTGGAATCTGGGGCGCAATAGCAACAGGTCTATTTGCTTCTCCATTAATCCAATCGGCCTATTCAGGAGCGTTCTATGGCAATCCAAAACAGTTAGGCATCCAACTAATTGCCATTGCATCGACCTTGATTTATTCAGGTGTTATGACCGTAATATTATTTAAAGTTGTTGAGAAAACTTTAGGTATACGTGCCACTGAAGAAGAAGAAGATGCAGGATTGGATATTACACAACATCACGAAACAGCTTATAGCGACGCTGAATAGTTAATCGTCGTTCAAGGTATAGAAAAAGGAGCCGATTTTTTTCGGCTCCTTTTTCTATGGTACTAATTGGCCAAGGCGCAATAGTTTTTGAGTATTCTGTTTTTAAGTATTGTGATCATTTTTCTAGTTAATTTATTAATTTGGTCTCAACTTTCCATTCAACTAACTAAACGCATAAAGCATGCTTTCTACCAAACTGAATCCTGGTTGGAAACTAGGATCAATTTATTTAATTGCACTCTCGCTCTCGATCGGCTGGGGTATTCGAGGCAACTTTGGACATGAATATGGTGCTGAATTTGCTGGATGCCTTGCCGCAATTACTGTAGCTCTTCTTTCTGGTCGGGAAGATTGGCGCAATCGTATCCCTTATTTTGCTTTTTTTGGCGCCCTAGGATGGGGATTTGGAGCTTCACAATCGTATATGCAGGTGTTGTCCTACACCGAGAGTGGTCATGCATTGACGCAGTGGTATGGTTATATGGCTGTTTTTTTAATTGGGTTTATGTGGGCGGCTCTTGGTGGCGCAGGAACAGCTTTTGCTGCAGTCGCCTCACGTGAGCGACTTGCTGCTATTTTTAAGCCATTTCTCTTTATTGTTGGAGCCTATATTGTTCTTGATCTAATTGAAGATCCTGTCGCTCGTTGGCTGCAGCCTAATGCTGGCTTTGACATGAACAGCTTTCGTCATAAAAATCCACTGTACTGGTTTGATGCCTACTATCTACCAGCATTTTTTGCCTTGATAGGATCTTGTACCTATGATCTATATCAACGAAAAGGTGAGCGAGATAGATTGCGACTTCCTTTGTTTGCTGCTGCAGGAGCATTAATTGGTTGGGTAATTCAAATCTTGCTTAGATCTGTGGGTCTAGATACAAAACTCGCCTCTGCCTTAACCTATCCTCAGGGAGATCCAACTTACTTGAATCCTTTAACTGGAAAGCCTGCCTTTGATCCTACTAATTTTCTAAACAATTGGCCTCAGTGGTTTGGTGATTATCCTCAGCATATTGGTTGGTTAGTTGGATTAATTATCGGGGTGACACTCTACTTCGCACTTTATGGAAAATTTAAAAATGGCTCCTCCTTGTTTGTGTATATGGCAGGTGGCTGGCTGATCTCATTCTTGGCTTTACCAGTTCTTGGGGGGAATTTTTTCGCCGAATATGGTGGTATTCGAATGACGCCACCTCGTTCTGACGATTGGGCTGGAATTATAGGTGTATTTACTGGTACTAGTATTTGGATGTGGCGTAATAAGCTAAAACCTGTAGCGGTTGCCTCCTTAATAAGCGGAATCATTGGAGGATTAGGATTCGCAGGTATGCAATGGGTTAAACACCTGATGCTTTCTTTTGGTAGTCCTCGTATTTTAGGTTATAAAGGAATCCTTCCCAATACGCCTGAGTTTAGTTCGATCGCCTCCGCGTGGAGCAAATGGCAAGGTCAAAATTGGCATAGCTTCCTAGAACAGAGTTATGGTTTTATTAATGGAATCGCAATTGCAGTGGCTCTTGCTTATATCGCTTCTCGGGTGAAAATTCATAATGATGAGGATAAACCTGCGGTGTTGAAAAAAGATCGTTGGACAAGGGCCTTTGCCGTACTTCTTGTCTTGATGGGATTGACTTATTTCAATGTGGTGAAAAATGTGGCTGTTTGGACTGAACAGCTAAAGCCAAGTGTATGGACTCAAACCATTGCTCATCCAGATGGCACATCAGAGGTCTCACCTGCTTTATGGGATGTTCCTTATATTGGAAGATTACCAGGTGTCGATTTTCTTAGTTTGACACCTGAAAATTGGTTTGCATTTACTTGGCTTCTTTTAACTGTAGCTGCAATTATTATTGTGATTCGTCATTATAAAGCACCGCTACCTATCATCCCTAAAAGTTCTTTGGCCAAAGGTCAGCTTATATTTCTAATCCTACTTTGGATCATGGTGGTTGCTAATTTTGAGCGTGCTTTAACAGGATGGGGGCCTAATCGTCTCCTGACAGAATGGGTGATTTTTGTTCATGCTATTATTGCTACAGTATTAGTGCTGCTACTTCCAAAAGAAAAGGAAACGTTAGTCATTTTGGAGGAGGAGAACTACCAACCGATCTATAAAAAGCTATGGATTAAAGCTGTTGGAGCTTTGGTTCTTTCAAGTATCTTGTTTCTGGTGACCAATAGAATAATCTATCACTATCCGGAATATGATAAGCTAAATCACTCTTCAAACCATACCCGTTTTGGTCCAGATGCAAGTTGGAGAACCAAACCAAATCTTAAAAATGGGGAGGGTCATTAAATTTAAAAGAATCCATCAATACTTAGTTGATGGATTCTTTTTTTTTAATGAAAGATGATCCTTTTTCCTCGTATCCTAAAGGGTTTTGAGATCTCACTTTTATTGGCTTGACCGCTAGATGATACAATGCCGAAAAATGCTTGTGCCGGTCTGTTAATCAAATTTCGAACTATTGAGTAATGGTTCTCAGTGGTCGTACTCAAGATCTTTTGCTGATAGCCATCTTTGACTTTCTCAAATATAAGAATAGAATAACTTAATTTCTGATCTGTCGTGACCCTAATTGCAGTCCAATTAAGCTCCCAGCCTTCTTTCGATTTAGTAACAAATACTTGCTCTGGGATAGGCAGGCTCTTGTTTGCTTGTAAGTTAAATCGTTGAGTTATACTATCTGAAATCGAATGCTTACGGGTTCTGATCAGGTCGATTTGTCTAGTTTGTGAAATGAATTGAACCTCGTTTTCTTTTGTCAAAGTTGCCGCGATAACTGGTTGTTCCGCGGGAGGTGGCATTAACAGAGCGGCTAATTCGTCGTGCGCTGAAGATGAAAGCTTTGATAGATGCGTGGCGCTATAAAGTGCAAACCCCCCAACCTGATCCGATTTTCGTAGGATCTTAATCTGTTCACTAATCTCTTTGGGATTTACAAAGATGTTGGCTGGTCCGGTAGACTTATACAAGGCCTGACCGATGTAAAGTGATTTTCCAAAACTATGGGAGCTCCACCACTGAACCATGGTTTCAAAGTCCCCAAAACGGTTCCCCTGTTCCCAATAAAGTTGAGGGATAACGTAATCTATCCAATCTTTTGAAAGCCATTTATAAACGTCAGCGTAGAGATCATCGTATGAGGTTAATCCTTTAACTCCCGGTGAACCATTTACATCATCTTTTTTATTCCGCCAAATACCAAAAGGGCTAATTCCAAGTTTTACGGCAGGCTTTAAAGCTTGAATACTATCATGAAGCGCTGAGATAAAAAGATTTATATTCTCCCGTCTCCAATCTCCAAGTTTTTTAGGATAATAACCTTTCCCATATTGATGAAATGTCTTGAGATCAGGAAACTTTAATCCATGTGCAGGATAGGGGTAGAAATAATCATCGAGATGTACCGCATCGATATCATAGTTGCGTACCACCTCCATAATAACTTGGATGATGTGTTTTCGTACTTGCGGAATTCCAGGATCAAGGAACTGTTTGTGGTCGTACTCTCTAATATATTGAGGGTGTTTGCTTGCGAAATTTAAAGGATTGAGTTTGAAATGACTGGAATTTCTAACCCTGAATGGGTTAAACCAGGCATGTAGCTCCATATTTTTTGAATGGCAAAGCTCAATAGCAAAGGCTAATGGGTCAAAGAGTGGGGTGGTAGCTGCACCATGTTTTCCCGTCAAGAAGTATGACCATGGTTCTGTTTTAGAGGCGTAAAAAGCATCTGATGTTGGCCTGATTTGTAGAAAGACAGCATTTAGGTTTAGTCGCTCAATGCGTTCGATTAATTCACGCAACTCTTTTTTCTGAACTTCGATTGGAAGCCCTGGTGCTGAAGGCCAATCTATGTTGTTGACTGTTGCAATCCAAACACCTCTGAACTCTTTTTTAATTGGAATTGTTGCGCCATTAATTGTGGTGCTAATGAACAATAAGATGGCTGATGCCAGACTTAATAAAGCACTTTTAAACGAAAAGAAAAGTGGTTTATTGTTTTTGCAGGCACAATAGTTCGTCAATGGTTTGCTGACAATTTTACACTTATCGAAAACCGATGTTATTTTCAAGGATAGTACTTTACAAATGCTTCCATGGCTTCATATTCTGCCATCCCTAGATTGTCATATAGCTGCGCAGTAGCTCTATTTCGCTGTTCTGCACGTTCCCAGAATTCACGATCATCTTCACCCATAAACATTGCACCCTCCTTTTGAGATTGATGCCTAAGTATCGCTTCGCGTTTTCTGCTCAATTCCGTTGGACTGATTGGTACAGCCATCTCAATTTCGTCTGCTTCCCATTCTGCCCATGCACCTCTGTAAAGCCAAATCCAGCAATTCTTCATCCACTCTTTTTGCTTACTCTCTTCCAAAGCAATCAGAATAGCATCTAAGCAAACTTTATGCGTTCCATGAGGATCTGCAAGATCTCCAGCAGCAAATATTTGGTGGGGTTTTACTTCATTTAGAAAGTCGATTAGAATGTCGACATCCTTTTCTCCTACAGGATTCTTTTCTTTCATTCCAGTCTCGTAAAATGGGAGATCTAAGAAGTGTATATTTTGCTCAGGAATACCAAAATAACGTAAAGCTGATCGCGCTTCCATCCTTCTGATTAATCCTTTTACCTTCCTTAACTCTGGAATATCAAGCACATTCTCTTTTTTGTCTTTAATAAAGGAGAGAACTTTTAGCTCCTGTTCTTTGGCTATTGAGTTGTTATAATCGTAGTATTCGATGTATTCGTGGTGAAAGTCAAGAAATCGGGTAACATATTCATCTGACACCGCGAAATTTCCAGATACCTGATAAGCAACATGAACTTCATGTCCTTGCTCGACTAGTCGAAGCAAAGTCCCACCCATCGATATGACATCATCGTCTGGATGCGGACTGAAAATAACGATCCGCTTTTGTGCTGGCTCAGCACGCTCTGGTCTAAAGGTATCCTCTACACCTGGCTTTCCACCTGGCCATCCCGTAATGGTGTGCTGTAAGTCGTTGAATATCTTGATGTTTAGTTTGTATTGTTCTGAATAGGTAGCCTTTAAATCGCTTAGGCCGTAATCATTGTAGTCTTTTACAGTCAGTTTCAAGACCGGTTTATTGGTCTGTTTACAAAGCCATAATACCGCTTTTCGTGTAAGGCGTTCATCGGTCCAGTCTAAACTATCCAATAGCCATGGTGTTTTAACCCGAACAAGATGGGATGAAGCTGAATTATCTAAAATAAATTTTGCATTGGGATGCAATTGAATGCAAGATGCTGGAATTAAAGTGTCTATCTCTTCTTCGATGGCTTGCTGAATAACCTTTGCTTTGTATTCACCAAATGCACTAAGAATTATTTTACGAGCATTAAGAATGGTGTCTATTCCTATCGTAATTGCTCTTCTAGGTACATTGGAAATGCCTTGGAATTTAGTTGCATCTTCTTGACGAGTTTCAATGTCAAGGGAGATGATTCGAGTGTGGGTATTGCGTCCAGATCCAGGCTCATTAAATCCAATATGCCCTGTTTTTCCAATCCCAAGAATCATTAAATCAATGCCTCCAGCGTCAGCAATCATTTTTTCGTATTCTCGACAAAAGTCGTGAACCGTTTCTAAGACAAGGGTGCCATCTGGAATATGGATGTTTTCAGGTTTAATATCGATATGATTGAAGAGGTGATTTCTCATGTACTGATTGTAACTTTGGAAATCATTCGGAGAGATGGAGTAATATTCGTCGATATTAAATGTTATAACATTGACGAAGCTTAAACCCTCTTGCTGGTGTAAGCGAACAAGCTCAGCATAAATACCTATTTGTGTCGATCCTGTACAAAGGCCGAGCACGCATTTTTCTCCTGCTTTATTTTTCTCATTGATGAGTTCTGCGATCTCTGCAGCCACAGCGATGGTTGCTTTCGAGCTTTCAGAGAAAATATAAGTGGGAATTTTCTCGTATTTTGTTAACATATCCCTTTGAGTCAGGTTGGTAGGGAGGAATGTTGACGAACCGTCGAAAATAGGATTTTTACTTTGAAGTTTGTTAGAGAGATTCATGTAAGCCTTTATTTGTTCGATTTTTGCAAATATTTTATTTTCAGTTAAGAAACACAAAAATAATAAATATTTTACAATATGACTGAATTGGATACACTTGTCTAGACTTTAAAAACCTATTGCTTTCATACTCGGAATCTGTTTTCCGTGCGGCCTGAAGAGTAACTGTTAAAGAGGTAATCATGGCTTCAAGTGTTAAGATATTTAAACATTTTCTTAACTGTTATTCAACCCCTTTAACCTTCATTTTTAAGCCATACACCGATTTGACGGCAGTTATGAAAAGTAAATGACGATCTTTCCCCCCAAAGCAGATATTCGTGGTCCAACTTTCTGGGGTCGATATTCTTGAAATTTCTTTGCCATCTGAATTAAATACGGTTACTCCATTGCCCGTTAGGTAGATGTTACCTCTATTGTCAATGGTCATGCCATCTGAACCTTGGTCTGCAAAAAGGGTTTTGTTGCTTAATTGACCCTCGGGGCCAATCTGGTAACGCCAAGTTTTTTTGCTTCTAATGTCGGCAACGTATAAGAACTTACCGTTGGGGGTTCCAACAATACCATTCGGTTTTACTAAGTCATCTATGATTTTAATAAGTTTACTCGAGCCTGGAGCTAGATAATAAACATTTTCACCTTGCTGTTCTGATTTTTGATGATCCCACCACGGTCTTTTGTAGAAAGGATCAGTCAGATACATTCCACCGTTTGGGGCTATCCATAAATCATTTGGCCCATTGAGCTTTTTTCCTTCGAAATCACGAATTAATACTGTCGCCACTCCATTCGGAGTAATCGACCAGAGCTCGTTTTTTTCGTCTGAACAAGTTATAAGGGCTCCATCTTTATTGAAGTAGGTTCCATTGGCTCTGCCGAAATTATCCCCAAAAGTTGTGAGATTATTATCCGCAGACCATTTGAAGATTTTATCGCTATTCTGATCGGTGAAGAAAATATTTCCATCTTTATCACAGGAGGGACCTTCGGTGAATTGAAATCCACCTGCCAGTTTTACTGGAGTTAAACCCTTGGCGAATAGCGCTCTTGCTTTAGGTTTCCCGTCGACTAAATAAACGGTGTTGGTAATTAGCCCTAGAAATAGTCCGAACTTTAATAGCGAACGATATGAAAAGTGCTGAGAATTGGCTTTAAATAGGCTTAAGATCTTCATTGGAAGGTGTTTTACTTAACATATTTCAAAGTTGCATAATTAAATGGTATTTTAATTCAATATTTATTATTTTTGAAGAGTAAACATTGAATATCATTTTAAAAATTACGGTTATGAGTAAAGAGAAAAGCCCAACGAAGGATAAAAATAAAAAAGAACCTGAAAAAAATCTGAAAGAAAAACGTGCCGAGAAAAAGGCGAAACGGGATTCTAAAAGATAGATTTAATTGATTTTCCTTGCGTTTATTGGCTCTGTTTAGTGCTTGTGGCATATAAATAGAATTATTTTTACGTTTTAAAAGATAAGGGTTTTAGCGGTCTCAGGGTTTGCTAAAACCCTTTTTTATTGTAAATCGATCTTTCGGATTCGATCTCTTGAGGCTCTCTAATATTTCGAGTGAAAACGATGATCATCTTCTGATCAAATCGATGTACCTTTGTCCAAACTAAAAATAGTCTAGGGTGGTTTTTGAAGAATTAAATTTAAATAGTGCATTGCTAAAGGCGTTGGCAGATTTGGAGTTTACAAATCCAACGCCAATCCAACAAAAGGCATTTCCAGTTGTGATGTCGGGAAAGGATGTTATTGGTATTGCTCAAACTGGAACTGGTAAAACTTTAGCCTATTTACTCCCTATCCTAAGGCAGTTTACCTTTTCTAAACAAAAAGATCCTCGAATTTTAATTTTAGTGCCAACCCGCGAATTAGTCCTTCAAGTAGTAGAGGAGATTGAGAAACTGACAACTTATATGTCTGTTCGAGTGGTAGGCGTATATGGTGGGACAAATATTAACAACCAAAAAGAACTATTGTATGCAGGACTTGATGTCCTAGTTGCAACACCAGGGCGTTTAGTTGACCTTGCTATGACCGGATTACTCCGACTTAAATCGATACAGAAACTGGTTATTGATGAAGTGGATGAGATGCTAAACCTTGGTTTTCGGCCGCAGCTTATAAGTCTGATGGAGATCATTGCACCCAAGCGTCAAAACTTAATGTTTAGTGCAACACTTACTGAAGATGTTGATCGATTAATCACCGATTTCTTTTCGAATACCATCCGTATTGAAGTGGAACCTCATGGCACTCCAGTAGCCAAGATCTCACAATGGATGTATCAGGTGCCAAATTATCAGACTAAAGTAAATTTACTGGAATTGCTTTTGACAGAAAATCAAGATTTCAATAGGGTCTTAGTCTTTGTGAATACAAAAAAAACAGCCGATCGTTTGTTTGAACTGATTCAATCGAAATTTGTCGGAATAGTCGGGGTGCTGCATTCTAATAAATCGCAGAATTTTCGAATTAATGCGCTAAAATATTTTGAAGAGGGGATATATCGGATTCTTGTCACCACCGACCTAGTGGCACGTGGATTAGATATCAGCAATATATCTCATGTTATTAATTTTGAGATGGCAGAGACACCTGGCGATTATATCAATCGTATTGGGCGTACCGGTAGAGCCGATAAGGAGGGGGCTGCGCTATCTTTTGTTACTCCCAAAGAGGTCGATGCCCTTCATCAGGCTGAGGCGATGATGAACTGGGAGATACCTCAACAATCGTTGCCGGAGAACTTGATCGTCTCTAATTTATTTACCGAAGAAGAGAACCCAACCAATTTATTTGATAAGACGTATTATTCATCAGGCAGTGCGATCAAAGAATCACAGGGTGCCTATCATGAGAAAAGTGTTAAGAATAAAAAAATTAACCTTGGTGGTCCTGGTCAACGTAATCCAAAATTCGGAGTTAAGAAAAAACAACCAGTTGCTGTTGTTAAACCTCCAAAGTTTAAATTTTAAGCTTGTTGCACTGAACGATGTCACTTGAGCAAAAAAATAATCCGTTGCATGGAATCACACTCGAGAAGATTGTGAAGGAGCTTGTTGACCATTTTGGATGGGAGGAGCTATCCCACCGAATTCGAATTAACTGTTTTGCCAGCGATCCAAGTGTTAGTTCAACCCTTAAGTTCCTGCGTAAAACACAATGGGCACGACAGAAAGTTGAAGATCTTTACCTTGAAACATTTAAACATTGAAAAAAAAATACTTAATTTGATAACCTATTTAGAAGCTTGAATTTAAATTTAAACTTAGTTGATGGATCGCGCATACCTTGAAATATTTTTCCTCTGCGGCATGGTTTTCCAGCTGATTCTGCTAGTGGCTTATATCCGTAGATTTATCTTGAATAACTATTGGAGTTATTTCAATGAGCAGGAACGTCAGTATTCACTATTTGTCCTTTTAGGGTATCAGATCTTACCACTGATTTATCTATTCTCAACTTGGTTTTCGTGGTTTGATTACAATTTACCTAAATGGTTAAGTTTTCCAGTTTTTGCACTCTACTGTTTTGGATTTTGGCTTTTCTTTAGAGCCCACTCTGAATTAGGTCCCTCTTGGTCGGTCAATACAGAGGTGCACGAAGGTCAGAAATTAATTACTGATGGAGTATTTAAATGGGTTAGGCATCCGATGTATGCGGCAATCGCTGCGGTAGCTGTGGCTCAGATATTTATGCTTCAGAATTGGTTGGTGGGTCCTGCATTTCTAATCACTGCAACACCATTTTATAGGTATCTTGTTGCTCGAGAGGAGAAACAACTTATAACCCATTTTGGGGAACAATACCTTCAATATATGCGCGAAACAAATGCTTTGTTTCCTAAGCTTGACCAAATCAACTATACTCCAATATTAACTAAGCTGAATGAGCTTAAAGTCTTCTTGCAAAAGAAATTTAAGCGATAATAAATAGCCAATTAGTTGGCTGAGTTTTTTGAGCTTATTCTTAGCTTATGACAGCCTTTAGATCCCTTTTTGCTAGCGCTCTGCGCATGGGTAGTAAAAAGGTTTTTGACCCTCTCTTCACATCGCACTTTCCTTTATAATGAATCAGATAGGTGCACTGTGTGGCTTGTATGGCATCAAGTTCGCAAATCTCAATTAATGATTCTATCACATAGTCAAACGTATGATAATCATCATTGTGTAGAATCAAAGTGCAGGTATGCTCTTTGTCGATATCGGCAGGAGAAATTCTGTTTTTTTGCTTTTCAATTCCCATAAAATGATTCCTCTTTATTTAACTATTGCTTCTTTAACGACTGATTGCAAAGGAACACGTTCCCCATTCTTAAATGCTATAATTACCGAATTTTTCAGACCCTCTATCACGAGTTGGTTTTTTAATAAAACGGCATCCTTATATGCGGCAAAACTTCCAATGGTGAAGATTTGATACTTCTTAGGGTCGGTAAATTTTTCAACCTTTCTAAACTTGGATAATTTATCGTATTTGGCTTTAAATGCTGGCGTGAGTTTTCCATGCAGGAAAGAGCCAATCTGAACTTTAAATAGGATCACCTCTTTAACTTCTGGCGCATTTTGAGTTGTAGTTTCGGTGTTTAAAGGTGCTTCCGGTAGAGGTATAGGAGCGCTTTCAACCTTCTTTTGAGTACTTAATATTTGTTCTGCTCTAACTTTCTCTCTTAGGGCTATTTGACTAATAAATTGAAACATGGCCTCGTTATCAGTTTTTTCCCAATAACCTGACTCTTTTACTCGAGCTTGTTCGAAGAACTTTTCGCGATCGTGTAGCAATTGATACGATTGCTGCTCGGCATCAACAATGCGCTGAACTAATGCTATTCGTGTGGTTACGCTTGTTGTCTCTTCATGGGCTTTTCTAAGCGAATCGGTATTGCGAACAATTGAATCGTTTTTACTTGTGGTTAGCCATGCTTTGGTGAAAAGAATTTTAGCTGCCTCACTTTGAAAATCGTTGATGCCATGGTAGGTTAACTGGCTATTGATCTCAAAATTAAACCACTCTGATTTTAAAGAATCTGGAATAGGGAAGCTCTTTTCATCGGGTTGTTTAACCGGTGCTTTAATCGAATCTGTAAATACGGTTTTGTCATCACCATTGTCTACCTTGAAGGGGTTGATTTCTTTAGAACATAATGATACGTATTTGTCGTATTCTAACTCTTTAGACTCTTGTTTGCTCCCTTTGTAGCGCTTGTAAAAGTCCATTGCTTCTGACCAATTTCCCAAGGCGTGGAAATAATTTCCCAAGTAGAAATTTGTATTTGAGGGGGTGTTGTCAACTACAGCATTCAATAATGCCTCCTTGGCCGCCGTTTTAAAATGATTATTCTTTAAAAGCGTTATGCCATAATAGTAGTTTAGCATGGCATTATCAGGCGCTTTATTGATTAATTCAGTGAATAAAGGGAGCGCTTTTTCATATTCCTTCTGCTTGAAGTATTCTACAGCAAGTTTCTCATTAACAGCTATTTCCTGAGCTTTTAATAAATTAAAGAAATGAGAAATTAAGATTGCAATAAGGATAAAGGTTGCTTTTTTGCGCATTATACTTTTTGTCAGTGTTACGTCTACCAATTAGGAGCTAAAATTATACATTTTCGATCATTGTTATAAACTTTTCATAATTTTTCTCAGTTTAATGCTTTCTTAGTTGAGTCCATTTTCTTTAAATTCATATATTTGTATAATAATCATAAATCGGGTCAGAAGTTCTCGAAGACTTCAGATTTTTTAAAATTATTCAACTCTTAGCACTTGACCTAAATTTATTTGAATTTCAGACTGGGCTAAGAACTAATATTACTATAAATACAAGAACATGAGTCATTTATTAGAAGGGGCTGTCGCACCTGATTTTGCGGGTGTAACACAGAAAGGTGAGCCGATCAATCTTAAAATGTTTAAAGGTAAAAAGGTTATACTCTATTTTTATCCCAAAGATGATACCCCTGGATGTACAGCTGAATCTTGTAATTTAAGTGAGAATTATGAGTTTTGGATCTCAAAAGGATTTGAAATAATTGGAGTTAGTCCTGATAGCGAGGCTTCGCATGCTAAATTTGCTTCTAAATATGGGTTGAAGTTTAACCTTATCGCAGACACTGAGAAGGTTGTTTTGCAAGCTTATGGCGTTTGGGGCGAGAAAATGAATTATGGCAAAACATATATGGGAGTTATTCGGACAACCTTTGTAATTGACGAAAATGGCTTTATTCAAAAAGTGTTTAAAAAAGTTGACACAAAAGAGCATACGGATCAGATTTCTAAAGAGTTATTAATAAAATAAACAATTATATAGTCATGGCAAAGGAAGATACGCAAAAAGTCAATATTGAGAAGTTGAAAGCCCTCCAGCTTACAATGGAAAAGATTGAGAAGAGTTATGGTAAAGGCTCAATTATGAGAATGGGTGATCAGCCTATTGACGATGTGCAGGCAATCCATTCGGGTTCTATTGCCTTAGATTTAGCCATGGGAATTGGAGGATATCCAAAAGGTCGCGTGATCG
The DNA here is from genome assembly GCA_903905505.1 of uncultured Bacteroidia bacterium. GTDB lineage: Bacteria > Bacteroidota > Bacteroidia > Bacteroidales > Prolixibacteraceae > JAAFHB01. The sequence continues at coordinate 8,803 of CAIVGL010000079.1, read as the reverse complement.
AGATCTTTGGTCCTGAGTCCTCCGGAAAGACTACCTTGGCAATTCATGCTATTGCGGAAGCACAAAAAGCTGGAGGAATTGCCGCTTTTATCGATGCAGAACATGCCTTTGATCCAACTTATGCTCGAAAATTAGGTGTCAACATCAACGAGCTATTGATATCTCAACCTGACAATGGCGAACAAGCTTTGGAAATCGCCGATAGTTTGATTCGCTCAGGAGCAATAGATATCATTGTCATTGACTCTGTAGCTGCCTTAACACCTAAGGCCGAAATTGAAGGTGAAATGGGTGAATCTAAAATGGGTCTTCAGGCAAGACTTATGTCGCAAGCATTGCGTAAGCTTACCGGAAGTATCAGCAAGACTAAGACTTGTGTGATTTTTATTAACCAATTGCGTGATAAGATTGGCGTAATGTTTGGAAATCCGGAGACGACAACTGGTGGAAACGCCCTTAAGTTTTATGCCTCAGTTCGTTTAGATATTCGTCGGATAGGTCAACTAAAAGATGGCGATGATGTTCAAGGAAATCACACACGAGTGAAGGTTGTGAAGAATAAAGTTGCTCCACCATTCCGCAAAGCTGAATTCGATATTTTGTATGGAGAAGGGATTTCAAGAATCGGTGAGATTATTGATCTTGGAGTTGAAATCGAACTTATTAAAAAGGCCGGCTCTTGGTTTAGCTATGGTGAGACTAAGCTTGGTCAGGGTCGTGAAGGTGTTAAATCGTTGTTGAAAGATAATCCAGAATTGCTAGATGAGCTTGAAGCAAAGATTATTGCAAGTTATACGCCTTCATTGGATAAATAAATTATGGTTAACAGAAAAAGAAATCTGAACCAGAAATTTTAGGTTCAGATTTTTTTTTTGACTTTTGTGGCTGCTAAACATTAGATCCTAGGTATTACCTTTTATTAAGGTTGACTAGAGCAAGTAGAGTCACCAGTTGTATGGCTTGACTATGTGTACTTAATAATTTTTGAATGAAAATATTGAAATTTGGAGGGACCTCAGTAGGTTCGGCTGATAATATCAAAAGAATCGGAGAGATCGTCCTTTCTCAACAAGAAAAGATTATTGTCGTTGTTTCTGCTCTTGGTGGAGTGACTGACATGCTTGTTGCCTTGGCGCAGAATGCCGCGAATGGCATAGATTCGACTGACGAACTAAAGGCTCTTTGGAAAAGACACGAAGAGGTGATTGATGGACTATACTCAAAAGACCTAACAAATAAGGCAACTCAAGAGCTTCGTCCACTATTTGAGCAACTTGAGGCCGTGATAACTGAAGTTGCAGGCAATAAAGAGCTTTCTCACAAGAATTCAGATCAGATTCTAGGTTTCGGGGAGCGACTGTCATCCTTATTGATAAGTCGCTATCTTGGCGTGCCTTTGTTAGATAGCAGCTTGTTTATCAAAACAGATCTTAATTACGGTAGGGCTAATGTAGATTTTGATCTTACCTATAAACTAATTTCAAAAGAGTGCTCTAGCATTAAACAATTTACTGTTGCTCCTGGATTTATCTCATCTGGATCAGATGGTTCTCAAACGACTCTTGGTCGAGGTGGCTCTGACTATACTGCTGCTTTATTTGCCGCAGGCGTTCATGCAACTCAATTGGAGATCTGGACTGATGTGGATGGCTTTATGACAGCAGACCCTCGGGTTATAAGTAAGGCCTACACAATTCCAATGTTAACCTATTCGGAGGCCATGGAATTGTCGCATTTTGGGGCAAAGGTGATCTATCCACCGACCATACTACCTGTTTATCAGAAAAATATTCCAATTCATATTAAGAATACCTTAAATCCAACAGGCAATGGCACACTAATCAGCCAGTCTGAATTGCAAGGGAAGGATCATCCAATCAAAGGGATATCTTCAATAACGGGTATTTCTCTTTTTACAATTCAAGGATTGGGAATGGTTGGTGTAACGGGGATTTCAATGCGACTTTTTGGAGCTTTGGCACATAAAGAGATTAACGTAATCCTAATATCCCAAGCATCTTCGGAAAATTCAATCAGTTTTGCCATTGATTCAAAATATGAGTCTATTGCTAATCAGGCGATCTCAAGTGAATTTGAACACGAGATAGCTTCAGGAATGATTAGTAAGTTAGCTTGCGAAAATGAACTCTCTATTTTGGCTATTGTGGGTGAAAATATGAAACACTCGGCAGGAATTGCGGGTAAGCTTTTCCATACATTAGGCAAGAATGGGATAAATGTTGTGGCTATTGCTCAAGGAGCTTCCGAATTAAATATCTCTTGGGTAGTCAAAAATACAGATCTAAAGAAAACCCTTAATGTTGTTCACGAAGCTTTTTTCCTCTCCCCATTTGTCGAATTAAATATTTTCTTAGTCGGAATTGGTACCGTAGGTCGTGATTTGCTTGAGCAGATTGGACGTCAGCAGAAAAAACTACTCAAAGACCATCGTCTAAAACTTAAGCTTTCTGGTGTCGCAAATTCTCGTAGGATGATCTTCGATCGTGAAGGAATCGATGTTAAAGAGTTGAAAAATAGCATGGGGCAATCTGAAATAAAGTCGGATCTAAATGAGTTCACCAAGACTATGGTTGAGATGAATTTGTTCAATTCGGTATTTGTTGATTGTACAGCCGATGATAAGGTGGCAAATTACTACCTATACGCACTCGAAAATTACATCTCAGTGGTTGCTGCCAACAAGGTGGCTGCTTCGTCTGAATATAGCCGCTACCGCGAATTAAAAGAGATGGCAGCTAAACATGGGGTTAAGTTTTTGTTTGAGACAAATGTGGGGGCTGGTCTGCCACTTATCTCAACCATCAATGACCTAATGCGCTCAGGTGATCGCATCGTGCGAATTGAAGCTGTTCTTTCTGGGACATTAAATTATATTTTCAATACACTAAGTAAAGATATAACGTTTAGTAAAGCCATTAAGATGGCTATGGAAATGGGTTATGCTGAGCCTGATCCTCGCATTGATTTAAGTGGAATCGATGTTATTCGGAAATTGGTCATCTTAGCTCGTGAGTCAGGCTATGTGCTGGAGCAGGGTGATGTGAAAAACAATGCCTTTATTCCAGAAAAGTATTTCAGCTCTTCAATGGATGAATTCTGGAATACAATTGGCGAAATGGATGACGTATTTGAAAAACAAAGAGTTGTTCTTGAACAGAAAAAACAAAAATGGCGCTTTGTTGGAGTTATGAATGAAGGCAAGGCTTCAGTCACATTAGTTGTTGTAGATCCAGGTCATCCTTTTTATGACTTGGAAGGGAGTAATAATATTTTATTGCTTACCAGCGAACGTTACAATGAGTACCCGATGTTGATCAAAGGTTATGGAGCAGGAGCGGCAGTTACGGCTGCAGGAGTTTTTGCTGATTTAATCAAGGTATCGAATATTTAAAAGTTAAGAAGCTTACAATGAAATATATAGTTATTCTAGGTGATGGCATGTCGGATCAGCCTGAGCTAGAGCATGATGGGTTGACCCCTTTGATGGCTGCTCATATCCCTCATATTGATAAATTGGCAGCAGAAGGTCGTTCTGGCCTCCTGAAAACGATACCTGAGCGATTGCATCCCGGAAGTGAAGTGGCAAATCTTGCGGTTCTTGGTTATGATGTAGAGGCTGTTTTTGAAGGTCGAGGTGTGATTGAAGCGGCAAGTATTGGCGTCAATCTTGAAGAGGGAGATCTAGGCCTACGTTGTAATCTAATCTGTATATCCGACGAGAAAATAAAAAACCATTCATCTGGTCATATCTCAACTCCTGAAGCGGATGAACTTATTAACGCACTCAACATGGCGTTTGGCAATGAGAAGGTTCACTTTTATACCGGTGTTTCCTATCGTCATCTGCTTGTTATTAAAGGGGGCATTAAGTCGCTTAAATGTGCTCCTCCTCACGATTTTGTTGGGGGAACAGTGAATGATTTATTACCTGTATCTACACATAGTTCCGGCGATGAAACAGCTAAGCTTTTACTTGATTTAGTCCTTAAGTCAAGAGAGCTGTTAGAAAATCATCCTGTAAATATTAAACGTAAAAGTGAGGGGAAAGATCCAGCTAACTCTATTTGGCCCTGGTCACCTGGCTATAAGCCTTCCATGAAGACTTTGAAGCAGATGTTTGATATTCAGAGTGGTGCCGTAATTTCAGCTGTTGACCTAATTCAAGGTATTGGCGTTTATGCTGGACTTGAAGTGATTAAAGTGGAGGGAGCAACGGGATTATACGATACGAACTATGAGGGAAAAGCAATCGCAGCATTCGAACAGCTAAAAACAAAAGATTTTGTCTACTTGCATATAGAAGCTAGTGATGAAGCGGGTCATGAGGGTGATTATGATCTTAAATTAAGAACTATTGAATACCTTGATCATCGAGTTGTAAAATACCTTGTTGAGCAAATATCACGAATGGATGAACCTGTTGCAATTGCGATATTACCCGATCATCCAACGCCCTGGAAGTTAAAAACGCATACGCGTGATGCCGTTCCATTTTTGATCTGGTACCCTGGAATAGTCCCAGATGAAGTGATGCAATACGATGAGATTGCCGCACGTAAAGGGGGATATGGCATTTTGGAGAGTCATCAGTTTATGCTAGAATTATTAAAAGCAAAGTAACTTGATTCAACTTTTTTACTTTGATCCGTCGAGATTTAATGATCAAAAAGTTGCAAGTTCTAACGTAAGAATACGAAATATTAGACCATGAACTATTACAGTACCAACCACAATACGCCAGATGTTACTCTTGCTTTGGCCGTGACTCAGGGATTAGCTGCCGATCGTGGATTGTTTATGCCTGAGCGCATTGTCCCTATGTCAGAATCTTTCTTCAAGGAGATCGCTGGGATGAATTTTCAAGAACTTTCCTTTGAGGTAGCTAAACATTTCTTTGGTGAAGATATTCCTGAGTATACCCTTCAAAAGATTGTGTTTAATACCCTAACATTTGATACTCCGCTTGTCAGTGTGAGTAAGGATATTTATTCATTGGAACTTTTCCATGGTCCAACAGCTGCATTTAAAGATGTTGGAGCTCGTTTTATGGCCCGTTTGCTATCTCATTTTTTAGGAAAAGAGAAAAAAATGGTGCATGTGCTGGTGGCCACTTCTGGTGATACTGGGAGTGCTGTGGCAAACGGATTTTTAGGGGTGCCTGGTATCAAAGTTCATGTGCTCTATCCAAAAGGCAAAGTGAGCGAAATTCAAGAGATGCAATTTACTACCTTAGGTCAGAATATTACCGCTCTTGAGGTGGAGGGTACTTTCGATGATTGTCAAGCCTTGGTAAAATCGGCCTTTATGGATGAGGTGCTAAAAAAACAGATCACCATAACTTCGGCTAATTCAATCAATGTCGCTCGTTTTTTACCACAAGCTTTTTACTACTTTAATGCTTGGGCTAAATTGGAAGATAAATCACGCAAGGTGGTGTTTTCGGTTCCAAGTGGCAACTTTGGAAACCTTACGGCAGGATTATTTGCAAAAAAAATGGGTTTGCCAGTGCATCAGTTTATCGCCGCTAATAACTTAAACGATATTGTTTTTCAATACCTTAAGACGGGTGTTTATGCTCCACGCCCATCAGTCTCTACCATAGCGAATGCCATGGATGTGGGTGATCCAAGTAATTTTGCCCGTATCCTTGAGCTATATAATAATGACCATAGCGCTATTGCTGCTGACATGGTTGGGGCAACTTACAACGATGAGCAGATTCGAGAAACTCTCTTAGCCGTATTTCAAAAAACAGGCTATCTGCTTGATCCTCATGGAGCGGTTGGTTATCGCGCGCTCCAGGAACTCTTGAGCGATGGCGAGACTGGTATATTTTTAGAAACAGCCCATCCTGCTAAGTTTACCGATACGGTTGAGCCAATTGTAGGAAAAGGTAATGTTCCAATGCCACAGAAATTACAGAATTTCATGAAGGGGACTAAGCAGACTACTCAACTCTCTTCCGATTACAGTGCTTTCCGAGCCTATCTAAATGAGTTGGATTGATTATATTGGATTTTATAAATTGACCAGTTAGAGTTATTTAAAAGTTTAGCTGTTGAAACACCAAATTGAATTTCGAGGTTCATCTAGCTAAATGATTTTTTTGAATTGTTTTTTGTCATTTCAATTATTTTTGCTCACACTAAAAAATTCAGACGATGAAGAAATTATTTTTATTTTTTATTATTCTGATCTTTTTTACAGCCTGCATGAAAAATGAGAAGCCAACTTCAGTAAAGCCTAATTTTGTTCCATTAACAACCAAGTTGACTTCCGATCGGATGACCCCTGAGGTGCTTTGGTCTTTTGGACGTGTTGGAGGCATGCAGGTCTCTCCAGATGGCAAGTCAGTTATCTATGGTATTACCTATTTTAATATCTCGGAGAATAAATCATACCGCGATATCTACATCAGTCCAGTAGCAGGTGGGGAATCGAAAAAACTCACTGATACTGCAGAAAAAGAGGGGGAGGAGCAGTGGCGTCCAGATGGGTTGAAAATTGGCTACATCTCAACGAAAGCAGGATCTGCTCAGCTTTGGGAGATGAATCCTGATGGATCTGGTAAGGTTCAAATTTCGAATGTTGCTGATGGCATCTCTGGATTTAAATATTCGCCGAATCAGAAACATATCCTCTACATTAAATCGGTTAAATTAGATCAGAATATACATGATTTATATCCCGATTTACCTCTGGCAAATGCTCGACTTGAGACCGATCTCATGTATCGTCATTGGGATAGTTGGCATGATTATACCTATCAGCATATTTTTCTAGCTTCATACAATTCGACAGGTATGTCTGGAGATAAGGATCTTATGAAGGATGAGCGGTTTGATTCTCCGATGAAACCTATGGGTGGCATTGAACAGATCAACTGGAGTCCTGATGGAAAAACGATTGCATATACCTGCAAGAAATTGGTTGGTAAGGCTTACACTTTATCCACAAATTCGGATATTTATTTTTATAATCTCGAAACAGGCGTTACCATAAATTTCACGGAGGGTATGATGGGTTATGATACCAATCCAGTTTTCTCGCCCGATGGACAACTGATTGCCTGGGAAAGTATGGTCCGTGATGGCTATGAAGCAGATAAAAATAGACTTTTTGTAGCGAATCTAAAAAGTGGTGACAAGGTAGATTATACGGCTAGTTTCGATCAAAATGTGAAAGGCTTAACCTGGACTTCCGATGCGAAATCAATCTATTTTATTTCTGATATTCATGCCACAGATGAACTATTCAGACTTGACCTCGAAGACCATCAGATTAGCCGAATTACGGATGGAGTTCATGATTATCAGGATGTTGCTATTGCTGGATCACAGCTGGTGGCCACGAAAGTTTCAATGTCTAATCCCGCAGAAATTTATCGTGTCGACCCACTAACCGGGAAAGATGAACCCATTACAACAGCCACTAAAGGTTTGATGGATCAGCTGACCTTTGGAAAAGTTGAAAGTCGATGGATCGAAACCACTGACCATAAACAGATGCAGATGTGGGTTGTTTATCCGCCTCATTTTGATCCTAAGAAGAAATATCCTACTCTATTGTTCTGCGAGGGTGGTCCACAAAGTACCGTCAGTCAGTTCTGGTCGTATCGATGGAATTTTCAGATGATGGCTGCAAACGACTATATTATCGTGGCCCCTAACCGTCGGGGACTGCCTGGTTTCGGTCAAGCCTGGAATGAGCAGATCTCTGGCGATTATGGGGGTCAGAACATGAAAGATTACCTCTCCGCAATTGATCATATGGCTGAAGAGCCTTTTGTCGATAAAAATCGATTAGGTGCTGTGGGCGCTAGTTATGGGGGGTATTCGGTCTATTATTTGGCTGGCCATCATCAAAAGCGTTTTAAAGCCTTTGTCTCTCATTGCGGAATTTTCAACCTCGAAGCCATGTATTCAACAACCGATGAAATGTGGTTTGTGAATTGGGATAATGGTGGCGCCTATTGGGATATGAATAATAAAGTGGCTCAGAACACGTATAAGAATTTCTCGCCCCATAAATTTGTACAGAATTGGGATACACCACTCCTCGTTATTCATGGAGAAAAGGATTTGCGAATTCCTTATACTCAAGGGATGGGTGCCTATAATGCTGCTAAATTAAAGGGTGTTCCTGCCGAATTTCTCTTCTTTCCTGACGAATGTCATTGGGTCCTTCAGCCACAGAATGGTATTCTTTGGCAACGAGTTTATTTCCAATGGTTGGATAAGTGGTTAAAATAGATTATAATGTGAATAATGTGCCTCATGTGGTAAAAAAGAAAAAAGAAACACAATAGGACACAATAGACACAATAGGGTTTCTAATGTGCTTTCTAATGTGACCTATGTGCCTCATGTGGTGAAAAAGAGAAACACAATCGACACAATAGAACACATAGGTTTCTAATGTGCTTTCTAATGTGGCCTATGTGCCTAGTGTGGTGAAAGAAAAAAAAAGAAACACAATAGACACAGTAGATTCTAATGTGCTTTCTAATGTGACCTATGTGCCTAGTGTGGTGAAAAGAAAAGAGAAACACAATAGGGCACAATAGAGGAACAAACACAGTAGACACACTAGTTTCTAATGTGCTTTCTAATGTGGCCTATGTGCCTAATGTGGTGAAAAGAAAAGAGAAACACAATAGACACAATAGAACACATAGGTTTCTAATGTGCTTATTTAATTGTAATTGTTATGTCTAATCGCACCTCCGGAATATTGCTTCATCCTACCTCATTGCCTGGGAAATATGGTATTGGATCCTTAG
>CAIVGL010000078.1 GCA_903905505.1 uncultured Bacteroidia bacterium | reverse complement strand
TGTAAATGGCTGCGAGGTGTTAAGTCCTCAATCGACGATTACCGTAAATCCATTACCTGCTCAAGTGGTGGCCAGTGTTACCGCTCAGCCAACTTGTGCTGTTGCCACTGGAACGATTGCTGTTACAGCACCAACTGGCGCTGGCATGACTTATAGTATCGATGGTACAACTTATACAAATGCCACAGGAATCTTTACTGGATTAGTAGCTGGAAATTATTCAGTTACAGCAAAAAGCTTATCTGGATGTATAAGTGCTGCAACAAGTGTAACAGTGAATGCACAACCTGCAACGCTTGCGGCACCTTCTGCAACAATAACAGCTCAGCCATCTTGTGCTGTTGCAACTGGAACGATCACGATTACGGCGCCAACAGGTGCAGGCTTAACGTATAGTATCGATGGCACAAATTATACAAATACCACTGGTGTTTTCATAGGATTAGCAGCTGGAACATACCCTGTTTCTGCAAGGAGTGCAGCAGGCTGTATCAGCGCAGCAACAACTCTTACGGTAAATTCACAGCCTGCGATTCTTGCGGCACCTACTGCAACAACAGATCAACCAACTTGTACTATTGCAACTGGAACGATCACGATTACGGCGCCAATTGGGGCAGGCATAACTTATAGTATGGATGGCATAACCTATACCAATTCTACGGGTGTTTTCATCGGATTAGTAGCCGGAACCTACAATGTTACGGCAAAGAGTGCATCAGGCTGCATAAGTGCTCCAATAACTCTAACTATAAATGCGGTTAATATAACTAGTTGTGATTCGGATGGGGATGGGGTTACAGATGCTCAAGAGGCGATCGATGGCACAGATCCAAATAATCCATGTTCATTTAAATTAGCAAGTCAAGTATTAGCCACTAGTGCTGCTTGGAAAGCTGGAGATTGTGATGGCGATGGATTGACCAATCAAGAGGAGAAAACAGGCATTGACGATCCATCAACACCTGCGAATCCGAATGGTAAAATTACCGATCCATTGAATGTAGATACCGATGGCGATGGGGTTACCGATGCTCAAGAAGCAATCGATGGCACCGACCCAACAAATTCATGTTCATTTAAACTCGCCAGTCAAACAGTTGCTACTAGCGGTGCTTGGAAATCGGCAGATTGCGACGGCGACGGTTTAACCAACCAAGAGGAGAAAACAGGGATTGATGATCCATCAACACCTGCGAACCCGAACGGTAAGATCACCGATCCATTAAATAAGGATACGGATGGCGATGGGGTATCAGATGCTCAAGAGGCAATCGATGGCACTGATCCAACAAATCCATGTTCATTTAAGTTAGCCAGTCAAACAGTTGCCACTAGTACTGCTTGGAAAGCTGCAGACTGCGATGGCGATGGTTTAACTAACCAAGAGGAGAAAACAGGGATTGATGATCCATCAACACCAGCCAATCCAAATGGTAAGATTACCGATCCATTGAATGTAGATACGGATGGTGATGGGGTCACAGATGCTCAAGAAACAATCGACGGCACCGATCCAACAAATCCATGTTCATTTAAGTTAGCCAGTCAGACAGTTGCGACTAGCGCTGCTTGGAAAGCTTCAGATTGTGATGGCGATGGTTTAACTAATCAAGAGGAGAAAACGGGTATTGATGATCCATCAACGCCGGCTAATCCCAAAGGTAATATCACCGATCCGTTTAATAAGGATATGGATGGCGATGGGGTTACCGATGCTCAAGAGGCAATTGACGGCACGAATCCAAATGACCCATGTTCGTTTAAATTAGCTAGTCAGACAGTAGCGACTAGCGCTGCCTGGAAAGCTGCGGATTGCGATGGGGACGGGGTCACAAATGGACAAGAAATTCTTGATGGAACAGATCCACTAAATGGCTGCTCTTATAGTGCCTCACACCAAACATTAATTACTTCTGCAGCTTGGAAATTAGCAGATTGTGATGGTGATGGAATGTTAAATGGAGTGGATCCAGATCCTAAAACACCATTGTACACTCCTGACTTTAATGAGACCAATATTAACGTTCCCGTTAGTGGTAATGTATCGTCTAATGATAAAGTTCCAGCGGGTAGTAGTTATGGCACTCCTATACCATCGTCAACTAATCCAGCAGGTGCAAGTATGACTATGAATCCGAATGGTACCTATACTTTCACAGGAACCGCACCTGGTACTTATACCTATCAGGTACCTGTATGTGCTGCTGGTCAGACAACGAACTGTCCAACGGGGGCTCTTGTAATCACCGTTAAAGATCCATCGAGTACCAAGAATCCACCGATTGCCAATGCAGATGTTGTCACTCTTCCAGCAGGCAGCAGCACAACGACCAATGTGTTAGCAAATGATAAATCATCGAATCCTGGAACATCATTAAATCCAGCGAGTGTTGCTGTAACTACTGCGCCAGCCCATGGTACAGTGGTGGTGAATGCTGATGGAACGATAAAATATACACCAGCGGCAGGCTTTGTGGGTACCGATGTCTTGACTTACTCGGTCTGTGATACCAGTACTCCAGTGATCTGCACAACTGCGAAGGTTTACTACACCGTTAATCCAGCTACTGCACCTGCGGCAACGGCGGCAAGTGATGACTATGCAACTACAACTGGAACAATAGCTGCAACAGGTAATGTGTTGAGTAATGATACCAATACCGCTGGTGCTTCCTTGTCTGCATCGGTCGTTACTGGACCAACAGCTGCTCAAGGTGCCTTAACGATGAATTCCAATGGAACGTATAACTTCACTCCAGCCCAAGGCTTTAGTGGTCCGGTAGATGTTGTTTACACCGCATGTACCGGAGCCACTCCACCAGTATGTGCTAACGCAACTTTACATATTTTAGTTGATCCAGCACCTACTCTTACCCCAGACTTTAATGAGACCAATATTAACGTTCCCGTCAGTGGTAATGTGTCGACAAATGATAAGGTGTCAGCGGGCAGTAGCTATGGCACTCCGATGTCTTTGACAACAAATCCAACAGGCGGAACTTTGGTAATGAATCCGAATGGTACCTACACCTTCACAGGAACAACACCTGGAACCTATACCTATTATGTTCCAGTTTGTGCGCCAGGTCAAACAAGTTCTTGTCCAAAAGTGCCTTTGGTAATCTCTGTTCTAGATCCGAATAGCACAACAAACAATCCAGTTGCTAATAGCGATATTGCTACAACCTTAGCTGGAATAGCTACAACTGTAAATATTTTAGCCAATGATAGGCCTTCGAATCCTGGCGTAACATTGAATCCGTCGAGTGTGGTTGTTCAGAATGCCGCAAAACATGGTACTGTTGTGGTGAATTCTGATGGATCAATAAAATATACTCCTGCTCTTGGTTTTGTTGGAACCGATAGCTTGACCTATAATGTATGTGATACAAGTATTCCTGCGTTATGTAATGTAGCAAAGGTTTATTTGACTGTTAATAGTTCAACTTCGGCTGCAGTTACGTTCGCAAATGATGATTATAATACCACGAATGGGACAACCCCAGCGACTGGCAATGTGCTGCTGAATGATAAAAATAGCCAAGGAGCTTCAATAACTGTTACTGGTAATTCAACTGTTCCTGCTTCGAAGGGTGCACTTGTGATGAAGGCTGATGGCTCCTATACGTTTACACCTGCACCTGGATTTACAGGTCCAATTGATGTGGTTTATACCGTCTGCTCAACTACCGGAATTTGTTCAAATGCCACCTTGCATATTTTGGTTAATGCGAATCATAAGCCAGTAGCGCTTCCCGATAATTTTCAAGCCAAGGAGAATACGATGCTTACAGGTAACATCTTGGGTAATGATTTTGATAGCGATAGCAATACGTTGATTGTCAATGATACACCTGTTTCAGCTCCAAAAAATGGGCAATTAATCTTGAAGTCTAATGGAGATTACACCTATATGCCGAATAAAGATTTTAGGGGTACTGATTCTTTTGTATATGAGGTTTGCGATACAAACACTCCTGCTCTTTGTACGACCGCTACAGTTACAATTGTGTTAGCTAAGGATGAGACTTGTGAGGTTTATGTGCCAAATTCGTTCTCCCCTAATAATGATAATATTCATGATACCTTCAAGGTTAAATGTCTTTATAACTATGAAAATCCGATCATTGAGATTTTCAATCGTTGGGGGAACTTAATCTATAAAAAAGAACATTATGGTGATACTGATTTCTGGGGTAGTGAGTCTGAGGCTTGGTGGGATGGCCGTTCTGACCACTCATGGAATGTTTCAAATGATATTCTTCCAGTTGGAACGTATTATTATATCCTTAAGCTGCAAAAGGAGAAAATTTTAACAGGATTTATATACTTAAATAGATAAACCATTTTATTAGAACTCTTCTAATCGAAAGCTGATGCCAAAGATTAGAAGCGAAATATAAATGATGAATAAGATACGAAAAGCACTAGTTGTAGTCATAATTCTTTTGGGAACATTAGTTGCCAAAGGTCAACAAGATCCAATGTATACGCAATACATTTTCAATCTTCAGACTGTAAATCCAGCTTATGCTGGTTTCTGGGATCGGATGGGTGTACTTGCCTTATCAAGAAATCAATGGGTTGGATTTAAGGGGCATCCTACAACTCAAACTTTTTCTATTCAGTCACCTATGCGTTCTCAAAATGTTGGAGTTGGATTTAATGTGGTTCTTGATAAGGTTGGACTAGAGAAACGACTAACGGTAAATTTCGATTATGCCTATAAAGTTTTATTGTCTGATGTTACCTTTTTGCGTTTCGGTGTTAAGGGAGGTTTTACGAATTACAGCAATAATTTATTAGCCTACGAACAGTATCCCGACAATCAATGGGATCCACTTTTTCAGACTACTATCTCAAATAAGTTTATGCCAAATTTTGGATTTGGTCTCTTTTTATCATCCGAAAACTATTATGCAAGTCTTTCATTGCCAAGGATTATCCAAAATAGTTATGAGTCTAATACTTCAAATTACTCCACAAGCTCTGATTTACGACAAATATATCTGGCTGGAGGATTATTATTTACCTTGTCAGATCAGGTGAAGTTTAAGCCGACGATTATGACGAAGTCTGTTGTTGGAGCTCCATTTCAATTCGATGTGACTGCTAACTTTTTGTTGGCAGAGAAATTTTGGATTGGTGCGATGTACCGTTCAGGTGATGCTTTTGGGGTGATCACACAATGGGTTGTGAATCAAAATCTGCGTTTTGGTTATGCACATGACTTTACAGTAACTGACTTGTCGAAATATCATCACGGAGTGCATGAGATTATGCTTTCCTATGAGTTTAGTGGTCTGTTTAAAGTTGTCTCACCACGTTATTTTTAAGATATTTAAAAATTGTTGTTATGGCTGAAGGATTCAATCACTGGAGTAAATATAATACATCATCAAGATCGATTTTAATGATTAGACAGCTGTTTTTAAAATCTTTTCTTGTCTGCGTTATATTCCCTATGTACTCCTTAGTGGCTCAAAATACTTCCATGCCATTGATGAAGGACTCGTCGATTCGGATCACCTCATTACGTGTCAATACAGCGTTTAGTGATTTCGGGCCAGCACTGATTGGTGACTCGCTATACTTTACTTCCATTAACACAACTATACCTAACAATATTGAAAAGAATCTAACCCACAATAGATTTGACGAGGTATTGAATCTTGCTAAGCAGGCCAAGACTTGGGTCGTTCAAAATGCCGCTCGCCAGTTGGATAAAGTCATACCGAAACCTGAATATTACGATTTATATAAGACCGGTGTTGATTCTACGGGTAATTTAACTTCCAATTCGGTTCTTATTCAGGAGTTTATGACTCACTTTAATGATGGGCCAGTTTCGTATTGTGCCAAGACGAAAGAGTTATTTATTACTCAAAACTACTTGGATCTCACCAATAATGATCCATTTCATAAGAAACTAAATCATTTGAAGCTTATTGTGGCTAAGCAATCTAATGGGCATTGGGAGCAAATTGCTGAATTTCCATTCAATGATCCGGCATACTCTCTTGGCCACCCTGCTATTAACGAAAGGGGTGATACACTTTATTTCGCATGTGATATGCCTGGGGGATTTGGAGAAACTGACTTGTATTATTCGATTCGAAAAGATGGAATATGGAATAAGCCCATTAATTTAGGAGCAGCTTTTAATACGCCACAAAAAGATGAATTCCCATTCTTAACAGGGAGTAATTATTCGAATAGGTATTTAATTTTTGCTTCAAAAGGGCACCAAACAAAAGGGGGATTCGATCTTTTCTTTGTCAATCTTAAAGATTCAGCATTAAGTGTGGTGCCATTTCCCGAGCCAATTAATACGCCAAGTGACGATTTTGCCATGACACTTTCCCTTACCAATACATTTGGATTTTTTACTTCCGATCGGCCGGGCATTGGTAGTGATGATATTTATAAGCTAAATTTCGAGAAGTTTATCCCACCTCAAGTTAAGATATATTATCAGCATATACTGGTTGTTGTGGATTCTAAGTCTAGAAAACCATTGGCAATAGCATCTGTTAACTACTCGAATGGGAATAAATCTTTTACGGCTTCTGATGGAGTTGTGACCGCGGTTCTCGATAATAAACTTGTTAACCATGTTGCTGTGGTGGCATTCGGTTATAAGGATAAAGACCAGCGCTTAGTTATTGATGACTCAAAGCCAGGCAAGGTAAGTAGAGATACTGTTTATATGGATCTGCAGGTTAATGAAAAGATTGTTTTGCGCAATATCTATTACGATTATAATAAATGGGACATCTTGCCTCAGTCTGCTCTAGAACTAGATCCGTTGGTGACCTTGATGAAAGAAAATCTTGAAATTAAAGTTGAACTTAGCTCACATACGGACAACAGAGGATCAAAACATTCTAATCAAATACTATCCCAAAAGCGTGCCGATGCAGCTGTTGATTACCTAGTTTCAAAAGGTATCGACCGTTCACGGATATCGGGAACGGGGTATGGTGAGTCACAACCTGTCAATAAGTCATCAAACAACATGGAGTTAACACCAGAGCAACAGCGAGAAAATCGCCGAACCGAGATCTTTATACCTGGTTTGTTGAGAGGCGAAGCTGTAAAGCAGAAGATAGGTGACTTCTCAGATGGTAAAGTATTGAATAAATAATCTGTTAATGTTGTGTGGCAAAAAATTTAGGCAACGATACCGAACTAATTTTTTGCGATTCAAATATCATGTTCTTGTTAATTAGATGAAAAACAGGATTGGTGTAGGCATCGAAATGTTCCTGGATTTTTGAGTTGGCAGGAATGGAAACGTGTACATAGTTAGTTTTAAGCTGATACTTTAGAATAAAATCGCTCCATTTTTTTTTCGATATTCCTGGTGCATTGCAAACGGCATACTTTCCAATCTTTATTTTCAAGATCTTTTCAATTCTTGAGATTTCATAATCCATTTTAGGTACCTCCACCTGACAATGATCGCAGTCTGGGTCATAGAACATGACAACGGTGTAATCAAACTTTCTAGCAAAGAGATGTAGGTCCTGTGGTGCATTGAGTGTGTCATTAAGAACAATATTAAAACATGTATCTTTTTTCGTTAAAGCTGCAATTTTGGAGTATTGATCGAGATATTCTTTTGCTTTTTTTGCATCTGCAAGTTTGCATTTCCCATTTTTAAGGTGCTTCTCAATTAAATAAACATATCCATCAGTATTGTTTAATATGTTTCTATTGCGCATAAGTTTAGTAAAGAAATCGAATACAAAAGGGTAGGCTTTACTTTTGCAATCTACTTTAGCTAAAACTTCATCCATCCCTTTTGTAATGGAGTCAGCCGATTGTGGAAACGAGGATAGATACTCCGTAAGAATAGGTTTAAAAGAAGTGGTGAAAAGCAGATTGGGCTCATTGAGATTAAACTTGTCAAGGAATTTTTTCCGCGACTCGTAATCAATCTTACTTGGGACATATTCATCCAGGGTGTTGAGGGTCTTAAAATGCTCAGCTAAAATGTCACTGGGTTTTAAAATTTTTAGGGCTTTGCTTCTAAAATTATAAAGTGAATCTCTTTTCTCTTTATAAAACACCTCCCTTTGGGAAATGCTAAATTTCCGCGAGGTTTGTAGTTGCTTGTAAATTGAATCTACAGTGCTAAATTTCTCCTCTAAGCGTTGATATGCGAAAAATAGTTGATTTGACTTGTTTGAACATTTAATATTCTCAAGAGGTTTATCTCCAGAGAAACTAAAAGTCAGCGAGTCTCTGTTGGCTAAAGTGAAATAAATTTTCAACTTAGATTTAGGGAATTGTAAATAGTAGATCCCTCCAACAATAGGCTTAAGACTGGTGCTCTTTAAATTCTTCTGATAGCTTTTTATTGTATCCTTAGGGATGAAATTATTGTCGTCAAATACACAGCCTTTAAAATAGATTATACTGTCTTTGCAGTTTTTTACATTGTACTTAATCTGGTATTGCGCACTCAGTAAGAATGGAAGTATCGTGAATAAAATCAATAATTTAATTTTCATTTTTATTCTGTTTTATTAGAGTTAAGTCATTTTTTACCCTCGGATCCTGCATTGTCACATCTATAGAGCAAAAATGAATAGATGGGTTATTTATTGCTGCAAAACTCATTAAAATTGTTGTGCCCACAAAACTTACTCAATCGATTTTTTGTCTAATTCCAAGATTTTTAATCGCATAAAGATGTGGTGTTTAGTAATTTATAGTGTGTTTTAAGGGTGGAATTGTACTTTTAACAACCTAATAGTTCGACTTTCAAATCATACCTGGTCTAGCTATTATTTTAAACTTAATCGAACTCTATTTTGAAAACTGTCGTTGTAATTGAGGATGATCATCAGATTGCTGAAATTCTTGAAGATCAAATTAATGGTCTCGATGGCTTTGTTTGTTTAAATAAATTTGTTGGCCCTCTCTCTTTTTTAGCTCAAGACATACCTTCTGATTTTGTCTTGCTCGATATCATCATGCCTGAGATGAATGGCCTCGATGCCATTCCATTGATCTTAGAGAAGTATTCAAATGCAAATATTATTATAAATTCCAGTGTCGATGATTTAGATTCGGTATTTATGGCTTTAAAACTTGGTGCAGTAGGCTATATTAAAAAAAGTAGTATCGGTCTGGATTTAAACCATGTTTTAAAGATGATTGGATCAGGTGGTGCCTTTATGACTCCAGAGATCGCCAAAAAAGTCTTTGATTTTTTCTCCTCTTCGAACAGTATAATAAACACATTGACAAGTAGAGAGCAGGATGTTGCTAAAGGGATATTAGATGGGTTGAGCTACAAGTTAGTAGCTGCTAGACATTCTATAGCCATAAATACAGTCAGGATGCACATCAAGAATATCTACCAGAAGCTTAAGATAAATAGTAAAGCTGAGCTATTTAATCTGTTAAAATAGGAAGATGCCGAATTTCATCTTGTGTTTTGAGATAAAAACGGTTCGATTTTTTTAAAATCGAGATCCAAAGAGGTCTTTTTTCTTTAGGAGATTGGCAAGTTCCGATTCGTTATTGATGCTGAGTTTTTTGTAAATACTTTGAATGTCATCATTGAAGTCACCTTCCGCAATACATAGATCCTCCACTATCTGCTCATAACTCATGCCATCCATCACACACCAAACTATCCGTTGTTCTCTAATGGTGAGATTTTCGTTGATAATTTTTAGCGCTTTGTAAAATGCGTTAACCTTTTTCGCAATATCTACGGTAAAATAGGTATCTCCAGAATCGATTAAGTTAAGAACTTTCTCTTGATGAGAATCGCTTTGACCTTCTGATTTTTTCATGCGTCCAATGACATTGTTACTACTGCAAAATATTAAAATACCTTATTAGGCTGTAATCTGAAAATTGAGAAAAAAGATCCTTAACTGATGATTCTTGATTGATTCGATAATTTTAAACCTTCGGGGTTTATTTGGTTTGGATTTAATTCGGCGATAAAATTAAATCATTTTTTTTAATGACAACCTAGTTTATAGTCGCATATTGATGTGTAACTATATTGTAACTGTATTGTAATCAGATCTTCAGCTCTATTAAAGGTGGCTTTAGTAAATCAGAATAAGTGTAGTTGAGCAATTTACCTATTTCCGCATTAGATTAAAAAGCTCAGCTTTGCTGTTGATGCTCAGTTTCTGGTACAGATTTCGAATATGTGATCTCACCGTATCAATCGAAATGGCGTATTTGTCACCAATCATTTTATAGCTGTATCCTTCTAATATCCCATCGATAATATCCTTCTCTCTACTGGTTACACTTTCCGTTAAAGTTCTTGTAGAATGATAAAACTCTGCCATTTTGCGAGCTATATTAGGTGATATAAATGCACCTCCAGCTTGGGTAATTTCGAATATTTCAGCTAGCTCAGACTGAGTTGAACCTTTGTAGATATAACCTATTGCACCAAGTTTTAATCCTGTAAACAAGGCATCTGTATCATCGACACTTGTTTGAATCAATATATTCGTTTCTGGAAATCGTTCTATAATTAAGGGAATGGCATCGAGTCCACTCATGTCAGGCATTAAGATATCCAGTAAAATATAATCAGCCTTGAGATTATTCGCTAAATAAGAGGTAGGACCAGGGAAGATACCGATGCAATTGTATCCCTTTATAAATTTGATCTTTTCGCTTAGAATCTCTGCTAAGTTAAGGTCGTCATCAATAATTACAATCGTTTTCATATACTATAAGTTGTCAGTTGCTATGTTAGGTTTTTGTTGGTTTAAAAATACTCTAATTATTGAATTATTTCACCCTTTTGTACATGAAATAAGTCATATTTTTCAATAAAAACAATCGGTTTATCCTGGCTATAACTAGATCTTTTTACCTTTGAGCTTTTATATCTAAACGGTAATGAGATATTTGTTTGTTTTCATTTTATTTGTGCTCATCCTAGTTCGTTGTACTGAAGAAAAACCGTCCGTTTTTCGGAAGATTTCGGGTCTAACTCAAGGGACTACTTATCACATTACCTACGAAGATTTGGCCGATCAGGATTTCAAACCTACGGTCGACTCCTTGCTTCAAATTATCGACTTAACATTCTCCGCCTATATTCCGAACTCGCTCATCTCTCGCATTAATCGAAATGACACTTCGGTTGTTTTAAACGACCTGTTTATCGAGCTGTATGATAAGTCAGTCGAGATTCATAAACAGACTAATGGTGCCTTCGATCTGACTGTTGGTCCGTTGGTGAATGCGTGGGGTTTTGGTCCCGAAAGTCGGATTAAAATGACCCCTGCTCGCGTCGATAGTCTGCTTCAATTTGTTGGAATGGATAAAGTGAGATTAGAAAACCGAAAAATCATAAAATCTAATCCTGGTATTAAACTTGATGTAAACTCTATTGCTCAAGGCTATTCGGTAGATCTGCTATTTCGATATCTGGAGTCGCATGGCATTAAAAATTTCATGGTTGAGATCGGTGGAGAGGTGAGGAGCAAAGGGAAAAATTCGTTGGGCGGCCGATGGCGTATTGGACTGGATCGTCCGGCCGAAGGGGCATCTATTCCTGGACAAAGTCTACAGAGTATCATCCTAATTGACAATAGAGCAATCACCACCTCTGGCAACTACCGTAAATATTTTGAAGAGAATGGCAAAAAATATTCCCATATCATCGATCCTCATACCGGTTATTCCTTCAAAAACAGTCTGCTAAGCGTTACTGTAATTGCTGCTGATGCACTAACCGCCGACGGTTATGATACACCTTTGATGGTGCTAGGTCTCGAAGGGGCACGTAAAGTCCTTAAACAACATCCAGAACTTGCAGCCTACATGATCTATACCGATGAAAATGGTGTCTATCAGGTTGAATATTCGAAGGGAATAGAATTCGATAAAGAGAACTAACTTCAAGAATTAAGCCATTGACTTCAAAAGAAAATAACGTTTTAAAAAAAGGTGATCCTAAAGTTATTCAGGCTTGGGTGATGTACGATTGGGCCAACTCTGTCTATCAGTTGACCATTGCCTCGACCATTTTCCCGATTTATTACAATGCCGTCACACGCCATGGATCTGACTTTATCGTTGATTTCTTTGGTTTTAAAGTTGTCAATACTGTGCTTTATTCGTGGGCTATCTCGGTAGCCTATCTTTTAGTCGCATTGGGATCCCCCATATTTTCATCTATTGCAGACTACTCTGGAAGACGAAAAGCGTTTATGCGTGGTTTTACCCTCCTTGGGGCAGCAGGATGTGGATTACTTTACTTTTTTGATTCCAGCCATGTTGAACTTGGGATTATTGCTTTTACCCTTGCCACCATTGGTTACGGCGGTAGTATCGTTTTTTATAACTCCTTTTTACCTGTCATAGCGGAGCCTGAAGACCAAGATCGGATAAGTGCCCGAGGCTATTCGATGGGCTACCTGGGTGGGGTGATCTTGCTCCTGTTTAATTTGCTGTTGATCATGAAGCCTCAATGGGTCGGACTCTCTACTCAATCGGATCTGCCACCTCGGATCGCATTTATTACCGTTTGCCTCTGGTGGATTGGTTTTTCTTCACTCACATTTAAAAAACTGCCGAAGTACGTGTATGGCCAAAATATTGATCGTAATCATGTTTGGCTCCATGGGTATCGTGAATTGCAAGCGGTATTTATTAAAGTCAAGAAATCATTTCGGTTAAGTGTTTTTCTGATTGCATTTTTCTTCCTGATGATGGGGATTTTGACGACCATGTTTATGGCTGCTTCATTTGGTGAAAAGGAGTTGGGATTAAAGGATGATATCCTGATCCCAACTATTTTAATTATTCAACTGGTGGCGATTTTAGGTGCCTGGCTGTTTGCTAAACTATCTGGCAGAATAGGGAATGTTCAGGCTTTACTGGTCTCTGTCTTTATTTGGATCTTGATTTGTCTGTATGCTTTTACGATACAGAATGCAGTCGGATTTATTGTGGCCGCACTTTTTATTGGTCTTGTCATGGGTGGGTCGCAGTCGTTGGCACGTTCAACGTATTCGAAAATGCTCCCTGAAACGAAAGATCACACCTCATTTTTTAGTTTCTACGACGTTATGGAGAAGATGGCCACCGTTGCTGGAACCTTTAGTTTTGGACTTATTGAGATGTGGACTGGAAGTATGCGTTATTCCGTTTTATCTATTGGGGTATTCTTTTTGATCGGATTCCTATTTCTGGTACTGCTTGTTAAACACGAAAGAGCTTTGAGTAGATAATCTTGATCGTGTTCCGTTTAACCTATAATTGTTAAGTCTTTGCTAAAGATTATGGTTTACTACCTTTATTCTCAATTTTACTTTGTAATTTTATCCCCAGGATTTTGATAGGTCAACCTGTAGTTATCGAATTCTAATATTTCAAGTCATATCTCAATTATTAATAGCTTATAGTTCCGAATTAATGAAGCGCTATTTGAATTTTACACTCAAAGGGAGTCAGTTTTTGCCTGTGTGGATCGCTTTCATCTTTTTCTTTATGATCCCCTATTACTTGCTTCAAGGTGAGATGGCTTCACTTACAGCAATTGAGGTTTCACCTGAAGGACCTTCAAAACTGTTTTTTATCTACTTGCTTTGTGTCGTTTCAATGGCCTTTGTCTTCCTTTTTTATATGGTTAAACTGGTCGTTCAGAGTCTGGAATACAATGGGGTTCGACTTTCTGTTGATTATCATCCTAACAAATATATCGGTATTGTAATCTCGGGTATTATGATGTCAATTATTTCAATTGGCATTTATATCCCTTGGTTTATCCGAAATTTACACCGCTTTTTTGTTCATGGTGTAGTTTATAACTCTCATAAATTTGCTTTTAGAGGTAAGGGAACTCGACTGTTTCTAACCCTTACTCTTACCATATTTATCCCATTTTTGGTCCTAGGTATTATCTTATTTAGCATCCTTAATTCGAACATCGACCTTTGGATCTATCAGATTATTGTGATGTTTGCTTTAGCTCCAAATATCTATTTAATCTATAAATGGTTGGTAGATATTCGGTATAAAAATTACATGATTAAATGGGAGACAAAATTCTTCCCAGCCACGGGTCGAATTGCTGGTGAACTTGTTCTTGCGGTCTTAACTTTGGGTATTTATTTCCCGATGGCTTACCTTCGACTTTATCGTTATTTTACCCAGCATACCAAGAGCAATATCGTGGATGGTAAACAGCTAATTGTTGGCTATGATGGGCATTTATGGAGTGACTTCTTGTTTATCTGGGGCCAGATCTTACTCACACTTGTAACCTTAGGGATCTATTATCCTTGGGCATTTAGCCGCATCATACGCCGTGTCCTAAATCAGACCTATCTATCTACTTTAGAGCTTTCTATTGTTTGATAAATAGGGTAATTTGCTCCATCAACTCTTTATTAATTGGTAGGGTAGGATTCATATATGTTGCAATATTTAAATTGCGATCTAAAGGTGCTGTTTTAAGAATATGATTGCAAGAATTAAAACAAAAATTGCTTTCATGGGTCGTGGAATTATTGATTTGTACTTGGTGAGCTCCTATTGATCTTTGATGTTTTTTGCAATTTTCTGATAGATGACGTAGGAATAAATGATAGGTACAAAGGAGCAAATAAGGATAACAGCTACTAAAATTGGATATCCATCTTTGAAAATTAAGGAGACGATAACCCCCAATAATCCACACCAGAACCAAAGTTTCCCTGCCATGCGATGCGTTTTAGCCCAGACTTCATCGCTATTTAAGGTCCAAGGCACTTTAATCCCTACAAAATAATTTGGCTTAATCGTACCAAGGTAATTACCTAATAACATAAATAAAAAGAAGACTAAGTTGGAGGTGAATAACTTCATATTCTGAACTTCATGAAGTTGATTGTAAATAATTAAACCAGTCATCATTCCAAAAAATATACCTAGAATGAGCCGTAGCTTAAAATAGCTTTGGCTGAATATTTCGTAGTTCGCTTTTTTCGGATCGATTAGCGGCAAGACGAACATCAATAGGTAGATTCCTAACGGCAATATTAGATAAGTATACCGCGAGCCATAGCCATTTGGCTTGCCATTTAAATCAAAATGGATGGGCATCTGCTCTGGTAGTGCATTCCAATTGATGAACAGATAAACAATGGGGACTAACGCTAAAATTAAAAGGGTTATCTCTTGCTTTAAATCTCTATTTTTCATGTTTTCGTTGTTTAAATTGAATCATCCATTTTACTAACTCATCAAAAACGGTGGTGTTAATTGAATATTTCTGATATTGGCCTTGCCTACTACTGACCACTAATCCTGCTTGCTTGAGAAGATCGAGGTGGTGGGAAATGCTGGGCTTGGTCATGCTGAATTGTTTCGCAATCTCACCTGCGGTCAGGTCCCCCTTATTTAATAACTCAAGGATCTCTCTCCGAGTAGGGTCATTTAAAGCTTTAAAGAAAGTATTCACGTAATTTTGATTGTATATTTAGACAAATGTCTAATTATATTTTTACTAATCCAATAGAATATTTAATTATTTTTTAGTTGAACGATTAACCCTTGTTTTGGCTTTTGGGCAGGAGTTCGTATGTATCGCCTTTGCGTGCAGTGATTGCCTCTTTTAAATTGTCCTTTGGATTGCTTTTTGTTGCAATAGACTAAGATTCCAGTAAAAGTATTTTTATATTTGTTGTTTAATAGATCTACCTTGTTTCCTGGATGAAAAAAGTAAAATTAAATATTCTTGGTTTATCGTATAGTCAGACTCAAACTGGAGCTTATGCCTTGGTTTTGTCGGAGGTTGATGGCAAGCGTAGAATTCCGATTATTATTGGAGCTGTTGAAGCACAGGCTATTGCCATACAGCTTGAAGGATTAAAGCCACCTCGTCCGTTGACTCACGATCTGTTTTTAAATATCGCCTTGGCGTTTGATATTGAGATTGTAGAGGTTTTTATTCATAAATTAGAGGAGGGGATCTTTTATGCCGAGATCGTTTGTGAACAGGGTTCTAATCGAATTCGGGTTGACTCCAGGACTTCTGATGCCATTGCTTTGGCTCTTCGTTTCGAGTGTTCGATTTACACCACAGACGAAGTAATCGATAAGGCTGGAATAATAATGGATTTTGATGAGTCGGGAGACTTAACGGAGGATTTTGAAGGGACCGATTTTATTCGAAAGGGAACGTCTAACTCAACCGATTACTCCGATAGTTCTATCGAGGAGTTAAATGAATTACTTGATGCGGCAATTAGTGATGAAGATTATGAGAAGGCTTCTGAGATAAGAGACGAGATCAATAATAGAAAAGCTTAATATGAAACAATATATTGATCTATTAAACCATGTCCTTGAACATGGTCGTCCACGGCCAGATCGCACAGGGACCGGTACAAAGAGTGTTTTTGGCTATCAAATGCGTTTTAATCTTGCCGATGGTTTTCCGGTTGTTACCACGAAAAAACTACATTTAAAGTCCATTATTCACGAGTTGTTGTGGTTCTTGGCTGGCGATACCAATATCAAATACCTTCAAGATAATGGGGTTCGGATTTGGAATGAATGGGCCGATGAGAACGGTGATTTAGGTCATGTGTATGGATATCAATGGCGTTCTTGGCCTACTCCTGAAGGCGGATTTGTGGATCAGATCACACAGCTAATACATGACATAAAAACTAATCCTACCTCAAGACGATTAATTGTTAGCGCTTGGAATGTGGGGGAGCTCGATAAGATGAAACTTCCACCATGTCATTTGTTATTTCAGTTTTATGTTAATGAAGGGAAACTATCGTGTCAACTTTATCAACGGAGTGCCGATATTTTCTTGGGTGTACCCTTTAATATTGCCTCTTATGCCTTGCTTACCATGATGGTAGCTCAGGTTACAGGTCTAGAGGCTGGCGATTTTGTCCATACTTTTGGTGATGCACATATCTACAACAACCATTTGGAACAAGTAGATCTTCAACTCTCGCGAACTCCAATGGCCCTTCCCACGATGAAGATAAATCCGGAGGTAAAATCTATTTTTGATTTTACGTTTGCTGATTTTGAATTAGTCAATTACCAGTCTCATCCGCATATCAAAGGAGAGGTCTCTATTTAATCCAATGAGCAGCTCTAATTCCAATATTGCCCTCATTGCTGCTGTTTCTCAGAATCTGGCTATTGGAAAGGATAATGAGTTGTTGTTTTATCTTCCGAGTGATTTAAAGCGGTTTAAACGAATTACCACCGGCCATACCATCGTCATGGGTCGGAAAACTTTTCAATCCTTACCCAACGGGGCACTCCCAAATCGACGGAATATTGTACTGACTAAAGGAGATACTATTCGATTTGAAGGGTGTGAAACCTATCACTCTATCGAAGAGGTTCTTGAGGCTGTGAAGGGAGAATCAGAAGTTTTTGTGATCGGCGGTGGCGAGATCTACCGTCAGTTTTATC
The DNA here is from genome assembly GCA_903905505.1 of uncultured Bacteroidia bacterium. Classification (GTDB taxonomy): domain Bacteria; phylum Bacteroidota; class Bacteroidia; order Bacteroidales; family Prolixibacteraceae; genus JAAFHB01. Next base: position 114,730 of record CAIVGL010000078.1, on the reverse strand, counting down.
CCTTGGCAAACTCACTTTATCTGACGATGGTTCACCAGGATTTTGAAGGTGATACGTTCTTCCCTTCGGTTAATTTTAAGGAGTGGAACGTTGTATCCCAAGAAGATATGGTTGATGAGAAGAATAACTTCAGCTACTCTAATATTGATTTGAAAAGAATCTAATTTCCCCCTTTTCTAATTCTGTCTCAAGATCTCTTTCTCCGTGTTTGCTAAGATCTACTATTCGTCAAGGATTAGCATTTTACCCAGGTTCTCAAAACGGGTATGGTAATCGTCAATCGAATGGTTAATCACTTCATAGGCCTCTTCGCGGTCGTAAATATGGGTGATGACCGATTTCTTCTCTTCTCCTGGAAGATCTTTATAGGTTAAGAAGTAATGTCTTAGTCGGGTGATAATGCTCTCTGGTACATCAGCTAAAGAAGTAAAATGGCCATAGACAAAATCGTTATTTAGCACCGCAATAATCTTATCATCCGCTTCGTTTCCATCAAGCATTCGGAAACCACCAATTGGACGGGCAGTGACTAAGATATCTCCATGGAAAATAGATTTTTCAGTTAGCACTACGATGTCGAGAGGATCACCATCGCCTTTGATCCCTTTAAGATTTGTTTTATCCATACAGAATTTACCAACTTTTTTACCGCAGTAAGTCTGAGGAATAAAGCCATAAAGGGCAGGGACAACATTGGAATATTGCTGTGGACGATCGATTTTCAGATAACCAGTATCCTTATCAACTTCATATTTAACCGTATCTGTTGGTACTACCTCGATAAAGGCCGTAACTTTCTCCGGTACATGATCACCGATGTGGACCCCATGCCAAGGGTGCGATTTGTAACGCAATCCCATTAGACGTCCAATTGGATCTGAAAATTTATCTGACATAGTAGGTATTTTACTTCAATTAACAACAACTTAGAATTGAAGATCAAAGTAACCATTTTTTTTTTAGAAATTGATGATGCTTAATTGGATTTTATGCTCCCCATCCATCCCGGTCTAGGCTTCTGTATTGAATAGCTTCTCCAAGATGATCAGCTTGAATATCAGGTGATCCATTTAAATCGGCAATAGTTCGTGCGACTTTCAATATTCTGTCGTATGCCCTGGCTGATAGCCCTAATTTCTCCATCGCATTTTTTAAAAGTAAATTTCCTACTTGGTCAATGGCACAGTGTTGATGTAATAGCTTGGTGCTCATCTGGGCATTGGAATAAATCTCAGTGTTCATAAACCGTTCGCGCTGTATTTCTCGCGCCTTAATGACCCGTTGACGGACCACCTCACTTTTTTCACCTGGTTGCATCTCGGTGAGTTCATTAAAGGGTACGGGAACAACTTCCAGATGGATATCTATGCGATCGAGTAATGGACCTGATATTCGACTGAGGTATTTCTGCACAATCCCTGGTCCACAAAGGCATTGCTTCGTGGGATGGTTGTAAAATCCGCACGGACAGGGGTTCATCGAGGCGACAAGCATAAAGCTAGCTGGATATTCGACCGAAAATTTGGCTCTTGAAATGGTTATCAAGCGGTCTTCGAGGGGTTGGCGCAAAACTTCGAGTACCGTTCGTTTAAATTCGGGCAACTCATCAAGGAATAGTACACCATTGTGCGCCATCGAGATCTCACCAGGTTGAGGGTTTGTGCCGCCTCCAACAAGAGCTACATCAGAAATCGTGTGGTGAGGACTTCGAAATGGACGTAAAGTCATTAACGAGGTTTCGCGCTCAATTTTACCGGCTACCGAGTGAATCTTCGTTGTTTCTAAGGCCTCTTTTAAGGTGAAAGGTGGCAGAATCGTTGGTATCCGTTTGGCTAACATCGTCTTGCCTGCACCCGGTGGCCCTATCATGATTAAGTTATGACCTCCAGCCGAGGCGATCTCTAGAGCGCGCTTGACATTCTCCTGGCCTTTCACGTCGGCAAAGTCGATATCGTAATTGGAGACCTTGGTTTTGAACTCTTCACGCGTGTCGATAATCGTTTGTTGCAGTAAAAGCTTGCCTGAAAGAAAATCAATAACTTCTTTTAGGGTCTCTACGCCATAAATCTTTAGTTTGTCGACTACTGCAGCCTCCCGGGCATTTTGTTTGGGAAGTATAAACCCGATAAAACCCTCCTCGCGAGCACGTATGGCGATCGAGAGAATCCCTTTAACAGGTTGCAGACCTCCATCGAGTGAGAGTTCCCCCATCATCACATAGTGACCGAGGTCGATCGCGATAAATTGCTCTGAAGCTGCTAAGATGCCAATGGCAATCGGTAAATCGTAGGCTGAGCCCTCTTTGCGGATATCGGCAGGAGCCATATTGATCACCACTTTCTTTCCAGGTATTTTATATCCAATAAACCGAAGGGCTGAATCGATCCGTTGTTGACTCTCTTTAACGGCATTGTCGGGCAGTCCAACAAGATTAAAACGGATGCCTCGAGACACATCAGTCTCAACGGTAATGGTAGTTGCATCGATACCATGAACTGCACTGCCGTAAGTTTTCACCAGCATTCTCAGAGGGTTTTAATCGTTGTACTTGAATTTACGACAATTTTATGGATTAATGCGTTGAATGTTATGAATTTAAATTCCTTTCTGATTTGTTAATTGCGGTGTAGGATTTTGCTTTTTAATATTTCTTGGGTTGATTGTGGCAAGGTTAAGGTCGATGGGGTGGTGGTGTTATTTTGATAAACCTCTAAAGGTTTGATATAATCGCATTCAGATTTTAGTGGACACAAAATATGCGCTATATTTGTGAACCGTTCAACGGGTTATTCAAACAGAAGCGTTAGTCGATTAATTCAATAAAAGAAGTTTATAGTGCCAGATATCATTCAATTGTTACCTGATTCGGTGGCCAATCAGATTGCTGCAGGTGAGGTTATTCAACGTCCTGCTTCTGTTGTTAAAGAGCTCGTCGAAAATTCAATCGATGCAGGTGCAACCGTTGTCACGATTAACATAAAAGATTCTGGTCGGACTTTAATTCAAGTCATCGACAATGGCAAGGGGATGTCGCCAACGGATGCTCGGATGTCGTTTGAGCGCCATGCCACCTCTAAAATTCGCGAGGCGAATGATCTTTTTGCTATTCGAACGATGGGTTTTAGGGGAGAGGCCTTGGCTTCTATAGCTGGAGTGGCAGATGTTGAAGTTCGCACGCGTCAACATGGGGAAGAACTTGGGACCTTTATTCATATTATGGGGTCTACCATTCAAAAACAGGAACCTGACAGTTGTGCTGAAGGGACAAACTTCTCGGTTAAGAACATCTTTTTTAATGTCCCTGCTCGGCGTAAATTTTTAAAATCAAATAGTTCTGAATTAAAATATATTATCACTGAAGTTCAGCGAATTGCACTGGCAAATCCAGAATTAGCCATTTCGTTGTATCACAACAATTCAGTGGTCTATAATTTGCCATCTGAGAATACACGGAAGCGAATTGTCTCGCTATTTGGCAAAAATATGAATCAGAATCTGATCCCTGTCGATACTACAACTTCACTGATTCAGATTTCTGGATTTATTGGTCAGCCTAAGACAGCCAAGAGGACTTTAGGCGAACAGTTTTTCTTTGTCAATGGACGGTTTATGAAACATCCATTTTTCAATCGGGCTGTCCAACAGGCTTATGATCGGATCCTTCCTCCTGATACTTTTCCCTCATATTTCTTGTATTTCGAGGTCGACCCATCGACTATTGATATCAATATTCATCCAACAAAAACAGAGATTAAGTTTGAAGATGAGCGCTCTTCTTGGCACATCATTCAAGCTTCCTTGCGCGAGGCAATAGGGAAGTTTAACCTTATGCCATCGATCGATTTCGACCAGTCGGGCTCTATCGATATTCCCATAAGTCATGGTGGTAGTGGTCGATTTGTTGAGCCAGAGATTCGGGTGAACCCGAACTTTAATCCATTCGAACAATCACAAAGCTTCGATCGTAGTTATAAGAGTGCCCCAACCTATCGGGAAGAGCAGAATAACGAAAATTGGCAAGCGCTTTATCGTGGATTTGAACGTGATGGCGGTTCTGACTTATCTACCGAAAGTTTGAGTACTCCTTTTTCTTATGATAAGATTGAGGCTGAACAGCAGACTTTTACGAATGAAGAGCTGACTGTTGAGCATCATAATTTTTTGCAGTTTAAGAACAAATATATCTTAACTCCCGTGAAATCAGGGTTAATGGTGATTGATCAGCGACGAGCACATGAGCGAATTTTATATGAAGACTTTTTAAGATCGATTGATCATCATTTGGCTGTTAGTCAACGTCAGCTTTTTCCTGCGTGCTTAGAGCTGAATGCGGTCGACAAGGAAATTTTAGTCGTCCTTGATCAGGAGCTTAAGATGTTGGGTTTTGAGCTTCGTCACGACGAAGCAGAAGTGGTTTATGTTGATGGGGTTCCAGCACTACTGAGTCATTTAAATGCAGAAGAGTTAGTGCAGAAACTAATTGAGGATTTTAAAAATAAACCTTTAGATGTCAAGGATGAGCTTAAGGATTATTTGGCCTTGTTGCTTTGTCAGTCGTCAGCCATTAATTATGGAGTGGCTCTAAAAAATGAGGAGATCTTAGAGCTTTTTAATCAGCTTTTTGCTTGTCAGACGCCAAATTATTCCCCTTCTGGGAAATCTATTGTATCGATCATTCCTTTTACTGATTTCGAAAAATTTGTGAAGTAACCAACAATCCACTCGAATCATTATTTTTACACCATTAACAATCAGTTTTATTTATGAATCAGTCGTCACCATTTTCTATGCCTCCAGTTGTTAAGAATCTAATTCTGATCAATGTGGTTATGTTTCTTGCCAAATATGCATTGTTAAATCTTGGCATTGATCTGACAGAGATTTTAGGACTTCATTATCCAGGTTCTGCCCATTTTAGGCCTTACCAGTTTGTGACTCATTTGTTTATGCATGGTGATTTTATGCACCTGTTGTTCAATATGTTCGCCCTATATATGTTTGGTAAGGTTTTGGAGATGGTCTGGGGTCCTCGACGGTTTATGGTCTATTTCTTTGTGACTGGGTTAGGGGCAGCAGCTTTACATTCTTTAGTAACCTATATTGAACTTTCATCTTTGCAGCGAACTGTTGCAGCATTTGTTAATACTCCTTCTCCTGAGTTGTTGGCCTCATTTGTAAAAGCACATTTGGCTCATCCTGCGAACTGGGTCATGGATTTAGTGAATAACTGGGGTGATAATCCTACCAATGCTGGTTATACCCAGCAATCTATCGAATTAGTTCAACGGGTATTGCTTGAGAAAATAGATATTCCTACAGTTGGTGCTTCGGGTGCTATATTTGGTATTTTACTTGGCTTTGGTTACTTGTTTCCCAATACCGAGTTGATGTTGCTATTTCCACCTGTGCCAATTAAGGCGAAGTATTTTGTAATGGGTTATGGTGCCATTGAATTGTATATGGGATTGTCGGGCGCACAGAGTAACGTGGCTCATTTTGCCCATTTGGGGGGTATGCTCTTTGGGTTTATCCTCTTGAAGTATTGGAGTAAACACACTAAAAGCTTTTTCTAATCGGATGGGAATATTCGACGAAATAAAACTCTCCTTTAGGAATGGGTCCTATCTGACTAGACTAATCTATGTAAACATTGCATTGTGGATTCTGGTTCGATTGGTTTTTGTTGGATATTCGTTGAGTGGTGCTGATGGTACGTGGCTTTTAAGCTGGCTAGCTTTACCAGCTTCATTTGAGCTTTTTCTCTCTCGGCCCTGGACGATATTTAGTTTTATGTTTCTCCATTTTGAGTTTCTTCATATTCTTTTTAATATGTTGTGGCTTTATTGGTTTGGAAAGATATTCTTGGAATATCATTCGCAGCAGAAACTATTCAGTCTATATATTTTTGGAGGGTTAGTTGGCGGCTTAGCATTTTTTGCCGCATATAATGGATTGCCAATCTTTCAACAGAAGCTGGCTACTAGCGAGTTGATCGGAGCTTCGGCTTCTGTGATCGCTATTGTTATCGCAAGTGCAGTATATGTCCCCAATCATATTATTCACTTCGCTTTCATTGGCCCTGTGCGCATAAAATGGATTGCGTTGATCAGTATAATTCTTTATGTCATTAGTCTTTCAGGAGAAAATGCAGGTGGTAATTTTGCTCATTTAGGTGGAGCTCTTTGGGGCTGGATCTATATGTCGCAGTTAAAGTCGGGTAGGAATTTAACTAGTCCTTTTGATCGACTTATTGATACTCTCTTTTCTTGGTTTGCATTAAAGCGGAAATTAAAGATTAAATATGCCTCTCCTAATCCCGATTACGATTACAATCGGAGTAAGAAGCAACAGCAAAATGAAGTCAATCAGGTATTAGACAAGATTGGTAAGTCGGGTTATGAGAGCTTGACCTTCGAGGAGCGCGAAATATTGTTTAAGCTGGGGCAAAAAAAGTAGAAGGGTGAAAAAGTTCTTTCTAAAATTTGGCTTAGCCTTAAATCTGGGTTCGGTCCTGCTCCTTTTAATTGCTTATTTAGCCCCTTATGTGCCACCCGATTCTTTTTGGCCAATCTCCTTTTTTGGTCTCGCGTATCCCTATTTTTTAGTCTTAAATATTTTCTTTGTTGTGTTCTGGGGCTTACAGCGCTCAAAAAGGTTGTGGATCTCTTTGTTGGCCATAGTATTAGGATTAACCAATTTTACGAATACCTATCAGCTGTTTCCTCAACTTCGTTCAGGCGGATCTGGCATTAAGGTTCTAAGCTTTAATGTGCATGGATTTCGATCAGACCTTAGGTCTTCAAAAGTTAAATCTCCAAAGATTGTTGATTATTTCAAGGCGCATGGCTCTGAAATAATTTGCTTGCAAGAGGCCATCTTTGTCAAAGGGGGTAAGCTAAGCCCGGAAGGACTTAAGGCCGCTTTGCCAGCGGTTGATTTTTACCAATTAGCCTCGAATGGAGGTCATACAGGTTTAATTACACTCTCAAAATTTCCAATTATCAACCATGGTGAGATTCGGTTTCCAGGAACATCCAATTTGGTTCTGTTTACCGATCTAAAGGTGAATAGTCGACAAACAATACGCGTTTATAACTGCCATCTGCAGTCGTATTCCATTGACCCTGATGATTATTCTGTTATCGATGATCTGGGATCTTCACCCAATAGAGAGCAAATCAAGGAGGCTCGAAAAGTTAGTTTTAAGCTTATTAAAGGATTTGAGTTGCGTGCTTATCAAGCTCGAAGAGTTGCTGAACATATTCAAAAATCGCCTTTTCCAGTTTTGGTATGTGGTGATTTTAACGATACTCCGCTTTCGTATGCTTACCATATTGTGCGGGGTAATTTAAAAGATGCATTCGTTGAGGCGGGGTGGTGGAGGTCTAATACTTACAATGGCGAACTCCCTTCGTTTCGTATCGATTATATGCTTTTTGATTCAAAGTTTACCGTCTCCAGCTATGCACGCGATCGGGTTAAGCTTTCCGATCATTTTCCTATTCGCTGTCGTTTGGAGATTAAAGACTAGGTGATATTAAAAAAGGCATAAGAGTTTGTCTTATGCCTTTTTTAATATTTGATTTATGTGTTCTATAACATGGCATCAATCTTAGATGCAAGTATCGTTTTAGGTACCGCACCAACTTGTTTGTCTGCAACTTCACCATTTTTAAAGAATAAAATAGTTGGAATGTTGCGAATTCCAAATTTAGCTGCAGTGCCAGGATTAGAATCTACATCCATTTTTACGACTGTCGCTCTTCCTGCATATTCATCAGATAGCTCAGCAACAAGTGGTCCAATCATTCTGCAAGGTCCGCACCACTCTGCCCAGAAATCTACCAAGACTGGTAGCTCAGATTGGATTACCAGCTCATCAAAATTTTCATCTGTTACCTCAATAGCCATGGCAAAATATTTTAAATTATTAAAAAAAAGTCAGATAATATGGTTCTGCAAATTTAAGAATTAATTTATAGTAAACGCGATATCTGGATTTTTTTGCAGATATGCTTTTAGCTCATTTGACAATCCAGCACGTCTAGTTCGTGAAAAAAGATAGAGCTTTATATTGGTTGTTGGATCAAAGACTTCGAATTTTATTAACGTCTTACCTGGTGATTGATTGAGCTTTAAATCTAATTCCTGCACTAACTCTTGTGTCAAATCTTTGGCTTGAATTGTTATTCTCATGCTTTCCGCTTTTTCCGCTAGCTCCTGCAAAAGTTCGATCTTACTCGCCTTGAATTCAAGCTGATCGCCACCATGCCAGCGAGGCGCTATCTTACCTCGGATGAGTAGAAATAACCCTTTCTTGCAGAAATTTCCAAAGTTCACAAAGTCATTTCCGAAAAACATCATCTTATACGAGTCGGAATAGTCGGTAAGGGTTAAGGAGGAGAAGGGTTTGCCATTTTTGGTAACCCCTTCTTGCACCTCTGTAACAATACCTACAAAAGTTAATTCCCTGTTTTTTATGGTTTCAATTTCATTGTTGAGGCTAGAAAGGTTAACATCTTTGGTGCAATAGCTTCTGATCTCAGCTTGGTAATCATCTAATGGATGAGACGAGAGGTAGATGCCGATTAGATTTTTCTCTTTCTCTAACGCCATTATTTTAGGCCATTCTGGAACCAGTGGTATGGAAGGTACTTTGACTTCTATGGTTTGAAATTCGCCAAATAAAGAGGCCATAGACGACTGTTTGTCGCCTTGCACGCGATTGCCATATTTAATGAGGGCTTCGATGAAGGTTATTCCATCGCTCATCTCCCCAAAATATTGTGATCTGTAAATGTTTGAAAAGCTATCAAATGCACCTGCCATCGCTAGTGCTTCTAGGTTCTTTTTATTGATGGTTTGTAGGTTTACTCGTTCTACGAAGTTGAAGATGGAATTGAAATCGCCATTCGCATCTCGCTCTTTTATAATGTCGGCCACAGCACCTGCGCCAACACCTTTAATGGCTGATAGTCCAAATCGAAGACCTCCATTTTTATTGATAAAGAAATTTGAGCGCGACTCATTCACATCAGGACCCATAACGGCTAACCCCATATGCTTACTCTCATCCATGAAAATGGATATTTTATCGGCATTGGTTAAGTTACAACTCAATACAGCCGCCATAAACTCTGATGGGTAGTTGGCTTTAAGATAACCAGTCTGATAGGCGATATAGGCATAACAAACAGAATGTGATTTGTTGAATGCATATTGAGCAAATGCTTCCCAGTCTTTCCAAATCTTGTCAATCACCAGATCCACAGCCTTACTTATTGTTTTGCAACCCTCCATAAATTCAGGATTATTCTTGCACCCTTCTGTGAATTTAGCTTTGAGTTTCTCCATTAACGGTAGATCTTTCTTTCCCATTGCTTTACGCAGCGAATCGGATTCGCCTCGTGTGAAAAGTCCCAATGCACGGGCCTGAAGCATCACCTGTTCCTGGTAGACTGTAATTCCATAGGTATCGGCAAGGTAGTGCTCCATGATCGGATGGTCGTAAACAATCTCTTCTCGACCCATCTTGCGATTCACGTAGTTCGGAATATAATCCATAGGACCTGGGCGATAAAGCGCATTCATGGCCACTAAGTCCTCGAATCGACTGGGTTGCAATAGTCGAAGCCATTTCTTCATTCCTGTTGACTCGAACTGAAAGATAGCCGTGGTGTTTCCATTGCTGAAAAGCTCAAAAGTCTTTGGGTCATCGAATGGTATCTTATCGATATCTAGTTTTATTTTTTTTGATAATTCGATATTCTCAAGACACTCTTTAATGATTGATAGCGTTTTAAGACCGAGGAAATCCATTTTCAATAAGCCTATGGATTCTACGAAGTGACCATCGTATTGTGTGGTCAGCAGATCTTCATCTTTGGTCGGCATCAATGGGATATGGTTATCTAACTTGTCTCTTCCGATTAGGATGCCACAAGCATGAACTCCATATTGCCGAATACACCCTTCGAGGGTCTCTGCAAACTTTAGCGTTTTAATAATTAGTGGATTCGGAGATTTCCTTTCCGCCTCAAGGGCTGGATTTTCGCGATAAGCCTTGGCTAAAGTTATCTTCGGTGTTTCTGGGACCATCTTGGCTAGACGGTCAGCTTCAGATAGGGGCAGTTTTAAGACGCGTGAGACATCCCGAATAGCCATTTTTGCTGCCATGGTGCCGAAGGTGCAGATATGTGCCACATTATCTCGACTATACTTATCCTTAACCCAATTAAGGACCAACTGGCGACCATCATCATCGAAATCGATGTCTATATCGGGCATTGATATACGGTCAGGATTTAGGAATCGCTCAAATAGGAGGTCGTGCTTAATCGGGTCAACATTGGTTATCCCCGTCGTGTAAGCCACCACTGAGCCTGCTGCAGATCCTCGGCCTGGTCCCACGATGACATTCATCTCTCGGGCAGCCGCGATGAAATCTTGAACAATTAAGAAGTAGCCTGGGAAACCCATCGTTTTAATGGTTTCAAGCTCAAACTCTATCCGCTCTTTGGTTATGCTGTCTAATTCCTCTCCATATCGAAGTATGGCACCTTTGTAGACCAGATGGGCAAGGTAGTCAGATTCAAACTTGACCCGAAGGGCATTTTCATAGCCCCCAGCTCTAGTGGCAAGGTCTTTAAATTCATTGATTAGAACCTGTTCCGGAAATTGAATTTTATACTCCTCTATGGTGCCAAAAGAGGGTGGTATAGGGAATTCTGGCATGATCGGATTTGAGTCAAGCTCGTAAAATTCAACCTTGTCAGAAATTTCAACTGTGTTAGCTAGTGTTTCTGGCATATCGCCAAATAGCTGATTCATCTCTGCAGTGGTTTTAAGCCACTCTTGTTTAGTGTAGCGCATCCGAGATGGATCGTCGAGGTCTTTACCTGTATTTAAACAAATCAGCAAGTCGTGTGCATCGGCATCTTCACCATTGGTAAAATGACTATCGTTTGTGGCAATCACTTTGATGTCGTATTTTTTGCCAAGTCGAATTAATTCCTTGTTTACGATTAATTGGCTGTCGTATACCTCGGTTGGTAGATGCGCTTCGGCAGTCTTATGTCGTTGTATCTCCAGATAGAAATCATCTTTAAAGATATTTTTAAACCATTGTATGGCCTCTTCGGCAGCATCCATATTCCCTTTTAGGATATGTTGAGGTATCTCGCCGCCAATGCAGGCTGAAGAGACAATCAAACCTTCACTATGCTTCTCGAGTAGATTTTTGTCAATCCTTGGTTTGTAATACATCCCCTCGGTATTGGCAATCGTGACCAGTTTTAATAAGTTGCGATATCCTTTTTCATTCTTGGCCAATAAAATTAGATGGTCGCCTGATCGATCTTCTTTTTCGTTTTTGTCTTTGAAGTGAATTCCTCGTGAGGCGACATAAGTCTCTACGCCAAGTATCGGCTTGACCCCGAACTTTTTGCATGTTTGGTGAAAATCTTTGATCCCAAACATACTACCATGATCCGTCAGAGCTAGTGCTGTCATCCCATCTTCTTTGGCTTTTTTTACCAGATCGACAACCGCTGCGGCACCGTCAAGGATTGAATATTGGCTATGAACATGAAGATGAGTGAATGAGGCCATACGATTGAAATTTCTTTAGGAAATGCGAGTGTTATGAATTAAACGTGCGTTTTTCGCATCGTTAAAAATATAAAAATTTGTCCGTAAATACTCGTGTGTTGATAACTATTCTGTGATGATTTAAACCTATTGAAGGCTAAAGGTTTGCTTTGGCCAAAGGATAAAAAATAAAGGAGAGTCATCCGACTCTCCTTTATTGATATTTTATAGTGATAAAACTTCAGCTCTTTACACGCTCTATTAGAGTACAATGTCTTTTTTTGCAGCCCCAACAGATTGAATAGTGGTCATTTCTGACGTTTCAAAAAGAAGATCGTCGATTTCAAACGTATAGGTTCCTTTTTGGGTAAAGATGGCATTTGCAATTGGAAAGCTTAATCTTAAGATGGATTTACCACTGGTGTCTGAAAATGGATTTTGGTAGTATACTTGAGTTGGACCACAGGTTATTTTTAAAGAATAGGCTTGTGCATTGGTCACCGCTTTCCAAGAAACGATAACCGAGTCAGCGCCAGCCGATTTGACAAGCGAAACAATCTGTACCGGAGTAATTGTAGATGGTGAGACTGCATTGGTATAAGTTATAGTTTCTCCATCTCTAAAATTTACCGTATAGGCATAATTGCCAGGAGTTGGTACCGTAGATGTAAACTCAAGATCAGAAGGCATTTTGTAGAGTGAATTACCTGAACTGCTAAAATCGATCAATTGGATGGTTGCATTGTCGGGGGTTACGACTTTGGCAGAGATCATGGTATTGTAAGAAAATACACTGTTTACTAAGCCATATACTAATTTACTCGTGTCGCTGGGGTTTCGTATAACTTTGATAAATGAATCCGCCGCAGCAACACTTACTACGGTTGCCTTCTCACAACTAGTGAAAAATATAATGAATACTAGACAAGTTGCTAATGTTTGAAGTTGTTTCATGGTTGATTGGGTATTGATAGGTTTTTTAGGTAATTTAAATTTCTTGTTAGGTCGACTGAAAAATCGAGTCAAAGATAATAATATATTTTTTTTTCTTCCGTCATTAATGTTGGTGATAACCAAAGCTTTTTAAAGGCAATAGGTTCGCTAAATAGCGTTAATCATTTTGTAATTGCTGCTAAATTAATTGCAATAATTATGCCAAAAACAATAATTTTCTAGTTGAGCTAAATTAGGTGTGGTGATAAAATTCCGATGTTATTTTTTTTACCGATTTAAAGTGTATCTTTGCCCGTCAATTTAAAAACATAAATTTCAACGTAAAACGTTATGTCAGTAAAGATTCGTTTGGCAAGGCATGGCCGTAAACAACATGCCTATTACCACATTGTGGTAGCTAACAGCAGGTCACCACGAGATGGTAGGTTTATTGAGAGGATTGGTTCTTACAATCCAAATACTAATCCTGCCACCATCGATCTTGACTTTGATAAAGCCATTACATGGCTAAACAATGGCGCACAGCCTACAGACACTTGTCGTACGATTTTATCGCACAAAGGTGTAATGATGAAAAAACATCTTTTAGAAGGTGTTAAAAAAGGAGCTTTTGATCTTGCCGAAGTCGATGTTCGCTTTGCAGCTTGGGTAAAAGATAAAGAAAATTCTATTCAGGCGAAGAAAGATGGTCTGGCTGCTAATGTAGTTGAGGACAAAAAGAATCGCTTGAAGGCCGAAGTTCAGATTAATGAGGCTCGTATAGTCGATATTGCGAAGAAAAATGCGGCTGCTGCAGCTGCTGCCGAAGCTAAGCCTGCACAAGAAGAAGCCGAAGAAGAAGAAGACGTTACAGAAGAAGTTGCTGAAGTTGAAGAAAACGAAGTTGCTGATGAAGTAGCTGAAGTTGAAGCGGCTGAAGAAGTAGCTGAAGAAGTAGCTGAAGTTGAGGTGACAGAAGAAGAGGCAGCTCCTGAAGAGGTTGTTGCTGAAGAAGAAGTTGAAGCTCCTGAAGCCACTGAAGCTCCTGAAGCTGATACAACTGAAGAAGCGAAATAATTTGAGATATTTCTATCTTTTAAGATCATAATTATAAAGGGCGTTGGTTTAAACCATCGCCCTTTTTTTGTAACTTTGTTAGTATATGGATCAAATAAATAAGAGTGACTGCTTAGAGGTTGGATATATTCAAAAGCCTCACGGTTTGAAAGGGGAGGTGATATTGGCATTTGAAAAGGAGTTCGAAGAGACTTTCGAGGATCTTGAAGTCCTTTTTGTCGATGTCGATGGTGGATTAGTCCCTTTCTTTATCGACGATGAAGGAGTTCGCTATCGGAGCGACGAGAGTGCTATTTGCAAACTTGAATTGATTGAATCTGTTGAGCAAGCCAAAGAACTTGTGGGGTGCAAAGTGTATGTCTGGGAGAATGAAGTTGTCACTTCTGAGGATCAAGGGGTGGCCTCAGTATTGGTTGGAATGGCAGCTTTCGATTCGAAATTTGGTGAACTGGGGCTGATCAGTCGAGTCGACGATTTCTCAGGTAACTTAGTGATTACCATCGCCCATCCCAAAGCGGAGATTATGATCCCATTATCGGATCAGGTGATTGTCTCAATCGATGAAACAACGCGTGAGATTCACTTAGAGTGCCCCAATGGACTAATTGAGATCTATTTGGATTAAAGTATTATCCGGTTTTGTACCTTTTGGCTTGATTTTTGCATTTTGGTTGTATTCACTTAAATAGTTAAACTATGAAAACATTTTTCTTTACCCTGTCACTTGCTTTTATTCTAGCTACTGGAGCTTTTGCACAAAAAACTCAGACTAGAACTCTATCTGCTTTTACCGAGATCTCTCTGAAGATTGGTGCAGACATCCATCTGCGTCAGGGCGAGGTTCAAAATGTTGAAGTGAAGGGTCAAGAGGGTACCCTAAATAAATTAATTACAGAGGTTAGTAATCGGAAATTGATTGTTAAATATCCTAGTGATACCTGGTTTAATAAATGGAATCCTGGAAAGGTTGATATTTATATCACGATGCCTCAAATAGATGAGCTTTTGATCTTAGGCTCTGGTTCAATAACTGCCGATGAGAAGGTCGATTCAAGAATCTTGAATTTAATAATCAGTGGGAGTGGAGACATTAAATTCTTGGAATTGAACTCTTCTAAAGTGTCAGTCGCAATTTCTGGATCTGGTAATGTTCAATTGTCTGGAAACGTTCCTGCTGCTGAATTTAAGGCTGTCGTTTCTGGATCGGGTAATGTTAAGGCGATTGATTTTCCCGCTAATGATGTGAATGTGAAGATCGGTGGCTCAGGAAACTGCATGGTTCATGCGGTTAAGAATTTAGTCGCTCGACTAGCTGGATCAGGAAATGTTATCTATCGCGGTCAGCCATTGGTTGATACGGCTATCTTAGGTACCGGAATCGTGAAAAAAGATTAGGTCTTATTTGCGGATGATTTCTATCTGACCTCCCACACCTAATTTAATGATGCTTGAAGGGACGGATTCGGATAAATCGCCTTGGCGGTAGTTCACCACATAGTCCATCTTATCCTTTATCTCGGCTGAAATCTCAGCAAAATTCCGGGGTGACTTTTGTCCGCTTATATTGGCAGAGGTAGAGACTATAGGTCTTCTGAAACGCTGAATTAACTGCTGTGTAAATGGTTCACTGGTAATTCTGATCCCTATGCTTTTGTCAGCAGCTATGAGGTTAGGGGCAAGATTTTTTGCTGCTGGATAGATAATGGTTAAAGGGCTTTCCGAAACTTCAATTAGATCCCAAGCTACTTCAGGAACTTCCGTGATATAGCTGTTTAATAGATTCGCATTTTCCATTAAGATGAGCATGCTTTTCGAGTCTTCACGCTGCTTGATCTCATAGATCCGCTTAACCGCATTGGCATTCGTGGCATCACAGCCAATTCCCCATACCGTATCAGTCGGATAAAGTATTATTCCTCCGGCTCTTAGTACTTCAACCGCTTTGGCTAGATCGTCGTGGAAACTAGTTGTTATCATGATCGCTTAACTTCAATGAAATGTTTGTTTTCGAAAGGTCGATAGTTAAAGATCTTCTCAAACCAATATAAGAAATAATAGCGACCATTGAGCTTTTTCTTTTTTATCGAGAGCTCAGGATGCCAGTTCCGCTCGTTGATGCGCGACTGCATAACTTGAGGGTGGTCTCCCTCGAATTTCTCTAAGCTGTCGATGCCATCTTCGTACTGATATTCAGCCGATTCTTGCTCGATCGTTTTAATATGTTTTGAATTGACAGACCAATATTGTTTGGCTCCATCAAGTTTGTCTTTCATTAATTTGGGGGGCCTAACCCAGCCGTAATGGTACATCCAAGCATCGATGAATACTCCTTTGAGCTTGGTGGCATTATTCCATCTAAATCCTTGCGCATCGTTCCACGAACGTATCCCTTTGTCGTTTTTAATGATGCGTATCTCACTTCGGTACCACCGTCTTGAATCGGCGAAATAATCAAAAGTTCCATAGAAGTGGGTATAGTGCATAATCAACCCATCGACCTCCTTGTCATGAAGGTATTTCTCCATCGAATTTTTAATCTCAGGAAGGTATTTTTCGTGCACCACTTCATCCCCTTGGATATAAAAACACCAGTCGTATTGATCTGATATCACATCGAAAGCTTTATTCGTCTCAGAAGCTAACACTCGACCTTTTTCACGTAAACTAGGATCCCAGATGGTGTCTATGATCTTAATCTTAGGGGAACCAATGGATTCAATCAGTTCACGGGTGCCGTCATCGCAATCTCCTACGGCCACGATAAATTTGTCGCAGATTGGCAAGATGGAGTTTATCGCTTCGACTATTGGATAGTCGAATTTTACTGCATTTTTGACAAAGCTAAAACCGCAAACTTTCATGTTTATCAAGAATAAATGGTACTGATTGGGCTTCGTTATACCTTAAAGGCTGGGACTCCGTTGAAATCAAGGGTCACAAAATAGTCGTCTAAAGTTTCAGCTCTACGAATTTGAACAATATCCCCATTTTCGCGCATTAAAAGTTCGGCTGAACGGAGCTTGCCATTGTAGTTAAAGCCCATTGAATGACCGTGAGCACCGGTGTCATGGATCACCACGATATCACCAGTTTCTAATTTAGGAAGCACTCTGTTGATGGCAAACTTATCGTTGTTCTCGCAAAGAGAGCCCGTTACATCGTACATAATCTTATTCGATAGCTCTTCTTTACCAGGAACTGAAATGTGGTGGTAGGAGCCATAAAGCGCTGGGCGCATAAGGTTTGCCATACACGAATCTAACCCGGCATATTTTTTATAGGTGTCTTTGATGTGCAGTACTTTTGATATTAAATAGCCATAAGGACCCGTGATGGCACGACCTGACTCGAAATAAAGCTTGATCGGTTTCAGTCCATTGCCTATAATATATTTATCATAATTAGCTTTAATCCCTGCGCTCATTTTCTCTAGATCAACCTCTTTTTGTTCTGGTTTATAGGGTATCCCTATTCCACCGCCTAGGTTCGCAAATTCAAAGGTGATGTTTAATTTCTGTGATAGGTCAGCAATCAGTTCAAAAAGTATTTGCGCTGTACCTCCAAAGTAGTCTGAGTCAAGCTCGTTGGAAGCGACCATGGTATGAATTCCAAATCGTTTTACCCCTTTGTCGATAAGTATTTGATACCCCTCGAAAAGTTGACTTCTTGTAAAACCATATTTAGCCTCTTCTGGATGGCCAATAATGGCATTACCTTCCTTTAGTGAGCCAGGATTGTATCTGCAGCAAACTAACTCTGGCAAGCCAATGTTTTCATCAAGGTATTGGATGTGTGCAAGGTCATCAAGGTTGATGATCGCACCCATAGATACCGCTTTTTGATATTCATAGGCAGGAGTGTCATTGGAGGTGAACATAATCTCTTCACCGCTCATCCCTATTTTCTCAGCTAACTCAAGCTCGGCAATCGAGCTACAGTCAATACCAAAGCCTTCCTGGCGAAGGATTTTCATCAGGTAAGGGTTTGGTGCCGCTTTAATCGCATAATACTCTTTAAACCCTTCGTTCCAATCGAAGGCTTTAACAAAACGTTTCGCGTAAGCCCTCATCCCTTTTTCATCGTAAATATGAAATGGAGTTGGGTATTTATCGATGATATTTTCTAATGTTTGTTTTGAAAATGGAAGTTTCTTATCTGTCATAAAATTTAAAAATTTGAGCACCACAAAATTAGGAAATTTTTCTATTCCTATACCTAGATAACCATTATTAGTCCTTAAAGGTTTAACGGAAGTAATTCATTAAACGAGAAATCGTTTGGTTGAGTAGGGATGTGCAAAAAGGCTGGAGAAATTCCAGCCTTTGATCTTGTGATTTAAGTGTTGAATCTTAGTGCGGATAGTTCTTAAATATTAACTGTACAACACTATTTATTTTCTCCTCTCGCGTGTCCGTTCGGGGATTCATAAGCCCTTCAGCAACCCCTTCCCAGACCAGTTTTTTCTCGTTAACGTCTATTAGGTCGATAAATAAGGTCCCCTCAATTGATTTATTAACATCGATATAGGTACTTGAAGAGCCCCAAGGACGCATGTACATATAACCCATTGACATATTGTTCGCAATGGCAGTATACTTCGTTTTCCCTTTTATAAAAGTTGACACCAGTAGATCTGGAGAGTCAGCTAATTTATACCCCTTTGTCTCTAATTCGCGCGCAATTGCATCTTTTAATCTTCTGCGATTTAGATCATTTAACGAGACTTTGTCAACTTCTTTGCTGAAATTATAGGTCTTGTAATTCGAAAAATTTATTTTTTTATCGAAATCTGTCGTTACCCGAATTCCAGTACAAGCGATCATGCTCAGCAGGAGCACGAATGGCATCATTAATTTAAAGTAATTTGTTTTCATCTTAATCAAGTTTTATGTTGTTTTTATCGTTCTATTATTAAACTTTAGCGCTCTCTCCCTTTTCGGTTCTCTTTTTTTACCTCGTCTTTTGTTCCCTTTACTTTAGAGGTGGATTGTCTGCGATTTGTTGATTTCGTATTTGTGGAAGGTGTAATCGTTGAGCTCTTAAGCGATTGTGAATTATTGGGTGCCACAACCTGTGAAGGGACAGATCCTGAAGATCTTTTGTAATTCTGCGGAGCAGTAGATTTTTGGGAGGATGAACCAACGGAATTGCTTGGCCTATCAACTCTTCGAGGTGCAGTAGTCGGATTGTTATTCACCCCTTGGGTCGGTTGCGATGAGAAATTACGTCGCGTGTTTACAACCGCTCTGCTTGATTGTCCTGTTGACTGATAGGCTGAAGGAGCTCTTACGATATTCAGTCCTCGCTGATGGTCGATTCGTTGCAGTGCACGGTTGTTGACGTGGTGATTATTAATCACATGATATTCTATAGATCTGTAAAATCCTTGTCGCGGAAATAAATGTGGTGAAGCCTTAAATCGCTTCATATAATGATTCTCATAGAAGTTGTAGTAATTGTAGGAGAGGTGACGATATAATCGCGGGTGATACGAGGTATGCCACTGCAGAAATAGAGCAGAGGGAAGTCCATAAAAAACTATTTTGCCAAAACTATTTCTATAAATCCCAGTATGGAAATACAAAGGTCTTGGACGCCAGAATGGTTCAGTATACCAGAATGGATATCCGAACCAGTAAGGATAACAATTGATTATACGGGTCTCAACAATTGGTACTGATGAATTTTGAATATATCGAACTTCATAATTCTCTTTTGCAAATTTATCTGATGCATTAACAAGCTCATTGTAGGCTCGAGGGTCATTCTGAAGTTGTTCTTGATAGGAGGCTAGATCCTCCTTTTCGCGTGTTGAAATTGTTCGTGCTGCTTGGTTAATCTGATTTATCACCCACTCTGGATCATCTCGATAAACCTCCCCTAGAAGTTTGATAAAGGATTTATCATTGACTAGTGCTGAAACGACTTCCGGATGATTTAGCAGTACTTGAACACTTTCGTGCACTTTCTTGGAATAAGGCTCGAGCAATTCGGCGAAAGCTTTATCAACTTGAACATTTATATGCTCAATCCGAACTAAAGCATCAAAGTTTTTTAGTGCATTCTTTCTCGCTGTTTCTTGAATATCTTGAGGGTATTTTAAAATAATACGCTCAACGGTAGACTGGTTTGGCTTACCCTTTGATACGATTTCTGATATCAGATCGGGGTAACGGGCCATTTCATATAATGCCGTTTGTGCAGGACGATCGTAGGGATTAATAATTATCTTAAATTGGGTCTGCGACTTTTGCTGCAGCTCTTCAATACTACCCAATAGATCGGGAGTTTGTGCAACAAGCAATAAATCAGCATGTATGTTTTTATCAGCACTTGCAATCACTTCAATAGTTGTTCGATCTTCATCGATCATTTTGAGAAGATCACTCTTTGCTTGTGATTGAGAAAAACCTTGGACGCTGATAACGGATAAAAGCAAGATCGTTAAGAAGCTAAACCTTGTTAGTCGATTCTGATAGTGGAGTAGAATTGTTTTCATGGATATAGATCTTAGTTCATACAAGAGAATATAAACAAAAAGTCTGCCAAAAATATCAATTCGCGAAAGTAAATTCTTTAGGATTGAAATTTGTTTCGATTTGAGTCAGTTTAGAGCCGTTTTTGATAAGTGTAAGTCAGTGAATTCTTGCTTTAGTGGATCTTAATTAAGTCCTATATTTTCGTACTTTTGCTCCCCTGTCTGTGAAAAGTTAATTTTGGAACTAAACGAACTACATCGAATTTACGCCAATCATCCCTCGGTGATTGGATTGCGTGTGAAAATGGACGCTTTGCAGGCTCCTAAATTAGCGCTCTCAGGCTTGACCGGCTCTGCATCAGCAGTAGTTTTAGCCGCTAGTTATCAAGTGGGCTCATTCCCGGCCTTGGCTATTTTAAATGACCGTGAAGAGGCGGCCTATTTTTGTGATGACTTAAATGCTTTGGGGCTAACCGATAAAGTTTTATTTTTTCCTTCATCTTTCCGTCGGAGTATTGCACACGAACTGATCGATAGTGAAAATATTATTTTTCGCACCGATGTGCTGAATCGGCTTTCAATGAAGGAGACGGGTTACATCGTGGTAACCTATCCCGAGGCCATGATGGAGAAGGTTATTTCTGAAGTGGGCTTAGAGAAGAATACCTTACATATTCAGATTGGAGCAAAATATTCTATCTCTTTTATTCAAGAGGTGTTGCACGAATATGGTTTTGAACGGGTTGAATTTGTTTATGAACCTGGACAATATTCACTTCGAGGATCTATTGTCGACATCTTTTCCTATTCAAATGAAGACCCCTATCGGATAGATTTCTTTGGGGATGTTGTGGATTCTATTCGAACCTTCGATATTGAAGATCAGATCTCCAAATTGCCACTTACAAGAATCTCTGTTATCCCAAATATACAAGAGGGATTGCCAGAAGAGGAGCGGGTATCGCTATTCGAATTCCTTCAGGATAAAACGGTAATCGTTTCACCAAACTTTACCTATCTCGGTGTTCAATTAAAAACCCTTTATCAGGAAGCTACTACTCGAATTGGTGCAGATGGCACCTCTAATTTGGTGATCTCATCACAAGAGTTTAAAAAGGGATTGGACTTATTTCCTTGCTTGGAATTTAGTTCTTCTGGCTATTTTACCGCACCCGATAATTTGGAGTTTAATACCACAAAACAGCCTGTTTTTAATAAGAATTTCGATCTGCTCGGCAGTGATTTAAAGGCTAATCGTCAAAAAGGGTATCAAAATATTCTGCTTACCTCGAGTCCAAAGCAGATCGAACGTCTTCATGCTATCTTTGATGACAAGGGCGATCCTCAGAAGATTGAAAGTTTGTTGTTTGCACTGAATGAGGGATTTATAGACCACGATTTAAAGATCTGTTTTTATACCGATCATCAGATCTTTGAACGCTATCATCGGTTTAAGTTAAAGTCTAAAAAGTCATCGCGTCAAGCGATTACCATCAAAGAGCTGAGCAAACTTCATCCGGGCGATTTTGTCGTCCACATCGATCATGGGATTGGAAAATTTGCAGGGTTGGTAAAATCAGAAGTCAATGGAAACATCCAAGAAGCCATTCGCTTGATCTATCGTGATAACGACTCCTTGCTTGTTAGTATCCATTCGTTGCATCGTATTTCGAAATATCGAGGTCGGGAAGGACAGGAGCCGTCGATTAACAAGCTTGGGACTGCTACTTGGCAGAACCTTAAGACGAAAACTAAGAATAAAGTTAAAGATATTGCTAGAGAGCTAATTGCCCTCTATGCCAAGCGTAAAATGGAGGATGGCTTTGCCTTCTCGGCCGATTCATATTTGCAAGAAGAACTAGAGGCTAGTTTTATTTATGAAGACACCCCCGATCAGCTGAAAGCAACTTTTGCGATCAAGGAGGATATGGAGAAGCTAATGCCTATGGATCGTTTAATTTGTGGCGATGTAGGTTTTGGTAAGACGGAGATCGCCATTCGTGCTGCATTTAAAGCGGTGGCAGATAATAAACAGGTGGCGGTTCTTGTCCCAACGACGATTTTAGCGTTGCAGCATTTTAAGACCTTTACCGAAAGACTGAAAGATTTTCCTTGTAATGTGCAATACATTAGCCGATTGCGTCATTCTGGAGACGTGAAGCAGGTGCTTAAAGATTTAACCGATGGAAAGGTTGATATTCTGATAGGGACTCATAAGATCATCGGTAAGGATGTAAAATTTAAAGATTTGGGTTTGTTGATCATTGACGAAGAGCAACATTTTGGTGTGTCGATCAAAGAGAAGTTAAAACAACTCAAAGCCAATATCGACACCTTAACACTTACCGCGACTCCAATCCCAAGGACCTTGCAGTTCTCGTTGATGGGGGCTCGTGACTTATCAATCATCAATACCCCTCCGCCAAATCGGTACCCAATCAATACCGAGGTCAGTGAATTTAGTGAAGAGGTAATTAAAGAGGCAATTAATTATGAAGTCTCTCGTGGTGGACAGGTATTTTTCATTAACAATCGGGTTAATAATATCATTGAAGTTGAGCGACTGATAAATCGTTTGTGTCCGGATGTACGCATTGTCGTTGGGCATGGACAAATGGATGGAGATAAGTTAGAAAAGGTCATGTTTGATTTTGTAAATGGCGATTTCGATGTGCTTGTGGCCACTACAATTATTGAGTCGGGCTTAGATATTCCAAATGCAAATACGATCATCATTAACAATGCGCAGAATTTCGGTCTGAGTGAGCTTCATCAGTTGCGAGGTCGAGTTGGTCGTTCCAACAAAAAGGCTTTTTGCTACTTATTAGCGCCACCCTTGAATGTACTCTCTACTGATTCACGCAGACGTCTGCAGGCCATTGAAGAGTTTTCGGAGATTGGGAGTGGCTTTAGCATTGCGATGCAAGATCTTGATATCCGGGGTGCTGGCAATCTGTTAGGTGGCGAGCAGAGTGGCTTTATTGCAGATATTGGTTTTGAAGCCTATCATCGAATCCTCAATGAGGCGATGATGGAGCTGAAATCGGGTGAGTTTCAAGATCTTTTTGAAGATCAAAATAGTGATACTTCAGAGGCTTTTCTCGATGTTAAATTTGTCAATGATTGCAATATAGATACTGATTTGGAATTGTTATTTCCAGATGAGTATATCTCAAGTATTTCGGAGCGTATGCTACTTTATCGAGAGTTAGATACGATGCAAAATGAGGCTATGCTTGAACAGTTTGAGAAAGGTTTGGTAGATCGTTTTGGACCAATACCGCCGTCTTCTCTCGAATTGATTGACGTAGTGCGTTTACGCTGGATTGCAATCTCCCTGAATATTGAGCGAATTATTCTCAAAGAGGCCCGAATGATCTGTTATTTACCTGCTGATCCAGCCTCTAACTACTATCAATCAATTCATTTTCAGAAGATGATGCAATGGGTGGTTCAAAACCCTTCTCAATGTCAAGTTAAAGAGGGTAGAGGTAAGTTAAGTTTGAATTTCAGTTCTGTGAATACTTTACGTTTGGCTGTCGAAAAACTATCAGCAATGGTGGCACGAATAATTGAGGTGTAAAATTTAATAAATTAGTAAGCTTTTTAGGGGCTAATTTAAATTCATTACACACTGATTTTCGGTTAAATCCATACATTTTTTGATAACTTTACAGTTCTAAAATAGGATGAATTCCATGCGGTTGTCGCGTGTGATTCTGATTTTTAAAGCATCGATTTATGGTCTTGAATTACGAATCCAAGTTTAGGTATGAATAGGACAAATTTCCAAGGCCACCTTGCGATGCTTTTTTCTTCCTTGATTTTTGGTCTCAATATTCCACTTTCAAAAAATCTTATGCCCGATTGGATTAGTCCAATTGGACTAACTTATTCTCGATTTGTCTTTGGTGCACTAGCATTCTGGATATTTTCCCTGTTTTTTAAGTACGAAAAGGTTTCTGGAAAAGATTTAAAGGTTTTATTTTTAGGTTCATTACTCGGAGTTGGACTCAATCAAGGGACCTTCATTGCTGGACTTCAACGTACTTCGGCCACTAATGCATCTATTGTGATAACGATCACCCCTATTTTAGCCATGATAATCTCATTCTTTATGCTCAAGGAGCCCATTACGCTTCGCAAAGCTGGAGGAGTGATCATTGGGTTAATTGGAGTGTTGTCGATGATTCTGACATCCGAATTAATTGTTCCAGGACGACAGGCTTCATTCGTGGGTGATTTATTGTGTATGCTAAGTAGTCTATCTTATGCATTTTTTCTCGTTTTTACCAGGGGAATATCGAAGAGGTATAGCTCTTGGACAATTATGAAGTGGATGTTTTTGTTCTCATCGGTGATGTTCTTTCCTTTTGGATATAAAGAATTTATGACGGCTCCGATATTTGTCCATGCTACCTCTTTGGCATGGGGAAGTTATCTCTATATGCTTGTTGGAGCTACGTTTATAACCTATCTATTGATCCCAATTGCCCAAAGACAGATTCGACCAACCACAATTGGAATGTATAATTATTTACAGCCTTTAGTCGCCGGTTTGTTTGCTATTCTGTTGGGTCAAGATACCTTCTCTTGGACTAAGCCGCTCTCAGCTGTTTTAATTTTTGTGGGGGTCTATTTTGTGACTACCAGCAAGTCTCGAGAGGATGTTGAACGTGAACAAAATTCAGTAATCCTTGATGGCGATTTAAATGAATTAGAGCTCTCACCATTAAAAGAGCGTGTTCGTAATTAGTGTTTATTTATATTTTCTGAATAGTCGTTCAGGTATTTAGTTCCTTTTATGAAAGCTAAAGCCTGTCCTACCCTTCGTTCTGCATTCATGTATTTGGTATGATCCGTTTTTTAAAACGGTATGTTCTCAGTTCTAGTTAGTAGGTTTTTAGTCAACTAAAATAATCTCTTATGGAAAATTCGAAACGTACAGATGCCTTAAATTATCACAAAAATGGTCGACCTGGCAAGATTCAGGTTGTTCCCACGAAGCCTTACAGTACCCAACGTGATTTGTCATTAGCTTATTCTCCAGGGGTGGCAATCCCATGTCTGGAAATTGAAAAAAATCCCCAGGATGCTTATGAATATACAGCCAAGGGTAACCTAGTGGCTGTAATATCGAATGGCACTGCCGTGCTAGGGTTAGGGGATATCGGGGCTTTGGCAGGTAAGCCTGTCATGGAGGGTAAAGGGCTACTCTTTAAGATCTTTGCTGATATTGATGTCTTTGATATTGAGGTCGACGAGAAAGATCCAGCTAAATTTGTTGAAGTAGTTAAAGCTATAGCATGCACCTTTGGAGGTATTAATCTAGAGGATATCAAAGCTCCTGAGTGCTTCGAGATTGAAGAATTGCTTAAAGAGGCATTGGATATACCGATTATGCATGATGACCAACATGGTACGGCTATTATCTCTAGTGCCGCACTGATCAATGCCCTTGAATTAGTTGGTAAAAAGATCGACCAGGTTCGCATCGTTGTCAATGGTGCTGGGGCTTCGGCTTCTGCCTGTTCTCGACTTTATATTAGTTTGGGTGCTCGACCAGAGAATCTGGTGATGGTCGATAGTAAAGGGGTGATATCGGTTCGCCGAACTGATCTAAATAGTCGCAAACTGCCTTTTGCTACTAAACTTCCCTGTAATACTCTTGAGGAGGCTATTTCTGGTGCCGATGTATTTCTGGGTTTGTCTGTTGAAGGTATTTTAAGTCAAGAGATGATTCGAACGATGGCTGATAATCCAATTGTCTTTGCCTTAGCAAATCCAAATCCTGAGATCTCTTATGATGAAGCAATGGCCTCGCGTCCTGATATTATCTTCGCAACCGGTCGCAGTGACCATCCGAATCAAGTGAATAATGTATTGGGTTTCCCTTATATTTTCAGAGGTGCTTTAGATGTGCGATCAACAGGTATTAATGAGGAGATGAAAGTGGCTGCCGCCTTGGCAATAGCCTCGTTAGCGAAAGAGCCAGTTCCTGAAGTTGTGACTTTAGCTTATGATGCGGCAAGTCTTACCTTTGGTCGCCAATATATCATTCCTAAACCATTAGACCCACGATTGCTTATCACGGTAGCACCAGCCGTTGCTAAGGCTGCGATTGATAGTGGGATTGCCCGTAAGCCAATATTTGACTGGGCTGAATATGAGGAAACTTTGCGCCAGCGAATGGGGTTGGGGAATAAGCTTATTCATGGTCTTACCGAAAAAGCAATCGAAAATCCGAAGCGAGTAGTGTTTGCTGAGGCTAACCATATTAATATGCTTAAAGCTGCTCAGGTAGCACGCGCTGAAGGTATCTGTATTCCAATTCTTTTGGGTAACGAGGAGCGAATAGAGAAAATTATCAAGGAGAATAACATTGAATTCGATGGCGTTGAGATCATTAATCTAAGGCATGATCGAGAAGAGGCGACTCGACAGCGTTATGCTCGCACCTTAACGGCAAAACGGTCACGCGAAGGTATGACGTATGATGAAGCCTATGAGAAAATGTTTGATCGAAACTATTTCGGTATGATGATGGTTGAGACAGGTGATGCCGATGCATTTATTACTGGTGTTTACACTAAATATTCGGATGCTATAGTTCCTGCTATTGAGATCGCTGGTATGCGCGAAGGTCTTAAGCATATTGCAGGATTGAATATTGTTAATTCTAAGTTAGGTACCTTCTTTTTTGCCGATACATTAGTCAATAATCACCCATCTAAAGAGACACTTATTGACGTTGCAAAGCTTACTTATGAAGCTGCTAAACTTTTCAATGTTAATCCAGTGATGGCTATGCTCTCTTATTCTAATTTTGGTGAACGTCATGCGGGAAGTCCTGCGATGGTTCATGAAGCGATTGAATATCTGCATAAAAATTATCCAGAAATGCTGATTGATGGGGAGATGCAAGTCAATTTTGCGTTAGATAAAGATTTAAGACACGAGAAGTTTCCTTTTTCCAAGATTGATGGTTTGAATGTTAACACTTTGATTTTTCCAAACCTCAGTTCATCGAATATTTCGTATAAGTTGATGCTGGAAATGGGAATGGCCGAAACCATTGGACCAATACAGATGGGATTAAATAAACCGATTCATATTCTGAATGTCGAAAGCTCGGTACGCGACATCCTTAATATGGTCACCGTTGCTGTTATTGATGCTCAGGTTGAGGAGCAAAAACTAATTCAGAAGGGAAGCTGATTTTTTTCTTCTGATTCAGAATGCTTAACAATTTTATTTAGATAATCTTAATCTGGATGTTCACAAAGGTGCGCATGAAATTGACCTTCCCGAACTTTTGTCTTTTTTTAGAAAACAATTGGTAGATTAGGGTTTTATTTGAAAGAGTAAAGCGAAAGCATAATAAAGCGATGTATATTGTCTTTATTAGCAGGATATCCATAAAAATTATTTTACGAATGAGACATTTTATAGCTGCCATTACCCGAAGTTCATTTTTAATTCTCCTGCTATTTGCTGGAAGTTATCAGGCAAAAAGTCAACTTAAATCTCCCTTCAAACCTCTCCCGATCGATCGTACCTATCCGTTGTGGCCGCGCCGTAGCATCCCGGCCGCCGATACCTCGCATTCTGCTGCCCATTTGATCGACTCCATTTATACGGAGATAAAGAATAATGGTACTTATTCCGGCAATATCCATAATCTTGTTCCCATGATGCAGCTATATCGTCCGTCTGCGAATCAATCGAATGGGAAAGCAATTGTGATTTATCCAGGTGGCGGTTATGGCTTTGTTTATTTGCCCGATGGTTACGGGACTGCAGCATTCCTTCTGGCTAAGGGATTTACTGTTTTCATTGTCCGGTATCGCTGTACCCCCAAAGCTCCTCACCCTGTTCCCTTCTGGGATGCGCAGAGGGCTTTGCGCCTAGTCCGCTCCCTATCCAATAAGCTGGGGTACGATAAGAAAGATATCGGAGTCTGGGGATATTCAGCAGGAGGACATCTTGCTGGGTCTATATGTGTATATTACTCAGAGTCGTTTGGGAAAAAACAGATAGATAAGATAGACCGGATAGATGCCCGTCCTGCCTACTCCGTGCTGGTCTGCCCCGTTATATCTATGCGAGACTCACTCACCCACTTAGGGAGCAGGATGAGTCTTTTGGGCAACAATCCTGATCCAGTTTTGATAGACAAGCTCTCCCTCGATGAGCATGTCACATCCAATTCACCCCCTGCTTTCTTAGCCCATTCTATTAAAGATGGGACGGTAAACTACAACAATTCTAAACGCTATTATGAGGCTCTAAAATCTAAGGGTGTCAATACCGTCTATTATCTACTCAATTCGGGAGGACATGGCCCCTTGGGCGAGCGGGATGGAGCTCCCATACTTCCAAAATCGGAAGAAGACTATGCCAACCGCTTTATTACTTGGTTTTATCAAGGGCGTCACATTTCCGCACCGATCAATAAATAAGCAGTTATCGACGTTTAGTTCAGTCCTCCTTGACCTCGATATAGCCTGATTGGGCTGTCTAGTTTAACTTTTAAGACGGTGATGTATTTATCGTTGGTGTTTTCAGGTACATCGATATAGACTAAGCCAGGCACTGGACTCCAGTCGATTTTGCCAACTACTTTAGGTTTTATTTCGGCGCCATTGCCCAAGACGGTTATGTTTGAAATCTTATTGATCAGTCCTTTTAACATAACCGTTCCAGAGACGTGTCCATGTAAGAAAAGATAGAGTGAGGTAGAGTCTTTTGAAAGGGTAGTGGGACCATAGAAATGCCCTTGCGGTATTCCCCCAACGGTATTGAAGATCGATTCTCCGTGTTTTTTATTCCAAGCTCCGAGCTCTTTGAACACATGAATCTGCTCCTCTGGAATAGTCCCATCTTCTTTTGGACCCATATCAAGCAGCAGATTCCCACCATTGGAAACAGCATCCACAAATATGGTAATAACCTCATAGGGAGTTTTCCAATTGTTGTCGTTTTGATAACCCCAGTTCTCATTGGTTGTCATACACAATTCCCACCAGTTGAATTTTGGTCTGGATACTGGAAAGTTTTGTTCTGGTGTGTCGTAATCACCATAACCCTGCAGACGACCATTGATAATGGCTTTTGAGTTTCCTGACAGAATTATATTGCGCACCTTTTGCGATTCCCACTCTTCTGCACTGTGTTCCCAGTCGCCATCAAACCACCAAAGGTCAGGTTTGAAAAGCGTATTGATCTCTTTGATCTGCCCTTGAAAGAAGGAACGAAAGCGATTCCAACGGTCGTAATCATTGGCAATTACATATCTTGAGCTATCTTTTAAGAATCCTGGATAGTTGTTATCAGACCAGTCGATTAAAGAGAAGTAAGCTCCACATTTAATATCTCTTTTGCGCAGCTCTTCAAAAAAGGGTTTGATCATATCTCGTTTTGCTGGCGATGCTTTGACGATACTTCGGTTGTTAGCTTTTGTATCGTACATGGCCACGCCATCGTGATGTTTGGTGGTTATGACCGAATATCGAGCACCACTCTCTTTGATTAGGTCAGCCCAAAAAGCCGGATTGTAATTTTTCAGGCTAAAGCCGTTCAATTGCTTCATATAGTCGGCATGACTGATTCTTTTGTTGTGAAAACTCCAAGATTCGCCGATCCCTTTTACCGAATAGATACCAGAATGGATGAAGATTCCTAATTTGGCATCTGCAAACCATTCCATTTTCTCTTTGATCTCTTTTGGATCAATCTTTGATTGACCTTTTCCTTGAATTGAGAATAACGCGACAGCCAAAAGCAGAAATAGAAATTTAATTAGTCTCATGATAAAAGTTTTAGAAGGTTTAAATCGAGAGAAAAGATTATTATGGGTGTTAAATTTCTTTTAATTTCAGATTGGTAAAAATATAAAACTATTTGAATTATTCTATTTGACGCAGTTTTAGACCCCATTTTTACTTACAGTTCTGATAATTTGTGTTATTTTTGAATTACGATATTAAATTTTTCAAATAGTCTTTAGTTGTTTTTGAGGATGTCCTAGTATCCTAATTTTAAGGCTTATTGTATAACCAAGTTAACTCGTATACTATGAAGAATTTGCTTTTAATATTGTTCGTTTTTCTTTGTTCTTTTTCGGTCGTTTACGGCCAGCACGAGGAGCAGAGCTATACCCCAGATCCAAGTCCAATTATTCAGAAACGTATTGATCAGTGGCAGGATATTAAGTTCGGACTGTTAATGCATTGGGGTCCATATAGTCAATGGGGCATTGTGGAGTCGTGGTCTATTTGTCCTGAAGATGAGGGGTGGTGCCTTCCCGACACGGTGAAAAATTATTTTGCCTATAAAAAACAGTATGAAAATCTAGGCAAGACATTTAATCCAACGAAATTTGATCCTGAGAGGTGGGCCAAAGCGGCCAAAGGGGCGGGTATGAAATATGTTGTTTTTACGACCAAACATCACGATGGCTTCTGTATGTTCGATAGTAAATACACCGATTATAAGATCACGGGTGCTAACTGTCCATTTCACACAAATCCGAAAGCGGATGTGACCAAAGAGATCTTTAATGCATTTCGGAAACAGGGACTTTGGGTAGGCGCTTACTTCTCGAAACCCGACTGGAATACCCCTGATTATTGGTGGTCTCATTTTCCACCACTCGACCGTAATGTAAACTATGATCCTGCTAAATATCCGGAACGTTGGAACCGTTTTGTGAACTTCACCCACAATCAGGTGATGGAACTATGCACTAACTATGGCAAAATTGATTTACTCTGGTTCGATGGAGGATGGGTGCAGAAAAATGGTCCAATAGGGGATAAGCCTGCTTATTCTGAAGGTTATAGAACAAAAAAGCGTTTTGATCAAGATATTAAGATGGATGAATTGGTGACTAAGATTCGCTCCAAGCAACCTGAAGCCATTGTTGTCGATCGCGCAGTACCTGGTAAAAATCAGAACTACCTGACTCCTGAAAATACCGTTCCAGATAAGCTATTGCCTTATCCTTGGGAATCGTGCATTATCCTTGGTGGTGGCTGGTCGTATTCGTTTAATGCGAAGATGAGACCAACGCGCGAAATGATCCACATGTTAAACGATATCGTGGCTAAGGGTGGTAATCTTTTGTTAAATATCGGTCCTGGACCAGATGGTACTTGGTATGATGAAGCTTATGTGCGCTTAAAAGAGATGGGCGATTGGCTGACAATAAATGGAGAAGCTATCTACTCTACCCGTCCAATTGTGCCTTATACAGACGGTCAGCTCCGTTTTACTCAGGATAAAAAGGGAGCTGCCAATATCATATACCTTTTAAAGGAGAACGAAAACCTTCCTGCTACGATTGCAGTGAATGGATTTTTTCCTGCCAAAGGTTCAAAAATCAACCTTTTAGGAATAAAGGGTAGTCATCTTAAATGGAGTAAGAACGGCACCGGATTTACTGTCGCAATACCGAAAGCTGTTGCAACTGCTCTTCCTTCTAAATATGCTGTGGTATTGCATATTAGTCAGATTGAAAAATAATTATTCGACCTAACCTTAATTAAAATATAGAATGAGTTCAATTGCGATTGGTGTAGATGTTGGTGGCAGTCATGTGAGTTGTGTCGCCTGCGATTTAAGTGCAAAAAAAACACTCGAAGGTACGTTTTCTGAGAATGATCTTGATAACCAGGGTACTGCTGACGAAATAATTGCCGTTTGGAGTAAAACGATTAAAGCATCGATCGACAAGGTGGGGATGGAGAATGTTTCTGGTATAGGTTTTGCCATGCCTGGACCATTCGATTATGCCAAAGGGATAGCCCTTTTTAAAGGGAACAATAAAAAATATGAAAACATCTATGGTTTAGATGTGCCTCAAGCTCTGCGCAACGCTATCGGGTTAAGAGCCGATTTTCCTATACGATTTATTAACGATGCCACCGCTTTCGCACTTGGCGAAGATTGGATCGGTAAAAATGCAGGCTTTAAAAAGTCGATGGCTATAACTTTAGGAACTGGCTTTGGTTCTGCCTTTCTGAGTCATAGTCTGCCAGTGGTTGCTGGTGACGAGGTTCCAGAATTTGGTTGCGTGTGGTATCTCCCTTTTAAAGATGGAAATGCGGATGATTACTTCTCGACACGGGGATTTTTATATCGTTATTTTGAACAAACCGGAGTGCAACTTAATGGAGTTAAGGAACTTGCGGAACTTGCAATTTCTGAACCAAATGCGAAGGCTCTTTTTGCTGATTTTGGCACTCAACTTGGATTGTTTTTGTCTCCCTATATCCTTAAATTTGGCGCTGAGTCTTTAGTGATCGGTGGGAATATTTCATACTCATTTGATCTGTTTAAATCTCAGCTTCATGAAAGTTTTAAAAATCAAGGTGTCGAGATTCATGTAGCTGTTTCTGAGTTAAAAGAGTCGGCTGCAATGATTGGAAGCGCCGTATTAGCCGATGAGAACTACTTTCAACAAGTGAAAGAGTTATTGCCATTGATGTAACCATTAAAATAAACCTATAAAACCTAATCTAATATTAAATATTTCTTCAATGAAATTGAAATTTTTGACTCCATTAATCTTTCTTGTTTTATCGAATATCGCTTTTGCACAGCACGAAACACAAATACTAAATAAAGGTTGGAAAGCTAAAAAGGCGAGTGAACTAGTGGTCGATGGGACCATTATATCGAATAAAGATTTTAAACTTTACGACTGGATGGATGCTGTGGTACCCGGCACGGTGCTTACGACTTTGCTGCACAATGGCAAAGTTCCAGATCCTTTCTTTGGGATGAATAACGAGCAAATACCCGATATCTATGAGGTCGGAGCTGCACACTATACTTACTGGTTCTTCAATGAGTTCAACCTTCCAAAAGTAAATAATGGGGATCAAGTTTGGTTAAAATTCCGAGGGATCAACTATTCGGCTGAACTGTTTGTAAACGGACAGAAAATTAATCCCGATAATCACCAAGGGATGTTTTTACGCGAGAAATATCTGATTACCCCTTATCTCACAAATGGCTCCAATCGTTTAGCTGTTTTGGTGCATCCTCCAGATCCTGTTGGAGCACCAAATGGTCAAGGTGGCGATGGCACCATAGCCAGGTCCGTAACGATGCAGTTTACTGCTGGATGGGATTGGATCTGTCCGATTAAAGATCGAAATACGGGAATTTGGGATGAGGTGAGCATTGAAACCACAGGATCTGTTGATCTTTTGGATCCTTTTGTTCAGACCCTTGTTCCTGGCAAGCGCGTTCCTGAAGGCAAGCAAGAACCCGCAACGATTCTTACATCTGCCGATCTCTTAAATAGTTCTTTAACAACGCAATCAGGAACTCTTTTTGCTCGGTTCGGCTCTGTAGAAGTGTCGAAAAAGATTTCAATTCCTGCAGGAGAAAAAATATCGGTTAGTCTGCCTGAGTTTAAAATCCAGAACCCAAAACTTTGGTGGCCTAATGGAACCGGCGACCATCCACTGTATAACCTAGAGTTTTCATTTAAGAAACAGGATGGGTCTTTGTCAGATCAAGAAAAAGTAACTTTTGGTATTCGGCAGACCTCTACACATTTTGATTCTAAGTTGAATGCCCGAGTATTTTCAATCAATGGTCAGGATATTTTTATTAAGGGTGGCAACTGGATTGCCTCAGATGCTTTGCTTCGTCTTTCTCCTGAACGTTATGATGCCGATGTTCGGATGCACGCTCAGATGAATATGAATATGATTCGAGTCTGGGGAGGCTCCATGACCGAACGACCTGATTTTTATGATGCTTGTGATAAATATGGTCTTTTAGTATGGCAAGATCTTTACATCTCCGGTGACTGTAACGGACGCTGGTTCGATCCAATGAAAAAGGAGAGTCAAGATCGCAGACGTGCCTATCCAGATAACCACTCGCTATTTATTTCTACGGTGGTCGATCAGACAAAGATGTTACGTAATCATCCTAGTCTTTACCTTTGGTGTGGAGGAAACGAATATCCTCCTCCAGCGGATATTGATGCCAAACTGAAAAATGAGGTCTTTCCTAAATTTGATCCAACTCGCTACTATTTAGACCAATCTACCTCTGATGATATATCGAAAAATGAAGCCGGAGTAAATGGTGACGGTCCGTATACCATCCAAAATCCACTCAGCTTTTTTACCGTTAAATCATTTGCTTTTAACCCAGAATTGGGTTCTGTAGGTGTTCCAAACGTAGAGACGATGCGTAAAATAATGGAAGAAAAGGACCTCTTAGTGCCAACTAAAGAATTGATAAATCCAGTATGGGTCTATCATAAATACATAAAATACCAGGATTATATTGATAACTATGGCAAGGCCCTTGAGATAGTGGATTTTTGTAAAAAAGCACAAATTGTTAATTACGAGCAGTATAGGGCCCTTCAGGAAGGTTTTAATGCTGGGATGTGGAAGATCTATACTGGTATGTTAGTCTGGAAGACTCAAAATCCTTGGACCGCCTTACGAGGACAGTTTTATGATGTTTTTCTGGAGCAGAACGGCGGTTTCTATGGCTATCAACATGGTGCAAAACCGATCCATGTTCAATTAAATTTAAATGATTCAGCTGTTTGCTTAGTAAATCAAACGGTTAAGGAACTGCGTGATTTGACTGTTGTGGTGGAGCAGATGGATATTCATGGTCGTGTGTTGACTTCTGAAAAGATTAAAACTACCGTTGGCGCAAATGTGATCTCTAATGTAGGCAAGGTGACCATGCCAAAAACTGATGATGAGGTCTACTTCCTCAGACTTCAAGTGCTAGATCAGGCAAAAGCCGTTCAAGACGAAAACATCTATTGGCTTTCAAAACCAGGCAAGAGCTATATTCAACTGAATAACCTTAAAACGACAGCCATTAATGCCCAAGTTAAATCGGCAGCGAAGGGTAAGAAGATCGTTCATCTAGTGAATCCTGGAACTGAGACAGCCTTTTTTATCCGTCTGAAAGTTCTACAAGGTGATCGTGGTGAGCTCGCCCTCCCTGTGTTCTTCTCCGATAATTACATCACCTTATTCCCAGGAGAATCCAAGGATATCGAGGTTGACTATTCTCAGGTTATGAATTCATCTAAATCATTATCATTTGCGGCTGAAGGTTGGAACGTTAAAAACACTGTTTTTAAATTCGAATAAAATGAAAAAACCTTGGTTGTTGATCTTCGTTTTTTTCTTCGTAAGTCTTGGTTCTGTATCTGTTAATGCTCAGTCATCGCAAGATGCGCTGAAAAGTCAGATCAAGACAAATGCCTATTTCCAGTTTGTGAAGACTAAGGCACTCGAGGTGATGAAAGCTGGGTTTAATGCCGGTGATGGCTACCGCGAAGTGTGGATTCGTGATTTTAATACCTTCATCGAACTCGCCTCTAAAGTCAATGAAAAGGCGGTGTTAAAAGAGAATTTGCTGGTTTTCTTTCGCATGCAAGGCGATAATGGAAATATTTTGGATGGGTTTACGCCAATCGATAAAGTGGGTAAGTCGAACTACGATTTTTATTATTCAAAACTTGAGCCTCGCTATGCCGGTCATAAAAATACCGTGGAGACCGATCAAGAGAGCTCGTTGATTCAAGCGGTGTCTAAATATGTGACATTGACTGGTGACAGCTCGATCTTGCAGGAGCAAATTGGGGATAAGAAAGTGGGAGAGCGCCTAGAATGGGCTGTCGACTTTCTATTGAAAAACCGATTGAATAAGAAATATGGATTATTAGTTGGTGCGACTACTGCCGATTGGGGCGATGTTCAGCCAGAGCATGGATGGGGCGTCGTGTTGGATGCAAGCACCCATCCAGCCATTGATATTTATGATAATGCGATGTTTTTAATTGCTCTTAATGACTTAGCAAAACTCATTCCTAACCACCAAGAAAAATGGAATTCAGTGTATCAGTCGATCTTCCAGAATTGCCGAAAATATCTCTGGGATGCTAAAAATCAAAAATTTATTCCTCATCTCTATCTTGAGAAAGGATCTCCATTTCCGAAAGATTTTGATGAAAAGAATATCTATTATTTCGGTGGAACGACAATAGCTATCGAGGCTGGATTGCTAAATAAAGAGGAGATTCATGCCTCTATTCAAGAGATGATCAAGCGAGTAAAATTAGCTGGTGCAGGATCTATCGGACTCACACTTTATCCTCCGTATCCTAAAGGCTTCTTCGCCAATAAAATAATGAATCCGGAATATAGCTATCAAAACGGTGGCGACTGGACTTGGTTTGGTGGGAGAATGATTCAGCAGTTAGTTCGCTTTGGCTTTATCCAAGAAGCGTATGAGCAAATTCAACCGATGGTTAAACGGGTGAAAGACAACAATGGATTTTATGAATGGTATTCGGTCGATAATAAACCTCGCGGATCTGGTACCTTTAGAGGTGAGGCTGGCGTTCTTTATAGCGCTATCTTACTGCTTGAAAATTGGACTAAAGATTAATTTACTACTTAACTTAAAGAATAAACTTTTAAACATATCAACTATGCATCGCACAAAATTTCTTATTGGCTTTTTGCTTATTACGCTTTTTTCCTCTTTTGTCTCTGGTCAGGTTTTAATCAAGGATCCTGCACGTTTAGCCGATATTCAACGAATGTTAAAGGTTCAGAAAGAGCTTACCTCAAAAAACTTGGTTCCCTTTTGGGATGTATTTAATCGTCCTTTAGCGCAAAGCGAAAAGCAAGCCTTAGAATTTTTATATGCTTATATGCCATTAAGCGATTTGGCCGATTATAAACCTGAGTTCTTTCTTAAGAATGCTCAGTTAAGTTTATTGGCATTGCAAGAAATGCCTTGGGGAAAGAAGATTTCCGAAGGTGATTTTCTCCATTTTGTCTTGCCATTAAGGGTTAATAATGAAAATCTTGATGATTTCAGAGCTGTTATGTATCCTGAGATTAAGGCTCGTATAAAAGGGTTAAGCATGAAAGATGCAGCGTTGGAGATCAACCATTGGTGTCACGAGAAGGTCAACTATCGAGGTACTGATTCACGTACCAGTGCCCCTTTAAGTACCGTGAAGAAATCTTTTGGTCGCTGTGGTGAAGAGTCAACATTTACGGTAACAGCTTTGCGTACTGCGGGTATTCCTGCTCGCCAAGTTTATACGCCACGTTGGGCACATTCCGATGATAATCATGCTTGGGTAGAGGTTTGTATCGATGGGAAATGGAATTTTATGGGTGCTTGTGAGCCAGATGCTGATTTGAATGTGGGCTGGTTTAGTGAGCCTGCAAGTCGCGCGATGTTGGTCCATACAAGAGCATATGGTCGTTATTTTGGCGCTGATCCAGTCATTCAAGCTGACGACCGTTTTTCGGAGTTAAACCTGACGGCGAACTATGCCCCAGTGAAGAAGATTGTTGTTCGGGTTAAGGATGCTAAAGGGCTGAAGGTTGATAGTGCCAAAGTTGAATATCAACTTTATAATTATGCAGAATATTACCCGATCTCCACCAATTACACCGCTTCCAATGGGATTAGTACCTTGCTAACAGGTCTGGGCGATTTAGTAGTCTGGGCCTCTAAGAATGGAAAATTTGCTTTCCAGAAATTTTCTGTGCCGGCATCCGATACCCTTGATCTGGTTCTGAATCAACGAGTGCCGAATGAGAAAAAGGTCTCTTATGATTTTATTCCGCCCCATGCTGCTAAAATTAAGGTGACGGTATCGGAAAAGGCGAGTAAAGAGAATGCTCGTCGAAATGGAAAAGAGAATGAGATCCGAAGTGCGTATATGCATACGTTTAAAGATTCCAGCTATATTGCTGCCTTTGCGGCTAAAAACAAACTACCTTTCGATACACTTACTCGGTTCTTTAAACTGAGTTATGGAAACTGGGCGGATCTTTCCCGTTATCTTGAGAAAAATGCAGGTCTGAAACGTGAAAACTTACTGGAGTTGCTAGTTCAGATCGCTGATAAGGATTTTAGTGATACTCCAGAAGCTATTCTAACTGATCATCTACTTCAAGCGAATAAGTCAACTGTTCGTCAAGCAGGTCTATCCAAAGAGATTTATACGCGTTATATCCTTTCACCTCGCATTGATCTGGAGATGCTTACCCCCTGGAGGAGCTTTCTTTATCAGAGTTTAGGATCATCAGCCATTACCGACGCCACACAACTCTCAAGTTGGATTCGACAAAATATTACCATTAATACAGTTTCAAATAAGCATTCACGTGCACCTCTTTCACCTAAGGGGGTATACAACTTAAGGGTTGCAGACCCACTTTCACGAGATATCTTCTTTGTGGCTGCTTGTCGTACTTTCAATATCCCTGCCCGCTTAAACCCTGAGAATCGTCAGCCTGAATATTATAAAAATGGATCGTGGTTGCGTGCTGGATTTGAAAATATGACCGCCGTACAACCTGAAAAAGGGTTCTTGACGTTAGTAAATAAAAACAATGGAGTGACACCTCAATATGCCATGCATTTCACCATCGCTTATCTGAAAAATGGGTTCTACCGAACACTTGATTTTCCTGAAGGTAAAGCTTTAAGTGAGTCGAAAGATCCTATTCAATTGGATATTGGTCATTATGGCTTGGTAACTGGAAATAGACAACAAGATGGTTCCGTGTTAAGTAATATGACCTTCTTTACCATTGAGAAATCAAAGACGACAACCGTTGCCATTGAGCTGCGTAAGCAATCGGGTGTGCTTAAGCCAACAGGTAAGCTTAATCTTAGCCAACTGAATTTTCAAGATTTATCAACCGATAAAGTGTCCAGTCTAAATGATTTAGTGGCTTCCAAAAGCTCCGTAATTATCCTTCTCAATCCAGAGCAAGAGCCGTCTAAACATATTCTCAATGATCTAGGTCCGTATGCCAATCATTTGAATAAGTGGGGAGGCGAATTTATTTTTGCGATGGCTGCGGATAAAGTCTCTCAGGCTGTTGTTTTAAAGACTTACCTCTTGCCTAATCAAAAACTGGTGGGTGTCGATCAAAAGGGTAACATCTTGAAAGCACTAACCGATATTTATGGCGAAGGGTTGAAAGATATGATGCCTCTGGTTGTCTTGGCCGATCAGTCTGGGAATATCTTTCTGTTCTCTTCCGGTTACAAGATTGGTATCGGAGAGCAGATTCTTAAAGTGATCTCAGGTCTGCCTCAAGCTCCGGTAACTAAAACCTCTTGCACGGTTAAATAAGAAGCTGCTGAAAAGTCTGAATTCGTATTCCGATTATTTTTTGGTGCTGTCGTATTCATTCAGATCTTCGTCGTCGTAGATCTCAACGATTGGCTCAATAAAGGCTTTGCTTGTCATCCGTTTATCGAGCGTAAGCAGCAACGATGGAAGTACCAGGATGTTAAAAAACATGGCGATTAACAGCGTCGTGGAGATTAGTATTCCTAGTGCCTGAGTGCCGCCAAAGCCAGAGATAATAAATACGCTAAATCCAAGTACTAGAACAATACTGGTATAGATCATACTAAAGCCTGCCTCGTGAAGGGCGTTGATAGCCGATTCTTTGATGGCGCCATTGGTAACTTTGAGCTCATGACGGTAACGCGAAAGATACTGAATCGCATTATCTACCGAAATCCCCAAAGCAATGCTAAACACGATTATCGTTGATGGCTTAATCGGAATACCGGTGAATCCCATGATTGCTGCCGTGATTAACAACGGAATAATATTTGGAATCATAGATACCAGGATCATACGAAATGAGGAGAACAAAAAGGCCATTAATAGCGAGATCATAAAAATCGCGATTAGGACACTCTCAAATAAATTTCGAATTAGAAAGTTTGTGCCTCGAGCGAAGATCACACTATTCCCAGTTACCGTTACGTTGTATTTTGAGGGGCTAAATATGCTATCTATCTTCGGATGAATCATGGCCATTAGAGAATCCATATGGTTCGTACCAATATCAGCCATCTGATAACTAACACGTGTATATCTCTTGGTGCTGTCTAAAAAGGAGTAGAGAAGATTACTTTGCTTTCCGTTCTTCTCTTTAGGAAGATAACCCAAAATAAACCCTTTCTCAATAGGACTTGGCATAGAATACATATTCGAGTCACCTCCGAAGTAGGCTTGTTTCGAAAACTTAAATAATTCTACGATCGAAAGAGGTTTTGAAAATTCAGGGTAACGATTCACAACCTTCTGAAATTCATTGATCTTATCTAATGTTGCCCCAGTCAATACCCCATTTTTCTTTTTGGTATCAATAGAGATCTCAAAAGGCATGACCCCTCCAAAATTATTTTCGAAAAATTGAAGATCTAAATAGATTGGGTCATCATGCTGAAAATCATCGACAATCTTACCCGATGTTTTCATCATACTCACGCCAAGACTTCCAATTAAAAGCAATACCCCGGCAATACCATAAATGAGATTTCTGCGATGACTGATCAGATAGATAATCTTATCAATAATAGCTCCGAAGAAATTACTGTCCAGATGTTTGACATGCTTCTCTGTTGGGGGGTCTATAAAGCTGAAAATAATAGGCAGTAGCGTGATGCAAAGGACATATTCTAGCATGATGTTCAGCGCTGTAATAATCCCAAACTCACGAAGCATCTGATTGCTGATTAAGATAAACGCTGCAAAGCCCAGTGCCGTTGCTGCATTGGTCATGAGTGAGGCAAATCCAATACGTTGAACGACTCGTATTAAGGCACGTATTTTATTTCCATGACTGCGGTATTCCCAATGGTATTTATTCAGAATATAGATGCAGTTCTCGATCGCGATAATGACAATTAATGAGGGGATAACACCGGTTAGAATGGATATTTTAAAGTTGAATAATACGGTAGTTCCTAATACCCACACGATGCTTATCGCCACTATAAGCAGAGAGCTCAGCACCACTTTGATCGATCTGAAAAATAGATACATGATAAGTGCCGAGATTCCAATACTCATCAAGATGAAAATAAAAAGCTCCGACTTGACTTTCTTCATCATGATCGTTCGGATATAAGGCATACCCGAATAGTGCATTGGTGTATTGAAACGCTTTTCGTAGGCTGTTGCAGCACTCACAATGCCAGCCACCAAGTTTATCCTTCGCTTATCAACGATTATCTTTCTGTTTAAGGAGATCGCCATTAAGGTAGCGTTGGTCTGCTTATTGTAAAGCATCCCTTCGTAAAATTTAAGGCCTAAAAGGGTGTTTCTTAAACTATCAACCTGAGACTGCTGAGTTGGTCGGCTTTTGACTAATGGATAATAATCAAATTGATGTTTAGCTTCATTTTTCGAGAGGTTTAATCCTCTGGTTATGCTTACAACCTCTTCAACACCTTCGATTTTTCGTATCTCATTGGCCAGGTCATACCAGGCATTAAACTGTTCAAGCTTGAATATATCTGGATTTTTGATCCCAATCATCAATACATTACCATCTTCACCATAGATATCTTTGAACTTTTGGTAATCGACCATCGCACTATCACTAGGGCTAAGAAGGGTGGTGTTCTCGTACGACAATTTCACACTCTGTGCTTCATAGCCCATAAAGGCTGTGAATAAAGCAAGGATAACAATGACTGTTAGCCGATTACGGAGTAAGAGCTTAGATATTTTTGTAAACATTGTGCTAGCTAGTTCGGGCTAATTAAGATTATTTGTTGGTCGAATAATGATTAGGTTAGCGATGCCAAAAGTAGTACAATAATAAATCAATGCAAAAGAGTTGCTTCAAACTTTATTCATGCAGAGACAGTGATTTTACGCTTTTCACAAATTCACAAGGTCGAAAAGATCAAAAATCGCATACGTTTCCTTAAATTTTAAACGGATAGAGAAAAGGGTCATCAACGTTTTTTCAGTTGATGACCCTTTTGATTTAATGAGCTGTGATCAGATTTCGATCTCTTAAAGCCTGCAGGCCAGTTTCATATTTACCTCCAGCACCCCATATGTAATACGAGAAGTACATGGTGCTTTTTTGATAGATCGGAACCCATGGCTGAAATTCAGTATAGTAATGGTGCGCATCTGGATTCGAAGGGTGGTTCATCCACATATGAAGGAACAGTGGCTCACTAACAGGGTAGGCGCCCACGAATGAAATATTTTCCTTCGTATCGTAACCAGCATTCCAACCCTCTTTAAGGAAGAAGAGCTTTCCATAATATCTTTCCGTCATCATACGGTATTCATGCACTCCATCTTTCTCTGGCACCATAAACACATCTTCTGGTCCATGAGTGGCTCCAAGCTCTAAAATAGGCTGCGGACCAATCACATTCGCTTCCGGATTTTTAAACGTTAAAGCAAATTGAATCTCTAAGAGTGGCGAATTCCCATAAAGGGTAAAGATCTTCTCTAGCTTATTGCCGTAGTAATCAGCCGTCATCTTTAATTGAACGTAATCACCCTCTTTTTTAATCACCTCAACATCATAAATTTTATGCGTCTCCATGCTACCCTGTCCTAAGAAATCTTCAAAACCACCATATGGATAGTAGCCTCTTTTGCGGTATGCACGCCGATCGTCAATCGATTTATCTGGCCAGAGTTTAAATAGAATATTGTCATTTCTCGACTTTACGATATATTCAATAACTCGAGCACCTGTTGATAGCAAGGTAATTTGAACACTGTCGTTCTCCAGACGGTATTCCATAATTCCATCGCTATTTAAATCCATGGTGTAGAGGTAAGGAGCTCCTTCCGCTTTGCCCACACCTAGCTGACTTAAATTGCTTAATCCTAACGCTGAAACCTTTACCGAATAGCTTCCTGCTGGAACGGGTAGGTTAAACGACATATTTTTAAAGGTGCTAGTCGCTGTACTGCACATTTGTGAGGTAGTATAAACAACCTTCTTCGGATTTGCCTGATCTAAAACTTCAACTTTTACTGGAAAAGATGATTTGCTGGTGTAATTATGAACCGTTATTGGATAGGAAACTTTTGAGGTATGAGCATAAAGCAGTTGCTGCGCCGAAATGGCACGTGGTAAGTCGAGCATCGTTAGAGTGCTCTTTTTTAGTGTCCCAGCCTTTAAATGAATCGCTATTGGGTTGGTCTTGCCCATCGCACTCGACTGCGGATTAAGTGCTAGTGAGATCGTCTTAGAGCTGTTCGCGGCAATAGTTATCGCCGTCGTTAATGATCCTGCAATCTTAAGCTCAGGGGGAAGTGCCACCTCCACGGTTCCGGAGATCGCATGGTTGTAGGTATTGCTTACCACTACTGACAGCTGATAATCTGTTGTGGTCGCCTCTAGATTAACTCGGCTACCAAAATATTCTTCCAGTGAAATACGATCTAAGAGTAATAATTCAAGTGCATTTCGGTAAAGCGCAGGTCCCATCATCTTGCCATTGACTAACACACCAACTTCGCGTCGATCCATAATGGCTTTCCACATTGATTCTTTCGAAATGGATTCTCCTTTTTTCAAAAACAAGACCATTGAAGGTATTGCATCACTATCTAAAGTTCCAGTTGTGGTTACAAAGGGGACATTTTCTGAATCGATCTGCTCTTTATTTCCTTCGCCAGCGATATATCCATCATATTTAAATGGATCAGCTTCTACGTCATAGGGTGCTCTAAAAGCATAGCCCTGTTTCTCTTTGGCGAACTTGATCCCTGCATCTTTTGCAAACATCTTTTGAATTTGAAGCCCATCATAATCTTTACAGCCATAGACTTGATTTCCAAAACCAACATCAGCAACCACTGGAAGTTTAACTTTGGCCAACCAATCGACTAACTCTTTCTGAGTAAGAAAATCCATATACCCACTTAAGGTAAACCAGGTGTTTCCTTCGTTCATCCCTTTGCCAATGATCTCCAATGGATGACCCGCCGTGCAAGTCACACTTTTTAATAAAGACTCAGCACCAAACCATCCACGGTGCATATCATATTGACTTAAAATAGACTTGGTCTCTTCAATTTTAGCAGCTAGCTGATCTCTAAATGATTTGCTTTTAGACAAGACAACAAATAATTTTTTGGT
Organism: uncultured Bacteroidia bacterium; assembly: GCA_903905505.1. Classification (GTDB taxonomy): domain Bacteria; phylum Bacteroidota; class Bacteroidia; order Bacteroidales; family Prolixibacteraceae; genus JAAFHB01. Next base: position 70,678 of record CAIVGL010000078.1, on the reverse strand, counting down.
TCCACTCTCTAAGTATACTGCATTAACTTCAACGAAATCCTTCGCGCCATATTGATGACTTTTAAGTTTCTCTCTCCAGGCGTTATCGGCAGGAATTTTTGAGGCTAACTTCTTTCCCGTTTCGGAGTCTGGATCAACGTAGACAAGCACATGGTTAAGTTTAATGGCCTCTTCAAGTTTACCTAAACTTGGTTGATCTAAAACAGTGTAGGGGCTCTTAAATAGGTTGAAGAGAAACCCTTCTTGTAAGGCTAATCCAGGAATCTGAAGATCATCAGCTATGTCGACCTTGCTTTGCGCGATGGTATAGTCCACATTTGGTGTGGCGACCTTAATGAGGTTGCCATAGCGTGAGTAGGTCCGGTAGATATCGTGCCAGTAATTGGTATAACCATTGTATTGAAATTGGTTGGTTATAATGTTTTTATCGAGGCTTGCACCGTCGTTGTGTTTGTAATCAGTAATCGCTTGGCTAAATGCCATAGTTACCTGCAAGAAAAATATGATTAAGGTAAGCGAATGATATTTTTTGAAACTGTTTTTCATAATAAGTTGTATTTGCAAGCTATAAATACCAAAGTTTAGTGTGATTTAATTTCGAAAAAAGTTCGTTAATGAGTGGTAATAAGATTTCTATCTCTTAACTCTTTAACCCCTTTTTCCCATCTGCCGCCAGCTCCCCATAAGTAATAGGTGAAATAGGAGGTTGTTTTCTGGACGATTGGCACCCATGGTTGGTATTCATTGAAATCGTAATGAGCATCGCCATTCATAGCTAGATTTTGAAACATATGCAAGAACAATGGCTGTGCGACAGGAAATGCTCCAACAAAGGAGATGTCTTGCTGCGTGTCGTAGCCTGAATCCCAACCCTCTGTAGGGAATATGATTTTCCCAAAATAGAATTCGGGTTTCATGCGATACTCTGTTAATCCATCTTTCTCAGGAACGGTGTACACATCTTCAGTGCCATGCTTTTTGCCAAGCACTAAGATTGGTACCGGTGCAATTACATTGGCTTCTGGGTTAATAAATGTCATGGCATAACGGACCTCTAGAAGAGGGGAGTTGCCATATAGCGTAAAGGTCTTCTCGAGTTTATTGCCAAAATAGTCAGCAGTCATGCGAACACTAAGTTCATGACCCTCTTTTTTCAACACCTCAGCGGTATATACTTTATGCCCTTCCATGCTTCCTTGCCCAAGAAAATCTTCAAATCCACCAACAGGATAATAGCCTCTTTTGCGGAATTCCCTTTTTACATCAGCTGGTTTTTCCGGCCAAATCTTGAATAGAACATTGTCGTTTCGTGACTTCACAATGTATTCGATCACCCGTGCTCCAGTGGTTAGCAAGGTTATCTTAACGCTGTCGTTTTCCATCACATATTCGTCAACACCATCTTTGTCTATGTCGACAGCTGTAAATTTCGGATCACCTTCTGCTTTTCCTACGCCTAACTGACTCAGATTTTCATTGCCTAAAGCTGTGACTTTTACCTTGTAATTTCCCGCTGGAACCTCCAGGTCAAAGAGCAGATCTTTAAATGTTCCTTTTTCGGTGGTACATTCTTTGGAAGCGGTGTAGATAATTTTATTGGCTTTCGCTGGATCTAAGACCTCAACTTTAACGGGAAACGTTGATTGATCGGTATAGTTGTGAATAGAAACTGGATAGGCAACCTTCGGTGATTGACCATATAACAATTGATGAGCCGAAATAGCAGGAGGTAAGTCCAGCATGGTAACGGTACTCTTTTGGTGATTTGCCCATTTGTAATGAATGGCAATAGGATTTGTTATCCCCATCGCAGAAGCTAAAGGCTGAATTTCGAATTGTAACGTTTGTGTGCCATCAGCTGGTAAATTAACAGCTGTGTTCAAACTCGATTTTAGCTTTAACTCTGGAGGAAGAACGAGTTCAAGATTTCCATTTACGGCATGTGAATAGCTGTTGTTTATCGTAATAGTCAACAGATCACCTTTCGTGGTAGGTTCTATATTTATGTGGTCTCCGAAATATTCTTCAAGAAACACACGGTCTAACACTAGAAGCTCTAAGGCATTACGAAATAAAGCTGGTCCCATCATCTTGCCGTTAGCTGCTATACCAACTTCTCGGCGTGACATGATCGATTCCCACATCTGGTCATTATTCCATTGTTCCCCTTTTTTATTGAAAAGCACCATGCATGCAACAGCATCCTCTTCTAAATACCCAGTCGAGAGATAGAAGGGGACCTTGTCATTGTCGATTTGTTCTTTGTTACCTTCAACAGCCACATAGCCATCATAATGAAACTGGTCTGCTTCAGGATCGTAAGGTGCACGGAAAGTGTACCCCTTTTTCTTATGGGCAAAGTTTATCCAAGAATCAAGAGTATACATATTCTGAGGTGCCATCCCATCCCAGTCTTTGCAGCCAAAAATTGCCTGATTGCCAATATTTTTAACATAACCTATGGGTGATCCAAAATCAGTGACTATTGGAAGGTTGACCTTTGCTAGCCAGTTTTCGATCTCATTTTTTGCTAGAAAATCCATATACCCACTAAAGGTAAACCAGCTGTTTCCTTCGTTCATCCCTTTGCCGATCACTTCCAAGGGATGCCCTGCCGCGATGGTTACACTTTTCAACATTGTTCCTGCTCCAAACCATCCCCGTTTTAGATCATATCCTTCAACGACACTTTTGGTGTCATTTATAAGTTGAACAAGTTTATCCCGTAAGGCTTCGCTCTTCGAGGAGATCACAAAAAGTGTCTTGCTATCTTTTTCAAGATAAAAGGCCTGGATCTCTGTTAAGTCAACAGCGTTATATTGATGACTCTTAAGCTTTTCTCTCCATGCGTCGGTTTTGGGAAGCGTACTCATAAGCTTTTTCCCCGTTTCACTCTCTGGGTCAACTAAGGCAAGGATGTCACCTAGATTTGATGCATTTGCAATATCTTTTTCCGATGGTTGGTCTAACATGACAAACCGTTTGCCTATTAGCTTGCTGAAAAAACCCTCTTGAATCGTTAACCCCGACATCTCCAGATCTTCAGCTAACTCGACCTTCCGTTGCGCAATGGTGTAGTCGATACGAGAGGCCGCCATCTTAAACAGACTGCCATAGGTCGTATTTTCACGATAGATATCTTGCCAGTAATTGGTATATCCATTAAACTGAAACTTAGTGCTGACCTTATTGTCTGCAATGTTTTGTGCACCTGCCACTTTAAAATCATCAAGACTCTGTGCGTAGGTTAATCCACCGGATAGGGTAAAAAGGATTGCAAATAGAAAACGAAGCTTATTGAGCATTAATTCCATAGCTATAGATTGTCATTTAGTGAATGATACGTTTAGTAAGTTGTGATAGAGCGGTTCAGGTTATGGGGTAAATATATGCATAGTAATTTTACTAGGAAAGAAATCTTTGGTTTTATTTCTTTTCGACTATAATAGTCGATATAAATTTTTATTTAAAATTAACTATCAATTGACTATTTTAGAGGCATGAAAATGGCCGTTTATCTAAGCAATATTATGTTAATAATCTTGTGCCAAATCATAACTAACTAAAATATTCTTCCAATTATGAAATTAGTGCTAGTTAATTTCTTCTTTGTTCTTTTTGTCTTTGCTGCGTGCCAGTCGAATGACGTTACCAAATATGTTGATCCCAATATTGGTGGATTGGCCACTTTGTTGGCGGTGAAAAATCCTACCGTTCATCGTCCGCATAGCATGATTCGTGTCTATCCTGTGACTAAACCTGGATTAATGGATCGTTATTTAAGCGATAAGATATATGGTTTTGCATTGAATATGCCCGCCTATCGTGTTGGTCATGTTACCGAGATTATGCCAACCACGGGGGCACTTAACGTGAATCAAAGCGAGTCTGCATCATCCTATGACCATGATCAAGAACAAGTGCACCCTTGGTATCATAAGGTTTTTTTAGAAGATTCAAATATCGAAGCAGATTGGACAACCACGGAGCGCGCTGTTGTTTATCGGTTTAGTTTCAACGGTCAGGATGCAAAGCAAGTGATTTTCCGTGGAGCTCATAAAGCCTCTTTACAAGTGATAGGTCATACTATCGTTCAAGGATGGGAAGAATTTTATCAGACTAAACAATATTTCTATGCTGAATTAAGCAGTCCTTTCGATCGTTCAGGAACTTTTGAAAAAGGTGCTGTGAATGATAAAATGGAGATCACTGGAAATAATGTAGGCGTTTATATTGGTTTTGAAAAACTCGATAAGCCTGTTGAAGTGCGTGTTGGAATCTCCTTGATTAGTCAGGAGCAAGCCATGAAAAATCTTCATGCCGAAATGCAGGGTAAGAGTTTTGGTGATATCCAAGGTGAGAGTCATCGCATATGGGCTAAAGAACTTGGTAAAGTGCAAGTTGAAGGGGGCACTGAACGACAGAAACGGATTTTTTATACTTCCCTGTATCGCTGTAACGAACGTATGGTAGATATCACTGAAGACGGTCATTATTTTAGCGGATATGATAAGAAAATTCATAAGGATGGCGGTCATCCATTCTTTGTCGACGATTGGCTTTGGGATACCTACCGCGGCTTACATCCCTTGATGTTGATTCTTAATCCAGCGCAACAGGGAGAGATGGTTCAGTCGTATGTGCGGATGTATGAGCAGAGTGGGTGGATGCCTAGCTTTCCTCAGTTTTATGGCGATTTCTCCGCTATGATAGGTTTTCATTCGGCTGCTTTAGTCTGGGACTCGTATCAAAAGGGAGTCGTGAATTTTGATGTGCAAAAAGCCTATGAAGGACTTCGCAAGAATGCCATGGAAGCTACGATGTTACCTTGGCGCTCTGGTCCGATGTGTTCGTTAGATAGCTTTTACCATAAAAATGGCTGGTATCCTGCACTGCCAAAGGATAGTGTTGAGACAGTATCCATGGTTGATGGCTTCGAAAAGCGACAGGCTGTGGCGCTTACTCTCGAGCATAGCTTCGACGACTGGTGTTTAGCTCAGCTGGCTAATGCACTTGGCAAGGCAGAAGATTACGCATACTTTATAAAAAGATCAAAGAATTACCGCAATGTGTTTAATCCTGCAACAGGATTTATGGCCCCTAAAATGGCCAATGGAAAATGGATCGAGCCTTTCGATCCGCAGCTCTCCGGAGGTATTGGTAGCCGGGCATATTATGCGGAGAACAATGCTTGGACCTGGAATTTTAGCGTGACTCAAGATATTCCAGATCTAATAAACCTATTGGGTGGCAATGAGAAATTTGTCAAACGACTCGATGCCTTGTTTAATGAATCAACACATATCTCAAAATGGCAGTTTATGGGTCAGTTTCCAGATGCAACTGGTCTTAATGGGATGTTTGTGACCGGAAATGAACCTTCATTCCATATCCCTTATTTGTATAATTATGCTGGTCAGCCCTGGAAAACACAACGTCGCATTCGTGAAATTATGGACCTCTGGTTCGATGATCGGCCATTGGGAATCCCTGGTGACGAAGATGGCGGTGGTCTGTGTTCATGGTATGTGTTCTCTGCCATGGGATTTTTCCCCGTTACACCGGGAAGTGGTATCTATGCGTTGGGAAGCCCATTCTTTAATAGTGTGAAGATTCAACTTCCTGGAGGAAAGACTTTCCAAGTGCTTGCCCAAGGTTGCTCTCAGAAAGCAAAGTATATTCAGTCGGCTAAGCTTAACGGAAAAGTTCTGGAAACGGCCTTTATTCGCCATCAAGATATTATGCAAGGGGGAAAACTTCATCTGGTAATGGGGACTAAACCAAATAAATCGTGGGGTCTAAAACCATTGTAGGTTTTTTTAATTAGTCCGTTGACTACTTTCTTACTATTTAAATACGGAATTACTAAATCAACATGCATGGGATCTAGTAACTATTATTAAATTTGGTGACTATTTTCGGCCTAACCGAAAGCTAACATCAAACTAATTACAGCGTGCAAAATCACTTTCTGATCGCTAATCTGCGACTCAGAATATTGATTTGCCTTCTTTAAAGCTGTTGAGTGAACTAATATTGATCTTTAGTATTGCACTAAGGTTCGTTGGAGTATTACCGATTGCTAAACTAGACTAACAATGAAAACGACTATCCAACTATTGCTGATGGCTGTCTTGGGCTTCTGTTTGCCATCTGCCCAGTTGAATGCTGAAAATTCGAGTACCAAAAGCCCAGTGGTAAAAGATACCATTCATGTTGTTGGTCATGCCCATATGGATATGAACTGGTTGTGGACTTGGTCTGAGACCATGAAAATGGCCAATGATAATCTTCGCCAGACTGTCGCTTTTATGGATGAATATCCCGACTTTACCATGATTCAAAGCCAAGCTTCAGTCTATAATTTTGTAGAAAAAGTTGATCCACCCTTGTTTGAGCTTGTGAAGAAATATGTCAAACAAGGCAGACTCGAACTTGGTGGTGGTATGTGGACAGAAGGGGATATGAACCTCTCATCTGGCGAAGCTATTACCAGAACTTTCCTTCTTGCTCAGCGCTATTTTCAAAGCCGGTTTGGGAAAATGGTTCATGTAGGCTGGCTTCCAGATAATTTTGGACACATCTCCCAGATGCCACAGATCTTAAAGTTGGCCGGTTGCGACTACTTTTATTTTCATCGCACCAAACCATTTAAAGGTTCTTTCTATTGGGTGGGAAGCGACTCTTCTAAAGTCATCTGTTATGCCAACGACACCTATAATGGAGAGATCAATTTAAAACTTAAGGATGAGCTGAAGAAAATTACACCCGATAAACATCGGATGCTACAAATCACCGGTATTGGTGACCATGGTGGTGGACCGACACGTGCGGCAATTGATATGGTTCATACACTAGATAAGATGCCCGATTATCCTGCCGTTAAATTTAGCACCGCAAGTAGCTTCTTCAATAAGATTTCACACGAAATGACCGGAAGACCTACTCATTTTGGGGAGATGCAGTTTATCTTCGAGGGTTGCTATACCAATGTCTCGGATAACAAAGAGGGAAATCGGAATTGTGAAAACATGCTTTATAGTAGTGAGTTTTTTAATTCGTTGCGCTGGATTAATGGCGAGCAATATCCTGCAGCCGAACTGCGCGACTGTTGGACTAATGTGGCGTTTAACCAATTTCATGATATCCTTCCGGGTTCGGCCATTAACGAGTCTAATAAAGAGACTTATGGTCGTTATGCTGATGTCTTACGTAAATCAACCGATCTTCGAGATATCGCTTTTCGCCATATGGCCGATGAGGTTAAATTTAAAAAAGACCTTGGCCAGCCTGTGGTGGCTTACAATCAACATCCGCTGAAACGGAAGACTATTGTCGAAGCTACCGTTTATAGTCATACCGAACCATTGACCATTAAAGCAAATGGCTGGAGCGACTTTTATGGTTCGAAGAAGATTAAACCCATAGATAAAGGTCAAGGCAAGGTGGCAACAGTATTGGTGCGTGACGGATCAGGAAAGAGCTACCCTGCACAGATTGTTTGGTCTAAGGTTACTCCTCCAGGTTTTTCCACCAAAGTTCAATTTGTTGTGGACGATCTTCCTGCTGGTGGATATAAAACATTTTATGTTGATGTGACTAAGGCTGGAGAATTTAATGAGCCAATTTCATACAAAGATCAAACATTTGATACCGATTTCTTTAAGATTAAAGTGGATCTGAAAACGGGCGGTATCGTAAGCTTAATCGATAAGCGGAGCAATATTGAGTGTGTCAAGGCTGGTGGACGATTAAATACTTTGCGGATGTTTTTGGAAGATCGCAAAGGCGGGATGAAATCATGGGTGCTGAATAAAAATATAAAAATTGAAGATGTCACCGATGTCAAGAGTGTAAAAATTGTAGAGAATGGACCGGTTAGAGCTTGCATCGAAACCGTTAAAGGCTGGGGTAAATCACGGTTTATTGAGCGCGCCTATATCTATCGTGCATATCCTCGTATAACTTATGATATGGAAGTGCATTGGCTTGAGACAGGCAGCGACTCTACCGAATCGCCTATGTTACGTGCAGTTTTTCCTTTAGCGATCCAGAAATCTAAATTCTTCTGTCAAGTTCCCTTCGACATCGTGGAAAGACCTGCCGATGGGATGCTTCACGGCCTGCCAGTGCCTGAGGCTCTAAAACATCGAAATGATTATGGAGTTATCTCTGAACCCAATGATGGACAGGAAGTGCCGGCTCAGAAATGGGTCGATGTAAACGATGGACAATCAGGAATAGCCCTACTCAATAAAACAAAATATGGCCATTCATTTGAGAAAGGGGAGTTGCGAATTTCGCTATTGCGATCAGCTGGTGATCCTGATATTTATCCTAATCTGGGTAAATTCAATATCAGCTACGCGATCTATCCTCACGGTGCCGATTGGCAAAGTGATGTCTGGGCTGAAGGCGATGATTTTAATGTTCCCGTTTATGCTGCTGAACCACCTTCGTTAGCTCTTGTTAAGGAACATGCCACACGTCCTGAAGAGGCTTCATTCTTCTCTTTGTTACCCTCTAATGTGGTGATGACTGGAGTGAAACAAGCTGAAGAGGGCAAGGAACTCATTGTTCGATTAGTGGAGATCGCGGGCAAAGAATCTTCATCTGACTTGACCTTGCCTATGAATGTAAAAGCTGCACGAATACTCAATATCCTTGAGCTTCCACTTGGAAATAGTCAAAGCCCTAAATTTCAAGGTAAGACCGTTCGCGTAAAAATTAAACCACATCAAATAATCACGTTAGGAATAAAATTTTAATCGATATGACAATCAAAAATACAAACAAAAGAGAGTTGCTTCGGCATGTGGGTGATTTTAGTCAAATATTTGGAATTAAGGAATATATACTCGTTGACGGTAAATCGAAAGGGGTAAGGGCTTATGATGTGAAGAATGGCTCTGGACTTGAATTTACGATTCTTGCCGATCGCTGTCTCGACATTGCTGGACTTTCGTTTAAAGGTGTTAACTGTAGCTATATCACCAAGACTGGTGTTGTCGCTCCTGAATATTACGACGAGCAGGGTATCGGATTTTTGCGCAGTTATCTAGCTGGATTTTTAACCACCTGTGGCTTGCGCAACGTGGGATCTCCTTGCGAGCAAGATGGCGAATCTTTTCCGCTCCATGGCAGAATGGCTAACACCCCGGGTGAACAAGTGAATGCATCGACAGAATGGATCAACGACGTGCCTGAATTAACGATCAGCGGGAAGATGCGCGAAGCTCGTCTATTTGGCGAGAATCTAATCTTAAGTCGTAAGATTACCGTTCGCTATGGCGAGAATAAAATCCTACTTCAAAACTCCATTGAAAACATGGGATTTAAACGGGAACAGCTTCACCTGCTATTCCATTTTAATATGGGTTATCCATTGTTAGATGCAGATGCTATCTTAGTGACACCAACCAAAAAACTAGATCCTCGTGATCAAGAGGCACAAAATGGTGCTAGCGCTGTCGGCTTATGTCAGCCTCCAACACCTAATTATGCGGAACAGGTTTTCTACCACGATCTAAATACCGATAAGGCTGGAAATACCTCTGTTGCCCTAATCAACAAAAATCTTCAGCTCGGAGTAGCTCTTCATTATAGTAAAAATCAACTGTTTAATTTTACCCAGTGGAAACAAATGGGCGAAGGTGATTATGTGATGGGTATGGAGCCTTGCAATTGTTACGTTGGCGGTCGAATAGATCCTCGTAATGCCAATGTGGTTGATTATCTTGAGCCAGGTGCAGTGAAAAACTTTGATCTCACTATTGAGATTTTAAGCGGTCTGGATGAGATTAATGCGATGATTAAAAAGATTAATAATCTGTAGCAAATAGAAATTTTTGCACCTACTTATTCGATAATAATCTTGAAAAATTGTTGCAGTTTTGTTTGCGCCGAAGGTGCTAAATAATTGCAACCTGCAATATAATTGGAGGTGCTTAGAATAAAGAAGACAAATCAGCCCCGAAGGGGTTGAATATTGATTACGATGCCTAAATTCAACCCCTTCGGGGCTGCTGTTTATGTGTTGCGCTTAACCCCCGGCTCTGCCGAGGGTTAAGTATCTTAAACCACTTTGTGGCTTAAGTATTGCGCTTAACCTTGCTCTGCCGAGGGTTAAGTATCTTAAACCACTTTGTGGCTTAAGAATGCAATTTATAATAAAATGCTTCTATGTATTGGCTTTTTGCTAGAGATAGATGTTTAAAATGTAATTGATCAAGGTGGATTATTAGTTATTCAAATTTCAAATTTTTAAAATAGACGAATGAAACGTAGCGAAATAAATCAAATCCTATTGAAAGCTAAGGCTTTTATGGCAGAGAAGCAGTTTATCCTGCCACCATGGGCTTACTGGAGTCTTGAAGATTGGAAAAATAATAAGTTAGATACTCACGAAATTATTGATAATATGCTGGGTTGGGATATCACCGACTTTGGTTCTGGTGACTTCTATCAACGTGGATTATTCCTATTTACTATCCGAAATGGTAAGTTGAATAAAGATCGCAAGCCCTATGCCGAGAAGATTATGATCGTTGAGGAGAACCAAGAGACACCGATGCATTTCCATTGGGCTAAGATGGAAGATATCATCAACCGCGGTGGGGGTAACTTAGTGATCGACCTATACCAGTCGGACAAAGATGAAAATTTCTCCAATGACTCTTTGCGGGTTAAGACCGATGGTGTCGTTCGTACCGTTGAGGCTGGAGGATCTGTAATTCTTAAACCAGGTGAGAGCATCTGTTTAGAACAAGGCGTTTACCACCGTTTTTATGGTGAGCCGGGTAAGGGAAAAGTACTTGTTGGTGAGGTGAGTAGCGTGAATGACGATGCATCCGATAACCGTTTTTATGAGATAATTGGACGCTTCCCAGTGATTGAAGAGGATGAGCTTCCAATTCATCTTCTAGCTTCTGACTACACTAATTTTTTATAGGGATGAGCAAAAAAATCATTGTGGCTGGTACAGGCTGCGCTTTGGCTGATTACCTCTTCACCGACATACGGTTTAACGAAACTGCTTTCCAGAAATATCGCTCTGTAAAATCGGGTGATGGGGGATTGGCACCCGGAAGACTTGTCTTTACTGAAGAGTTAGAGGCATTTTCGGGAGAGTCGTATGCCGATATTCATAAGGAAATTACAGGAGGTAAAGCTCCTACAGCTATTAATGTTGGTGGACCAGGTCTGGTGTCACTGATAAATACAGCTCAACTTTTGTCATCTGAAAATATTGAAGTGCACTTTTATGGCGGAACTGGCTCGGATGATACCGCTGAATGGATCCATCAATTGGTTCAGAAAACACCGCTGAATACTACTCATTATCGACGTATTTCACAGCGCCGAACACCCTTTACTGATGTATTGTCAGATCAGACTTACGATAACAACCATGGCGAGCGTACCTTTATCAATAATATCGGTGCTGCTTGGGATTATACCCCTGATCTATTAGGTTCCGATTTTTTCAAGGCTGATATCGTCTGCTTCGGAGGGACTGCCTTAGTACCACAGATTCATGATAGTCTGACTGACTTGCTTAGTAAAGCCAAGGATAATGGATGTGTTACGGTCGTAAATACCGTATTTGACTTCCGCAATGAGAAAAAAAATCCAGATCAACCATGGCCATTAGTTGTTAAGTCCAGTCAACATAATTTGATAGATTTGTTAGTTATGGATTGCGAAGAATCGCTGAAAATTAGCGGACAGCAAACCATCGATAGCGCAGCTGAATATTTTATAAACCTTGGGATCTCAACCTTGATCATTACCAATGGTGCTCAAGATCTTTATGCCTATTCGAATGGCGCCTTGTTTGAAAAGACAGCGCTTGTGAAATTACCCGTATCTAAAAAGGTAAATGAAGATTTCAAATCCAATCCAGCTCTGAAAGGTGATACGACCGGTTGTGGTGATAATTTTGTGGGTGGGGTGATTGCCTCTTTAGCTTCACAATTAAGTAACCATGCTAAAGGAACTTTAAATTTTAAAGATGCGTTGGCTTGGGGAATTGCTTCTGGCGGATATACTTGTTATTATCTTGGCGGAACCTTTATCGAGAAAGTACAAGGGGAGAAAAGGGCTATCGTCGAAGAGTTTAAGAATAATTACCTTCAGCAAATAGAATCTAAATGAGTCTAATTAACCTCGAAAAACTATTACTCTTTGGCGCTGGCAAGATAGGTCGCTCATTTATTGGACAGCTATTTAGTCAAGGTGGCTATGAGGTCGTTTTTGTCGATGTTTTTAAGCCTGTCATCGATGAGCTAAATCGTCGAAAGGGTTATTCGGTAGTGGTTAAAGATTCTGTCGAATCAGTTATTGAGGTTCGCAATGTTCGCGGCGTTTTAGCTAGTGATCAAGAATTGGTCATTCATGAAATAGCTACTGCTCGTATTGTGGCCGTATCGGTTGGTCTGCATGGCTTAAAGGCCTTGATGCCACTTTTGGCCAAAGGATTGCAGCGCCGTTTTGAATCACCGAATGCTTCTCCCTTAGATATTATCATTGCTGAGAACCTGCGTAATGCCGCAGAATTTATGCGTGATGAACTGCGACTTTATCTCCCATCTGATTTTTCCCTTGAGGATAGAGTCGGCTTAATCGAGACAAGCATTGGCAAGATGGTTCCGCTGATGTCGAAAAAAGATATGGATGTCGATATTTTGCAGGTTTTTGCTGAGCCATATAATACCTTGGTTCTCGATAAAAAAGCGTTTAAGAATGCCATCCCTTCAATCAAAGGTCTAGCACCAAAAGAGAATATGAAAGCCTGGGTCGACCGCAAACTCTTTATTCATAATCTAGGGCATGCCGCAACGGCTTACTGGGGTTATTTGGCCTATCCAAAGGCAACCTATTTAGTTGAAGTATTAGAAGATGACACTATTCGGGAGAAAGTTCGTGCTACGATGCTTCAAGCTGCGGAACTCTTACTTGCGAAATATCCTGAAGAGTTTACCCTTGAGGCTTTGACTGCCCATATTGATGATTTGATTAGTCGATTTCAAAACAAAGCCCTTGGCGATACAATTTTCAGAGTCGGTTGTGACTTGCAGCGTAAATTAAGTGCCGAAGATCGTGTTGCTGGAGCCATTTATCTTGCACGTGATCTTCGATTACCGTATGATTTAATCTTAAATACCTTGGTTGCAGGGTGTCGCTTTCGTGCTACCAACGAATCGGGAAATTGCTTACCTTCCGATCTTGATTTTGATGCTATTTATCAGCGCGGAATTCAAGAGGTGCTGATTTCAGTCTGTGGCTTCGATCGAAACACGGATCGGGATATTCTTGAGGCAGCCGTTCAGATTGATCAAAACCTTTAACATTCATTTTAACCTTAACCTTTAATACTTTAATTCAATGAATCGATTACGTTTAACCTTAACCCTTTTTGCTTTTTTTGCACTGCTTAATGCCTTCGGAAAATCATCTGATCAGAATCAAGATCGGATGAAATGGTGGAGAGACGCTCGCTTTGGAATGTTTATTCACTGGGATATGTCCAGTGTGGCAGGCACCGAAATTAGCTGGTCACGACTTGGTCCAAAACCTCTTGATGGACCATGGGGAAGTCCTGCGGGTACGGGGGGTGATCCAGTCTATGATAATCTCTATAAACGGTTTAATCCAACCCAGTTTAATGCAAAACAATGGGTGGATTTGGCCAAGAAAACGGGGATGAAATATCTAGTATTCACGGCTAAACACCACGGTGGTTTTAGTATGTGGAATACCAAATTTTCCGATTATTCAATCATGAATACCCCATTTAAACGCGATGTAATTAAAGAATTAGCAGATGCTTGTCACAAGGCCGGAATACATTTTGGAATTTATTATTCACCTCGCGATTGGTTTCATCCAGACTATGGAGTTGGTGATAATGCTAAATATGAGGCTTTTATGACTGGACAGCTTACCGAGTTATTGTCTAATTATGGCAAGGTTGACGTGGTTTGGTTTGATAGCTTTGGAACTGGCAAATCAATTGAATATTGGCATGCGGATAAGGTGCTTGAGTTGGTTAGAAAGCTTCAACCTCAGTCTGTTATCAACGATCGTTGCTCTTTCTTTTCGGAAAAGGTACCTTCCTTGCAAGCTGACTTCGATACTCCAGAACAGCGCATTGGTGCCTACAAGATCAATCGTGCTTGGGAGTCGTGTATGTGCATCGTAAATGCCCCGGGTGGTGGATGGTCGTATCGTAAAGATGGCTCGGTTAAGAAATTTGAAAAATGTATTGAAAACCTAGTCGATTGCGCAACTGGCAATGGTAACTTGCTGCTCGATGTGGGTCCCGATTCATTTGGCAATATTCCAGAAGATCAAACAGCCCGATTGGTTGAGATTGGTGCCTGGATGAAAAAATATGGACATACGATTTACGGTACTCAAGGTGGACCATTTCATAATGAGAAATGGGGTGGAGCAACCTTTAAGGGGAAAAAAGTATACCTCCATCTCTTTGCTAACTCGCCGGATATTCTAGAGATTCCTACTGCTTTAAATCAAAAGTTGAAAAGTGTAAAAAATCTGAGTGGAGCTAAGGTTCAGGTTGTCCAAGTTGAGGGCCGATTGAAAATCTCAAGCACTAAAAGTGATCGCAATTCGCCGGATACAATCGTAGAATTAACCTTTGATAAGCCAGTAACTCGGGTCGATAACTAATTTTTAATCTATTACCATGAGACAATTTACCTTAATCTTTGTCCTGTTTTCTTCGCTAGGGATGAGTGGTCTAGACTTAAGAGCAGAAGAGTCGAAAGACGCTTTTCCTACTCAGTTAAGTTATACAGTTCAGCCATATTACAAACTCCGCAGCGATGGTAAACCTGGTCGAGAGGTGATTCTCGATTTTAAAGGTCAAAAAATCTCAGGTAAGATTAACATCGAAGTTACAGTCAATGGTAAAACAGAAAAAAGCGATCTTTCGCTATCGCTTCAGGGTGAGGCGAACTGCAAGATCTTATTGCCAGATCAAGTTGGGGTAAAAAAAGATGCACAGGCTACTATTCTAATCCGCCAAGGTAAGAAGCAACTCAAAAGCTCTTTTAAAATACCAATGATGCGTCAGTGGTCGGTCTATATCTATCCCCATTCTCATGTCGATATTGGCTATACGAACACCCAAGCCAATGTAGAAACTCTTCATAAACGGAATATTGATGAGGGGATTAAACTTGGTGAGGCTACGAAGAATTATCCTGAAGGATCAAAGTATCGCTGGAACCCTGAAATTACCTGGCCTCTGGAGAGATACTGGCAGAGTGCCACTTCGGAGCAAAAAGAGCGTGTCGTGAAAGCTATCAAGGATGGTTCGTTGTGTATTGATGCGAGTTATTTGAATCTAAATACGAGCAGCAGTTCTGGAGAGGAGCTTTTTCAGGTTTTACGCTTTAGCCGTGAGATGGAGAAATTATCGGGTGTTCCTATGCGAACCTATCAGCAGATGGATATCCCTGGAATTTCATGGGGCATAGTCCCTGTGTTGGCTCAGCAAGGAGGGCGTTATATTATGACTTGGCCAAACGGCTGTCGTGCCGGTAATGCTCATGTGTTGGATGAGAATCCTTTCTGGTGGATCGGTCCGGATGGAAAATCAAAGGTTCTATATTTCCAGCCGGGCAGCTACTCCAATAGTGGCAGTATGACCAAAGGTGGTGCCACTGGTCGTCCATGGTTTGGTCAGCGCGATATTGATAAAATTCCTGCTGTCATTAAAACAGATAGCGCTAATGTGAATTTCTTGGCTGCATTGATCAAGCGCGAGCGTAGTGATAATCCTTATAGTTTCTATGTCGTTTCTTGGTGCTTATGGGATAACTGTCCACTTGATGCCGATGTACCAGATGCCGTGAAAAAATGGAACGAAACCTATGCTTTTCCTCATCTTATCATTGCCGGTGGCACAGAGATCATGCAGATGATTGAGAAAAATTATGGGGATAAGCTACCACAGGTTAAAGGTGATTTTACCGAATATTGGACCGATGGATTGGGGACTGCTGCAGCACTTACTGCGATGAATCGGAATACGAAGGAGCAACTTGTTCAAGCTGAAACACTCTGGAGTATGCTGGGTCATGGTAAGAAAGCGCCTCGTGCCGATTTTGACGAAGCGTGGCGGTATATCGCCTTAGGTTCAGAACACACCTATACCACTGAAAATCCTACTGAACCTTTCTTCCAGGATGCCATTTGGAAAGTCAAACAGCACTATTTCCATGAAGCCCAAGATCGGACACAAAGCCTTCTTGAAGAGGCTATAGCACCGGCAACAGACCGCTCTGCTGGTGCTCTGGGACCAATCGAGGGTCCATCTGGAGGAGGTGTTTCGGTGATCAATACCCAATCGTGGGCCCATAGTGGATTGGTCACACTTACAAAAGCGGAGAGTCAACGAGGCGACCGTGTTAACGATAGCCAAGGAAAAGAGGTGATGTCGCAAAGACTCTCAACGGGTGAACTAGCTTTTTTGGCATTGGATGTGCCGGCTCTTGGATCTGCTCATTATCAGGTCTTAGCTGGTAAAAGCCTATTGAATAAAGGCTGTTTTCTCTCGGGAACCACCATCTCTAATGAACTTTTAGAGATAAAAGTAGATCCTGTGACCGGAAATATTAGCCGACTACTAAAAAAAGAAACTGGAACGGATTTTGTCGATCTAAAAACAACCAATGGTCTGAATGCCTTTCGTTGGATGCCTGGCGATAGTGATAACGCCCAAACTGACTCCGCTATTGTGATTTCTACCGTTGAATCAGGTCCTTTGGTGGTTGAATTGAAAGCAACCTCTAAAGCCACTGGCTGTCGGAGTGTTTCACGCTCGGTACGCTTGATTTATGGACTCCCCTCGGTTGAGATTTCAGATGTTATTGATAAACTTCCGTTGCCGGCTAAAGATGGCGTTCATCTTGGCTTTGGATTTAATATCCCTAAGGCGATAACTCGGATCGATATTCCTTGGGGTGTGGTGGAGGTTGAAAAAGATCAGCATCCTGCAGGAAACCGCAATTGGCTAACGATGCAACGATGGGCCGACCTATCAAACGATAAAGAGGGTGTTACTTGGTGTTCACTCGATGCTCCACTAATTGAGAGTGGCTCAATGACGGCCAACCAAACTGGTAGCTGGAGTGGCGAACGTAAGCCTTGGTTAAAGAAACTTGAATCTGGGTCTACGATCTACTCCTGGGTGATGAATAATCATTGGTTTACAAATTTTCCACTTACCCAGGAGGGACCAGTTACGTTCCGCTACCGAATCTTACCCCACAATGGATATGATGCAGCTGTGGCAAACCGATTTGGTATCGAACAGGCTCAGCCTTTGGTTTCGTTTGCAGCGAAAAATAATTCGGTTCAGAAACCTCTTGTTGCAATTGAAGGGTCTGCAGCTGTTTCAACCTCAATTTTGAAATCAACAACGACAGCAAATACGATGATCTTGCGCCTGCGGTCAGTTTCAAATAAAGCAGAGCTGATTAAATTATCATGGCCTTCAGGAACTCCAAAGTCTGTTTATCTGTGTGAACGTGAGGAGATCCCTGGAGACAAAATATCAAATGATCTTTCGGTACCTGCAAATGGTCTGATTACCTTAAAAGTCTTGTGGTAGGAACAGTTTCTAATTAAATAGTTTATTATGCGTCAGCGTGTTATTGTATTTTTTGTGGCTTTTGTGCTCTGTTTTCAGGCGGTTGCACAAAGCCTATCTATTCCTGTTTTCACCTCTGGATCTCAAGGCTATAAGAGCTTTAGGATTCCGGCTATCGTTAAAACTCCAGCTGAAACCTTGGTGGCTTTTGCAGAAGGAAGAGTAAACAGTGCCGATGATTTTGGAAATATCGACCTCGTGGTTAAACGAAGTTTGGATCAAGGTGCCACCTGGAGCTCAATGAATGTTGTGGTAGATTGTAAAAACTTGCAAGCCGGTAATCCTGCTCCTGTTGTCGATCTTACCGATCCTCGTTTTCCAAAAGGGAGAATCTTTCTGTTCTACAATACTGGAAATAATAGCGAGAATGAAGTGCGTAAAGGAAATGGATGTCGCGAAGTTTGGTACAAAACTTCTATTGACGAAGGTGTTACCTGGTCGGAACCTACAAATATTACGCTGCAGGTGCATCACCCTAAACAACCTAAATTTAATCCTGCCTATAATTGCCAGGAAGATTGGCGCTCTTATGCCAATACGCCTGGTCACGCCATGCAATTTGAGCGATCACGTTACAAAGCAAGAATTTATGTCGCGGCTAATCACTCGCAAGGTGACATTAGTAGCTCGAATACGGATTATTTTTCTCACGGGTTTTATACCGATGATCACGGAGCAACATTTAAATTGGCTCAATCTGTCCCCTTGGCAGGAAGCAATGAGAGCACAGCCGCTGAACTTTCAAATGGCTCATTGCTTTTGAATTGTAGAAATCAAAAAGGTGATGTTCAAAATCGAATAATTGCGTTGAGTCATGATGGGGGAGAGAAGTGGGATAAGGCCTATTTTGATTCAAATCTTCCAGATCCAATCTGCCAGGGTGCAATTTTAACCGTTGGGTTTGTTAAAGGTAAAGCAACTTTAGCCTTTGTCAATAATGCTGATCGAAAGGATCGTAACAACCTTACTTTGCGTCTGAGTGCCGATGAAGGTGCTACTTGGCCCGAGAGCTATCTAATTGATAAAAATCCAGTTCCCAATGATGCCGATTATACAGCATATGCCGATCTGGTTAAATTAGATAAACGAAAGATTGGTGTTCTTTATGAAAAAGCCGATTATTCGTTAATCGTATTTAAATCGGTTAACTTGAAATAATTACACGAAACACATAACTCAATGAAGAATTTTAAAGTCATATTGATCTGTATTGTTGCTCTTTGTTTGACGTCGCCTAGCTTTGCCATGCGAGGTGTAAATAAACATAAGTCAGATTCACTCCTTGTAGAGTCGATGTTTCCGTATCAAAGTCAACATTGCCATGGATCCACAATCGTGGAATTGCCAAATAAAGATCTGCTTGCTGCCTGGTTTCAGGGAACTGGCGAGCGAACAGCTGACGATGTAGCCATTAAAGGAGCCCGTTATAATCACAAAACCAAAAAGTGGGGCGAGCCCTTTGTAATGGCTGACACCCCTGACTTTCCAGATATTAATCCAGTGCTTTATGTGGATAATCAGAATCAACTTTGGCTGTTTTGGTATTCCGTTATCGCTTATCAATGGAGTACGTCACTATTAAAATATAAGGTTAGTGCCAATTATATGCAGAAGGATGGCGCACCTAACTGGAAATGGCAAGATGTTATTCAGATGAAACCCGATGGTGGTAAATCGACCGATGGCATTACGCCAGACGACTCATTTGTGGCTAAACTAAATCAAAAATTTGACGCCTATTATGATTATCTGAAAAAGTCGGGGCAGGTTAAGACCTCTGGAGAAGATGTGGTCACGGATGAAAAATGGAACAAGGTCAAGAATCTCTACCTTGATGTGGCTAAAGGGAAAAATCTGATCAGTAATGGTTCTCTTACCGATGAAAAAGGGGCTAAAACAAAAGCTCAATTAGGCTATCCGTTGATGCGCCGCTTAGGTTGGCAAACACGTAATAAACCCATTCAAATTGGCAAACGAATGATCTTACCGCTCTATTCTGATGGTCTAAACCTATCCCTAATGGCTATTACAGAGGATCAGGGAGTACATTGGACATTTAGTGAGCCAATCCTTGGTGGAGGCGCAATTCAGCCTTCATTGGCTTTAAACAAAGATGGATCTCTTTCAATATTGATGCGCGATAATGGTCCTGCCCCTAAGCGGTTAATGATAAGCGTGTCAAAAGATGGCGGAAACACGTGGAGCTCAGTCGTAGATACCGATGTTCCAAATCCTGGCTCTGCTGCCGATGTGGTAGTCTTAAAAAGCGGAAACTGGGCTTTAGTTTGTAATGATTTAGAAGACGGCCGTTATCGGATGTCGGTGCTCCTTTCAAAAGACCAGGGAAAGACCTGGCCAATCAAAAAAGTTATCATCAATGGATTGGTAGGTAGTAAAGTTCGAGGTCATTATCCAGCAATTATTCAAGGTCGTGATGGAATGATCCATCTTTCGTATACCAATCAGATTCAAGGTGCTGAAGGTAATAAAGAGGTCAAAAATATTGCCCATGCTAGTTTCAGTGAAGATTGGCTATTGCACTAGATTAAATCCGTATAATTTATCCTGTTAATCAAATAAATAAGGCTAATCATGAAAAGAGTTAAGTTGATTTTAAGTGTTATTTTGTTTTCTATTCAAGTCATGGCTTTTGCTCAAAATCCTAAGCCGGAAACTAAGTTGCGACGAGTTGATTGTTTCTTTGGTGTCCATTTCGACCTTCATGCTAGTGAAGATATTATGGATGCAGGAAAAACACTAACTCCCGAAATGGTGGATACTTTTCTTGCAAAAGTGCGCCCCGACTTTATTCAAATAGACTGTAAAGGACATCCTGGAATTACTAGTTATCCAACCAAGGTTGGTTATCATGTTGGAGGGTTTGAGAAAGATCCTTTAAAGCTTTTCCGTGAGGTGACAGCGAAAAATAATGTGGCCCTATTTATGCACTATTCAGGTGTTTGGGATAGTAAAGCCGTGAAGATGCATCCCGACTGGGCAGTTCTAAAAAGTAATGGAGATGTGAGTGTTGATAAGACCTGTGAGTTTAGTCCGTATCTCGATAAATTGATGATCCCTGAGCTCAAAGAGCTTAGCGATTATGGTGTTGATGGGGCTTGGATTGATGGGGATTGTTGGGCCGTGGAGCCCGATTATTGCGCCGCCTCGATAAGTCGTTTTACGCGGGAGACTGGTATCATTGAGATTCCAAGAAATCAAACTGATAAGTACTATCCCGAATGGATGGAATATACTCGAAGCCTATTTCGCGAGCGATTAGCTAAATACATCAATGCCATTCATCAGTATAATCCAGCATTTCAGATTACCAGTAACTGGTCGTATTCGTCGATGATGCCTGAGCCAGTAAATACGAATGTCGATTATTTGTCGGGTGATGTAACATCGCAAAATGGGGTCTATCGTTCCGCTTTTGAGGCGCGTTGTCTTGCGCCACAAGGTAAGCCTTGGGATTTAATGGCTTGGGGCTTCTCCTGGAATGGAGCGAAGATGCCTTTGAGCGTTAAATCGTCGGTTCAGTTGGAGCAGGAAGCGTCTCAGATTATGGCCATGGGTGGTGGTGTGCAATTTTATTTCCAACAAAATAGAGATCTTTCGCTGAGAACCTATTTGGCTACAACTCTTTCAGAGATTGGTGCATTTTGTCGAGCTCGTCAGGCCTATGTCCATAAAGCTAAGGCCATACCACAGATCGCTTTGTTATATCCCACAACATCCTATCAGAAAAGTACTTCGCGCCCTTTCTGGGGCTCAACGGCTATGTTACAGGGCACTTTAAATATGATTTTAGATAGTCAGTATCCGGTTGAAGTGCTTATGGAACACCATATAAGAGGTAAAATGCAACAATATCCTCTTATTGTTATCCCAGAATGCAATGAGATGGAACCATCGTTTAAAGCCGAATTAGACGCCTATGTAAAAGGAGGCGGTAAGTTGCTTGTCATTGGGACCTCCACAGCTAAGGTATTTAAGCAAGAGTTAGGTATTCAAGAGTTCCAATCCATCGAGGAGGCCCCATTATTTATTGCCTCTGATAATCGATCTGGCGGTGTCGGACCTGTTGGATCTTCAGTGAAATTACTCTCTTCAACAAATCTTACTTCAACGTTTTATACTAGTAGTGATTTAAGAAGTAAAGGTGAAGTGATCTCCTCGTCGAGCACTAGCTTTGGTAAAGGGAAGGTTGCTGGAATCTATTTTAACGCCGGAAGCACCTACCTGGAGCATAAGTCACATGTATTGAGAGATTTTATGCAAAATCGATTAAGTGAGTTATTTCCGCAACCATTGGTTAAAGTTCAGGGATCACACTTGGTTCATGTGGCGGTAAATCAAAAAAATAATCACACCATGGTGAGCTTACTCAATATCGCTGGCGATCATACCAATCCTAAAGCTATTGGGTTCGATGAGATTCCACCTTTGACGAATTTAAAAGTAAGTATTTCTACTGGGGTCAAACCAAGCGCCATTGTGCTTCAGCCTGAAGGTCGATCGTTGGATGTTGATTTTAAGGATGGGGTATCAGCTGTTACTGTCCCTGAATTGTCAATCTATTCAATCCTTGAGGTTAAACCATAAGGGTAGATTAGCCTACCGGATTTTCGGCATAACTAAGTTTTGCCGCTTCGGCTAACTGGTATACTTGTTCAAACGAGGAGGTTTCCATTAGTTCGGCACGCAACTTCGCCGCATTGGGAAAGTCGTTGGTGTAGATTTTGTAAAAACGTTTCAGAATATTGAAATTCTTTTTACCTGCCCAATACTTTTCGAATAACTGGGTGTGCAAGATTAGCTGTGTCAGCTTGTCATTAATAGAAGGGGTTATAACAGTTGGATTAAAGAGCCAAGGATCATGAAAGATTCCCCGGCCAACCATAACGCCATCCAGACCATATTGGGTTGTTAATTCTTCTCCATGAGCCATCGAAAGGACATCTCCATTGCCTAAGAATCGGGTGTCCGGACTTACAGCATCACGCACACGTGCCCCTTTCGCGATCTCTTCCCAGTCAGCTAAACCATTGGAGAGCTGCCGTTGTGTTCGTCCATGCAGGATTATAGCGGCTGGCTTCGTTTGAGCAACTTGTTCGATCCAAGCCTCAGTAGTATGTGAACGAATACCAGTTCTGGTTTTTACAGATACGGGTAGGTGAGTGGCTTCCTGGGTGGCTAGAATGATCTCCTTGGCTAACTCTGGTTGATCAATAAGTGCTGAACAACAGCCATTCTTAACCACATTTTTCACCGGACATCCCATGTTAATGTCGATCCCATCGAAGTTATACTCCTCCGTGATAATCTTAGCAACGGAATGGAATAGCTCAGGTTTGTTTCCCCAGATCTGAGCCACAAGTTTGAAATTCTTTTGATTTAAGACCTCTCTTTCGGTCGAACTTACCTCTAATCGTTCCGATACACGAGGTCTTCCTTTAGGATGGTTCATCCCATCGACCGAGGTAAACTCAGTAAACAAGATCTGCAATATCTTGGGGTCGGAGAGTCGCTCCACAATCTCCCTGAACGATGTGTCGGTTACATCTTCCATTGGAGCTAAAGTAAAGATTGGCTTGGAGAGGTCTTTCCAGAAATTCGACATGCTAAAAAAGTAGATTTTTATCCTTGCTCGGAATCCGATGGTGCAAAATTACTGTTTTTTACAAGTCTAAAACTTTTGCGATACATACTTCTGTTGCCAAATTTAGGCGTCATCGATTCCCTGATGATTTGCTTCTCTTCATCAGAGCTATTCTTGATCTGCTTGCACTCGGTGCAGCAACAATTTTCAAATTTAGCAGCACAAGATTCACATTGAATAAATAGTAAATGGCATAACTCATTGGCGCAGTTTAGATGCACATCGCAGGCAGTGCCACATTGATGACAGCTTGAAATTACCTGACCGTCAATTGATTCCCCCATCCGTTCGTCGAAAACAAAGTTCTTTCCAATGAAGTTTGAAGGGATATTTAACCGTTTGATATTTTGTGCATAATCGATGATCCCTCCATGCAACTGATTCACATCGTTAAAACCGTGATGCTTCAAATATGCACTTGCTTTTTCGCATCGAATACCACCAGTGCAGTAAAGAAGCAGTTTTGAGTCTTTTTTATCTTTTAGTAGATCGGTAAGTAGCACTAGCTCTTCTCTGAAAGTATCGGCTTCTGGGCAAATGGCCCCTTTAAAATGACCGATCTCTGATTCGTAGTGGTTACGCACGTCGACAACGATATGTTCGCCGGATTCTACTAATTCATGAAATTCTTTAGCCTCAAGATGCTTGCCGACATTGGTTACATCGAAAGAATCGTCGTCAAGACCATCTGCAACAAGCTTCTCTTTTACTTTCATCGAAAGTTTATAGAACGACTTGCCATTGTCTTCAACGGCATATTTTAGTGGGATATTTTCAAATATGGGGTGATTTTTCATCCCTTCTAGAAATGCTTCGAACTGCTCCTCTGGCACACTCATTTGTGCGTTAATCCCTTCGCGAGCAATGTAAATACGACCAAAACAGTTTAGTGCAGACCATTCTTTATAAAGTTGATCTCTAAACTCTTGAGGATTTTCTAGAATAAAATAACGGTACAACGAAATTGTTCTCCTGATAAAAGATTCTGCCATCAGGTTTTCTTTTAAAACTTTCCGATCAATTGAATTGTAAAGTTGCATGCTATTGTGTTGAATTACTGTTGAATACGTCAATGGTTCGAGTTAAACTATCGGATCCTTTTTCACAAGTTTTGGTTTGCCCATAAATCGGTTCGGATTCTGCTTGTGCTGTTTGCCTGGACTTTGTGCAGGCTTGGTAAAGAACTTCTGATCTAAAATACCAACGTTCATCATATTTTGCTTTGGTTCCTCTTTTTCTGCAAACCCTTCGATGTTTGGTTTCTCCCCATGTTTATTCATATTGAGAAATTTAATCACATCGGCCAGATCAAGTTCAAAAGTAGGACCTACGTTATGCTCATATTTATACCAGATTTTCTTTTGTAGAATATCTGTTTTTAAATGACGTGCTAACCCTTTGTCTGTCTCGATAGATAACAGCTCATTTGGGAAATCTTTTTGTGCTTCGAGGTATTGATCTAGTTCATAGGTTAAGCAACATTTTAGCTTTCCACAACGACCAGTCATTTTTTCAGCATTTGGCGATAAGCCCTGCTTGATAGCTGCTTCTGAGGTGATACTGGTAAAGTCGGTTCTCCAAGTCGAGCAGCATAGTGAACGGCCACATGAGCCAATGCCACCTATCCGACCAGCTTCTTGACGAACACCAATCTGCATCATCTCGATCTTGATCATAAACTCACGAGAATATTGCTTGATAAGCTCCCTGAAATCCACACGGCCATCAGCAATGTAGTAAAAGATCGCTTTGGTATTGTCGCCACGAAACTCAACATCACCAATCTTCATATTCAGATTGAGCTGATTGGCAATTACGCGAGCCCGAATCATCACTTTATTCTCACGCGATTTAGCCTCTTCCCATTTGACCACATCGGCCGGAGTAGCTTTGCGGTAGATCTTATTCCACTCGTAACGATCTTGCTTCTTAACTTTGCGCTTAAATTGCATCTCAGCCAAACGACCAGTTAGCGATACCGCTCCAATGTCATGACCAGGATTGCACGAAACAACCACTAATTCATCACGTTTAAGGGGGATTCCAGTCTCGTTTTTGAAAAACTCTTTGCGGGTCCCTTTAAAGCGAATCTCAACAATATCTGTCTCATTTGCTGTATCGGGTATATCACTCATCCAGTCGAACGTTCCCAGCATTGCTGGTCGATCTAGATCAGTTGTTGTATTGCATCCATTGCAGGCCATCTCTATATCTGTTTTTGTCAAAGTTGTAAAATTATCAATTTTTAATCAAATTTTCTATGTTTATTGCGTCTAAATAGAAATAGCAATCTTAAAAGATTGAAATATAGGTTGTTATAAAAAAGCATCAAGCGCTCTGGTTGGGATTAAGAAAGGGGCTTAAACATTGCTATTTTTACCACTTAAATGAAGTCATACATTTTTTAGTTATGCTTAAAAAATTACTCTCAATAGCCTTAGTTAGTGCGGCCTTTGGAATCCAAGCGAAATCGGTTTCTCATTCGGCATCGAAACCTAATATTCTATTTGTGATTAGCGATGATCAGTCGTATCCTCATGCCTCTGCATACGGCTGCAAATGGATCAAGACTCCAAACTTTGACCGGATTGCTAGTCAAGGGATTCTTTTTACCAATGCCTTCGTAACTTCACCTGGCTGCAGTCCCTCGCGAGCAAGTATTTTAACTGGTCGCTATCCTTGGCAAAATGAAGAGGCGGGAACACATGGGAGTACTTTCCCAACCAAATATAAAGTCTTCACACAAGTGTTGGCCGAGCATGGTTATGCAGTAGGTTTTACTGGTAAGCCATGGGCTCCAGGAGATTGGAAAGTCTCTGGATGGAATCAAAATCCTGTTGGTCCCGAATACAATAAAAAGAAATTAGCAACTCCATATTCCGGTATTTCAAAAATTGATTACAGTGGTAATTTCGATCAGTTTTTGGAGCAGCGAAAACCTGAGCAACCATTTTTCTTTTGGTTTGGTGCCATTGAACCTCACCGGCCTTATCAACAAGATTCTGGTGAAAAAGACGGCAAAGAGAAGTCTAGTGCTGTTGTGCCAGATTTTTTGCCTGATCATCCTATCGTAAGAGGTGACCTGCTTGATTATGCAGTTGAGATTGAGTGGTATGATAAGCAACTTGGGAAGATGTTAAGTACCCTCGAGCGCAATGGGGAACTGGAGAATACACTCATTATTGTAACGGCGGATAATGGAATGTCGTTCCCACGTGCTAAAGCCAATTGTTATGAGGCGGGATTGCACGTCCCTTTGGCTATTTGCTGGGCGAATAAAGTTGCCGCTGGTCAAATTTCCAACGATCTAATCAGTACGGTTGATCTGGCCCCTACCATTTTGGAGAGTGTTCAATTGAAATTCGATGGCAAATTTCCAATGTCTGGATCAAGTATGCTGAAGCAATTGGTTTCGCCAAAATTTAAAATGAACAAAAAAGAGGCAATTTTTGCTGGTCGTGAAAGACATACCAACGCGAGGTATAACAATCAAGGGTATCCACAGCGAGTTATTCGGACCGCTGAATATTTATACATTCGAAATTTCCATTCAGATCTTTGGCCTGCAGGAGATCCTCAGGTTTATTTGGAAGATGGCACCTTGAGCGGAATGCATCAGGCATATCTCGATATCGATCCAGGTCCTACACATCGGTTTTATGGCCAAAGTAATACGCAAGACCCAGCGATTGCTCCGTTTTTCCTTGCCGCAACAGCGAAAAGACCTGCGGAAGAGCTGTATCAGATTGTAACCGATAAAGATTGCTTGATCAACCTAGCCTTAGATCCGAACTATTCGGAAGTTAAAAAACAACTCTCCGATAGACTTATGAATCAGCTTCGAAAGAGTGGCGATACTCGAATATTAGGTCCAGATCCTGATCTCTGGGAATCCTATCCACGGTATAAGGGGACAAATCCTAAGTTTTCACCTCCTCCCAAAGATTGATTATTTGATGTTTATAATTACTTTTGAATAGAAAATACGATTTGAATCT
This sequence comes from uncultured Bacteroidia bacterium, assembly GCA_903905505.1. Taxonomy (GTDB): domain Bacteria; phylum Bacteroidota; class Bacteroidia; order Bacteroidales; family Prolixibacteraceae; genus JAAFHB01. The sequence continues at coordinate 43,335 of CAIVGL010000078.1, read as the reverse complement.
TAAAACTTACGCTGTGAACCGTTTAATAGCACCTTCAATCTTATCTGCCGACTTTAATAACCTGGGTCGCGATATCCTTATGATTAATCAGAGTGAAGCCGATTGGATTCATTTCGATGTGATGGATGGCGTTTTTGTTCCAAACATTTCTTTTGGAATACCAGTTATTCAGGCAGTTAAGAAATTGTCTACTAAGCCTCTAGATGTTCACCTAATGATTGTCAATCCTGATCCATATATCAAGCCTTTCAAGGATTCTGGTGCCGATATTCTAACTGTTCATTATGAAGTTTGCAAGCATCTGCATCGCACCGTTAGTGCCATACACGACGAGGGGATGAAAGCTGGTATTTGTTTAAATCCGCATACCCCTATTTCGGTGTTGGAAAATATTATCAATGAGGTTGATGTGGTTTTGTTGATGTCTGTAAATCCCGGCTTTGGTGGACAGAAATTTATTCAAAATACCTTGCGCAAAGTGGCTGCCTTACGTCGCTTAATTGAGGAGAAAAATAGTTCGGCCTTAATCGAGATTGATGGAGGGGTAAATCTGGAGAATGGCAAACTGCTTTTTGAGGCCGGTGCCGATGTGTTGGTTGCTGGAAACTCAATTTTTGGTGCTTCTGATCCAACGTTGGCCATACATCAATTAAAATCACTTTAGTGCTTCGGTCATAAACATTGGTCTCTCGACGAATAACCTTCAAATCTATTTTGATCTTTTGCTTTGTTCTCAAGTTTATTGGGCTGAAATAACTAGGCCTAAATTAAAAATCGATTAATCGCTAAAATTGACTGTTTTATATTGTAATTTTGCAGGACAAACTTACCTGGGGCTGACCGGTATTGACAGCGGGCAGGAGAGGTATGTAAGCATGCTGGGCATTGGATTATTGGCCCGTAAATCTTAATATCCAAACCAATAATTGGCGAAAATAATTTTGCTCTTGCCGCTTAATCGAATTAAGTAGATTATGCTAATCCGGCATTAGATGCTGGAGTGGGACATCTCCCGGGTGCTGTAGATCCGAAGCGGCCTGAACCGGAGATGCTGTAATATCGGAAATAGTTGACTAGATGCTCCGGCAAGTCGATGAAATAAAGGAGATAAGGTAAAGATCGGTGGCCTTGATCCAGTCTTTATTCGAAAACTAAATCTTGGATAAGCATGTAGAAAGCGTATTGCTTCCTCGTTTGGACGCGGGTTCGACTCCCGCCAGCTCCACGAAAACTAAAAGCCGACCTATCATCTGATAAGTCGGCTTTTAATTTGAGTACGATTCCTTAATTTATAAGTAAGTTCTTAATAGTCGATTTCGATGGGTGTTTTTTAGTTTCTTTAACGCCTTCATCTTCAGTTGGCGTACCCTTTCGCGTGTGAGATTCAGCTTGATGGCAATCTCTTCAATGGCTAAAGGGTATTCACCGATCAGTCCAAAGTTATATTGCAGAATTTCTGCCTCGCGCTGATCCAGTGATTTTAAAGCCCGTTGAATCTCCACTTTTAAGTCTCGATCAATTAGCTCTGCGTCTGGTACCGATTCGTCGGTATTGATCAACGTGTCGTAAAGGGTGAACTCTTCTCCCTCATTTTCATGTATTGGCGCATCAGCAGAGATATGGAAACTTGAAGTAGATAAAGCCTCTTCAATAAGTTGTGACTCCACATGAAGCATTTCGGCAATCTCCTCTGGCATCGGCTCCCGCTGAAAGGCCTGCTCTAACATGATAAACGCATTGTTAATCTTCAGAATTGAGCCAATTTTGTTTAGAGGTAGTCTTACAATCCTTGATTGCTCCGCTATGGCTTGCAAGATCGATTGCCTAATCCACCAAACCGCATAGGAGATAAATTTAAATCCTCGAGTCTCATCAAAACGTTCTGCCGCCTTAATTAACCCTAAATTCCCCTCGTTTATGAGGTCGGGCAGTGTTAGGCCTTGATTTTGATATTGTTTAGCAACAGATACCACAAATCGTAAATTTGAACGAATAAGTGTCTCAAAGGCTTTGCGGTCACCTTTGCGTATAGAACGAGCTAAAGAGGCTTCTTCGTCGGCTGTGATTAACGAGAGCCTGCTGATCTCATGAAGGTAAAAGTCGAGGGAGGCGGCATCTCTGTTGGTTATTTGCTTAGTGATCCGTAGTTGTCTCATGGAAAATCAGTTTAGGATTTTTATGAATGTACTAATATACAATTATTCGTATTAGAATCAAAGCATTAGGGTGCGAAAAATCATAGTTTTGTTTTAATTATATTGAGTCTAAATTCAAATTAGTTGTAGCTAATTACCTATCAAAATCAATGCTTATGTAAATCCGAATAAAAAATAATTCGATAGTTTGTAAATTCAAATCAATTCCTTACTTTTGTAGTGGAATTACATCTCAACTGTAATCGTAACCTTCTTTTTGAATCCAGTATTGCTTCCATAAATTAAATAGAATTTTTTTTTGACTGCCTTTGCAATAACTCCTATTGGTCAAAGCACAGCAAGCCTTAAATAATCATAAATCAAAACATGTACGACATTCTTGAATTAAACAAGAAACTATTGCCCGAATTACGTGAAATAGGCAAAGAGTTAAACATTAAACGGATCGAATCGTTTAAAAAGCAAGAGTTAATTTATAAAATCCTTGATAACCAAGCGATAATAGCTTCTGAGCTAAAAAAACCAGAGGTTAAAGTTGCACCTCGGATTGTTAAATCTGAACCTGCTGTCATTATCAAAAATACAGAGCTGAAAAAGGCTCCGGCGATAGAGCCTGCAGCTGATCCGGTACAAGATAGCGCTCCCGAAAGAACACTGCAAGAAACTTCTTCGAATCAAGTAGATACACCTCGTGTTGAATCAAATGAACGTCGCCCTCGCGTACTCCGTACTGAAGGGGCTAAAATTAAACCTGTTGAAAAGGTTTTAGTCGAGCCAGCTGAGAATGAAGTCTCTGAATTTGAGACTGCCTCTTCAACTCCACAAGATGCTGAGATTCCCGTGGAAGAGAAGAGCGAACTTGAGCCCCCTGCACCACGGACATTGATCCCTAAGAAAACTTCTCAGTCCCAAGGGGTAAATCCGCCAAAGCCAAATCATCCTCAACATAAACATAGAGAGCCTGAGAAATCATACGATTTCGAGGGTATTATCGATACGACAGGTGTACTTGAAATTATGCAGGAGGGGTATGGCTTCTTGCGCTCTGCAGACTATAACTACCTGACCTCTCCAGATGATGTCTATGTTTCCCAATCACAAATCAAACTTTTTGGATTAAAGACTGGCGATACCGTTAATGGTATTATACGTCCTCCTAAAGAGGGTGAGAAATATTTTCCACTGGTAAAAGTTATTGAAATCAATGGACGCAGTCCAGAATATATCCGTGATCGGGTTCCTTTCGAACACCTTACACCCCTTTTCCCGGATGAGAAATTTAATATCACGGGCAAGTCAAGTAACCTGTCGGCTCGAGTAGTCGATCTTTTTGCGCCAATCGGTAAAGGTCAGCGTGGATTGATTGTCGCTCAACCGAAAACGGGAAAGACTGTCCTTCTAAAAGATATCGCAAATGCTATTGCAGCGAACCACCCCGAAGTCTATATGATCGTCTTGCTGATCGATGAACGACCTGAAGAGGTTACCGATATGTCGAGAAGTGTGAATGCTGAGGTAATCGCCTCTACATTTGATGAACCTGCAGAACGTCATGTGCGGGTGGCGAATATGGTCCTTGAAAAAGCAAAAAGATTAGTTGAGTGTGGCCACGATGTGGTTATCCTGCTTGATTCCATCACTCGTCTGGCTAGAGCTTATAATACCGTGGCTCCAGCTTCAGGTAAAGTACTTTCTGGTGGGGTTGATGCGAATGCTTTGCACAAACCAAAACGGTTCTTCGGTGCTGCTCGTAATATCGAGGAGGGAGGCTCATTAACCATTCTCGCCACTGCACTTACCGATACTGGCTCTAAGATGGATGATGTGATTTTCGAAGAGTTTAAAGGTACCGGCAACATGGAGCTTCAGCTCGATCGTAAGCTCTCTAATCGCCGTATATTCCCATCTGTCGATATTATTGCTTCAAGCACACGTCGTGAAGACCTGCTGTTGGATAAGGCAATGCTTGATAAGATCTGGGTGCTACGGAACTACCTCAATGGTATGAATCCTGTAGAAGCGATGGATTTTGTAAAAGATCGTCTTCTGAAAACCTCTTCTAATGAAGAGTTTCTGGTCTCCATGAATAGTGATTAATCTTCACCATAACGTATTTAATACCACTAAGAGGAGCCTTCGGGTTCCTCTTTTTTTTTGTCCCTAATTGAATCTGTATGGAAGCCCTTACACTAACGTATTTACCCCATTCTGACTACTTAGTATTTTTATTTTTAATAAATATAAATTACATAAATCGCTAAAAATGTTAAGTATAGATTGCATAATTGATTTTTCTTTGTATATTTTTGTTCCATAAATTAGCTGCTGTGGAATATTTCTTCGAGGCTCATAAGGTATTAATAGAAGCATCTTCCGACCTAATAAATCGGGAGTTGTCAACGGAAATAGATTGGTCTGATCGCCTGATTGGAATCAAAGGATTTCGGGGAGTGGGCAAAACGACATTCTTACTCGATTACATCCGTAAAAATTTTGGAATTTCACGAGACTGCCTATATGTAAATCTGAATGATTTCTATTTTACGAAGCGTCGAATTTTCTCTTTTGCTGATGAGTTTTACAAACGAGGTGGTAAGGTTTTGGTTTTAGACCAGATTCAGAAATACGAAGATTGGTCAAAAGATTTAAAAGAGTGCTACACACAGCTTCCTGATTTAAAGATTGTCTTTGCTTGTTCACCCGCCTTGCCTATTTTAGAAGGTGATCTAGCCAATAGAGCCAAAGTATATCACTTGGAAGGATTATCGTTTCGCGAATTTCTGAATTTCAAAACAGGATTGCACTTTGAAAAATATAGACTTTCTGATCTGTTGCAATCACACATTAAGATAGCGCCCGCGATATCAGCTAAAGTTAGACCATTGGCCTATTTTTCTGAGTATTTACAACATGGGTTCTACCCTTATTTTATGAAAAATCCGGAGTTCTACCGGGAAAATTTGCTTAGACATACCAACTTAGCTCTCGAAGTTGAGGTGACTTACCTCAATCAACTTGATTTGAAATATCTCTCAAGACTTCGTAAGCTGCTTCAGCTAGTGGGTAGTCAGATGCCATTTTCGCCCAATGTGAGTAAGATAAGTCAAGAAGTTGATCTTTCAAGAACGACTATTCTTAATTACTTGCACTATCTTAAAAATGCGCGCTTGGTAAGTTTGTTCTTTGATGAGGCTACCAATAGTCAGCTTCAGAAACCCGATCAGGTGTTGCTTCAGAACACCAATTTACTCCATGTGGTGGCACCAGAGAATGTGAATAATCGAAATCTTAGATTGACATTTTTCTCAAATCAGGTAGCCTACTCTCATGCGATCTCAACGGCTGACGAGGTTGATTTTATCGTTGATGGCAACTTGAAATTTATGGTTGGAGGAAAACATACTCAACCACTGGATGAAAGTAGTTATGCTGCTGCAGATATGATTGAGCTTGGAACAGGCCATGTAATCCCGTTGTGGTTATTTGGGTTTCTTTATTAACGATCTAGATTTTAATGATATACGATTTTTTTTTATTGAATAAAAATTTAACTAAAATGGCAAAAGAGAAAAAATTTATTACATGTGATGGTAACTATGCGGCCTCTTATATTAGCTATATGTTTAGTGAGGTTGCTTGTATATACCCGATTACCCCCTCTTCAACGATGGCTGAGGTGGTGGATGAATGGGCAGCAAACGGCCGTAAAAACATCTTTGGTCAACCCGTTCGCCTTGCCGAAATGCAAAGCGAAGGGGGAGCCGCTGGTGCTGTGCATGGTGCTTTGCAATCCGGTTCTTTAACAACAACCTATACCGCTTCACAGGGTTTGCTGCTGATGATCCCGAATATGTATAAGATTGCCGGTGAGTTGTTGCCAACGGTATTTCATGTTAGTGCCCGAGCATTAGCCAGTCATGCCTTGTCGATCTTTGGCGATCACAGCGACGTCTATTCTTGTCGTCAGGCTGGATTTGCCATGTTAGCTTCTGGTTCGGTGCAAGAGGTGATGGATCTTAGCGGTGTTTCGCATCTAACAACGATCAAGAGTAGAGTCCCTTTTATGAATTTCTTTGATGGTTTCCGAACTTCTCATGAGGTTCAGAAAATTGAAGCGATAGATCAAAATGATTTGGCTGCTTTGCTCGATTTAGAAGCGTTGCAAGAATTTAGAGATCGCGCCTTAAATCCAGAGCACCCGGTAACACGTGGTACAGCACAAAATCCGGATATCTTCTTTCAAGCTCGCGAGGCCGGAAACAAATATTACGACGCTGTTCCCGATATCGTGGAAGGGTATATGCAGGAGATTACTCGGATTACAGGTCGCGAGTATCATCCGTTTACCTATTATGGAGCTCCAGATGCTGAAAATGTGATTGTTGCAATGGGTTCAGTTACCGAAACTATCCGTGAAACAATAGATTATCTAAATGCCCAGGGGCATAATTATGGATTGATCACCGTTCATCTCTACCGTCCTTTCTCGCTTAAATATCTGTTTAAAATAATACCAGCTACGGTTAAGAAAATTGCCGTGCTTGATCGGACGAAAGAGCCTGGTGCTAATGGTGAACCGTTGCATCTCGATATGCGCGACGCTTTCTACGATAAAGAGAATGCCCCTATCATTGTAGGGGGTCGTTATGGCTTAGGCTCAAAAGATGTTACCCCTTCACAAATTATTGCGGTGTACAAGAATCTGGAGATGAAGGAACCTAAAAATAACTTCACTTTAGGGATTGTAGACGATGTGACATTCCATTCGCTTCCCTTGTTGCCAGAAGTAAAAGTGTCTGCCGAAGATCTTTATGAAGCTAAGTTTTATGGTTTAGGCTCTGATGGTACGGTGGGTGCAAATAAAAATTCGATCAAGATTATTGGGACTGCTACCGATAAATACTGTCAAGCCTATTTTGCTTACGACTCTAAAAAGTCGGGTGGTTTTACCGCTTCGCATCTTCGTTTTGGCAATAGTCATATTCGTTCTACTTACTTGATCACCACACCCGATTTTGTGGCTTGTCATGTGCAAGCATACATAAATCTTTACGATGTCCTTAAGGGGCTTAAAAAGGGTGGTTCCTTCCTTTTAAATACCATTTGGGATGAGCAAGAGGTTAAGAATCGGCTTCCAATTGGAATGAAGAAATATTTAGCCGAGAATGAGATTAATTTTTACATCATCAACGGCACTAAGCTTGCTGCCGATCTTGGTTTAGGTAATCGGACCAACACCATTATGCAGGCTGCATTCTTTAAAATAACCCAGGTTATACCTTATGAATTAGCCCAAGATCACATGAAAAAGGCGATCGTTAAATCGTATGGGATGAAAGGGGAGACGATGGTTAAGATGAACTTTGCCGCTGTCGATGCCGGTGGTGACCATGTGCAGAAAATTGTGGTCCCTGCAGAATGGGCTAAGCTTAAGCTGGATTCTGATGATTCATCAAGTACACGACCTGACTTTATTAAAAATGTGGTCGATATTATTAATGCGCAAAAAGGGGACGACTTGCCAGTTTCAACCTTTAATGGTATCGAAGATGGGACCTTTCATCCTGGGACTACAGCCTTCGAAAAACGGGGTATTGCGGTCGAGGTTCCTGAATGGATTCCTGAAAACTGTATTCAATGTAATCAGTGTTCTTATGTCTGTCCTCACGCAGCGATTCGTCCATTCTTGATTGATGATCAGGAATTAGCGGTCTTGCCAGATGGTACCACAACCATTAAAACGAACGGAAAGCAGTTTGCTGGACTTCAATTTCGGATTCAGGTAGCACCTCTTGATTGTACCGGTTGCGGTAACTGTGCCGATGTTTGTCCTTCTAAAGAGAAATCGTTGGTGATGAAGCCTATTGAGACTCAAAATAAGGAGATTTCACGCTGGGATCATTTTGCTGCGAAGGTGACTTATAAAGATAAGTTAGTTGAAAAAGATAAGAGTGTGAAGAATTCACAGTTTGCTCAGCCTTTATTCGAATTTTCGGGTGCTTGTGCAGGTTGTGGTGAAACTCCTTATATAAAATTAGTGACCCAATTATTTGGCGAGCGAATGATGGTTGCCAATGCAACGGGATGTTCATCGATATATGGTGGATCAGCCCCTTCCACTTCATATTGTTCGAGCAACGAAACCGGCAATGGTCCAGCTTGGGCGAACTCCTTATTTGAAGACAATGCAGAGTATGGCTTTGGAATGTCGGAAGGTGTGGCTGCTAGTCGCGATCGCTTGAAATCAATAATGGCTTCTGCTATTGAAGAAGGGGTGCCAGAGAATGAGAAATTGGTCTTTTCAGAGTGGATCGAAGGGCGCGATATCGCTGAATCATCTGTGGTCGCTTCACAAAAAGTGTTGGAAGTCTTGAAAGGAAACAATGCCTTGTATGCTCAGGAGATATTCTCATTAAGTCAATATCTTATCAAGAAATCTATTTGGATCTTTGGGGGTGATGGTTGGGCTTACGACATTGGTTATGGTGGTCTAGATCATGTTCTGGCCTCGGGTAAGGATATCAATGTCTTGGTTTTGGATACCGAAGTTTATTCCAATACGGGTGGTCAGGCTTCTAAGTCAACACCTGTTGGTGCAGTCGCTAAGTTTGCCGCTTCAGGAAAACGAATTCGCAAGAAGGATCTTGGGGCGATCTCCATGACTTATGGATATATTTATGTGGCGCAAGTCTCCATGGGAGCGAGCAATTCTCAAGTTCTTAAAACGATACGGGAAGCAGAGGCTTATCCAGGTCCATCGATTATCATTGCCTATTCACCTTGTATTGCGCATGGTTTGCGTTCGATGGGTCGTACCCAAGAAGAGGAGAAGTTGGCTGTTGAATGTGGGTATTGGCATCTTTATCGCTTCAATCCACAATTGGAAGCAGAGGGTAAAAATCCATTCCAGCTTGATTCGAAAGAGCCTGAATGGACTAAGTTTCAAGATTATCTCAATGGGGAAGTTCGCTATACCGCACTTAAGAAATCGTTCCCAGCCGAGGCTGATGAGCTGTTTAAGGCTGCCGAAGAGAATGCGAAGTGGAGGTATCGTTCTTATCAGCGGATGGCTTCTGTAAGCTGGGACTTGCCTGTTGCAACTGAATAAACAGCTTCTAATTCTCGCTTATTTTTCGTACATTATAGTCGGAGGCCGATTTAAAGTCCGAGGCCGACTAGAGTCGGACTTGGACTAAAGCGTGACTTGGACCTTAATACGAATTGATATGCAATTTGAACCAGGGCATTTATATCATATTTATAATCAGGGCAATAATCGTCAGCCAATTTTCCTGAAACGTGAAAATTACCTGTATTTTATTCGGAAAATTCGAGTGCATGTTTTACCCTATGCTGATATATTAGCTTGGTGTTTAATGCCGAATCATTTTCATTTGATGGTTTATGTAAACTGTGTTGGGCTTGTTGTTAGTCCGAGAGCAACTCAAAGTTGTACTCGGACTAATGTGACGTTCAATAAATCGATTGGTATTATGCTTGCCTCATATACAAGGGCAATTAATAAGCAAGAAAATTGGACAGGTTCGCTTTTTCGCAATGGAACCAAAGCTATTATTCTCAGTGAATCAAAGGGAATATCGTTCAGTTGTAAAACAAATACTGGAGCAGCTCAATTCAGTTCCGAATATCCCAATGTTTGTTTTAATTATATACTTTCTAATCCCTTAAGAGCGAAATTGGTTAAAAGAGTCGAGGATTGGGAGTTTTCTTCCTATTTAGATATCATGGCCATCAGAAATCTAAAGTTAATTAACAGAGAAAGAATTGAGGAGTTTGGGCTTCAGATAAATAGTCCGGGGGCGACTGAAGTCGCCCCCGGACTATACTAGAGCGGGAGACGGGACTCAAACCCGCGACCCTCAGCTTGGAAGGCTAATGCTCTATCAACTGAGCTACTCCCGCTTTTATATCTGTTTCATCGTGTTGAAAGGAAATGAATTTGAAATGCCAATCTGATTTTAATCGGATTGGCATTTCATTTAATTCTTAAGAGTAATAATTTCCCTTTTAAATGGTAAGAACTTGATGAGCCGAATGTCAGATTCGAACTGACGACCCCGAGATTACAAATCACGTGCTCTGGCCAACTGAGCTAATCCGGCAAGTGGGTAAGCTACCTACATCGCACCGCTACAACCATCTACCCTTGCTGCCTTCCGGCCCTGGGGGAGTTCAATAGGAGCTGATCGTGCAGGACTTACCCGCCGCAAAAGTATGAAAAAAACGACTCGTGCCAAACAAAAGAAAAAATTAGTGCGCAATTATTTTTCGAATCGTAATTAATTGATTTGATATCAGAGTGATATAAAATGAAACTATTTTCATGATCTCTCTTTTAGTGCCGTGTTTTGATGAGAATAAGGTATAATTGTTATATGTTTGCAGTAAAAATAGAGCAGATATGGAAAATCAACCGGGTTCAGTCAACCATTTAACCATGACTTATGGTCTTTACATGGGATTGGCACTTATTTTAAATAGTGTTGTATTTTATGTGATGGGAACCCCATTTTCTGTTGCGACTGGGTATATCGCTTATGCTATTATTATTGGGGCAACAGCTTTTGTGATGCGCGAATACCGCGACAATAGCACAGAACTGGGAGTTAGTTATGGAAAAGCGCTTGGTCTAGGTACAAAACTCTCATTTTACTCCTCGTTGGTTTATTCATTCTTTACCTATGTCTTGTTTAAACTCGTCGATAAGTCGCTAATGGATAAATTCATGGTTTTTATGGAGGAACAACTTCTCAAATCAGGAACACCAGAAAGCCAAGTCGAAACCATGATGGTGATGTACCGAAAAGTTTTGACGCCCGCTACCTATTCCATCGCACAAATTTTATCGTATACATTTATGGGATTCTTCTTTTCGTTGATCCTGGCTATCTTCTTTACTAAAAAAACGACAAACCCCTTTGCTGGAGTTGAATAACAATCGTTACTAAAATATTCACATGGATATATCAGTCGTCATCCCACTCTATAACGAGGTTGAGTCATTACCTGAATTGCATCAGTGGATTGCAAAGGTTATGAAGTTAAATGGTTATTCGTATGAGATAATCTTAGTTGATGATGGAAGTAACGATGGATCATGGAGCGTCGTTGAAGAGTTATCTGTAAAAGACCCTAACGTTAAAGGTGTTCGGTTTCGACGCAATTATGGGAAGTCAGCAGCCCTTCATACTGGATTTATTGAAGCCTCAGGCGATGTGGTAATCACCATGGATGCCGATCTGCAAGATAGTCCCGACGAAATACCTGCCCTTTATGCCATGATTAAAGAACAAGGTTACGACCTGGTCTCTGGCTGGAAGAAAAAACGGTTTGACCCGATCTCTAAAACTTTACCAAGTAAATTATATAATGCTACGGCAAGCTATGTGACTGGAATTAAACTGCACGATTTTAACTGCGGTTTAAAGGCTTATAAGCTCGAAGTGGTCAGGAGTATTGAAGTGTACGGTGAAATGCATCGTTATATCCCTTATATGGCCAAACAAGCAGGGTTTGGGAATATTGGCGAATGCATAGTGCAGCATCAGGCCCGAAAATATGGTGTGACTAAATTTGGATTAAGTCGATTTATCTTTGGATACCTCGATCTGATGTCAATTTCATTTATCTCTAAGTTTGGTAAACGCCCTATGCATCTCTTTGGAACATTGGGCTCGTTAATGTTTTTGGGAGGCTTTCTTTCGGCCGCTTGGCTGGGGATATCGAAAATGGTGCATCTAGCAAATGGGATTTTAATTGAGCGCATCACACAGAACCCATATTTTTATCTGTCTCTGACCTTGATGATACTTGGGACTCAACTGTTCCTTGCCGGATTCTTAGGAGAACTAATCTCGCGCACGGGATCCGAGCGGAACCATTACTTGGTTGACAAGAAGGTTAATCTTTAATCCTTTCTCTTCCTACTTTGTCCCTGCAATAATGGTGGACATCGAATCTGCTTTTAAATATTTCTTAGCTAGCGCTCTGATTTGTTGAGGCGTTGTTATTTTGAATGTCTCAATAAGTTTGGTGTAATAATCAAAATCAAGATCAACTTCTCGAAGTGAGGCAAAGGTCTGAGCACGTGCAAATGGACCATCAAAATCCTCTAGGATTCTTCCCAATAAATAGTTTTGAATTGGTATTAACTCCTCTTCGGTAATTAGTTCTTTCGTTAATCGATCCATCTCGTAAAAGACCTCCTTAATGGCTTCTGAGGTCTTATCCATTTTTACTTCTGCAAAAATTAGCAATACCCCTTCTTGCTGAAAGCTAATGGGAGAGGCTTGAATGCCATAGGTATACCCTTTTTCTTCTCGGACATTGGTCATTAAGCGAGAGCCAAAATAGCCACCTAGAATTGTGCAGAGTAATTTTAATCCTGGAAAATCGGGATGATCTTGTTTTGGAAATAACTTCCCTATCGCGATAGCATTTTGGTTGGCCCCCTCTTTTTCAATGTAAATACTCTTTTGAGCTTTAGGTAGGCGATAGCTGTCGTTCGTTGTTACCGAGTCTTTCTCTCCCCAGGATAGACTAAAATTGGCTGCTATTAAATCAATTACAGAAGAATCGATAAATCCAGAAGCTATTATGGACATGTTGTCTGATCGGTAAAAGTTTCTGTAATGCTGCTTAACGTCAGATAGTAATAGGGTGTCATAAGCAGCTGGTGAGGCTACGGGAGCGTAGGGATGGCCTTCGCCAAATAAATTACGTAAGAAACCTCGTTGTGCCACTAGCCCTACTCTTTCTGCATCAACAAGGGCTTTTTGTTTTCTTTTCTGTCGAAGTATTTCAAATTCTGATTCAGGGAAAGAGGCGTTTCTCAGAATGTCAGAAACAAGAGGCAAGAGCTCTGGTAGATATTTATTTAGCGCCACGAGGGTCACATAATTATTATCATAAGAGGAGTTCGATGAAAATTGAGCCCCAAAAAAATCAAATGTATTCGCGATCTGAGAAGCATTTAAGGTCTCAGTCCCTTCCTGAAGCATCAAGGCTGCCATCATACTGTCTAAACGCGATTTGGCATACCAACTTCCAGCCTTAAACATAAAGTCAATCTTCACAACCTCTTGGTCACCACTTTTCATGGTAAATAATTCGACTCCGTTTGAAAGTGCATGACTCTTGGGTTCGATATATTCGACCCCATCAACACTGTAGATTTGCGGTGGAGTGTTTCTGTTTAAGTTCATGAATTATTTCGTTAAGGATAAGTAGTTAAGCGTATTTTTATTCCCTGGTCTAAGTATTTTTTCGGCAACCAGACGAATTTGATCTGCAGTAACAGCTCGGTAATGATCCAGCTGCGTGTTGATTAGATCTACATCACCTAAAATTTCAAATGATGCCAGCTGCATAGCCTTTTCAAGGTATCCTATTTCGTTGAATACCTGCTCTGCCTCTATCTTGTTTTTTACTTTCTCCAGTTCTTTTTCGGTCACAAGTGTTTCGGTAGTTTTCATCGCCTCGGCAACGATTTTCTCGCGTCCCAGATTGAAATCGACCCCTTCGTTTAGTTTGCCAGTTGCAATAAATAATCCAGGATCATTCTCCCCACTTAAGAAAATGTCAGCTTCGGTAAATAACTTTTCACCTTTTACGAGTTTTTCTTCGATGCGAGAGGAGTTCCCTCCGGATAATATATCGGAGAGTAAATCAGCCGCATAATAGTCTGGATCTAACCTCGATCCCATATGCCAAGCTACATAAAAGCAGTCGATTGGAACAGCTCTTTGTACCGTAAGCTCTCGATCTTCTGTTTGCAAAGGTTCTTGCACGATAAGGTGACTTTTAATCTCCCTTTGTGGAATACCGCCAAACCATTTTTCTGCCAAGGTAAAGGCTTTGTCTGCATCAATATTTCCTGAAATAACTAACACGGCATTATTAGGGGCATAGTGGTGGAAAAAGAACTCTTTGACCTCCTCCATGGTCGCTTCTTCAATGTGTTGAGGCGTTAAACCAATTGTCGGCCATCGATAGGGGTGTACTTTATAGGCTAGATCCCGCAATAGGTGCCAAGTGTCGCCATAAGGTCTGTTCAGGTTGCGTTGCCTGAACTCTTCAATCACCACGTTTCGCTGAACATCCAACCCTTTTTTTGTGAACTTCGGACCAACCATTCGGTCCGATTCCAACCACAAGGCTGTTTCGATGTTGTTTGCCGGAACGGTGATGTAATAGTTCGTTATGTCATTGGTTGTAAAGGCATTGTTCGTCCCACCCACATTTTGCGTGGGAGTATCGAAATCACGTATATGCTTGGTTCCGCCAAAGGTTAAATGCTCGAATAGATGAGCAAAACCCGTTCGAGTTGGACTTTCGTTTTTTGCACCAACATGATAGCAGACATTAACTGCGACAAACGGAGTGCTTCTGTCGACATGCACAATCACCCGGAGCCCATTGGATAGGGTTATTTTTTCAAATGCAATCATCTAATTATATTTTAGCCTCAAAGGGTTATTCTGCAGGTAAAGATAGCCATTCTTAATTAGGAAATTTAGTCGTAATTTTAGAGAAATATAATTTTAAACCTTATAAATCTCAACGTGATGTCTACAGATAAGCCTAAATCAGAAAATGAGTTGGAGGAAAAAGCTGCTAAATTGATTGCCAAGGGAAAGGTCTTAGCCGATCAAGCTGCTGACTTTTTAGTAGATAAGGCTAAGGAAATTGAAAAGAGTGAAACGGTAGGATCAATGTCTCGCTTTTTTGACAAGGTTGGCACTTATCTCGATAAGAAGTCAGAGGAGTTGCATAGTGGGGAAGTGGCTCGGAAAATAGAAGTGCTAAAGGAGCAAGCAGAAGAGAAGACGACCTCATTTTTAAATAAGGCGAAACAGACGAGTCAGAAAATTGGAGATGCTGTTGATGATCAGCTTGAAGAGATAAAGGGGAAGAAAAATAAGCCGACCAACCAAGATGGTGGAGGTATTTAATCTTCGGAGCTATTTGGGGAAATAAAAAAGCTGTCGGAATTTCCGACAGCTTTTTGTATGTAGTAAAAGATTAACCTTACTTGTGGTCAACAGAGTACATGTGAGCAACTAAGTCAACAACTTTGTTTGAATAACCCCACTCGTTGTCATACCAAGATACAACTTTTACGAAATGGTCGTTAAGACCAATACCTGCACCTGCATCAAAGATTGAAGTGCGTGGATCAGTCTGGAAGTCTGTAGATACCACTTCATCTTCGGTGTAGCCAAGGATTCCTTTTAGTTCGCCTTCTGAAGCAGCTTTCATAACCGCACAGATCGTTTTGTAAGAAGCTGGTTTTTCTAAACGAACAGTAAGGTCAACGACTGATACGTCAGGAGTTGGAACACGGAACGCCATACCGGTAAGTTTTCCGTTTAATTCAGGAATAACTACACCTACAGCTTTAGCAGCTCCAGTTGATGATGGGATAATATTTTGTCCAGCACCACGTCCACCACGCCAGTCTTTACCTGATGGGCCGTCTACTGTTTTTTGAGTTGCAGTCGTTGCATGTACAGTTGTCATCAATCCTTCAACGATACCAAAATTGTCGTTTAGTACTTTCGCAATTGGAGCAAGACAGTTGGTTGTACAAGAGGCATTCGATACGAAATTCATATCTGAAGTATACTTAAGGTTGTTTACACCCATGACAAACATAGGGGTGTCATCCTTTGATGGAGCTGACATGATCACTTTTTTTGCTCCCGCATCAATATGCGCTTGGCATTTTGATTTCTCTAAGAATAATCCTGTTGATTCAACAACATATTCCGCTCCGATATCGCCCCATTTAAGGTCGGCAGGATTTCTTTCTGCGGTAACACGGATCTTTTTTCCGTTAACAACTAAAGAACCATCTTCAACAGAAACAGTTCCAGAAAAGCGACCATGAGTAGAGTCATATTTAAGCATGTATGCCATATAGTCTACCTCGATAAGGTCATTGATTCCAACAACTTCAACATCATTTCTGTCAACAGCTGCTCTGAAAACTAGTCGGCCAATACGACCGAAACCATTAATACCAATTTTAATTTTAGACATAATTTATTCGTTTTGAGAATTATAGATTGAATCGAACCTCATATAAATTTGACCACAAAAGTAAGAAAAATTATTTGAAATTTTCAGAATATTTATGGTGTATTCAAAGGTTTTACATATTACTTAACGTTGCCTGTTCTATCGCAATACCCTAATCTTAATGTTTAACCCAAGTCATAGGTCTTTTTGCCTTTGGAGGTTGAAAGCCACAGCTACACGATTTGCATCTCACTAGTAAAAAACAGGCGAGAAGCAGGACGATTGGAATGATGAGTTTTATTTTCATACAGCAAAATTAACGACTATTTCTCTAAAATAAAATTAGTTATCCATTTAAAGTGATGGTTTTCTATCTTTGTTGGTAATTAAAATGAGATATTAGTGCTAAAAGTAGACGTTTAATTAAGCTATTTTAGCTGCTTAATTGGTGCAACGTATTTAACCATGGTGAAAAACAGATTTGAAGTAGCTCCTGCATATGCTGAATTAAAAGGTTGGGTCAGTGAATTGAATTCAACCTTTTCAAATTCGGGTGTCTCCATCTTTAAGTCAAGAAATGAAGTGAAGATTTTCACCGTTGGCTCCTATGAGCTAAATGTTAAAGCATTTAAAATTCCCAATCTTATTAATCGAATAGTATATGTCTACTTCCGTGGATCAAAAGCTGAGCGTTCGTTTAGGTATGCCCGAAAATTCCTTTCTCTTGGCGTAAATACCCCTCATGCAATTGGCTATTTAGATGTTGTTGAACGCGGACTTCTTAAACAGAGCTACTATGTATCCCTTCATTTTAATGCTGATTATACCTTGCGTGAGGTTTTAAACTACAAAGTCGACAATCGGGAAGAGATCTTAAGGCAATGGGTGATCTTTACCTATGAGAATTTACATCAAAATAACATTTTCCATCTCGATTACTCTCCTGGAAATACCCTGATAAGCGCTATTGACGGTCGTTATGTTTTTCAGATTGTTGACCTTAATCGGATGAGCTTTGGCCCAATTGATTTTGTTAAAGGGTTGAGTAATTTCCGACAGCTTGATACAGATATCCAAACTCTGGAATGGATTGCAACTCAATATGCACTGATTTGTCAGCAAGATAAGACGACTGCCATAAATTTGCTTCTTACTTTGGACCAAAAGAATAAGGCAAGTCGTAAATTTAGAGGAGATCTAAAGCGAATCTTCAGATCCTTTTTTGGTCTAAAGTCAGGTTCTGAAGAATAAACAGCTCAGCTATTCTGTTTTGTTTTTTAAAAGTTTCAATTGAATAAGTCTTTTCAAAACATCTGAGGGTGTTACCATCTCCATACATTTAGGTTTGTCATAAATACATGGTTTGTTTCCAAAAACAGAACATGGCCTGCATTTCAAGGAGGAGGCAGGAGTTTGGATATGGTGCTCTAACGAATGACCAAGTGCAAAGAATCCAAAAGCTGGGTGTGTCCCTCCCCAGATCGATACCGTAGGAACAGCGCAGAGGGTAGCCAAATGCATATTGGATGAGTCCATTGAGATCATCAGATCTAGACTTTGCACCAAGGCAATCTCTTCCGAGAGTTTTAATACCCCAGCTGCAAGATGGACGTTTGGAGCACAGGTTTTTAATTTGTTAAGCTCTCTGATCTCTTGGTCTCCACCCCCAAAGAGTAGAAAATCGACCTCGAATTCAGCATTGATAAGGTTAATAAGGGCTTTGAAATTTTCAATACCCCACATTTTAGTCTGGTAGGTCGCAAATGGAGCTAGGCCAATCTTAAGTTTAGAACCGGTGACTTGAGTTTTTTCGAGAAATAAATTGGCATTTGTTCTCGCCTCCGCTTCGACTGCTAAATAGGGTGCTTTGCCAAGACTCCCTTTGAGTCCAGCTTTTTCAAATGTTTCGAAATAACGGACAGTTGAATGTTTCAGGATTCGAATATATTTCGATTTAAGCAGAAATTTCTTCTCTTTTCGCCCTTTGTCAATGGCAAAACTTTTTGAACCTGTAAGTTTAAATAACAGGGAGATTAATTGGGTTCTGATCACACCATGCAAATCAACGACACTTTCGAAAGGTCCTTGTTTCTTAAGTTCGAAGAATAGTTTAATTAATCCCAGAAATCCGTTGTGCTTCCCTTTTAAATCTGGGTATATTAGGTGTAAACGAGGTATGCCGTAAAAAAATGGAGCAAAAAATTGGCGCGTTACTAGGGTTATTTCAACATCCGAATTGGCCTCGAGAATCCCTTTGATAACTGGAACGGTTAGCAAAACATCGCCCATCGCAGACAATCTGAATACGATAATCTTTTTCATGGTAAGTTTAGCAGTAAGGTCTTACAAACAAGATCGTTTAATATTGTTCGTAGCTTTTTTCTTCGATTAAGTTAGATCCTGTGAGTTCATTAATGGCGCGCTTTACATCAGAACGCTGGTCGTTTATAACATATACTGAACGGGCAGTCTGAATAAAATCGTCACCAAAATCTTTGACACGTTCTAAATCTCTAATGTGATCTTCGATATCCCAAAGATTGCCATTAATGCGATATAGGTCAAGGTATAAGGGGTGTTTCTTGTCGATGATTTCAGATACCGCATCGTTTAGAACGATAAACTCTTTTTGCAAATTCTCAAGCTTTGCTGGATCTTTGATTTTTGAAAGTTTAAGCTCAATAATTGTAAGCTTATCGACAATTTCACCATTTGATACTTCAATTTTCATCTTGAAAAATTTTTAACAAAGGTACTTATTTATTCTTTTCAATGGTATTGCTAAAACGAATTACCTTCTGCGATAATCTCTTGCGCTGGCTTGATCGGTAGGCATAATGATCAGCTCTTCAATGTTGACATGTGAAGGTCGATTGACCATAAAAAGGATCGATTCAGCAATGTCCTGTGCATATAGAGGTGTTAAGCCTTGATATACCGTGTCGGCCTTGTTCTGATCTCCTTTGAAGCGTACCAGGGAAAATTCGGTATCGACCATGCCTGGACTGATCGCGCTAACTTTTACTCCATAAGGGAGGAGCTCCATGCGCATCGCTTTAGTGATTGCTTTTACCGCATGCTTTGTTCCACAGTAAGCAGCTCCATTGGGATAATACTCATGACCTGCTATCGACGAGATGTTGATGATGTGGCCAGCCTGTTTGGTGACCATACGCGGTGAGATCAATTTTGAAACGTAAAGCAGCCCTTTGATGTTGGTGTCAATCATCCTTTCCCAATCCTCGATTACCCCTTCATGAACAGGGTTTAGTCCAACGGCTAATCCCGCATTGTTGATCAGGACACAAATATCACTCCACTCTACTGGTATTGAGGCAAGGGCTTTTTCTGTCGCTTCTAGATCTCTTACATCGAAATTTAATAGATATACCTTAGCATCAGTCTCTTTGTGAATCGAATCAGATAAATCGTTGAGCAATTCTAAGCGTCTTCCCGTTAAAATTAAGTTAAACCCATTTTGGGCTAGTATTTCAGCGGTAGCTTTCCCAATTCCAGAAGTGGCCCCAGTAATTAAAGCAATTTTTCTCATTAAGATTCAATTAATTGAACTGCTAAAATAATAATAATCGATGATTATAAAGCGCGCAAAGTTGCTTTCGTTCAATTTAAAGGATTAAATTTGTATAGATTTAAAAATTATTATGATGTCTGAACTAAACGGTACTGCTTTCACCATCGATCAGATTCCAGAGCCTGACGATTTGCGAAATGTGATTTATTCCATGATCGCTATTCCACATTTGTCGCCGGTCAATATCTTCAATGAATTTTCTCCAGCATCCATTGACTCAAATCAAATTGGGAAAGATGATTTAAGTGGTGTTGGCGTTTTCAAAACTGATGAGTCTGGAAACTCGTTCTCGCAGACCATTTATGTTGACTATAAGCGGCTTGCAATAGATCCATTTGTGGCTGCGCAGATCATCGTGGCAAAGGCCGTTAGGCGATTAGTCTGTAATGGTGCTGAGCCAATTGCGATGAGTGCATTTATCAATAACGTTGATTTTGCTAGTCCGCTGGCTGAAGAGATGGTGACCGCTGCACGATTAGGTCTGAATGCTGCAGCTACTGCCTTCAATCTTCAATTTCCTAATTCGAAGATTTATTATGAACATGCGAACAGCACTGTTGCAGCTCCACCAACCTTAATTGTTAGTTTGGTGGGTAAGCTAATAACTCCGATAAAGCAAGAGAAAAATAGCCTAAAGAAAAAAGGGAATCATATTTTGTTAATTGGTCGTTCTGCCAATAATATTAATGCTTCTGAATATTTAACTCATATTCATGAAGTGAACGACACTCCTTTGATGCCTTTTAATTTAAGCTTTGAACATAAGTTAATGACAGCCATCAAGGAGTTGATCAAAAATAATTTAGTTGTCTCGGCAAGCCCGGTGGGAATGGGAGGATTGTTTTTTACACTTCTCCGTGGTGCATTACCTCATGAGTTAGGATTTGATATTACCACCGATGCTGAGATTCGCACCGATGCATTTCTTTTCGGAGAAGCAATGGGGCGAATTGTGGTCTCTGTTGAGGAGGAGAAAGAGAATGATTTTGTTGACTTTTTATACGATCAAAAAATACCTGTTATGACTTTGGGGCATGTTACCAAAGGTGAGATTCGAATCGATGATCAGTCGTTGGGCTTCGTCGACAAGGGTATTATTGGTGAATATTCAGAATAATTTTATGCCTGTGATAACTCCCTATCGTGATTCAGCCAAAGGAAAAAAGGAACAAGTGGCTGAAATGTTTGATAATATTGCCCCCAAATATGACTTTCTAAACCATTTTTTGTCTTTTGGTATTGACAAGCTTTGGCGTAAAAAGGCAATTAAACTGGTGATTAAGCATAAGCCTGAGTCGGTACTCGATGTCGCAACTGGCACCGCCGATTTTGCGCTCGAGTCTTTAAAGACCGGAGCTAAACAAATTGTTGGCGTCGACATATCAGAAGAGATGCTTAACGTGGGTCGGACTAAAATTCAAAACTTAGGAGTTGGCGATCGCGTGGTACTCCAAAGTGGGGATGCCGAAAATTTAGCTTTCTCCGATGGGTATTTTGATGCTGTAACTGTGGCATTTGGGGTGCGTAATTTTGAAAATCTCTCGAAGGGAATCGGGGAGATTTATCGAGTTCTTAAGCCTGGAGGAATGATTTGTGTCCTTGAATTTTCAAAACCAACACTCTTTCCAGTGAAACAATTGTATACCTTTTATTCATTCTATATCCTCCCTCTCTTAGGTCGATTGTTTTCGAAAGACAATTCTGCTTATCGTTATCTGCCTGAATCGGTTGAGCAATTTCCCGATGGAGAGCATTTCCTTGAGGTGTTGAAGCAGATTGGTTTTACGCAGGCAAGGCAACATAGACAAACATTTGGCATCGCCACCATATATATAGGTATTCGGTAAGCTTCTCGAAGTTAACCGTTTGCACGATTTCTTCGACCAGAGTTAAACTAACTATTTTTAGATTGAAATTTCTTAAGTTAAGATATGTTTTGGTTCTGCTACCGTTACTCGTTAGCTCATTTTATGCGAGTGCCCAGTTGAAAGGTTTCGATAATCTGACCTATTTTGACGATAGAAAGATCCATTTTGGCTTTTATCTGGGTCTGAATACCATGGACTACCGGCTAAGGAATTATAAAAATGTATTTGACAATCCGGTATTTTTAGATAATGATCCTCTTAAAGCCAATGCCGCTTTAAAGTATGAAGGAAAGACTAGTTTTGCTGCTGAGATCTATCAGATGATGCCAGGATTTACCGTTGGAGGTGTTGTTAATCAGAGGTTAGATCGCGATTTTGATCTTCGATTTACTCCCGGCATGTCGCTCGGAAATAGACACTTTAATTATATAGGAGTTACCCCTTTGCCTACCAATGGCCAAGATCTAGATACCTACCTTTCAATCGCATCCTCTTATGTTGACTTACCCTTTGGTGTCAGGTATAAAGGTTTTCGTCATCGGAACTTAAGACCTTTTATCTACGGTGGTGCGGCCTATCGTATAGACCTTGAAAATAAACGAATCTCAGAAAGTGTAATCCATCTGCGAAAAACGGGGGCTTATGCCGAAATGGGATTGGGACTTGATTCATACCTTGAGTATTTCCGATTTACAGTGGAATTTCGCTTCTCTTATGGTTTGGATAATCTGATTCGCCATGATATAGACCCAATGAATACCCCTTATTATGGCTATATCTTTAAAGAGGTTAACTCAAACTTGTTCACGCTGATCTTTTATTTCGAGTAACGGGAGAAGGCTTATCGGATTTGTCTTCTAAATTCAGCGCATACAATGGCCGTGGCGATAGCTACATTTAACGATTCTGATGTTGGTTGATTTAGAGGATAGGGCGGAATCGTTAATCTTTTTGAGATCTTAGCCGTTAGTTCTTTTGAAATACCGTTCCCTTCATTCCCCATAATCACAATGCCAGATGCTTCTAATTTGGCATTGTAAATATTCTCACCTTCTAAAAATGTTCCGTAGACTGGTATATTAAGTTTCGATGCTTGAGCTAGAAAAATTTCAAGATCCGTATAGTGAACATTTACTCGGGCAAAGCTCCCCATCGTAGACTGAATAACTTTAGGATTAAATAGATCAACACTATTTTCGGAGCAAATAATAGTCCGAATTCCAAACCAGTCGGCAAGTCGAACAATTGTCCCCAAGTTTCCAGGATCCTGAATCTCATCAAGCACCAGGATAAGCTCTTGTTTAAGTCTGTTCCAATCCAATTCTAGCGTTGGAATTTTGCAAATTGCAACGATCTCTGATGGTGTTTTTAAAAAACTAATTTTTGAAATCTCTTCTTTTGAAACCAGTTCTATACTGGCACTTGATTTCACTTTAATCAAAGCTTCTTCTAGTTTTTTCGTGTAAAAAAGCTCCGATATTACGATTCCACTCTGCAATAAATCAAAAATCATTTTCTCACCTTCAGCAACAAATAGTCCTGTGGCTGTTCTGTTTTTCTTTGATTCAAGAGAGCGAATAAGTTTAATTTTGTTTTTTGAAAGCACAAATCTGGGTTTAATTGGTAGATCTCAAAAATAATTCATTTTTAATAGGTCAGGTTAATTATCTTTGTTTAAGTTTTAAAAATGGTATAAATTTGGTTTTGCGCAGCTCATATAAGTCTATATTTTTCATCTTGACAGGGATGCTAATGGGGTTGTCTTCCTGTCAGACGGTTAAGTATATTCCTGATAATCAGTTTTTATTGGCTAAATCTAAGATTTTAGTTGATCATAAAATAATTGACAATCAGGAATTGAAAATATTACTTAAGCAACGATCAAACACTAAAATATTTGGGTTCTGGAAGTTTCATCTAGGGCTTTATAATCTCTCTAACTCAAAAAAAGAGGACGGAATATTCAAACGGATAGGGGAGGCGCCAGTAATCTACAGTGCTGAACTTACAAGCAAGTCCATGAATGAGATGACCCGCTACCTGCATAATAAAGGATATTATCAAGCTCTAGTGATAGACTCCGTTATTTTCAAGAAAAATAAAAAAGCTGAAATATTTTATAAGGTCTCGACTCGAACTCCCACAACCATTAATGCCTATAAGACTGAAATTCGCGATGGTGCAATTCAGCCTTTCCAAAGGCACGATTCATTAAAGTCATCGATTAAACAAAACGATCTATTTGATACCGATGTATTGTCTGCTGAAAGTAAAAAAGTATTAAGCGCTTATCAAAATAATGGTTTTTACCGGTTGAATAAGAATCAGATCTATTTTGAGGCCGACACCACCTTTAAGCCTAATCGTGTAAACCTTAAATTAGTTGTTGAAAAGGAAAATATATCGGATGATCCTACGGTGGTTAAAGTAAGAGATCATCAACGGTTTACGTTCCGAAATTTTTATTTCCATACCGATTTTGATGCACGAAAATCTACTGGAGCTATTGAAAATGGCTTTAATCAGGAGCTTAAAAATGATACTATTCATATTGGCAATCAATATTTTATTTCCAAAGGAAAGATGAAATATCGCCCTGAATTATTATCTAATATGAATCATATTGGAGATCTGGGCTATTATAATCTTCACCTAGTTGAGCGCACATACAATGACCTTTTTTTACTCCGGTTATTTAAACTTATTAATATTCGATTTGTCGAAACAAATAAGGTCGATTCTTTAGGAAATCCTACACTAGATTGCATCATTCAGCTCTCTCCCGCGATCCGACAGTCGTATTCAGTCTCTGCGGAGGGGACAAATTCACTTGGTAACCTCGGGGTAGCTGGTAATCTAGGCTACCAGTATAAAAATATTTTTGGTGGTGGTGAATTGTTAGATGTTAACTTAGTAGGGGCTACACAGAAACAGAAATATGGCAGAGGTGATAGTATTAATACGTTTCATTCCTATGAGTCGGGCATTGAAACAAAGATAACCTTGCCGAAATTTTTAGCTCCCATAAAACCTTTGAATTTCTTCAAGTTTGCTACTCCCCAAACCTTAATGGGCCTGTCCTATAACTATCAGAGTCGACCTGATTATACTCGAACTATTTTGCGTGCCAGCATGGGCTATCAATGGAAAACATCAGATATAACCTCTCATCGTTTCAATGTTATTGATATGAATATGGTCAAGATGTTTGCCTACGATTCAACATTCGTTGCACGGATTGAAAACCTATACATTAAAAGCTCCTATACCGACCATACGATTTCTGCTTGGAATTATAGCTTTATTCGTAATACCCAAAATATTCAGAAACAGTCGAATTACTCCTATATCCGTGCTAATTTTGAGACGGCTGGAACAGTTCTTAATGGCGCAAGTAAGCTCTTTGATCGAAAACTGCATGCCATTGATTCAATTGGGAATCTAAAGTACCATTTCCTTGGCACCCCATTTGCTCAATATGTTAAGACTGATTTTGAGTACCGCAAAGGTTTCGTCATTGATAAGTATAATACTTTTGTAATTAGAGGTTTCTCAGGTATCGCTGTTCCATTTGGTAACTCTGATCAGGTTCCATTTGAACGTAAATATTTTACGGGTGGTGCCAATGGCATTCGTGCTTGGACTGTCCGCACGTTAGGACCAGGATCATTCAAAGCAAATTCAAATGAGTTTCCAAATCAATCGGGCGACATTAAATTAGAATCTAATGCGGAATACCGATTTAAAATGTTTGGACCCTTAGAGGGTGCTCTTTTTGTTGATATGGGCAATATCTGGTCCCTAAAGGATAATCGACCAGGCGCTGAGTTTGCTTTCTCTCGCTTTTATAAAGAGATAGCTATAGGTAGCGGTGCTGGATTGCGCTATGATTTTTCGTTTGTTATCATACGAGTAGACCTCGGAGTGAAATTACATGACCCTTCGCTGGATGAAGGGTATCGGTGGATTCCGGCTCATAATATGCTGACCAAAAACAATGTAAATCTAGCTTTTGCGATTGGATACCCATTCTGATCCATTTCCTTCATCAATGCCATATGCGCATTAGTTGATTTCCCTTTCATGTTCACTTTGTTTAACTTAGTTGAAGTAAGTCAATTATTTCAACTTTAAGACCTTCATTGATTTAAAAAGGATTAGTTGGTGTAGTTGAGTGCTTTGTTTTTTAGCCGAAATTAAATTTTGCACTAATGAGATTCGAATGGCTAACTGGACTATTTGATTTTTCGCGTAAAGACCGCAATGGCATTTTAATACTTCTTGTTGTCATCCTAATCCTGTTAGTGCTTCGAATATCCCTCCCTTTCCTAATCCCAATTCGAGAAGTTAATACCTCTAAGTGGAATGTCGAGGTTGATCAATTTCTGAAGTCGCAAGAAGTAAAAATATCTGATACCATTCGAATAATCCCTTTTGATCCAAACAGCGTTGATTCTTTAACCCTTGTCCGTGCAGGAGTTCCAGTTCGAGTGGTTGGGTATTGGTTGAATTATCGAAGAAAAGGTGGGGTATTTCGCGATATGGCCGGTGTCAGGCGAATCTATGGTCTGACCCCAATGGTTTTTCAAAAACTTCAAGGTCTATTGGTCTTTGAAAAACCTGCTGCACCTCAAGTGAAGTTCAAACCTATTCTAGGGGTTCGAGTGCAGACTGATAGTCTTAAACAATACAAGGTTTCAGTTGATCGATATGTTCCGAAGTCCAAACCTGCTCTTGGAAGCTTAGAATTAAATGGAGCAGATTCCATCTCTTTGATTCGAATACCGGGTATTGGTTCAATTTTAGCATCTCGGATTATTCGCTACCGAAAGATGCTCGGTGGTTTTTATGCCGTTGATCAGCTTAGAGATGTTTATGGCTTGCGGCCGACGAATTATGAAACTCTTTCCCCTTATCTGACCATTGATCAGTCAACGGTTGTAAATTTCAATCTGAATTTTTCCACCTTTCAAGAGCTCTGTCATCATCCTTATGTTGGCTATAAACTTGCAAAAAAAATCATTCGGTTAAGAAATCAAAAAGGGAAGTTTTCCTACGTGACCGATCTTTCATCGTTAATCGGAGCCGATTCTTTAGATCGTCTAAAGCCATATTTGCGATTTTCTGATTAGAATTTTCAAGATTTGGCTTCTGTAAATTCATTTTTATAATTATTTATTCGGATAGTTTGAATAGTTATAGAAAATTCATAGATTTGCCGACCGAAATATTGAATTTTTAAAATAAAAACAAAATAAGAATTGTATGATTGTTATTCCAGTTAAAGACGGCGAAAACATTGAGCGTGCATTAAAGCGTTTCAAAAGAAAAGTAGAAAAAACAGGAGTTGTAAAGGAGCTTCGTGGCCGCCAGGCTTTCGAAAAACCATCTATTACTCGCCGTACTGAGATTAAAAAGGCGATCTATATCGAGAATTTACAGCGTACAGAAGAGTAATTCCGCCCCGAAGAAATATTTTGGGTTAACCGGTTTTTTTCGTATCTTGATTGCGAAATCTTGCTCGTTTTAAATGATGAATCTCGAAATATTTCTTAACTTCCTGAAGTACGAAAAGCGGTATTCTGCGCATACCATTACTGCTTACGAGAACGATTTACATCAGTTTATTCTTTTTGGGACTAATCTAGTCGACGATTTCTCCCTGGAGCAAGTCGATTATCATCTGATACGTCAATGGATAATATCCTTGATGAATGAAGGTTCAGTGTCTCGGACTGTCAATCGAAAAATTTCTACCCTCAAATCATTTTATCGTTTCTTGCATCGGGAGGGTCTTATCGCGACAAATCCTACAGATCATGTGATCATGCCTAAGATGGCGAAGAAGTTGCCTGAGTTTGTTCAAGAGAAGGAGATTAACTTTTTATTAGATGGACAGTTTTTTGGCACTGACTTTGAAGGTGTTCGGGATCGAGCGATACTCACTTTTTTTTACAGTTCAGGAATTCGGTTGTCTGAATTAGTAAATCTTCGTTTTGCGGATCTTAACCTAGATACGCAAGTCGTTAAAGTTACGGGGAAGCGCAATAAGGATCGGCTGATCCCTTTTCCTGTTGAAATGAGCCAGGTACTTAAGGTTTATATCCAAATGAGAAATGCCCTTTTCCCAGATGCTGGATACATCCTTTTTTTAACCAGCAAGGGTGATCCCGTCTATTCTAAGTTGATTTACCGTGTGGTGAACAAGCATTTATCGCTTGTGACAACTATCGATAAGAAGAGTCCACATATATTAAGGCATAGTTATGCTACCCATTTATTAAATCGAGGAGCTGACTTAAATGCGATTAAGGAGTTATTGGGACATGCTAATTTAGCGGCTACGCAGGTTTATACCCATACCTCTTTTGAACAGTTAAAGAAAGTTTACAAACAAGCTCATCCGCGAGCTTAAATTTAAAGGAGGAAAAATTATGGAAGTAACTTTTCAGAGTGTTCATTTTAAAGCGGATCAAAAGCTGATTGATTTTTGTGAAAAGAGAATCGGCAAATTGGATCTGTTTTTTGAAGGTGTTATTGCGTCTGAGGTGATCTTAAAACTTGAAAAAGACGAAGATCACGAGAATAAAGTGGCTGAGATTAAACTTTCTGTGCCGTTAAATGAGTATCTTTTTGCAAAAAAGCAGGCAAAAACGTTTGAAGAGGCTGTTGATTTAGCGGTGGATGCGCTTCGTAAACAGCTAGATAAATACAAAATGAAAGTCAAATCTAAATAATTTTTAAAAAAGTATTCTAAATAGCTTCTAAGAAAAAAAAATAGATTAAATTTGCAGACCATTTTTGAGGAGAGATTCTAATTAAATGGTCTGTTCTTTTTATATGATTGAATAAATACTCTTGGGGAAATACCAAAGCGGCCAACTGGGGCAGACTGTAAATCTGCTGGCGTACGCCTTCGTAGGTTCGAATCCTGCTTTCCCCACGATTTCTTTTGGCAAACCATAAAAGGAGTATTAAGCGGGAGTAGCTCAGTTGATAGAGCATTAGCCTTCCAAGCTGAGGGTCGCGGGTTTGAGTCCCGTCTCCCGCTCAAGTTTGCCAGTGTAGCTCAGGGGTAGAGCGCTTCCTTGGTAAGGAAGAGGTCATGAGTTCAATTCTCATCACAGGCTCTGAATGAAAGATGACTAGAAAATAAGTATTAAACGCAAAAAAAAAATTAAAATTATGGCTAAAGAGCATTATGACAGATCGAAACCCCATGTAAACATTGGGACAATCGGTCACGTTGATCACGGGAAGACAACTCTTACTTCTGCAATTACCATGGTATTGTCAAAAAAAGGTCTTTGCGAGGTTAAATCATTCGATTCTATCGACAACGCACCTGAAGAAAAAGAGCGTGGTATTACTATTAATACTGCACACGTTGAGTACGCTACAGAAAACCGTCACTACGCGCACGTTGACTGCCCTGGGCATGCTGACTACGTGAAGAACATGGTAACTGGTGCTGCCCAAATGGACGGCGCAATTATCGTTGTTGCTGCAACTGATGGTCCTATGCCACAGACTCGCGAGCATATCTTGCTTGCTCGTCAGGTAAACGTACCTCGTTTGGTTGTTTTCATGAATAAAGTTGATATGGTTGAGGATCCTGAGATTCTTGAACTAGTTGAGATGGAAATTCGTGACCTATTATCATTTTATGATTTTGATGGTGACAACACTCCTGTTATCATGGGTTCTGCACTTGGTGCATTGAACGGTGAGCCAGCATGGGAAGATAAAGTGATGGAGCTTATGGCTGCTGTTGACACTTGGATTCCAATTCCTCCACGTGATGTTGATAAACCATTCTTGATGCCAGTAGAAGATGTATTCTCGATCACAGGTCGTGGTACTGTTGCTACAGGTCGTATCGAAACTGGTAAGATCCACACTGGTGATGAGATTGAAATTATCGGTCTAGGTGCTGAAAATCGCAAAACAATCTGTACTGGAGTAGAGATGTTCCGTAAGATTCTTGATGATGGACAAGCTGGTGATAACGTAGGTCTATTGCTTCGTGGTGTTGACAAGAAAGAGATCAAACGTGGTCAAATTTTGGCTAAGTCTGGTTCTATCACTCCTCATACTACCTTTAAAGCAGAGGTTTATATCTTGAAAAAAGAAGAGGGTGGTCGTCATACTCCATTCCACAACAAATATCGTCCACAATTCTATATCCGTACCTTGGATATTACCGGTGAGATCAACCTTCCTACTGGAACGGAAATGATTATGCCAGGTGATAACGTAACCATTACGGTTGATTTGATCTATCCGGTTGCTTTGAACCTTGGTCTTCGTTTCGCGATCCGCGAAGGTGGTCGTACCGTAGGTGCAGGTCAGGTGACTGAGATCTTGAAATAAGAATTATAAGTATTCTATAATTGCAGTCCTGAGCATTGCTCGGGACTGCATTTACGGATAGACTCAATAGGGAGTTTTAGTAGGTTCGATTCTTACTATCCGACGATCATTATTTTATAACATAACTTGTCACTAAAATGAAATTAACAAATTATTTTAACGAGTCTTACACAGAGCTTGTCCATAAGGTTTCATGGCCGACTTGGAATGAACTGCGTAATAGTGCTATAGTAGTAATGGTTGCTTCCTTTATAATTGCGCTGTTGATATTTCTCATCGACTCCGGCTTCCGCGGAATGATGAAAGTAATTTACAGTTTTTTTTATTAATTATATTCTGGAGGTCAGTAATGAGCGATAATCAACTAAGATGGTATGTTCTTCGAGCCATAGGAGGCAAAGAGAAAAAGGTGAAGGAATATATCGAGAATGAAGTTGCGAATTCTGGACTTAAGGAATTTGTTTCCCAAGTCTTAATCCCTGTGGAGAAGGTTTATCAGATTCGGAATGGGAAAAAAGTGGCAAAAGACCGCAACTTTTTCCCCGGTTACATTCTGATCGAAGCTGCACTGGTGGGTGAAATATCCCATATGCTTAGAAACATTCCTAATGTGATTGGTTTTTTAGGAGATACAAAAGGGGGCGAACCTGTTCCCATGCGTCAATCTGAAATTAACCGCATCTTAGGTAAGGTTGATGAGCTTCAGGAAGGCTTAGTAGAGCTTGATAACCCTTTCATCGTAGGAGAGACAGTAAAAGTGATCGACGGGCCATTTAACGGTTTCAACGGAACCATTGAGGAGATCAATGTGGAGAAGAAGAAATTAAAAGTTATGGTTAAGATTTTCGGTCGTAAAACTCCCTTGGAGCTTAGCTTTATGCAAGTAGAAAAGGAATAAGTAAATTTTTTAATAAAAGTTATGGCTAAAGACATTGCTGGATTTATAAAGTTACAGATTAAAGGTGGTGCAGCGAATCCTTCACCACCAGTAGGACCCGCATTGGGTTCTAAAGGCGTGAATATCATGCAATTCTGTAAGCTTTTCAATGCCAAAACCCAAGATCAGGCTGGCAAAGTATTACCGGTGGTTATTACCGTTTACGGCGATAAATCATTCGATTTTATTGTAAAAAACCCGCCTGTAGCCGTTCAGTTAATTGAGTTGTCGAAGATTAAAAAAGGATCTTCAGAACCTCATGTTAACAAAGTCGGCTCTGTTTCCTGGGATCAGGTTAGAGAAATTGCAGAGATCAAAATGCCAGACTTAAACTGCTTCTCCTTAGAAGCGGCGATGAGTATGGTTGCTGGTACTGCAAGAAGCATGGGGATTACCGTAACAGGTAAATCACCAATTATTAACTAATTAAAGTTAAGGTTGTAATGGCAAAAGTTACCAAGAATAAGAAGGCTGCATTGGCAATACTCGAAGCTGAAAAGGTCTATGGTTTACTTGAAGCTACTGAATTAGTAAAGAAAATTACTTTTACAAAATTCGACGCTTCAGTAGATGTTGACGTAAGGCTAGGGGTAGACCCTCGTAAGGCTAATCAAATGGTTCGTGGTGTAGTAACTTTGCCCCATGGAACCGGAAGACAGGTTCGGGTTTTAGCATTAGTCACTCCTGATAAGGAGGCTGAAGCGCTAGAAGCTGGAGCTGATTTTGTTGGTCTTGACGAATATATCGATAAAATCAAAAATGGTTGGACCGATATCGACGTTGTGATCACCATGCCTCCGGTAATGGGAAAAGTTGGGGCGTTAGGCCGTATTTTAGGACCTCGTAGTCTTATGCCTAACCCGAAGAGCGGAACTGTGACTATGGAAGTCGGTAAAGCCATCAGAGAAGTTAAGATGGGTAAAATCGATTTTAAAGTTGACAAGTTCGGTATCATACACGCTTCCGTAGGTAAAGTATCCTTCGACCCACAACAAATTGTGGAAAATACTAGAGAATTCGTTCATACTATTCAGAAATTAAAACCCGCTGCTGCAAAAGGTACTTACATAAAAAGCATTTTTGTGTCTAGTACTATGAGCCCCGGCATCCAAGTGGAACCTAAAACTTGCTTGGAATAAGTAACTAATGTTGAGATGAAAAGATCAGATAAAATAGAGGTTATTGAACAATTGACCAAAGAGATCAACTCATACAACCATTATTACCTTGCCGATATCTCTAACCTAAATGCTGAGCTCACTACTGAACTCAGAAGGTTATGTCACAAAAGGGAAGTTAAACTGGTTGTAGTTAAGAACACCATCCTCCGTAAAGCTCTTGAAAATTCTGAAAAGAATTCAGAAGAACTTTATGATGTACTTGTAAATAACACATCAATCCTGTTCTCAAATAGCGGTAATGTTCCTGCCAAACTTATTAAAGAGTTTAGCAAGATCAATAAAAAACCGGTCTTGAAAGCGGCTTATGTTGAACAATGTATCTATATAGGTGCAAATCAATTAGAAGCATTGATCAATGTTAAATCAAAAGAAGAACTACTTGGCGGTATCATTGCAACGCTACAGTCACCAATGAAAAATGTGGTCTCTGCCCTCCAATCTGGCGGACAAACGATCTCAGGTGTGCTTAAAACGTTGGAAGCTCGCAAAGCTTAGTTAATTAATAGTGTAATTAAAGAATCAATTAAATATTTAAATCTCAAGTAAAATGGCAGATCTTAAAAAACTTGCAGAAGAACTAGTTAACCTAACTGTTAAAGAAGTTAACGAGCTTGCAGGTATCCTAAAATCAGAGTACGGTATTGAGCCAGCTGCAGCAGCAGTTGCAGTAGCAGCTCCTTCAGCTTCAGCTGAAGCTGACGTTGCTGTTGAAAAAACTGAATTTGATGTTATCCTTAAATTCGGTGGCCAATCAAAATTAGCAGTTGTGAAACTTGTTAAGGACCTTACAGGTCTTGGACTAAAAGAAGCTAAAGACTTGGTTGATAATGCTCCAAAGCCTATCAAAGAAAAAGCTTCAAAAGAAGAAGCAGAATCCCTTAAAGCTCAATTGGAAGAAGCTGGCGCAGAAGTTGAAATTAAATAATATTTCAACCTGTACTACAAGGTTATACGGTTTAGAATCCCGTCAAGGGATTCTAAACCTTTTCACGTTTTTATATTTTGGTTCCTTAATCTTGGCCTATAATGTCCTCAAATAACATAAATCAAAGGATTAGCTTTGCGTCTACCAAGAGCAAACTAGAGTACCCCGATTTTCTGGAGGTGCAGATTAAATCTTTTAAAGAATTTTTCCAGTTGGGAACCTCTCCGGAAGATCGTAAGAATGAAGATCTTTATCAGGTTTTTCAGGAGAATTTCCCTATCTCAGATACCAGAAATAATTTTGTTCTCGAATTTATCGATTACCAAGTTGATCCCCCTCGCTATAGTATCGAGGAGTGTATCGAACGTGGTTTGACATATAGCGTACCCCTTAAGGCAAAACTTAAGCTCTTCTGTACCGACCCTGAACACGAAGATTTTGACACCGTTGTACAAGATGTTTATCTGGGAACCGTCCCATATATGACCTCTACCGGTTCATTCGTGATCAATGGAGCAGAACGAGTTGTGGTTTCACAGCTGCACCGTTCACCTGGGGTATTCTTTGGACAAAGTGTTCATGCAAATGGGACAAAACTTTATTCAGCAAGAGTAATCCCTTTTAAAGGCTCTTGGATCGAATTTGCAACCGACATCAATAATGTGATGTTTGCTTATATCGATCGAAAGAAAAAATTACCGGTTACCACCCTTCTTCGTGCCATTGGCTACGAAAGTGATAAAGACATCCTCGAAATATTTGACCTTGCTGACGAAATAAAAGTTTCGAAAACAGCCTTGAAAAAATATGTCGGTCGGAAACTTGCCGCTCGTGTGTTAAAAACATGGGTAGAAGATTTCGTGGATGAAGATACTGGCGAGGTGGTTTCAATCGAACGTAACGAAGTAATTGTCGACCGTGAGGTGATTATTACCAACGAACACGTTGAAGAGATCCTTGATTCTGGCACTAAAACGATTCTTTTACATAAAGAAGAGGCCGGTTCTGGCGATTTCGCAATTATCTATAACACCCTACAGAAAGATCCTTGTAATTCAGAAAAGGAAGCTGTACTCCATATTTACCGTCAACTTCGAAACTCAGAACCGCCTGATGAAGCAACCGCTCGCGATGTAATCGATAAGCTGTTCTTCTCTGAAGTGCGTTATGACTTAGGCGAAGTAGGTCGGTTCCGTATCAATAGGAAATTAGGTTTGAATATTGATAACACCACTCGCGTACTTACTAAACTCGATATTATCGAGATCATTAAGTACCTCATTAAGCTGATTAATTCAAAAACTGATGTTGATGATATTGATCACCTTTCAAACAGAAGAGTTCGCACAGTAGGTGAGCAAATGTTCACCCAATTTGGCGTTGGTCTTGCCCGTATGGCTCGTACCATCCGCGAACGGATGAATGTGAGAGATAATGAAGTCTTTACACCAATCGACTTGATTAACTCGAAAACATTAGTCTCTGTAATCAACTCATTCTTTGGAACAAACGCTCTGTCTCAGTTTATGGATCAAACAAATCCATTAGCCGAGATGACACATAAAAGACGTATGTCGGCACTGGGACCTGGTGGTCTTTCACGTGAACGTGCAGGTTTCGAGGTTCGAGATGTGCATTATACTCACTACGGCCGTCTATGCCCAATTGAAACTCCTGAGGGACCGAATATCGGTCTTATCTCTTCACTTTGCGTATTTGCTAAGATCAACGACCTAGGATTTATTTCAACTCCTTATCGTAGTGCTAGCAATGGTAAAGTAAACTTGAATAACGACGATGTCGCTTATTTCACAGCAGAAGAGGAAGAAGGGAAGATTATCGCTCAGGCTAATGCTGTGATCGATGAAAATGGTAATTTCCTAAATGCAAAAGTTAAAGCTCGTCTGGATGCCGATTACCCATTGGCAAATAAAGAAGATGCAAACCTGATGGATGTAGGTCCTAACCAAATCGCTTCAATAGCCGCTTCGCTTATCACGTTCTTAGAACATGATGATGCCAACCGTGCATTGATGGGATCTAACATGATGCGCCAGGCCGTTCCATTATTACGTCCTGAAGCACCAATCGTTGGTACTGGATTAGAAGCAAGTATTGCTCGTGACGCTCGTATTAATATCTCGGCTGAAGGTCCTGGAGTTGTTGACTATGTCGACGCTTCTAAGATTGTTATCCGCTACGATATGTCAGAAGAAGAGCGTTATGTTAGCTTCGAACCTGATTTCAAAAGCTACAATTTATCAAAATACAAAAAAACCAACCAAGGTACCTGTGTCGACTTAAAACCACTTGTTCGTAAAGGACAACGCGTAAATACAGGCGATATCCTAACTGAAGGTTATGCCACAGCTAATGGAGAATTAGCTCTTGGACGTAACTTGAAAGTGGCCTTTATGCCTTGGCAAGGTTATAACTACGAGGATGCTATCGTGATCTCCGAACGTATTGTGCGGGATGATATCTTTACCTCAATTCATATTGACGAATATTCTCTAGAAGTGCGCGATACAAAACGTGGTGCTGAAGAGTTTACTTCTGATATTCCTAATGTTAGCGAAGAAGCAACCCGTAACCTCGATGAGAATGGGCTAATTCGTGTTGGAGCTATCGTTAAACCAGGCGATATTTTAATTGGAAAAATTACCCCTAAGGGTGAGTCTGATCCATCTCCTGAAGAGAAACTCTTAAGAGCGATCTTCGGTGATAAAGCTGGCGACGTGAAAGACGCTTCATTGAAAGCTTCTCCTTCATTAAATGGTGTGGTTATCGACAAAAAACTTTTCTCTCGCGTTGTAAAAGAGAAAAAAGGGAAAAGCGCAACCAAACCATTGTTGGAAATTATTGATGCAGAGCTAGAGACCGAAACAGCTAGACTTCGTGAAGTACTTATTGATAAACTTTTCAATCTTGTGAATGGTAAAACATCACAAGGTGTTAAAGATTATTTCAATGCTGATTTAATTACTAAGGGTAATAAATTCACGTTGAAACAGTTACAAGGTATCGACTTCTTGAATGTGAATCCAAATAAATGGACCACAGACAAAGATAAAAACGATATGATTGCTGCCTTAGCGAATAATTTCATCATGAAATACAAAGAAGCTGAAGCGGTAGCACGTCGTAAACGTTACAATGTAACTATCGGTGATGAGCTTCCAGCTGGAATTCTTCAGTTGGCTAAGGTTTATATTGCTAAAAAACGTAAACTTCAGATCGGTGATAAGATGGCTGGTCGTCACGGAAATAAAGGGATCGTTTCACGTATTGTACGTGATGAAGATCTTCCTTTCCTTGCTGACGGAACACCTGTCGATATCGTTCTTAACCCACTTGGGGTGCCTTCTCGTATGAACCTTGGACAGATTTACGAAACTGTTTTAGGTTGGGCAGGTAAAGAGCTTGGTCTTACTTTTGCGACTCCTATTTTTGATGGGGCTACGTTAACACAGATCTCTGAATATACCGATAAAGCTGGTATTCCTCGTTTTGGAAAAACCAATCTTTATGACGGTGAGACTGGTGAGCCATTCGATCAACCAGCAACAGTTGGTGTGATCTATATGCTTAAACTAGGCCACATGGTTGAAGATAAAATGCACGCACGTTCGATCGGACCATATTCTCTTATCACTCAGCAACCTCTTGGCGGTAAAGCGCAATTTGGAGGCCAGCGTTTTGGTGAGATGGAGGTTTGGGCACTCGAAGCATTCGGTGCAGCTAATATTCTTCAGGAGATCCTAACGGTTAAATCGGATGATGTAATCGGAAGAGCAAAAGCATATGAAGCAATTGTCAAAGGCGATCCGCTTCCACTACCTGGAATCCCAGAATCACTAAACGTGCTATTGCATGAACTTAGAGGTCTAGGATTAAGTGTAAACCTGGAGTAGTACGATTGAATAGAACCGATTATAGCACGCTGTAATCGGTTCTAATCAGTCATTGAGAATAAAATCAGTTATATTCTACATTTTTTTTTCAAACAATTATGGCATTCAGACGAGATAATAAGGTTAAAAGTAACTTCACGAAGATTAGTATCAGTTTAGCTTCACCAGAAGAGATTCTTGAACGTTCGCACGGAGAAGTACTTAAGCCTGAGACGATTAACTACAGAACGTATAAGCCAGAGCGTGACGGTCTATTTTGCGAACGAATTTTTGGTCCTGTAAAGGATTACGAATGTCATTGCGGAAAATACAAACGTATTCGCTACCGTGGTATTGTTTGCGATCGTTGTGGTGTCGAAGTTACAGAGAAGAAAGTGCGTCGCGAAAGAATGGGACATATCTCTTTGGTAGTTCCAGTGGTGCATATTTGGTACTTCAAATCATTACCGAATAAAGTGGGTTACTTGTTAGGTCTTCCTACCAAGAAACTTGATATGATTATCTATTACGAACGTTATGTCGTAATCAACCCAGGGATCAAAGAAAACGACGGTGTTAAATACCTTGATTTCTTGACCGAGGAAGAGTATATAGATATTCTAGAATCATTACCAAAAGAGAATCAACAATTAGATGACGACCATCCAGATAAGTTTATTGCTGACATGGGTGCAATCGCATTACATAAATTATTAGAAAGACTTGAATTGGATGAGCTTTCTTATGATCTTCGTCACAAAGCTGGAAACGAAACATCTCAACAACGTAAGAATGAGGCGCTAAAACGTCTTAACGTCGTTGAAGCTTTCCGTTCTTCTAAAGGAAAAAATCAGCCAGAATGGATGATCGTTAAGGTCGTTCCAGTTATACCACCTGATTTACGTCCTTTGGTGCCATTGGATGGAGGTCGCTTTGCAACATCTGATTTAAATGACCTTTATCGCCGGGTAATCATCCGTAATAATCGTCTTAAACGTTTAATCGAGATCAAAGCTCCAGAAGTTATTCTCCGCAACGAGAAACGTATGCTTCAAGAAGCTGTAGATTCATTATTCGATAATAGCCGTAAATCAAATGCGGTTAAAACGGATAACAACCGTCCATTGAAATCACTTTCTGATTCCTTGAAAGGGAAACAAGGACGTTTCCGTCAAAACTTATTGGGAAAACGTGTCGATTATTCAGCTCGTTCTGTAATCGTCGTTGGACCACACCTTAAACTTCATGAGTGTGGGATCCCTAAAGATATGGCTGCTGAGCTTTACAAACCATTCGTAATCCGTAAACTGATTGAGCGTGGTATTGTGAAAACAGTTAAGTCTGCGAAGAAAATCGTTGATCGTAAAGATCCAGTTGTTTGGGATATCCTAGAAAACGTGATGAGAGGTCATCCAGTTCTTCTAAACCGTGCTCCAACACTACATAGACTTTCGATTCAATCGTTCCAGCCCGTTCTGGTAGAAGGTAAAGCAATTCGTCTTCACCCACTAGTTTGTACTGGTTTCAACGCCGATTTCGATGGTGACCAGATGGCAGTCCATCTTCCATTAGGAAATGCTGCAATCCTTGAAGCGCAAGTTTTAATGCTTTCATCACATAACCTTTTAAACCCTGCGAACGGAGCTCCAATCACCGTTCCATCTCAGGACATGGTTCTTGGTCTATATTACATGACCAAGGCTCGCAAAGGTGCAAAGGGTGAAGGTTTATCGTTCTACTCTCCGGAAGAGGCAATTATTGCTTACAACGAAGGTAAGGTCGATATGCACGCTATTGTTAACGTAAGATCTCAAGATTTTGACGAAAATGGCGAACTTAAAACCATGATGATCGACACCACTTTAGGACGTATTCTATTTAATGAACACGTTCCAGAAGCGGCTGGATATATCAATAAAATATTAACAAAGAAAGCATTACGTGATATTATCGCTGATATTCTGAAAAGAACAGATAACTCAATTACCGCTCAATTCTTGGATGACATCAAAGATTTGGGTTATAAAATGGCTTATCGTGGCGGTCTTTCGTTTAACCTTGATGACGTGATCATTCCAGATGTAAAATCTACGATGGTTGCTGAAGGGTATGCAGAAGTTGAAGAGGTCTTGAATAACTATAACATGGGATTCATTACCAACAACGAACGATACAATGGTGTAATCGATATCTGGACACATGTGAACGCTCGTTTGACACAAAGTGTTATGCAGACCATTAGTACCGATAAACAAGGTTTTAACTCGGTATACATGATGTTGGATTCTGGTGCCCGTGGTTCTAAAGAGCAGATTCGTCAGCTTTGTGGAATGCGTGGATTGATGGCTAAGCCTCAAAAATCAGGTTCTACAGGTTCTCAGATTATTGAAAACCCAATCCTTGCTAACTTTAAAGAGGGACTATCCGTACTTGAGTACTTTATATCTACTCACGGTGCTCGTAAGGGACTTGCTGATACGGCGTTAAAAACGGCTGATGCGGGTTATCTTACTCGTCGTCTAGTGGATGTGGCTCAGGATGTTATCATTAATCTTGACGATTGTGGTACTCTTCGTGGTCTTATTGCTATGGCTCTAAAAAACAATGAAGAAGTAGTCGCATCACTTTCTGAACGGATCCTCGGACGTACGACCGTTCACGATATCTATCATCCACTTACTGGCAAGCTAATCGTTAGTTCTGGTGAAGAGATTATCGAAGAAGTTGCTGCAATTATTGAAGACTCACCAATCGAACGGGTTGAAATTAGATCTGTGTTGACTTGTGAGGCTGATAA
The DNA here is from genome assembly GCA_903905505.1 of uncultured Bacteroidia bacterium. Lineage (GTDB taxonomy): Bacteria > Bacteroidota > Bacteroidia > Bacteroidales > Prolixibacteraceae > JAAFHB01. The sequence goes on along the minus strand of CAIVGL010000078.1, from coordinate 3,570 downwards.
TGGCGTTTGTGCCAAATGTTATGGCCGAAATCTAGCCACGGCGAAGATGATTCAACTTGGAGAGGCTGTTGGTGTAATATCTGCACAGTCAATCGGAGAGCCAGGAACACAGCTTACACTTCGTACCTTCCACGTAGGGGGTATCGCAGGTAACGTTTCTACTCAATCAACGGTTGTGGCTCGTTATGATGGTATTGCTGAAATCGAAGAACTTCGTTCCGTTGAGTCAATCGACGAAAAGGGAGATATCATCGATATCGTAGTTAGCCGTCTTGCTGAACTAAAAATTATCGATAAAAATACAGGAATCACCCTCTCTACACATAGTATGCCTTACGGTTCTAAACTATTTGTAAAGAATGGTGCCGATATTAAGAAAGATACTGTGATTTGCGAGTGGGATCCTTACAATGGGGTTATTATCAATGAGTTTAACGGACGTGTTTCGTATAGCGACTTAATTGATGGTGTGACCTGTCGTGAGGAATCGGATGAGCAAACCGGATACAAAGAGAAGGTAATCATCGAAACTAGGGATAAGACCAAAAATCCAACCCTTCAGATCGTTGATGATAATGGTGTAGAAATTCGCTCATATAACCTTCCTGTTGGTGGTCACTTAAGTGTTGACAACAACCAGGTGGTTAAAAGTGGGGAAGTATTGGTTAAGATTCCACGTGCATCAGGTAAAGCTGGTGATATCACGGGTGGTCTTCCACGAGTTACTGAGCTTTTCGAGGCTCGTAACCCTTCTAATCCAGCTGTTGTATCTGAGATCGATGGAGAGGTAACCCTTGGTAAAATTAAAAGAGGTAACCGCGAAGTGGTCATTTCATCACGTACTGGTGAAGTGAAAAAATACTTGGTTCCATTATCTCGCCAGATTCTAGTGCAAGAAAGCGACTATGTACGCGCTGGTATTGCCCTCTCTGATGGCGCAATTACACCTTCAGATATCCTTGCTATTAAGGGTCCAACAAAAGTTCAGGAGTATATCGTGAATGAAGTACAGGACGTTTATCGTATGCAGGGTGTGAAAATCAATGACAAACACTTCGAAGTAATTGTTCGTCAGATGATGCGTAAGGTTGAAATTGAAGATGCCGGTGATACTCGATTCCTTGAGAAACAAATTGTTGATAAGAATGACTTTACAACCGAAAACGATTGGGTTTTTGCTAAGAAAATCGTCCTAGACGGAGGTGACTCTGAAACTTTACGTCCAGGTATGATTATCACAGCACGTCGCTTAAGAGATGAAAACTCATTGCTTAAACGGAAGGATAAGAAAACCGTTGACGCTCGTGATGCAGTCCCTGCAACTTCTAGCCAAGTGCTACAAGGAATCACTCGCGCCTCTCTTCAAACGAAATCGTGGATGTCTGCGGCTTCGTTCCAGGAAACCACTAAGGTATTGAACGAGGCTGCTATCAATGGCAAAATCGACTACCTGGAAGGACTTAAAGAGAACGTTATTTGCGGTCACTTAATCCCTGCTGGTACTGGTAACCCGATGTTTAAAAATATCGTTGTAGGCTCTAAAGATGAATACGATCGTTTGATCGATTCAAATAAATCGGATTCAACAGAAATCGAAGAAGAAGATTTTTAATACTCTGTGCTATGAATGAAGAATTTCAGGAACAGCTCAATATAGAGCTTACCGAAGAGATCGCTCAAGGAACCTATTCAAACCTTGCTATAATCACCCACTCTCCTTCAGAGTTTGTTGTTGATTTTGTGCTCGCAATGCCAGGTATTCCTAAAGCTAATGTAAAATCTCGGATTATTCTTACTCCAGAACATGCTAAAAGACTAATGTTGGCTATTCAAGACAACATTACGAAATACGAATCCATTCATGGTCCAATTCAAATTCATGAAGGACAAGTTAATATTAAACCAATGACCTATAGCGGTCCTACCGGACAAGCTTAAACAATTGGCTGATTCAAATTCAAAAGCTCTTCTCTAACGGGAAGAGCTTTTTTTTGCCCTTTAGGGAACTCTACGACAGCAATTTATTCTATAATCATTCTAAATTATACCCTTATAAATCAGAGTCTTAATTGATGTTTAACCTCTTTAAATAGCCAGGCTGGTCTCTAATGACTTGTTATTCAGTTTGATTTGAATATTGATAATTTAGAATCATTCTTAATACATTGATAGCTAGTTGTTTGAGTAGTTTTAGAGGCTTGGTAAGCCCGATTTGATGTTTTATATTTGCTCTCCTAGACACCTAAATCTACACCAAGCTATGAAAAAGGGTTTTAGAATTATTGTTCTTGCTAAGCAAGTTCCAGATACCCGAAATGTGGGTAAGGATGCCATGAAAGCCGATGGGACAGTTAACCGTGCTGCGCTTCCTGCGATATTTAATCCTGAAGATCTCAATGCCCTTGAGTTGGCCTTGCGCATCAAGGATAACTACCCAGGCACGACTGTTACCCTTTTGACGATGGGGCCTGGTCGCGCAGCCGAGATTGTTCGTGAAGGGCTTTATAGAGGTGCCGATGACGGCGTTCTATTGACCGATAGGGCTTTCGCTGGCTCCGACACTTTAGCCACTTCCTATGCATTATCTCAGACTATTAAAGTGATGGGGGAGTTTGATCTGATTGTCTCCGGTCGTCAGGCAATCGATGGAGATACAGCTCAAGTAGGGCCTCAAGTTGCGGAGAAATTAAACATAAATCAAATCACATACGTGGAAGAGGTGTTGCAAATCGATCCAGCGTTTCTGGTTGTCAGACGTCGTCTTGACAATGGTGTAGAGACGGTAAAGGCGCCTCTGCCCTTGGTATTGACCGTAAATAGTTCGGCTCCTAATTGTCGGTCGCGCAACGCTAAGCTACTAATGCGTTACAAACATGCGCGAACGGTTACCGAACGTCAAGAAGCTGCCGAGGATTATCTCTACCTCTACGACTCACGGCCGTTTCTAAACATCTTGGAGATAACAGCTAGTGAGATTTTTGCAACTCCTGATCTGCTTGGTTTATCGGGATCACCTACCAAAGTTAAGCGGATAGAAAATGTAGTCCTTCAAGCTAAAGATGCCGTGCGATTGAATACCAACGATGAAGGGATTCATAATTTAATGAAAGAGTTGATCGAGAGCCATGTGATTGGATAAAAGCATTTAATTAGACCTCAAATACTCAGGAAATGAATAATCTGTTTGTTTATTGTGAAGTTGAAGATGGTGTTGTGGCTGATGTTAGCCTCGAGCTGCTAACGAAAGGTCGTAATCTGGCGAATGAATTAAAATGCCAGCTCGAAGCGGTGGTCATTGGTTCTTCATTGGATCAGATTGAAGATCAAATCTCCCCTTTTGGTGCCGATGTTATTTATGTCTTTGATGATCCCCGATTGGCTCCGTATACCACTGCTCCTCATGCCTCCATACTCATAAAGCTCTTTCAGCAAGAAAAGCCTCAGATCGTTTTGCTTGGGGCAACCCCCATAGGTAGAGACTTAGGTCCGAGGGTATCCTCAGCCTTGCATAGTGGACTAACGGCTGATTGTACCAGTCTGGAGATTGGGGACCATGAGGACAAGAAGGCA
>CAIVGL010000077.1 GCA_903905505.1 uncultured Bacteroidia bacterium | reverse complement strand
GAGCGTAAAGTTTACTCTAGAGTATTGTACGAGTGTAAAAATTCACTGAATTTACCCTTGTTCCGTTAATGAGCGTAAAATTTACCTATAATGCCCCACCATTTAGGACATGTTTATGGTAAAACAGTTAAATTTTACCCCTTTAAACCAGTATCAAGTTGTCTGAGCAGTAGGATGAATTATATCTAGTAAAACTTGCAAAGAATTTGCAAAAACCAGATGACATGAAAGGAAGCTTTCTTGGATTTAATTCTTATCCAACGCATAACGTAAGGTGGAAGATTGTCAAGTTTTAACCTTGTTTAAAATTGTCCCACACTTGCTAAATGTCTTTTTGCTTTCAAGGTCTCAGAAGTTGAATTGATTATTGGGGTGTATCATAGTTCTTTCGATTGCGAAGCACTTCGGACAATGGTATTTTTCTAATTATTGATTCTATCCATGCGGTGAAATCGAATATTCTCAGAATTTGTTTCTCATAGCCGGAGTGAAGTAGCTCATTAATTTCAATCATCATTTTATCCAAATATTTTTGATTTTTCTGATCACTTGATGGCAGTTTTTTACTTAAAAACTTGAATAAAAACCTTTCAATTTTATAATCAAGGGCTGTATCCATTAAATTGCGCTTCATGGTCCTGATTTCAGTTTCAATAAGTTCAAAGTCTTCTAATTTAAATAAAATCAAAAGGTTGACAAGCCGAATGGTTCTATATAACGGCAGATCATAATAATTTTTCCCTTTAAGGATTATCTGATTAATAAATTTGTGAGCCTTATTAAATTCTTTATTTCCAAAATAAACTAATGCGGTATAAAGGCAGATTTCGGCTTGACGTGCACGGGTAAGTGCATCCAGTTTTGCATATAAAGTATCTTGATACTGATCCATTAGAGCCAATGCAGATGCAAAATTTCCCCGATCAAGAAACGGAAATAATTCATATAAGAAAGTTACGCAGGTTAGATTTATTCGAAAATCTACTGATTGGCTCTCAATAGCCTTTAGCTGGGTGATAAAATAGGCCATCCCATCATAATTATGGATACTCCTAAGGCTCTCAAGTACCCCCTCTAAGGTTTGAACGTAATATATTGGAGGATTGCTCCAAAGATGTTTATTCAATTCAAAAAGGGTGTTCAATTCGATATATGAATTTAGCGCCGATTTATAATCTCCAACACTAATCAGATAGTTTGATTGAAAAAGCTGGTGAAGTTTGCTGATCTCAAAATTATCCAGATTCATCGAGGCAACGATACTGATCTCACTATAAACGAGGTCGTTTAATTCCTCTTTTTGCTTTTGTGAACGTGCATGTCCTTTATTTCCGATCCGATGTTTTAGATTTTCGTATAAGGATGATTGTTCGTTTATCTTTCTTACATATTTTAATGCTTCATTGAGCTTAAACTGCTTTTGCAAGAGAGATTTTTCATTCAAGTTTGGAAAATTCAGTGCCAGCAAATAGTCCATTTCCAGCCGCAAAGTAAGTAATAGAGCAAAAAAGTTTTCGTATTCTTCTGCATATTTGATAATATCCTCGAGTAAATCAAAACACTCATCAAACAACGACTTTTCAAATAAGATTCTAGCTTTTAATATTTTATTAAACAAAGAGTAGAAACTATCTTGCTCTTTTCGCAAATCGAGCATCGAATCGAGTAATAATTCATAGAGGTATTTAACCGAAGTTTCACTGGAGGCAAGTGGTCTTTCTTTATTAAATTTTAATGTCAATAATGAAGCTGAGAGCAAACTGTTTTTCTCAATTATATCATATAAAACAATGTAATTCGAATTGGCTCTATTCCCCAATGACCTTACCCTGAATGCCTTTTTCTCTCCTAATGACATAGAATGGATAAGGGAAACAAGTGATTGAAGTTTTGACATCTGTCCGTTTGAAATTGTAAAATATATTCAATCCTTCTGAAAGACATTTAACCCCCAGGTTAGCAAAGTAAGTGATATTATTAGAATTAATCTTGGTTATCGCAATTTGCAGTATTCAAATTATGTCAAATTACTAAATTCTAAATTGGGTATCAATAAATTTCCTTGAAATTATTGTTTTTAATATGATTATTAACGAAATAATTATTGTTATCTATCATAAAATTAATTATTTATGATTTTATTTCTACATAAAAAACGATTTTATAATTATTGTTTTACTGCCATTATTGAATTTTAACAAATTTTTGAGACTATATATTTACAAGAAAAAGTAAATACGATGCACCAAAAAAAAATTATTGTTGTAGGAAGTTGTAATACCGATATGGTTATTAAAGCAGAAAGACTTCCAGTTCCTGGGGAGACAATTCTGGGAGGTACATTTCTAATGAATTCTGGGGGCAAGGGAGCCAATCAAGCAGTTGCAGCTGCCCGTATGGGTGGAGATGTTACTTTGATATCAAAAACAGGGAATGATTTATTTGGCAAGCAATCTGTTGTACTATACAATTCAGAGAATATCAATACCGAATTTATCTATTCCGATTCCAAGCTCCCGTCTGGAGTTGCCTTAATTACAGTGGATTCAAGGGGTGAAAATTGTATTGTAGTTGCTTCTGGTGCGAACGGGAATTTAAAACCGGAAGATATTGATAAGTCAATAAAGGCGATCGAATCTGCAGACATCATACTAATGCAACTTGAAATACCCATTGAAACAGTGGAATATGTTGCTGAACTGGGAGCTTTAAAAGGGAAAATGATTGTCCTAAATCCGGCTCCTGCACAGGCCTTAACTAATTCACTGCTTCGGAATATTGATATAATCGTCCCAAACAAGAGTGAAGCCGAAATTTTATCTGGAATAAAAGTTATTGATGCTAAATCAGCGAAGAGAGCTGCCGATATCATCTCAAAAAAGGGTGTTGATAATGTTGTCATTACACTTGGCTCTCAAGGAGCACTCATATTGGAGAAGAATATTTATCATTTAGTTCCTGCTCATGTTGTGGAAGCCGTTGATACAACTGCCGCAGGTGATACTTTTTGTGGATCCCTTTGTGTGGGTCTGGCCAATCAAAAATCGTTGCTTGATGCCGTAAAGTTAGCAGTAAGGGCTTCCGCGATTACGGTTACACGTATGGGTGCTCAAAGTTCTCTCCCCTATTATTCTGAATTATCCTTAATTGAATAATCATAAACCCGACTAATTATGAAACAGAAATCTTCTAGTAAATTTAAGGGCCGAGGAAATATTTTAGGGCTATTGGCCTTGCTTTTCTTCATGTTGTGTAACCCTTATCTACATGCTCAATCGGATGTGAAAGTTCAGATTAGCGGAACTCTAAAGGATGCAACAACCAATGAATTACTTCCTGGTGTGAATATTATCCCGAAGGGCACATCGGCAGGAATAGTTACGGATGCCGAAGGGAAATTCAGCATTTCAACCAAAGCAGGAACACGATTAATATTTTCCTTTATTGGATATGAACCTTCTGAGTTTATTGTTTCAAAGAATCAAACAATTCAGATTAATTTGAAGGCAACGATGGAATCGCTCGATGAAGTGGTTGTTGTCGGTTATGGAAGCACGACCAAAAAAGAAGTAACAGGATCAATATCAACTGTTAAGGCAAAGGACTTAAATAAAGGTGTTTTCAATAATCCAATGGGGTTATTACAAGGGAAAGTGGCCGGACTAACAATTGTAAATCCGGATGGTGCCGACCCAATGGCGAGTTATAAAATCATCTTGCGCGGCACCAATACCCTCACTTCCGGACAGGGACCGCTTATTATCATAGATGGAGTAGCGGGTGCCGATCTGAGAGGCATTAGTCCGGAAGAGGTAGAATCTATCGATGTGTTAAAAGATGGATCTGCTGCCGCAATTTATGGAACTCGAGGGTCAAATGGAGTGATTATTATAACAACTAAACGAGCAAAATCAGGCCAAAGCCAGGTGGAGTATTCTGGTAAGTTTTCGTCTCAAGTTAATCCTCTAGGAGTTAGAAATCTGTCTGCTGATGAATTTTCATCAGCAATAAAATCTTATGCCCCTGACAAAGTTTCAAATATTTACAGCGGGAAGGTGAATTGGTTTAAAGAGATCACGCGGCCGGCTCCTTTTAGTCAACAGCACAATCTGGCCATTTCTGGAGGAAAAGAATCTTTTTCGCATCGGACAACCATTTTTGTAAATGAGGCACAAGGGTTGCTGATGAATAATCAGGCTGGCAATGCACTAATAAAGACCAATATTATTCAGCAGGCGCTTGATAATAGGCTTACACTTGATTACAATCTATCATATGGGCAACGGAAATATAATCCGGCAAATTACGATGTCTTCCGTCAGGCATTTATACGCAATCCGACAAGCCCAGTGCATGACCCTGCAAATTCAACTTACGGAGGTTATACCTATTTGCCTGGAGCCGATTTTTATAATCCGGTGGCGATGATCAATGAAAGGTCGCAGGAGGGAAAGAGTAACGATGCAATGGGGAATATCCGTGCGACATTGAAACTTTCCCCCTCATTAAGGTGGACGAATTTTTTATCTTATACCCTTTCTGATTGGGAAAGCAATAGTTATATGACGAAGTATTATCCTAGTCGTATTGGTACAAATGGAGTCGCGAATATCGAAAACGGAAAGCAGTCGGACCTGTTATACGAGAGTACTCTAAACTATTCTACCACTATTGGAAAGCATACAATACAGGCTCTTGGTGGATATTCCTATCAGAAAACTGATTATAACGACTCTTATATGTCGAATTCAGGATTCGATTTTGATTATTATGGGGTGAACAATATGGGCGCGGGCTCTGCTCTTGCAGCTGGAACGGCGGGTATGGGTTCCGATAAATTTCAAAATCAGCTTATTGCATTTTTCGGCCGGGTCATGTATAATTTTGATGAACGTTTTTTGGCATCCATTTCCATGCGTAGAGAAGGCTCTTCGCGGTTTGGAAAAAACAATAAATGGGGTTGGTTTCCGGCTGCAAGTTTAGGCTGGCGTATTAACCGCGAAGAATTTATGAAAAATGTAAATTGGGTTAGTGATCTTAAGCTCCGCATCGGATATGGTGTTACCGGCAATCAGGATTTTGCTGATTATCAATCATTGATTTTGATGCAAAGAAAATTAAACTCCAGCATTTTGTATAACGGACAATGGATTAATACCTATGGCCCGAAAACAAATCCTAATCCAAATCTTCGATGGGAAAAGAAACAGGAATTTAATGCAGGACTTGACTTTGGAATCCTAAAAGGTCGGATATCAGGTGCGCTTGATTATTATTATCGCTCGAGTAGCGATTTGCTCTATACATTTACTGTTTCATCGCCGCCATATCTTACGAACCAGTTTTTTACCAATGTCGGGACCATCAGTAATCAAGGCGTAGAGCTTTCATTGAATGCATTAGCGGTTAAAAAAATGCAGTTTGCATGGAATACTACCCTTACTTTCAGTAAGAATGTGAATAAATTAATGCAGTTCTCAAATTCTGAATTTACCAATAAAACAATTGATATTGGTTGGCTTGGGGGTTCATTCCCACTCAATTGCCAGAAACTCACTGAAGGACAACCTATCGGAACATTTTATGGCCCTGTGTGGTTAGGTGTTGATGAAACTGGACATGATAAATTTAAAAACCAAAATCCGGTAGGACAAGTTAGTCCTGATAAATGGGAACCAATTGGCAACGCTAATCCAAAGTTTATTCTGGGCTGGAGTAATACCTTCTCCTACACAGACTGGGACCTAAATCTTTCATTGCGCTCACAGATAGGCGGGAAAGCTTTGAATATGTATCGCCTGTATTACGAGAATTGGCGAAGTATTGGTCAGAATATTATTTATACACAGCTTCAACATCCTGAATTTGTTGGTAATGGACAATACTCATCTAAATATGTTGAGGATGCTACCTACTTGAAGTTGGATAATTTATCCCTTGGTTACAATTTTAAACATGTTAACAAATACATTTCTAAACTACGCGTATCCGCCACCGCTCAGAATCTGTTCTGCCTGACTAGGTATAAGGGTTTAGATCCGGAAGTTAGCTTGGGTGGACTTACCCCTGGAATTGAAAATCTTAGTTATTACCCGAGAACAACGGTGATATCTTTTGGCGTGAATGTTTCATTTTAATTGTTAAAACATTGTCAATTATGAAAAAGATATATAGAATAAAATTTCTGGCCATTGTTATTATACTTGGCTCTTGTACCAACCTTGACGAAAAGGTTTTTTCGGATATTCCCCTTGACAACTTTTTTCATACAGAAAAAGATGTGTTAATGAATGCAGGACGTTCTTATGCCAAATTACAGAAATTTACTGAAGAGTTCAGTTTATGGTCGTTGGATGAATTGGCATCCGACGAAATGGTCGCACCTGGCCGTGATGATGGTATGGTCTGGGACAATGGACGGTGGAATGATATTCAGAAACATCAGGTAAGCCCAACGAATAAAATCCTCACCGTTTCCTGGTCCAATGTATTCGAAGGGATAAGCGCTTGTAATGAAGTAATTTATGAAACAGAGCAATCACCAATTAATTTCCCGGCTAAAAGCCAAGTAGTTGCGGAGATAAAGATCCTTCGGGCTTACTACTATTATTGGGCGATAGACAATTGGGGGAACATTCCCTTTACCTTAGATTATACGGATAAAAAGTTGCCTCTTCAGAAAGACAGAAAATTTGTTTTTGCTGCTATTGAGAGTGAGATTCTCAGCAACATCAGTAAACTCCAAGATGTGCCAACCCCTCAATTTTACGGGCGTGCTACACAGGCAATGGCTTATACCTTGCTGGCTAAAATGTATCTGAATGCACAAGAATGGATTGGAACAGAACAAAATCAAAAGGCTATTGATGCGTGCAATAAGGTAATCGCCTTGACCAGCTACCATATCGAAGATGACTTTTTCACCAATTTTAAAGTTCTCAACCAAGGTTCTGCTGAAAATATTTTTGTAGTTCCAATGCAATCCGTTTTGACAAAGGATCATTTTTATTGGTATACACTCACCCTTAATGATGCAAGCCGCGGTACGTTTGGGTTCAAAGGGGGAATGTGGGATGAGTTTATTCTTGAACCCGGATTCCTTGAAAAGTTTGCTGATACCGATATTCGTAAGAAATCGTTCCTTTTTGGACAACAAAAAGATAAAAACGGGAATAATATTATCATTGATGGGGTGCCCTTTATTTATACGTCAACAGTAGCCAATTATATGGCAAGAAAGAAGTGGGAAGGGGCTCGTTTTTGCAAATATGAATACCAGGATGGACTCGAATATTACGTTACTGATATGGAAAACGATTTTGTCCTTTTCCGCTATGCAGATGTCCTTTACACGAAGCTTGAGGCCTTATGGAGGCTTAACAGGGCGGGGGAAATGCTGAACGACCCTAATTTGCAAAAAATCCGAACTAGGGCCGGATTAGCGCCATTGACACTTTCCAATTTAACGGCAACAGGATTCCTTGATGAGCTAGGTCGTGAATTCGCTTGGGAAGGGCATCGCCGCCAGGATATGATTCGTTTCGGAGTCTGGGGTAATGCAGGATGGAATAAACCTTCTTCTGGTCCAGGGGCAAAGCTATTCCCAATTCCGGCAACAGTTTTGAGTGCAAATACAAACTTGGTTCAAAATCCTCCGATGCAATAATGGCAAGAAAATTATTCATACTATCATCTTTTGTTTTTATACTGGTATTCATTCCAGTTATTTCGAGTGGAAGCAAACCATATAAAATATCGATCAGCGAATTACGTGATAAAATCGCGGGTGAATGGGTCGGTCAATTAATTGGTAATATGTATGGCTTACCTCACGAATGCAAATATATTGCTGAACCTGGACCTGAGAAATGGCCTTATGGATATAGTAAAAGTCTCGATAAACTTCAGAAATGTGATGGGGCTTTTTCAGATGATGATACCGATGTGGAATACATGTATCTGCTTCAAATGCAGAAGTTTGGACCAGAGCCTAGCTATTCTCAACTTTGCGATGCCTGGAAGTATCATATTCGTGACCGTATTTGGCTGGCTAATCGTGCCGCACTGGGATTAATGCATTTCGGATACACTCCCCCATTTACAGGAAACAAAGTGCTGAACCCCCATTGGTACCAGATAGATCCTCAATTGATAAATGAAATCTGGGGAGTAACGGCACCCGGAATGGTAAACTATGTGGCTTCAAAATCTAATTGGGCGGCTCTTATTACCAGTGATGACTGGGCCGTGGAGCCAACCATCTTTTATGGTGCTATGTATTCGGCAGCCTATTTCGAAAAGGATATCAGAAAGCTGATTGAGATTGGCCTAAAAGCGTTGCCTTTAAATGGACGCTTTCTGACTACAACAAAGGATATGATAGCCTTGCATGCCAAATATCCCCAGGATTGGAAAGCAGCCCGAAAAGAGATGGCTCAAAAATATTACCTCGATGAACCAGAAATGACCAAAACTGTCTGGAATGCCAACCTTAACGGTGCTTGTGCAGTATTGGCCATGTTGTATGGCGAAGGGGACTTCCAACGCACACTTGATTTGTCGTGTGCCATAGGTTTTGACTGCGACAATCAGGCTGCAACCATTGCCGGTTTGCTTGGTGTTGTCAATGGATTTAAAGCGTTACCTGCAAATCTTTACCTGCCAGTTAAAGGATGGGAATTGCCTTTTAATAATAAATATGTCAACATAACCCGATACGATATGCCTGAAGGTAAAATTTCGGAAATGATTGATCAAACTTTGAAATCAACAATAGATCTGGTGGTTTTAAAAGGGGGAAAACTCTCTGGAAAACAAGGAAATGAAGTACTCACAATCAATTCCCAAGCGGTTTTTAATCCACCACTTGAATTCTATATTGGTCCATTGCCGGTTCTTAAAATTGGAAAACGTATCGATTACGATTTTTATGCCGACGACAATAAAAAATATAACTGGAGCCTGATTTCAGGAACACTACCTGAAGGGTTGAGCCTCACGGCAGGTAAACTGACCGGAATTCCAACTAAACTAGGATATTCAACGATAACAATTCAGCTTGGTAATGGGAAAGAAAAGATTACCCACGAGTTTAAATTACTCGTCCGTGGCGAAAACATTGCCATAAAAGCTGATACCATATTAGCCAATGTGCGTCAAGTAAATATGGCAGTTCTCGATTCGTGCTGGATTACCTTCGGGAAACCTATGTACGCTAAAAATATAAATGTACTTAACGATGGCAAAACTAATGGTATTGGTTCTGTTTTTTACAGCCTGGCAATCAAATCGAATAGTCCAAAGGTTGATTACTATGGGTATGGATGGAAGAACTCCCAGAAAATTAGTATGATGGCCTTGCAAACCGGTTGCATGGAAGAATTTGGTGGGTGGTTTACTTCACTCAATGTTCAGTACCAGAACGAAGCTGGGAAATGGATACCGGTGGAGAAGATTTCCATCACTCCTGCCTTACCTGAAACTGACATTGTCTTTTTTCAACCCCATTTTGCAGAGTATGTCATCAGTTTCCCGACAGTCGAAACCAGGGCAATCAGGATTATTGGTGATACTAAAATTCAGGATCATTGGCATAAATATACCAAGCATGTTTCCGGATTTACATCTGTTACAGAATTAAGTGTTTATCATTAAAATATTGAAGTTTAATTTATTATAGTAAATGTACTATTCACGAAAATATATAATAGGTATTTTAATCATTGCTAGCCTTTGGAGCTTTCCAGTCTCTGGAAAGCAAAATATTTTGAGCAAAAGTCAGCTTCAGGATAAGATCAAAGGTGGCTGGGCTGGACAGACGATTGGCGTAGTTTATGGCGCGCCGGTCGAATTTAAATACCAGGGCTCGATCATTCCTAATTATCAAAATATTCCATGGCGAGAAGGGTACGTAAAATACTGGTGGGATAAAAAGCCGGGTTTATTCGACGATATCTATACTGATCTGAATTTTGTGGATGTATTCGAAAAATACGGGTTGAATGTCCCCATGGATACCATAGCCTATTACTGGGCTTCAACGCCATACCATCTAGCCCATGCAAACCAGGCCTCAAGGTACAACATCCTGAATGGAATAATGCCACCTTATTCCGGAAACTGGAAGAACAATCCGCATGCTGATGATCTTGATTTCCAAATTGAGGCCGATTTCATTGGTTTGATGACTCCCGGAATGGTGAATTCGGCCACCGAAGTTGCTAATCGGGTTGGCCACATCATGAACAGTGGCGATGGTTGGTATGGCGGAGTATATGTGTCGGCATTGTATTCACTGGCTTTTATTTCAAACGATGTGAACGATATTGTTGAGCAAGCGATTAAAACAATACCGAAAGGGACTAAATTTTACGATTGCATTTCGGATGTGATTAAATGGCACAACCAATATCCACAGGATTGGCAAGCCTGCTGGTTCGAATTACAACAGAAGTGGAATAATGATGTGGGTTGTCCGAAGGGTGTTTTTCTCTCTTTTGATATTGATGCCAAAATCAATTCGGCTTATGCCACCATCGGCATATTGTATGGCAAAGGTGATTTTACCCGCTCGATTGATATCGCTACACGATGTGGACAGGATGCCGACTGCAATCCTGCAACTGTTGGCGGAGTATTGGGTGTGATGCTTGGGTATTCTAAAATTCCACCATTCTGGTTAAACCCACTTCAGGAAATAGAACCTTTGGCCTTTGAAGGGATAAATATGTCGCTAAGCAAAGCCTATGATTTAAGCTTTAAACATGCAATCAAAATGGTCAAGCTTGCTGGAGGTTCTTTTAAAGGCGATAATGTAGTAATTCCTTTTGCCGCACCAGTCCCAGTTTCTTTTGAGCAGAATTTCGAAAAGACCTTCCCGACCTTTCGAGATCGTTACGACCGTTCGTTTAATAATGAACTGTCTTATGACTTTGATGGGAATGGATACGTTTTCTATGGCAACCTAGTAAAGAATTCGAAAATCGACAAAGATTATATTGACCGGGTCTCGAAAAGAGTTGGATCAGAGGTTTTTGGTCTTGCCGAGCCAAACGACTTGTATGTGGCTGATATCGATGTTTATATAGATGGACAGATAGATGAGAGGATAAGGATGCCCATGAAAAATACTTCCCGTAGGCTTGAGCCGGCATGGAAATACCAACTGAAAGAAGGGAAACATAACGTCAGGCTTAAATGGATCAATCCGAACTCGGAATATGAAATTCGCATCAACGATATCCTGATTTATTCTGAAAAACAACAGGAAAATAATTTGCCAAAATAATCTCTGAGATGAAAACAGAAACATATTTTCTCTTGCTGATAACTGTACTTATCCTACTCGCTTCATGTAATATGGATAAGAGACAGGTTGAACTATCTCCTGACGCCGGAACAATGTCAGCAAAGGTACTAAAGGATAAAATTAAGGGTGGTTGGGCTGGTCAAACTATTGGCTGCACCTACGGAGGACCTACCGAATTTCAGTTTAAAGGGACAATGATACAGGATGATCAACCTATCGTTTGGTACGACGATTACATCAAAGAAATATTCCTGTCTGATCCTGGCTTATATGACGATGTCTACATGGATCTCACATTTATCGAGGTGCTTGAACGATGTGGTCTTGATGCGCCAGCTGATTCATTTGCTGTTTCGTTTGCGCACGATGATTATAAACTCTGGCATGCAAACCAGGCAGCACGTTATAATATTCTGAACGGGATAAAACCACCAGCATCGGGATATTGGATGAATAATCCGCATGCCGATGATATTGACTTCCAGATTGAAGCTGATTTTGCCGGAATGATGTCGCCAGGAATGATTAATACCGCCACAGAAATCTGCGATCGCACTGGGCATATCACGAATTACGGCGATGGTTGGTATGGCGGTGTTTTTATGGCTGGAATGTATTCAACGGCGTTCTATTCAGATAATATGGATTTCATTATCGAACAAGGGTTGAAAACAATCCCAGAGAAAAGCAAGTTTTATAAGGCCATCAGAGATGTCATTAATTGGCACAAGCAATATCCTGATGACTGGAAGCAATGCTGGTTCGAATTCGAAAAGAAACATACTTCTGAAAAAGGGTGTCCTGAAGGCGTTTACAATGCATTCAATATTGACGCCAGTGTAAATGCAGCTTATGTAGTCATGGGACTTCTTTATGGGAACAAGGATTTTTTCCAAACAATGGACATCGCTACCCGATGTGGACAAGATTCGGACTGCAATCCTGCCACAGCTGCAGGCATTTTGGGTGTAATTCTTGGTTACGATAAAATCCCGGCCTTCTGGAAACCAGCTGTTGAGAAGGTGCAAGATCTGCAATTTCCGTATTCTAACCTCACACTTAACCAGGTTTACGACTTAAGTTACAAGCATGCCACGCAACTTATTGCTCAGAATGGGGGTAAAATCAATGGCGAAAAGATTACCCTGAAAATTCAGGTGCCAGAAACATTGCGTTTTGAGGAATCATTTGTAGGGATGTATCCTGCAAAACAGCTTCTGGTTCGTAAGGATTTTCTGGAAGACCCTATTAAGATCGATTTTACTGGCAATGGGATTGTCGTTCTTGGTAACGTAAAAAGCCAGTGTGGCGTTGAAAAAATTGATTTTATTGCGCTGCTCGATGTTTACATTGATGGCTTAAAAGTTGAACAGGTTAAAATGCCTTACAACTACATTGTGCGCAAATACGATATTTTCTATAAGTATATGCTACCCAATGGTGACCATAAGCTGGAAATCAGATGGGTAAATCAAAATTCAGATTTCAGAATAACGATGAAATCGTATGTAGTTTATGCCGATTCGCAGGCCAAACTTATTAACCCATATCAATAAGCTTAAGCCTGATGAAAGATGCCATGAACCTATCCAAATTTTTACGATTGTGGAATATCGCAGTTGTAGGCCTTCTTTGGGGTGTCATGGGGTGTGCTAAAATTAAAACACAAGTTATTCCGAAAGAACCGGAAAAGACTTTTGTTCGTTTGCTTCAGAATGAATCCATAAATAGCAGATTGCTCAATAATGCCATTAATTACAAAGTCCTATTGCCTGGAAACTATGCAAGATCGAAAGATTCATATCCGGTTGTTTATCTTCTTCATGGATTTGGAGACAACGAGTCGGCATGGATTGGCGATGGCTTGATTCAATATTATGCAGATATAGACTCGGCAGCAAATGGACAGATGATATTTGTTATGTCTCAGGGATTTAACTCATACTATGTGAATCGGTATAACGGGAGTTATCCGTATATGAACTTTTTTGCCTATGAATTGGTGCCTGAAATTGATCGGCTTTATAGAACTAAAAAGAATCCTCAAGATCGTGCAGTAATGGGCTATTCAATGGGTGGTTATGGCGCTTTTATTTTACCGATGATGCATCCCGAAGTTTTTAACATTGGTGTTCCGCTTAGTATTTCTTTCCGCACAGATGAGCAATACATTGTCGAATCTCAAAATAGCTTTAATAGCCAGTGGGGTTCTATCTTTGGAGGCTTTGGAATGACCGGTCAGGCGCGAATTACTGACTATTTTAAACAGCTTAGTCCATTCCATTTCTTAGATCAGAGTAATATTGCAAAGTATTCCGGCCTTAAAATATTGTTGGATTGCGGCGATGATGAGGAATCACTTCATATTCCAAATGGTACCCTGCACAATTTGATGCACGACCTTAAGTTTTCACACGAATTTCGAGTACGCAACGGAGGGCATAGCTGGCAATACTGGCATGGAGCACTGTCCGAAGCACTTAAATTCATTAGTTATGGATTTTCCGGAAAATCATATCCAGAAAATCCCGAAGACGTAAGTATTGGGAATCAAATTACGTCTAGTCAATATTCTTTAGAAAATCTTAATAATAGCAGTATTCAACTCGGTATTTTTAAACCTGGAGATTACAGTTTGAATAACAATTCATATCCGGCAATTTTTTGGATTCACGATTTTACCGGTTCCTCACGTGCCGCAAATGCCACCAAAGTATTGTCATTGCTAAATAATAGTATGGTTGCAGGAACTATTCCAAATTCTATAGTCGTGGAGATTCCTACAGGTTCTTCTGAAATTACAAATGATATTTTGAATAATATCATCAGCCAGGTTAATACGAATTATAGGCTTGTTAAAGATAAAAAGGGGAAGGTATTTATGGGAAATGAGCAGGGTGGTGTCTCGGTTTGTAATCTTATTCCCGGAGTTCAACATATTTTTAATGGCTTTTTCCTTTTTAATGCGAAACTTCCGACTAATTCAAAGGCCATTCCTGGGAATTATTATTACCTCGATGTAACAGATAAATCTGACTTCTATCAGGGCAATTTCGACCTCTTCGTGGACATTAGAAAAAATGGAAATCCTTATGAATATCGGGTCAGACAAGGCACCTCTTCGCTGCAATCAACGATCAATGGGCTGAATCAGTCGTTATTTTATTTGTCCCAAAAATTGAAAATCTTATAAATATGAAAAGATTCCTTCTTCCATATTTTGTCTTTCTAACCTTCTTGAGCCCATTGATTGCTCAGGATGTTCGGATCATAGAAAGCGTGAGTTTTTTCAGCAAAATTTTAGGGCAGGATGTGAAATATTCGATCTGTCTACCTGAAGATTACTTAAAGGGGAATAGAAACTATCCCACAGTGTATCTACTTCATGGTTTGGGCGATGATGAAACTGCATGGCTTGAATATGGACAAATCAGTCAGATTGCTGACAAAGCGGTCCGAGAAAAGATGATTGTGCCGATGATTTATGTGATGCCGCAAGGATTCCGCAGTTATTACGTGAATGATGTTTCTGGTACTTTCAGGTATCAAGATATGTTTATTCAGGAATTAATCCCATTTGTCGACAGTCATTATCGCACCATTAGCGATCGTCAGCACCGCGCAACGATGGGCTATTCAATGGGCGGATTTGGTGCTTTAATTCTACCGCTGAAAAATCCAAATATATTTGGCTCCTGCGTTCCTTTAAGTATTTCCATTCGAACTGACCAACAGTATATGAAAGAAGATTCTGCTGGCTGGAATCAGCAATGGGGACGCATTTTCGGAGGTGTTGGAACCCTTGGAAAGGATCGAATCACAGACTATTACAATCAAAATAATCCATTTAAGATAGCTTCTCTGAATGATTTATCGAAACAAAGCCGATTGAAAATATATATAGCCAATGGGGATGATGAACAAACACTTTGCAGAAGTAATGAAGAATTGCATATGCAATTTAGTGATAATAAAATCCCACATGAATATAGAGTTTTAAATGGAGGCCATGAGTTTGCTTTCTGGCGTGCGTGCTTGCCAAATGCCCTTAATTTCATCAGCGATGCTTTTAATTCGAAACCTTACAGAGGAGATATTGAGCTAAAGTCTGACAAGGGGAAGCTGTCAGGTAAACAAAAGTTAATACTTACCGTGAGTAATGAACCAGCAGTGGCATACCTTCCTGATGAATATGACAGGACCAGCCGCTTATATCCGGTGTTGTATTTAGCTGGAAATTTCTCCGAAATTCAACAAGCTTCGATTGCCGAATTGATCAATCAAAAGGTAGAACGAAATGAGATTTGTCCAATGGTACTATTTTTTATCTCTGCAAATACTTTAGGTCAATTTAAGAAAATACTACCGGAGGTTGAAGAAAAATTAAGAATCCGAAAGGGATATCGCTTCCGTGCCTTAGCCGGAACTCAGGAACTTGCCATTAGAGCCTTTTCGACAGCGTTCAATCAAGAGCAATTCAGTTCATGTATCCTTACTGATGGGTTTCTTGATAGCGATACCATTTCAAAATTGATTTCAGAAATCAAACCTAAGGCACGAGATCATACCGCCCTATTTATCGATGCTCCCGATAAAGGGAGATATAGCGACGGCAACGGGAATGCACATATCTTTTTACGCGATAAAGATATCAGTCATGAATATCGTGTGAGGGAAGGTGCTGGAGGCTTTGACTGGTTTTTAACTGGGCTGCCTGAAATCAGTGTGTTTATTTCAAATAAATTTCATCAATGACTCTTATTAATACTAACTAAAACTTGAAAAAATGTTTATTGTAGGAAGTTACACCTTAGCAGTTGTGCTATGTTTTATCACTATGCTTTGCTGGGGATCGTGGGCAAACACGCAAAAAATTGCTGCCAAAAGTTGGCGTTTTGAACTCTTCTATTGGGATTATGTATTGGGCATTCTGCTGTTTTCCCTAATCCTAGGATTTACCCTTGGGAGTAGTGGCACTCAGGGAATGGGATTTGTTGAAAATCTCAGGCATGCCGAATCAGCAAATATCATAAGTGCAATGGCAGGGGGTGTTATTTTTAACCTGGCCAACATCTTGATCGTTGCTGCGATATCAATCGCTGGAATGTCGGTTGCCTTTCCAATAGGTATAGGTATTGCTCTGGTATTGGGTGTGATTATTAACTATATCGGAATGCCACAGGGTAATCCACTTTGGTTATTTGGGGGTGTTACTTTAGTCGGTCTAGCAATTGTTATTGATGCTTTGGCCTATAAAAGAAAAACAGCGGAAACCCAAAAAGCACCTACAAAAGGGATTATTATCTCAATTATAGGAGGCGTTTTAATGGCCATGTTTTACCGTTTCGTTGCAAGTTCGATGGCAAAAAGTATGGAAGCCCCGGAGGCCGGTCTTCTAACTCCTTATGCTGCATTGTTTATTTTTTCGACCGGAATATTGATTAGCAACTTCTTGTTTAATACTATTTTAATGAAAAAGCCATTCGAAGGTGCCCCCATCTCATATACTCAATATTTTAAAGGTGGATTGAAAGAACACTTAACCGGAATTTTAGGCGGAATGATTTGGTGTGTCGGAATGGCGCTTAGTATTATTGCCGCAGGTAAAGCTGGGTTCGCTATCTCTTACGGTCTAGGACAGGGAGCCACACTGATAGCTGCACTTTGGGGGGTATTTATATGGAAAGAATTTAAGAGCGCTCCCAAAAGTGTGAATGCATTATTGACTCTTATGTTTATACTCTTTACTGCAGGACTGGTCATGATTATTGTGGCCGGCAATAATTAAATTTTTAAAATCCAATAATTATTAACTATTTATTTTTTAACTATTAATTTAAACCATTATGAAAAAGAAGATTTATTTTCTAGCAATCGTAGTTTCGACTGCTATGTTGTTTTTTGCTTGCAAGAAGACCAGTACTAGTCCTCCTATAGTTAGTACGGGCACAATTGCCATCTCCGGGATTAATGTAACCTCAGGTGGAAATATCACTTTAGAAGGCACTACACCTGTAATTGCAAGAGGTGTGTGCTGGAGTAAAATTGCTAATCCTACAATCGTAGATTCCAAAACATCAGACGGGTCAGGAATCGGCACTTTTAGCAGTTCAATTGCTGGCTTAACACCTGCAACAGCTTATCACCTAAGAGCATATGCAACAAATGGCAATGGAACCGGATACGGAGAGGATAAAACATTTAGTACCGGTTCTCAAATTAAATCTGTCTCTTTTTATGCCGCCTGGGCTGGAGGTACAGAACAATGGAATATTACCTATGATGCAAATGGCAAAATAACCAAGATTGATGATATGTGGGAAGGTAAATTAGATAAGACTCTTAATTATAATTATGCAACGCCAGGTAAATTGATAATTACTAAAGCTTCTGATGGTTCGACATCTGGCACTTATAATATCGATGCATCAGGACATATTACGAAAGACGATTGGGGTAATGGTGAATATGCATCTTATGATTATAATACAGATGGGTTCCTAACAAATGGGCATGAATTTTGGAGCTCGGCTGACCATATGAAATATAAGGTTGATTTTACGGCTTCAAGTGTATCTCAAATCACTACATTTGGCGACGATGGCGTAACGGCGAAAAAGATTAAAACATTTGTCTACACGGTTGGGGACAACGTTAATGGCATTCCTCAGGCAGTGAATGACATAACAGGTTCTGAGTATAAAGCATTAGCTAATTTATTTGGTAAACCAAGCGTTAAACTGATTGATTTCTTTGAATATTGGGATCCTAGAGTGAGTCCTATCGTAAAGAAAAGATCAACTTACACGTACAAGTTTGATAGTAGTAACAGAGTGACTCAGGCTGATAAGTTTCTGTCGACAGATAGTTCTACCGAGACCTGGAAATATACTTATTAAACTAAAAAGCGCGTATCGTAATAATGCAACTTTAAACTTAGGAAGTTAGCTGATAAACTGTCGGCTAACTTCCTTTTTATTAAATAATTTGTGCTTGAACTCTTTTGAAGTTTAAGTTATATTTGATGTGAAAATCAAACTATTCAGCATGATAAATAATACAATTGCTTCAGCCGGGAATAAAGGTGAAAAAGATCGGTCAGACTGTTTCGTCTCATTAACATTGAGTGATGAGGGGGGAATACATCTTAAATTAAATAGTAAGGTGAGGGTTTTGTATGGAGACTCAATCCTGCAACTTTGTCAGGAGATGTTGAATTTTTTTCGGATTGAACATGCGACTTTAGAAATTGAAGACAAGGGAGCACTCCCATTTGTTCTAATGGCACGCATAGAGGCTGCGATTAAACAGTTAGTAAAATCAGACCTTGAGTTTCTGCCTGAAATGCTCCCTGAAAATTTGTACTCCTCAACCTTTAATCAACCACGTATTTCAAGGTTGTATCTTCCAGGCAATACCCCCAGTTTAATGCTAAATGCTGGAATTCATAAGCCAGACGGGATCATTCTTGATCTTGAAGATGCTGTAGGATTTAGTAAAAAAGAGGAAGCCCGTATTCTTGTTCGTAACGCTTTACGCTCGGTGAATTTTTTAGGTGTTGAGCGGATGGTTCGCATCAACCAAATCCCTGCCGGATTAGAAGATCTAGACTATATAATCCCTCATAATGCAAATCTTATTCTGATTCCTAAATGTGAAAGCGGCGATCAGATTCGGATGGTGAATGAAAAAATAGAAACCATTCAAAAACAAATAGGAAACATAAATCCAGTTTGGTTAATGCCAATTATTGAAAGTGCGATGGGTGTGATGAAAGTTCTTGACATCGCTCAGTCTGCAGATAACATTGTTGCTATTGCGATTGGATTAGAGGATTATACTGCCGATATTGGCGTAGAGCGCACAAACGAAGGGACTGAATCCTTTTATGCACGCTGTCAAGTTGTGAATGGGTGCAAGGCTTTGGGTATTCAGGCCATCGATTCTGTGTTTTCAGATGTTGACGATTTGGAGGCATTAAAAGAGAATGTGCTCCGTTCGAAAGCTCTTGGTTTTGATGGAATGGGCTGTATTCACCCACGTCAAATAAAAGTTGTGCATGATAATTATGCCCCAACTGACAAGGAGATTGAGCATGCAAAAATCATTTTAAATGCCTTCTTCGAAGCAAACAAAAATGGTTACGGAGTGGTGTCGGTAGGAAATAAGATGATCGATGCACCGGTGGTAAAGAGAGCTCAACAGACAATTGAATTATCTATTTCCAGTGGTAGACTGTCCGCAAATTGGCACAACCAGAATTAATATACCACGATCAACGTAAATAACTTCAGGAAATGAGAAAATTCAATAAATTGGTTGTTAATTCAATTGGTAAATTGGTCCCTTCCGAGGTCAATGGAAAACTAGAGATTCCGTTTAAAGGAGTTGGAAAATATATTCCGGAAAATCGAATATATGGCGCCCCTATTCCATCCTGTGCAAATTTCCCTTCAGATGGAAATAAATGTATTGAGTCACTAAAAGAATCGCTTATTCAGGCCAGACTAAGTGATGGAATGGTAATATCAACACACCATCATTTTAGAAATGGAGATTTAATTGCCAATATGGTCTTTGATATTGCAAAAGAGATGGGAGTAAGAGATCTGATCTGGTTTCCTTCAGCCTCTTTCGAATGCCATTCATCCTTAATAAAATACCTTGAAGATGGCACCATCCATCATATCGAGGGGAGCATGAATGGATCACTAGGCAGCTTTACTTCTAATGGTAAAATGGCGGGATTGGGTGTTCTTCGTTCACATGGGGGTCGATATCAGGCTGTTCAGGATGGCGAAGTTCATATCGATATCGCTGTAATTGCTGCTCCAACAGCCGATTTTTTTGGAAATGCAAATGGCGTTGATGGTCCTGCTGCCTGCGGTTCCTTAGGGTTTGCCTTGGTAGACTCGCAGTACGCTGATAAAGTTATTGTTGTAACGGATCATTTAGTAGAATTCCCTTGTGTCCCTTGGCAAATACAAGGGAATAATGTTGATTTTGTTGTTCAGACCGATAAAATAGGAATTCCTGAGAAAATTGTATCCGGGTCTACCGAAATGACGAAGAGCCCAGATCGTCTTTTTCTGGCAAACCTTACAGCCCAATTTTGTGACAAGGCTGGGATACTTAAAGATGGTTTTTCTTTTCAAAGCGGCGCTGGAGGAATATCACTGGCCGTTGCTCAATACTTTAGGAATATCATGTTAGAACGGGGAATCAAAGCTCGTTTTGCCCGTGGTGGCAGTAATAAATATCTGATTTCTATGCTCGAAGAAGGACTGCTTGAATATATTCTCGATGGACAAACCTTTGATTTAGAAGGAGTAAGATCCATGAGGGAAAATCCAAATCATGTATGGACAAGTCCATTTACAAGTTATAATTATCACGGGAAAGGTAATTTTGCTGGTTTAGTCGATGTTGTAATTCTTGGCGCGACTGAAATAGATATTAATTTCAATGCCAATGTGGTTACCCATTCTGATGGATATCTCTTACATGGGATTGGAGGATGGCAGAATTGCCTGTTTTCAAAAACTGTAATCCTAACTGTCCCCTTGTTCAGAGATCGCATTCCGGTGATAAAAGATAACGTGACAACGATTTGTGGCCCTGGAGAGCTAATCGATGTTGTTGTGACAGAAAGAGGAATTGCAATCAATCCACTTAGACAAGATCTAGTCGAACTAACCCGAGACTCCGGACTGCCGATTGTTTCAATTACTGAATTGAAAGAACTTGCAGAAAAAATTTGTGGCAAACCTGCACTCCCTGCTTTTACAGATCAACCTGTCGCCGTGGTCAAATGGGTGGACGGAACAATTCTGGATACAATTTGGCAGGTGCAGGATTAAGAGTAAGCACCTGATGTTTCAGGGTGTAAATAGACCATCTATTGCCTTAACTATCTGACTAATTGACTTAATATTTAGATTTATGAGTGAAACAATGCTGGCCATTCTTGGCCTTGGAATGATTACAACCTTTATCATTCTGATTATGATTAAGCGACTCTCGCCCCTGGTCGCGCTAACACTTATCCCTATTTTATTTGGACTTTTTGCTGGAGTCAGCGGAGCCGAGTTAGGTAAAATGATGGAGAATGGATTGAAAGATACGGCCCCTACGGGCGTATTACTCATGTTCGGGATTTTGTATTTTGGGATCATGTTCGAAGTGGGACTTTTTGAGCCGTTGATAATTAAGCTGTTGCAATTTGCAAAAGGTGATCCTTTAAAAGTTATCATGGTTACCTGTATCATCTCTTTGATTGTGGCATTAGATGGCGATGGAGCAGCTACCTATCTGATTATTGTTGGAGCTATGCTTCCTGTTTATAAGCGTCTTGAAATAAACCCGTTGATTCTGACTGCCATTTTAACCTTATGTGTCGGCATTATGATTAAACTTCCCTGGACTGGGGCAAATGCACGTTGCTTAAGCGCTTTGCACCTAAATCCAACGGAACTGTTTAATCCAATAATTCCAAGTATGTTGGCCGCTATTGCATGGGTATTATTTGTAGCCTATATTTTTGGTAAAGGGGAGCGAAAACGACTCGGAATAATACACATGGAAGTTCCTGAAAGTAAAGATATTGAGAATAAAAAAATCTATTTTACGAACCTATTACTTACCATTTTGCTTATTGCTGCATTGATTTCTGGATTGTTCCCCATTTCAATTACATTTATGGTTGGCCTGGCAATTGCGTTGATTATCAACTTTCCGAATCTTGAGGAACAACGGAAGAAATTGGCGGTACATGCTGGGAGTGCCCTATCTGTGGGCTCGATGGTGTTTGCAGCCGGCATCTTTACTGGGATTCTATCGGGGACTAAGATGTTGGATGCCATGGCGCAAAGTTTTATTCGTATTATTCCAGATTCATTGGGGCCTAACATGGGCATTATTACCAGCCTCACTTCAATGCCATTTACTTATTTCGTCAGTAATGATGCCTATTTTTATGGAATCGCACCTTTAACTGCTGCAACTGCTGCACATTTTGGTGTCACTGCAGTAGAAATCGGGCGGGCTTCACTTCTTGGACAGTCAGTTCACATGCTGAGTCCATTAGTTGCATCAACCTACTTATTGGTTGGATTAGCAGGTGTTAGTTTTGAGGCTCATCAACGTTTTACTTTAAAATGGGCAGTCGCGACAACATTAGTTATGCTGCTGGTTTCTGTTCTGACCGGTGCAATAAGCATCTACTTTTAGAAAAGCGGCTGCTTAAGTTTCGTCATACCAAATGAAACATCCTTTAATAGAATATAATGTTGGGGTCTACCAATAAGTCGGGATCAACCTAATAAAAAAAGGGTTTAAGAAGATAAAGCTTCTTAAACCCTTTTTTATTGATATAAATCTCTGCTAGGTTTTGATTTTTTCAAGGGAAAATAGGAGTAAATGGAACCAAAGGAGTGGAATTATTGGAGCCTGATAAATTAGCTAGTTCTAGTATAAGTAATTTGATGATAATAATTATTGGAAAGGGATAATTCCTTTAGGATTAAAACACGTAACAGACAAGATTATTCGT
>CAIVGL010000076.1 GCA_903905505.1 uncultured Bacteroidia bacterium | reverse complement strand
TTAGACGATTTATCAGCTAAAGGGGTGACCATCGTTAAAGATAATAAACTCGCCGTCTCAAAGGCTGATATTGTTATTGTGGCCGTTAAGCCTTATCAAGCAGTTGAGATTTTCACTGAGATTACCTCAAGCCTCAAGGAGGGGCAGTTAGTTGCTTCCTTGATGACTGGAATTAGCGTTGCTCAGATGAGCGAACATCTTCCCTCGTTTGTTATTCCCTTAAGAGTTATGCCCAATACCGCAGTAGCACTTCAGGAGTCCATGACTTTAATTGCTGCTCCAGCCTGCACTTCAGATCAAGTTGATTTGGTTAAAGAACTTTTTGAATGTTTGGGTGAAGTTATATTGATAAATGAAGATTTAATGGCTGCTGCGACCGTTTTAGGAGCTTGTAATATTGCTTTTGCCCTTCGTTTTATCCGTGCTGCCATTCAAGGTGGAGTCGAAATTGGATTTACCCCTGAGGTGGCACAGCAAATTGTTGCTCAGACGGTTAAGGGTGCTGCTGAGTTGGTTATTCAAACAGGTAATCATCCTGAGGAAGAGATCGATAAGGTGACAACCCCGAAAGGAATTACGATCACGGGATTGAATGAGATGGAGCATCGAGGATTCTCTGCATCGATTGTTAAAGGTATTTTGACCTCGTATAACAAAATAAATTCTTCAAAATAGTACTGCTTAGGCGGTAAAATTGGCAGATTAACCTTATTTTTACAACGGCTGTCACTGCTAACTGAATTAGCTTTTTATGGTTTAATTAGATCATGAAAAGCTAATTCTTTCAAATTGAAGGGTTGGGACTGATTCAGTCACCTGTTTTTTTTATCTTTTATCATACACTCGTTGTAATTTTAACGCTGATATGTCCTTGTTGTATACTAAGATAGTTGTAAAGGTTGGAAGCAATGTGCTGACAAATGACCAAGGGATGCTTAACGTATCGAGAATGGCTCATATTGTCGATCAGATTACTGAATTGCGCAAATTAGGCTTGCAAGTTATCTTAGTCACCTCGGGAGCTGTTGCGGCAGGACGTGCTGAAGTTGAATTAAAGCGCAAGCTCGATCCAGTCTCCAGTCGTCAGCTATGGTCGGCGGTGGGTCAGGTAAAATTAATCAATCAATATGCTGATCTTTTTCGTTCAAATGACATTACCTGTGCACAGGTATTGACAACTAAAGAGAACTTCAGCGATCGACTACATTATTTAAATATGCGTAACTGCATGACCACTTTGCTTGATAATGGTGTGGTGCCGGTGGTTAACGAAAATGATACGATTTCAGTGACCGAATTGATGTTTACCGATAACGATGAGCTTTCTGGTTTGATCGCTTCGATGATGGATATGGAGGCCTTGGTGATCTTAACCAATGTTGATGGTGTTTATACCGGTTCGCCTGACAATCCAGAGAGTAAACTTGTGGCTTCGATTAATCATGGGGAGACCATTGATATTGAGGCTGTTTCTGGGAAGAAATCAAATTTTGGTAGAGGTGGAATGTTGACAAAATTTCATATTGCCTCTAAGCTTGCTAGTCAAGGTGTTTCTGTTCATATCGCCAATGGCACAAAGGATAATATTTTAGCAAATCTTCTAAGGAATAAAGATGGCGTTCTACAGACCCATTTTATCCCTTCTAAAAAGAAATCAACGGGGGTAAAAAAATGGCTTTCGCACTCTGATGATTTTGCAAAAGGGGAAGTTGTAATTAATAATGGCGCTCTTGATCGGTTGCTTTCTGATGATGCTGTTAGTGTTTTATTGATTGGCATTGTGGCGGTTTCTGGATTCTTTAAAGAGGGTGATATTGTCCGAGTAAAAGATGCGAAGGGAAAATTAGTAGGGCTAGGAAAAGCATCCTACTCTTCTGAAGAGGTCTTGAAAGAGATGGGTGGTAAGGTGTCGAAACCTTTTATCCATTACGACTATTTATATTTGATTTGAAAAATTATGAATTTTCAACAGCAATTTGAAAATACCTTAAAGGCCAGTCGAGAATTAAACCTCCTCGGCATAAGTAAAATCAATGAGATTCTCTTGAAAATCGCTGATTCTGCTGAGAAAAGTACGGCCTTTATCTTGCGTGAAAATCAGAAGGATTTAATTCGTATGGAGGACTCAGATCCGAAATACGACCGTCTTAAACTCACCGCCGACCGGATTAAAAATATCGCTGATGATATTCGTAATGTGGCTTTCTTGCCTTCTCCATTAGGTCGGACTCTTTTCGATGTCGAACGTCCTAACGGATTGAAAATATCAAAAGTAAGTGTTCCATTCGGGGTTATTGGCATCATCTATGAAGCTAGGCCAAACGTCTCTTTTGATGTTTTTTCTCTGTGCCTAAAATCTGGTAATGCATGTATTCTTAAGGGTGGAAGCGATGCTTTTCACTCAAATCAAGCAATTGTTAGCATTATTCATAACATACTGAATGTTAATCATATAAATCCAGATATTTTGGCATTGCTTCCAGCAGGAAGAGAGGCAACAACTGAATTGTTACATGCAAGAGGTTATGTCGATTTAATTATACCACGTGGAAGTCAAGGGTTGATAGATTATGTGAGAGAGCATGCCACTATTCCAGTTATTGAGACAGGTGCTGGAATTTGTCATACTTATTTTGACGAGTTTGGAGATCTTTCCAAAGGTGTTCAGATCATAAATAATGCAAAGGTTCGACGAGTTAGTGTTTGTAATGCGCTGGATTGCTTGATTATTCATCGCTCAAGATTGGCTCATTTAAAGCAAATCACTGATTTGTTGATGGAGAGTGAAGTGGAGATCTATGCAGATAAGGCTTCTTACGATGCCCTTGATGGTATTTATCCGGAAAGGCTATTAAATCAAGCCACGGATGAGTCTTTTGGGACAGAGTTTTTAGCCTATAAAATGTCTATTAAAACAGTCTCAACCTTTGAGGAAGCTATGTCTCATATTGCTAAATACAGTTCGAAACATAGTGAAGCTATTGTTTCTGAGAATAAAGAAAATTGTGATCGATTTTTAAAAATTGTCGATGCAGCAGCCGTATTTGTGAATGCAAGTACCGCATTTACCGATGGTGCTCAATTTGGTTTAGGTGCCGAGATTGGCATTAGCACCCAAAAATTGCATGCTAGAGGTCCAATGGCTCTCGAAGAGTTAACTAGTTATAAATGGCTTGTTGAGGGCGATGGTCAGATACGTTCTTGAGTTCAGAACATTAAAGAATATATAATATTACAATTTAATTATGCGACATTTTACTTCGGTTTATGATCTTCCATCTTTAACGGAGGCAATTAAAATGGCCCGAGAGATCAAGATTAATCCGTTTGGATATCAGTATCTTGGTAAAAATAAAACCATTGTGTTGATCTTTTTTAACGCAAGTCTTCGTACTCGACTTAGTACACAAAAGGCAGCAATGAATTTGGGGATGAATACCATGGTTTTAAATGTCAATCAAGATGGATGGCGCATGGAGAGTGAACTTGGCGTGATCATGGATGGCGATAAAGCTGAACATTTGCGCGAAGCAATACCTGTTATTGGTCGTTTCTGTGATATTATTGGCGTGCGTGCTTTCGCTGATTTAGAAGATCGTGAAGCTGATTATGCGGAGAAAATTATTAATCAATTTATTCAATATTCAGGGGTTCCTGTGGTGAGTATGGAGGCTGCCACTCGACATCCATTGCAAAGTTTTGCCGATCATCTGACTATCGAAGAGCATAAAAAAATAGCGCGACCTAAAGTGGTCCTTACCTGGGCCCCTCATCCAAAAGCATTGCCTCAAGCAGTGCCGAACTCATTTGTCGAATGGATGCGTCAAACAGATTATGACTTGGTGGTTACTCATCCACATGGCTACGAGCTAGATCCTCAGTTTATTGGGGATGTTGAGGTGGAGTACAATCAAAATAAGGCATTCGAAGGGGCCGATTTTATTTATGCTAAAAACTGGTCCTCTTATACCAAATATGGGGAGATCCTATCAAAGGACTTAAGTTGGACGGTTACTGCTCAAAAGATGGCGTTAACCAATAAGGCTAAATTTATGCATTGTCTTCCGGTTCGTCGGAATATGATTGTAACTGATGAAGTTCTGGATAGTTCTTCGTCAATAGTTGTCGATGAAGCAGAAAATCGCGTATATTCGGCTCAGACAATATTAAAAATTATTTTGGAAGGATTACTATGAGAGAACATTTGATAATCATCAAAGTAGGAGGCCAGA
>CAIVGL010000075.1 GCA_903905505.1 uncultured Bacteroidia bacterium | reverse complement strand
GACCAGCAAAAGTTATCGCCCCATTAAGGATAATCAACTCAAATCCTATTTTGTAACCATTTAAAAGTTGAACAGAATGGGCATCGATGAACCAAGCAATAAATGGTGAGCATACCGCAACATAAGGGACCCATTTGTCTCTGATATTTCTCTTGGTTAGGAATCCAAAGGCAAATAAACCGAGTAAGGGTCCATAGGTATACCCTGCAGCTTTAAATACGGCTTTCACAACACTTTGGTCATTGATTAATTTGAAGATTATAATAACCAGAAAGAGTAGTAGCGAAAAGGCAATGTGTGTGCGGCGAAGTAACGATTTGCGTTGTTCCTGGGGTCTTTGATTGATGGCTAAGAAGTCGATGCAGAAGGCTGTAGTCAAAGAGGTTAAAGCCGAGTCCGCACTGGCATAATTAGCTGCCGTAATTCCAAGCAAAAAGAAAACTCCAATCAATAGATTCATGTGATTTAAGGCTAGCATCGGAAATAAAAAGTCTGATTTCTCTGGTAGCTTAATCCCATTTGTACTGGCAAATAGATAAAGCAGCACACCTAATAGCAGAAACATTCCAACCACCACCACGAAGATCGCGCTGAAAGTGAGCATGTTTTTTTGTGACTCTTTTAAGCTCTTGCAGGTGAGATTTTTTTGCATCATGTCCTGATCTAAGCCTACCATGACAATAGTTACAAAGATCCCCGATATAAATTGTTTAAAGAAATAATTACCCGATTTATAATCCCAATCAAAAATTCTTGAAAATGGGTGGGTCGCTATTTTTTGTAAGGTCTGGTTAACACTCCAATCAAAACTTGAGAAAATATAGACGATCGCTAAAATCACGGCTGTTAAGAGAAAGATCGTCTGGAGAGAATCGGTGTAGATAATCGTCTTAATCCCTCCTTCATAGGTGTAGACCCAGATTAAGAAAATACTTATCAGAACTGTTACTGCAAAAGGAATTCCTATCGCATCGAAGAGCGCTAGCTGTAACACTTCAGCAACTAAATACATCCGGAATGCGGCTCCAACGGTTCTAGATAACAGGAAGAAAAAGGATCCTGATTTGTAAGCGTAAACGCCGAATCGCTGCTCTAAATAACCATATATTGAGATCAGATTAAGTCGATAATAGACCGGTAATAGCACCAAGGCGACAATCCAGAATCCAACCAGATTGCCCATGATAAATTGGAAATAGGTGCTTGCCGAATTTCCAACCTCACCCGGCACAGAGATAAAGGTAACGCCAGAGATTGTCGTTCCAATCATTCCAAAGGCGACAATAAACCAAGGAGATTTGCGGTTAGCCGTGAAAAATGTATCGGTTGTTGCTGACTTGCCTGTAAGATGGGCAATGAAGATCAACATTAGGAAATAACAACCTAAGAGTACTGCGACGAGAATTGGATTCATTCGTTCTATTTAAAATCAGGATATAGAAGATATTTTTTACGTATTGACCGGTAATTAGCTAATTCTAAGCCCCAGCTTTTACTTATCTCTGCTTCATCTTTGCCTTCCAAAATTAACTTTAGTACCGTGTCATTGCCCATCAGCAGATTAAACCATGATGCCCGAGTTAAAAACTGATCGCTTTTTTTAAACTTATTCAGCCATTGGATAAAGAAGGATAAGGTGAATTTTGGAGCAGTGGCCAATGACCGAAGATCATCGCCATAGCAGAGCTTATCTTTTTGAAGCGGATTTAAGTCCATACCCAAGATGCTTTTGGGTGTAAAGGTAAATTTTCCAAAATCGGGATTCGGATATCCAAGAACTTGGAATGGAAATTCAGTCCCTCGCCCTACACTCACACTGGTGGCCTCGAAAAAACAAAGCGAGGGATAGAGTCTAATCGATTGTTGATTCGGTAGGTTAGGGGATGGCTTAATAGGTGGGTCAAATGGCATCTTATGGGTGTAATTCTCAACTCTTATGATTTCAAGTTCGGTCTGAATACCATTATTCAGCCATTTTTCACCGTTTATCATTAAAGCTAATTCGCCAATTGTACACCCATGAACAACAGGTATCGGATCTAATCCAACAAAGGATTTAAACGCAGGTTTAAGGACCGGACCAGCAGTATAATCACCGTTTGGATTTGGTCGGTCAAGGATCACTAGTTTCTTATGGTTCTCCCCACAAGCCTCCATGACATAATGCAAAGTGCTGATGTAGGTGTAAAAACGACAACCAACATCTTGAATATCAAACACCACAATGTCGATATTCTCAAGTTGCTTGGCTGTTGGCTTCTTGTTTTTTCCGTAAATAGATACGATTGGGATACCCGTTTTAGTATCCTTCGAGTTAGAAATAGTTTCGCCAGCACCAGCTTCACCCCTAAATCCGTGCTCAGGAGCAAAAATTGTCTTTATCGAGACCTGCTTTTTAGTCAAGAAGTCAACGATGTGCTCATCGCCGATCGTAGAAGTTTGATTAACGACTAATCCGATCGATCTCCCTTGGAGTAGTTCGAGATACTTTTCGGGCTGACTTGCCCCAGGAAGGATCGGTTTTGAAAACGCACTTGCCGCATTGATCAAGATAAATAAGAGAGCCAATATGAACCATCTATTATTTTTAGGACTTTTTTCTAGGTCTTTCAACTGTTTAAATATCGATGAGTGTTCGTGTGCTTTGAATATTAGATTTTAGTTATTCTCTCTTGCGAAAGTTCACCAAAATTAATCGAATGGTTGAATAATTCTAAAGGTACAACCTTCTTTTTTTTTTTAATGACAGATTCGTCTCTCAATTCTGTTGTTTTGTCTATTTTTGACCTATTAATCTTGTTGAGCAAATTGATTAAATAATATGTTTCGGATACTATTGATTCTTTTTATTGCATTTATAGGCTTGCACAGCAATGCCCAACCAAAATCACGCCCTGCATTTTTGAATTATCAGTCAGATCAGTGGGTCGATTCGGTATTTAATTCCTTGACGTTAGAGCAAAAGATTGGACAGCTGATTGTCGTACCAGCGTTTTCACAAAAAGGGAGCAAGCATCAAGCACGGTTGCTCAAAATGGTTCGGGAGAACAAAGTTGGAGGCATTATATCGATGCAAGGTGGACCTGTAAGGCATGCTAAGATGGTTAATGCCTTGCAAAAAGCCTCTACAACGCCTCTGCTAGTTGCTATGGATGCGGAATATGGTCTTTCGATGCGGCTGGATAGCTGTTTGAGATATCCGTATGGCTTTACACTTGGCTCTGTGGCTAACGATTCTCTAGTCTTTCAGGTTGGATCCGACATCGGAAAACAATGTAAACGTTTGGGTATTCAGATCAATTTTGCTCCTGATGCCGATGTGAATAGCAATCCACTTAATCCGGTAATCGGTTTCCGCTCGTATGGCGATAATCCAAATAAAGTTTATCAAAAGGCTGTTCAATATGGTCTTGGACTGCAGTCGGAGCATGTATTGGCTACGCTAAAGCATTTCCCAGGACATGGTGATGCACAAACAGATTCGCATTTAACACTTCCTACCATATCGCATTCAAGAGCTCGGCTTGATTCTATCGAGCTTTATCCTTTTCGCAAAGCGATAGATCAGGGTATTGGGGGTGTTATGACGGGCTTTTTAAATGTCCCGGCCCTTGATAGTTCAGGGACTGCAGCTTCTCTGTCAAAATCTATTGTTCAGAAAATTTTATTGGATGAATATGGTTTTGAAGGATTAGTGGTTACCGATGCGATGAACATGGAAGGTGCAGTTGATCAAGATGATAAGATTGGTGATTGTAGTGCAGAGATCAAGGCTTTAATGGCCGGAAATGACTTACTTGAATTTGTTACCAATCCAGGTAGTGTTATTGAGGCGGTTAAAAAAGCGATAGCTAATGGTGAGATAACTCAAGAATCTATCGATCGTAAATGTCGGAAGATATTGATGTTGAAGCGTTGGGCCGGACTTGATCATTTTAAGCCTATTCAAACGAAAAATTTGTATGCCGATCTTACGCAATCAAGTTATCGCATGACACTGCGCAACGTGGCTCAGAATTCTTTGACCGTGGTTCAAAACAGGGGAGATCTTCTTCCGTTACGACATCTCGATTCATTAAATATTGCAACAGTTAGCATTGGTAGAACTGGCACAACTACTTTTCAGCGTTCAGTTGACCGCTATGCCCATACCGCTCATTTTTCGATCGGAAAGGATGCCGATGACGCTACGATTAAGAATTTGATTCTTCAGCTGAAGAAATACAATTTAGTTATTGCGGCAGTTAATAACCTCGGCAATTTTGTGAAATCGAATTACCGTGTAAGTACTGCTCAACAGAAAATTGTCCGTCAGATTACCGAGTCTTCTAGAGCCATCGTTGTTGTAATGGGTAATCCATATGTTTTAGGCTATTTGGATGGTTTAGACCATGCCCACGGGGTTATCGCAGCGTATGAGGAGAGTAATGAGGCGCAAGATTTAGTTGGACAGCTTATTTTTGGTGCATTTGGTGCCTCAGGTCGTCTGCCGATTCACGTGAATGATAGCTATCGCTCAGGAAATGGAATAACAACTCCATCGTTGAATCGATTTAAATATACGCTGCCTGAAGAGGTGGGTGTTGACTCTACATTACTTAAAAAAAAAATAGACTCGTTAGTAAGCATCGGCATAAACGCTAGGGCATTTCCAGGATGTGCCGTTTTTGTTGCGAAACAGGGTAAGGTGGTTTTGATGGAGGCTTATGGTTATCATACCTATAGCAAAGAAAGGGCCTTAAGCCTGGATGATCTATTTGATTTTGCTTCGTTGACCAAGGTTTTAGCTCCACTTCCAGTGTTGATGCAGCTTAAAGATCAGGGCAAATTAGATGTTAAGGAGAAGATGAGTGCTTATTGGACCGATTGGAGAGGTTCGAATAAGAAAGATATTGTGCTGGAGGATGTGCTCTCGCATCAAGCTCGACTTAAGTCAGGAATTCCTTTTTGGCTTAAAGGATCTGACGGCAAGGGGAATTTTAAAGCTGATTATTTTTCGAAAGATTCTACCGCTCAGTTTGGTTTGCGCGTTTCCAAGGAGTTGTATGCCATCAATAGCTTTCCCGATACCGTTTCAGCTATGATTCGAAAATCAACTTTGCTTAAACAGAAGAAATTTGTCTATTCAGATCTTGGATTCATGCTCTTTCCGCGTATGATCTCTTCGATGGTGCAGCAGGATTTCGAACCTTATCTTAAAGCTAATTTTTATGCTCCATTAGGGGCAAGCTCATTGGGCTATAAACCCTATTTGTCGCATGATCGTGACCAGATGGTCCCAACCGAGAATGACAAGATTTTCCGGCATGAGCAGTTGCAAGGTTTTGTCCATGATGAAGGTGCAGCGATGTTAGGAGGGGTCTCAGGCAATGCCGGATTGTTTGGAACCGTTAATGATGCAGCTAAAGTCATGCAGATGTACCTCAATTATGGCACCTATGGCGGGGATCGTTATTTAGCGGAGAAGACAGTCCGCAATTGGTCGAGTCGTCATTTTGAGAAGTCGAATAATCGTAGAGGATATGGGTTTGATAAGCCCCCCTTGCGCAAGAGGCTAAAGAATGGCAAGTTAGGACCGCAAGATATTTTAGGTACCGATTTAAGTTTTGGACATACGGGGTTTACGGGCACCTATGCTTGGGCCGATCCAGCAACTGGAATTCTGGTGTTGTTCTTTTCTAATCGCGTCTACCCTTCGCGCAATAATCATTTAATCAATCGATTAAATGTTCGAGAGCAGATTCATCAGGAGGCCAGTCTAATTCTTCAATCGGATACCAAAAAGGTGTTATCCAAAAACTAATCAGTTTTTATTTGTATTGATTTTTATTGCAGTTTTAAGTATTTGTTTTTCAATTACTTGGCACATATGGCTTCATGTCCTATTGTTAATAATTCTAAATTTTCTTGTTCTAGTGAAAAAGATTAGACGAATCTGTTTCAAGAACAGATTTTTCTTATTAAATTTCGGAGTGTTTAGATTGTTTTAGGTTTTTAATTCTGATTATTTATTATTAACGCTTTAAAACTTTTCATTATGACTCAAAAAATCACCTTTAATGAGCTTCGGGATATCAAGGATCATTTGCCTCACGGATCGATGCAGAGGATTGCTAAGGAGCTTGGGATGGAAGTTGAAACAGTAAGGAATTATTTTGGTGGAACACATTATGATACGGGTACGAGTGTTGGGATGCATATCGAGCAAGGTCCGCAAGGGGGGATTATCTTGCTTGATGACACCACGATTTTAGAGAAGGCCCATGCAATTTTAGAAGAGAAGTAATAAATTCTTGAAAATAAGTTTGCTAACTGCCTCAGTGATGGGGCGGTTTTTTTAGGTCCAAAATTTTGACGCTATGATTTTGTTTTTTCTCTAAGAATATTTGGTGTGAATGAAAAAAGGGCTATCTTTGCATCACTTTAAAAGGAGCCATTAGGTTCTGATTAAGTAAAAGGGAGCTTAGCTCAGTTGGTTCAGAGCATCTGCCTTACAAGCAGAGGGTCGATGGTTCGAACCCATCAGTTCCCACGGAAATAAAAGAGTTGCAACATAAGTTGTGACTCTTTTTTGTTTTAGTACATTTATTATAAGCTAAAGTTGTTTCAGAGCATCCCG
>CAIVGL010000074.1 GCA_903905505.1 uncultured Bacteroidia bacterium | reverse complement strand
TGAACTCTAATAACGATGGGTACTAGCCCATGGAAGTCTAACGCTCCATGAGTGTTAACCCATGGATAAAGTATATCAACCAAATCCTCAGCCACGAAGTGGTTGAACTCTAATAACTATGGGTGCTAACCCATGAAAGTCTAACGCTCCATGAATGTTAACCCATGGATAAACTGCAACAACCAAGTCCCAGCCACGAAGTGGTTGAACTCTATAGACGGGTGATTGCCAGCGGCTAGATATCGGTGTGTAAGTATGAATTTACCCCTCTGTGAAATATTTCTTTTTTAAGCTAAAAGCTAGATTCACCAAAGCAACCATCACAGGGACCTCTACTAGCGGCCCAATAACCGTGGCAAAGGCTTCTTGTGAATTGATGCCAAAGACCGCAATAGCTACTGCGATGGCTAATTCAAAATCGTTGCTTCCAGCTGTAAATGCCATCGTTGTGGACCTTTCGTAATTTTCTCCCATACGCTTAGAGATGTAAAATGTGGAGAAAAACATAATCCCAAAATAGATCGTATAGGAAATGGCAACAAGGATTACATCTAGAGGTAAGGTGATAATCTTTTCACCTTTTAGGGAAAACATAACAAAGATTGTAAATAACAATGCGGCAGGTGTTAAAAGCGAGATCTTCGGGATGAATTTCTCAAAATACCACTCGTCACCATGCTTGCGACGAAGCATCGAATTGGAGATTAGTCCTGCCAGAAATGGAATGCCCAAATAGATAAATACCGTAACTGAAATTTCATAGATAGAAACTTCAACATTGGCCCCTTTTAAACCTAAATAGGGTGGGAGTATGGTGATAAATAAATAGGCGTAAGCCGAATAGAAAAATACTTGAAAGATGGCATTGAAGGCTACTAATCCTGCGGCTAGTTCAGGATCACCCTTGGCAAGATCGTTCCAGACTAACACCATTGCAATACAGCGCGCTAGACCCACAAGTATAACTCCAATCATTAATCCAGGTTGGTTGTGAAGGAAGATCACTGCCAACGCAAACATAATTACTGGGCCAATTATCCAATTTTGTGTCAATGAAAGAGTTAGTAAACGCACATTCTTAAATACCAAGGGGAGCTTTTCGTAGTTTACCTTTGCCAAAGGTGGATACATCATTAAGATTAATCCAATAGCAATAGGCATATTGGTTGTCCCTACACTTAGCGCTCTCCAGAATTCAGGAATATTAGGGAGGAAGAAGCCAAGTACGACCCCAGCTATCATAACTAGAAAAATCCATAGCGTTAAAAAACGATCAAAAAAGGAGAGTTGTTTTACGGTGCTCATAGATGAGAGTTTTAATTAGGTTGTATTGTAGTTTTATTTTGTCTTATGAGGATTTTTGATTTTTGCCTTTTGAAATAACATGGTTAGGCTCTCGCTCCGCTTACCGTAATACTGAAAATTCCTGTTTCTCCATTTTGAAAATCAGCTAACTCTTTCGGATTAAGGTAGTTTTTTAAAACCTCTTCAGGAATAGCGATCTCTTTCTGCTTGTGGATTTCTACCTTCTCAAAGCCTTGCTTTTTTATAAGTCCCATATAAACATCTAAGTCAATGGCACCCGACACACATCCAGCATACATCTCGGCATCTTTTTGTAGCTTCTCAGGTAAATCACCTTTTATAACCACATCAGAGACACAAAAATGTCCGCCCACTTTTAAGACTCGCTTAATCTGCTCAAATGCTTTTTCTTTGTCTGGGACTAAATTTAAGACACAATTGGATACTACCACATCAAAACTTTGATCTGGCAATGGCATCTCTTCGATGTCGCCTTTTACAAAGCTGACATTCGTAAAGCCTAATTTTTTGTTGTTTTCATCTGCCTTTCGCAGCATCGCATCGGTAAAGTCTAGACCGGTAACTTTGCCTGTCTCTCCGACAATGGCACGAGCTACAAAACAATCATTCCCGGCACCACTGCCAAGGTCTAAAACAGAATCACCTTTGCTAATATTTGCAAATTGAGTTGGAATACCACACCCTAAACCTAAATCTGCATCTGGATTATACCCAGCTTGACCTTGATAGTCATCACTGAAAATAGTATAATCCATATCTCCACATGAGTTCGTACTTCCACAGCACGACGACTGATTGAAAAGCTTGCTTTGATTGGCAATCTCTCCATACTTCTCTTGCACGATGAGCTTTAAATTGTTTGGATTCATGATGTTTGTGTATTAGTTAACCTATAAGTTATTCAGACTCTTAGTTTCTTATTTCTTTCGTGTAAAATTCCCAGAACCCTTTTTTAATCTCGTCTCGCACACGGATAAATTCACTCCAGATGAATTCCTCGGTCCCAATAGCATGGGATGGATCATCAAAGCCAATATGGAGCCTTTGTTTTACGTTACCAATAAATGCAGGACAACTTTCATTCGCACCTCCACAAACTGTTATCACATAGTCCCAAGCTTCGTCAAGATATTTTGATACCGAATCAGAGGTGTGGTTTGAGATGTCGATCCCATCTTCTTTCATCGCTGCCACGGCTTTCATATTTAGTCTTCCTGATGCCTCAGTGCCAGCAGAACAAACCGTTAATTCCGAATCGAAGGATTGTAAATAGCCATGCGCCATCTGGCTTCTGCAGCTATTCCCAGTACATAAGATTAATACTTTCATGTTCAATTTGATATATTAGTATTTGCGTAAACGTAATCGCTTTAATTAACAACAAAAGTTTTTTGGTATCTCAATCTCTTCCAAGAATGCTGATAGAATCACTTTTGATTCTTGAACTACCACATAATCAAGACAGTAATTTGTTTTTACTCCATTCACCGTCCCTTGGATTAGTCCCGCTTTTTTAAGCTCCTTTAGATGTTGATTAACTGTTGTTCGACTCAACGGCAACTCCTCTGAGATATCTCCAGAAATACAACTCTTTTGCTTGGCAAGAAATTGAATGATTTGAAGCCGGGCAGGATGAGCAAGAGCTTTAAATAAATTAGCCTTGTCTTGCAACCCTTTGTCGAATAATCCGGTCTTGGATACTACCATTGTTATGATTTTAATTATAACGCAAATATACGACATATTTTAATATGACGTATAAATACGTTTGTTTATTTTATGGAAA
Organism: uncultured Bacteroidia bacterium; assembly: GCA_903905505.1. GTDB lineage: Bacteria > Bacteroidota > Bacteroidia > Bacteroidales > Prolixibacteraceae > JAAFHB01. The sequence continues at coordinate 83,165 of CAIVGL010000074.1, read as the reverse complement.
TTAAAATAAAAGTGTTTTGGTAATAAATAGCCTAAAGTAGTGTGTCGGTAGGTAAGCCTAAAGCTCTCCAGAGATGCATTCCACCTTCAAGGCTGGCGCAATCGTTTATTCCATTTAGCATCAAGAATTTGGCAACCTTCGCACTCCGCACACCCCCAGCGCAGACGACAATAATGGGTTTGTCGGCAACGATTTCATTTACTCGTTCTGTGATCTCTGACATAGGTAAGTATTGTACCTGGTCATTTTGGATACGTTCTAATATACATTCGTTTTCTTCGCGGACATCTAGAAGAGTTGCTTCGTTATTGCTTACTGCTACGAGAGCTTCAGTAGGTGTTATATGTCTTATTCCATCGATGTGAAAATCTTGCAGGGTAGGGAAATCGGTCGTTATCATGCTATTTGAATCTTCTTTAAATGTTCTAAATCTTCTTTGATTAGGTTGTAAAAGTAACGAAATAGATTCATTACCTTTGTCTAATAAACGTGAAACTTATAGCTTTTAGATATGGGTATTCTAATTGCCTTACTGATACTGTTTAGCTGGAGTGGGCATCTGTTCTTTATCTTGCAGAACCAGCCAATAGCTCTTCAAGATCCTTGGTTTTGGATTCATCTGGCTATTCAAATTTGGCTTTTTACGGGTCTTTTTATTACGGCTCATGATGCCATGCACGGCACGGTATCGAAAAGTAAAATCATTAACTCTTTTCTAGGTGTTACCTCGTCGATGTTGTATGCTGGACTTTGGTATCCGATGCTGAAGAAAAAGCATTACTTACATCATCAACATCCTGCTACGGGTCAAGATCCAGATTATTCGGTAACCAATCAGTATTTTCTGGTTTGGTGGTATCGTTTTATGAAACAATATGTTACTGTCTGGCAGATCTTAATTATGGCTTCCCTTTTTAATCTGGGCTTACTCTGGTTTAGTCAGCAACAATTAATTATTTTTTGGATCGTTCCTGCCATTCTTTCCACCTTTCAGTTATTCTATTTTGGCACCTATAGACCTCATCGAATGCCGCATGATACAATCTCGGCACCTCATTTTTCAAGAAGTCAAAAGCGGAATCATCTTTGGGCGATGATCTCTTGTTATTTCTTTGGTTATCATTTAGAACATCATGCCTCACCAGGAACTCCTTGGTGGCAATTGCATCGGACAAAAAGGTAATGGGTTGATTAATTATTCCATTTAGCTAGCGACTCCCGATTGAGCATATTCCCAATCTCCTTAGCTTCTGGCGTATAGATATATTCCATCTCGGTCGCAAAATGCTCTGTGATTTTGCTTCGAACCATCTTCAAGGTGCTATTCATAAGGTGATTTTGCTCAGTAAACGATTCCGGCAAGATAATAATTGCAGTTGGTAACCATCGCTCAGGAAACATCCCTTCGTGCTTTCCACCTTTTCGGTAGGCATCAATCTCCTGTTTGATTAGCTCAATGGCTTTGGAAATTCCCTCTGGACTACTTGGAGTAAGGTGGTGTTTGTGTAGGAAGTGGTTTATAGCGGGGATATTTGGCACAATTAATCCTACAGTATATGGATTTTGATTGTTGTATAACATCGCTTGGTCAATATAAGGTGATTGATCCACAATAGCTTCTTCGATCCCTTCAGGACTGAATTTTTCGCCATCATTACCAATAAGCAAGCTTTTAAAGCGACCCATGACATACACATAGCCATCCTTCATAATGTAGCCAAGATCGCCAGTATATAACCATCCATCTTTTAATGTCTCCGCAGTAGCTTTTGGGTTTTGCCAATACCCTTTCATGATATTCTCGCCTCGAACAACAAGTTCTCCCTTCTCGCCTGTCGGCACTTCGTTACCGTCGTAATCGCAAATCTTTAATTCTATTTTCTTAACTAAGCGACCTGAAGAACCAAATTTCACTCCAAGAGGAGAGTTAGCCGAGATTACAGGTGAAGCCTCTGTAAGTCCATACCCTTGATAAACTGGTGTTCCGATGGCAGAGAAGAATCTCTGCAGCTCAATATCTAATAGCGCACCTCCTCCAATAAAAAATTGCAGGTTGCCACCAAAAGCTTGTCTTACCTTTGAAAAAACGAGTTTATCCCAAAGTAAAACTTCTGGTTTTAAAAGAGCCCGCCATCCTTTCCCTTTATTCCAACCTTCACCATTGTATTTGTATGCAACTTTTAATCCACGATTAAAAAGCATCGAAGTGATTTTTCCTTTTGATTCGATCCCTTTTTCAATGTTTTTTCGGAAACTTTTAAGTAATGCCGGAACACTCATCATAATCTCCGGCTTAAATTCTTGGATATTTGTGGGCACGTTACGCAAGGTCTCCATTGGCGTTTTACCGACCTGGACCGATCCAACTGAAGCTCCCTTATACATAAAGGTATACAGACAGGCAGTATGAGCAAAAGAGTGATCCCAAGGTAAAATTGCTAAGGTCTTAAATTTAGGCGAAATCTCTAAAATAGTGTTGGCTTGGACAACATTGGATGCATAATTAAGGTGTGTTAGCATGATCCCTTTGGGGTCAGCGGTTGTGCCGGAAGTGTACGAGATATTCGCTAAATCATCAGGTTGAATGTTTGACCATACCGCTTTGAACTCTGCTGCATGTTCAGGGGATTTTAGAAATTCAATACCCTGATTTGTTAGATCCTTGAAGGATAAATCTTTGGGCCCCTTGTTTTTTATGGGATCAAGATGAATGATATATTCCACATCTGGAATCTCATCTTTTATCTCCTCGATTTTCGAAGCTTGACCAGCAGAGACGATAACCATTCTAGACCCAGAGTGTATCAATCTAAATTTCAATTCGGGTGACTCTAGCTTCACAGACAAGGGTACATTTACTGCGGCACAATATAAGATTCCAAGTTCGCTGATCAGCCATGAGTTTTGACCTTCAGACAAGAGTCCCACACGTTCGCCTGGCTTTAGTCCTATGCACATGAGTCCTGCGGCAAAATGATAAACCTGTTGGCGAATTTCAAAATAAGTAGAGGGGGCGAATTGTTTCTTGGTCTTTTCCCATAACAACGGATTGTTTGGAAATTTCGTTACGCTGGTCTCAAATAGTTCAATAAGTGTTCTCATTCTGGCCCTCTTTATGTTGGAATAGTTTGGTTCTTTCGTTTGGAATTGTTTAAGACGAACAAGCAATTACATTTTAAGTTTTGCTCAATTTGTTAAACTAGCCCGAATTTATAAATTGTTTTTGATTTAAAGGTCTCACCCGGATTAAGGGCTGTGGTTGGAAATTCAGGATGATTTGGGGAGTCAGGATAGTGCTGTGTCTCTAGCGCTAATCCAGCATATTTTCCAAATTTCTCGCCTCCTTGACCTTTGATATTTGGAATGTAATATCCAGTGTATAATTGAATGCCTGGCTCAGTTGTGAAAACTTCCACTTTGCGGCCCGACTTTTCTTCTGTAAGAATCGCCGCTTGAACTAGTTTTTGAGTTGGATTTTCCAAAACAAAATTACAATCGTAACCATCCGGAAGTTCGTTGATGCGGGCTCCGACCAGAGTGGCCGTCGTGAAGTCAAATGGTGTGCCTGCAACTTTCGAAAATTCACCAGTTGGAATGAGCTCATCGTTGTTGACCGTTTTTGTTTTGGCCGGAACATAAAGTGAATGCCCCAAAATATTAGACCCATTACCCCCTAAATTTAGATAGGTGTGATTGGTGAGGTTGATCACTGTTTTTTGATCTGTTGTGGCTTTGTAGTCAATGGTTAACTCATTTTTGTTGTTCAATAAGTAGGTCACCGTAAGGTCAAGATTTCCAGGAAAACCTTCTTCCATATGAACACTTCTGTATTTTAGCTCTACCCCAACTTGATTCAATTTGCTAATCTCTTTAGGAGCCCATATCACTTTGTCAAATCCAGTAATCCCGCCATGCAAACAGTTGTTTCCATTGTTGATGGCTAAGGTGTAAGTTTTTTTGTCGATGGTGAATTTGCCTTTCGCAATGCGGTTCGCATATCGCCCTGTAATACAACCAAAGCAAGGGCAGTTATCGATATAGGCATTCGAGATATAATCTGCAAAGGATTTGAAGCCTAAGGCAATATTCGCTTTTCTTCCTTCTTTATCTGGCGTCTCAATAGCGGTGATAATTCCTCCGTAATTTGTTATTTTAACCGTTACCCCGTTGTCGTTCTTCAGGGTGTATAACAAAACTTTCTCACCCCTTCGGCCTTTGCCAAAATTGTATTTCTTGATTTTCATAATTATTTAGTTCGTTAGTTAAGCGTACACAAACGTAAAGAATAAAATAAAATAAATCTATTTTTTTAAGGGTGAAAAATTAGAATGGATTAATTATGTTGGTTTAACCGTGTAACTCATTGTATTATTGGGTCTCATGCAGCTTGTCTAGTTTGACCTAAGCCCCATAATTGATCCTCACGACTGCCTGATTAGGCATTCTGATCGCTTGCTTTAACTTGGGAAATTATTTTACATTTGTTGCGACCTTAATTTAAATAACAAAAATTTTAAAGATCAACGACATGACAATCGAACAACTAAAAGCAAAATTTATTGAAAAATATGGGGCTGGCGATATTCGCGGATATTTTTCCCCAGGACGAGTTAATCTAATCGGTGAGCATACCGACTACAATGGCGGGTTTGTTTTCCCATGTGCCTTAAGTTTTGGAATTTACTGTCTGGTCCGGACTACTGATCGGAAGAGTGTTCGATTTGCCTCTGAAAATATGCCTTTTGAGGCTGAGGTGAGCGTCGATGAACTCAACAAGCCTATTGGCAAAGAGTGGGTGAATTATCCAATCGGGGTGTTTGCTCAATTTCTAAAAAAAGGTCTGGCCTTCGATAAAGGGGCAGATCTATTATTTTATGGCGATGTTCCAACAGGTGCTGGGTTGTCTTCTTCTGCTGCTTTGGAGGTTGCGACTGCCGTGTTGATCAACGAAGAGTATGGTTTTGGCATTGATCGTATCGAACTTGCTCTTATGGGGCAAAAAGCAGAGCACGAATTTGCTCTTGTTAATTGCGGTATCATGGACCAGTTTGTTTCTGCCATGGGCAAGAAGGATCATGCCGTATTCCTAAATTGCGATACCTTGTCTTATGACTTAGTTCCAGTTAAGCTCAACGGAGTAAAGATTGTAATAAGTAATACCAATAGTCCACATAAGCTCGATTCTGGAAAATACAATGAACGAGTTGCCGAGTGCCAGGCTGCTGTTAAAGCGATACAGCCATTTCAATCGATTAACGCTTTAGGCGAGATTTCTTGGGCCGATTTTCTAAAAGTTGAAGCTAAAATTGAAGATTCAACAGTGCGTCGTCGTGCCCGTCACGTGGTCAGCGAGATTCAACGAACTACCGATGCTGTGACGGCATTGAAAGCTGGTGACCTTGAGAAATTTGGTTTGTTAATGAATGGCTCACACGACTCGTTACGCGATGATTATGAAGTTACCGGTCTTGAGTTGGATACCATGGTTGAGGAGGGTCGCAAGATTGCAGGCGTTATTGGCACCCGAATGACGGGTGGCGGTTTCGGTGGATGTACCGTGAGCTTGGTGAAAGATGAGGCAGTTGACACGTTTATCACTCAAGTAGGTGCGAATTATGAAAAGCGGACCGGGCTAAAACCGCTATTTTATGTGGCCGAAATTGGCGACGGAGGAAAGAAATTATTTTAATTAACTAAATACCTAATCTTAAAACTTATGACAGATTCAGTTTCAAAAAACAAGTACTTGTTTCCACTCATTGTGATGGCCTCCTTGTTTTTTCTTTTTGGGTTCATTACAACAATGAACAATTCGACAATCGACTTTTTGAAAAATGCGTTTGGCTTGGATGATGTAGAGAAACAACTTCCTAATAGTTTCTTTTATGGCGCTTATATCTTATCTGTTCCAGTTGGCTTGTTGTTGATGCGCATTGGATATAAGAGCGGAGTTTTACTCGGACTAGCACTGATCTCGGCAGGATTTTTCCTTTCAATACCAGGAGTCGGAATGGGTTATTATGGTTTCTTAAGTGCAGTATCTATATTTGCCATCGGAGTGGTAATTCTACAAGTTGTTGCTGGTCCTTATGTGAATGCAATGGGAAGCCCCGAAACTGCGGCCAGTCGATTGACGCTTACCAATGCTTTGAATTCTGTGGCAACTGTCTTTGCTCCAATATTTGTCTCCATGTTATTGGTTACACCTAATATTGAAGCTGGAAAACCAATGGCTAACTCCGCAATACAAGAGATTGTAAAAGGTCCATTTTTAATGATTGGTGTGGTAACCGCACTAATTCTGGTTATTATGTTTTTCTTAAAACTGCCTGAAATAAAAGAGACCGATGATGCAGTTGCAGAACCTAAAAACTATAAGGTTAGTGCATTTAAATACCCCCATGTTTGGCTAGGATCACTTGCGATATTCTTTTATATGGGTATTGAAGTAGGAATTCCAAGCTTTTTTGGTGATTATGTAAAACACCTTGGCCTTCAAAATATTCAAGCAACCGACATGTTGAAATACTATTGGGGTGGTTTGATGGTAGGTCGCGTGCTAGGGATCTTTATTCTTCGCAAATATAGCGCTAGTCAGATTTTAACGCTTTGTGCTTTTGGTGGATCAGCAATGCTTGCTGCCTCATTCGCGATAGGTTCAAGTGCCCCAACATTAGGTATATGGCTTTTCTTAGGGACGGGATTATTCCATTCAATTATGTGGCCTGTTATTTATAGTCTTTCTCTAGAAGACTTAGGCCCGCATGCGAAGGTCGCCTCTGGTGTTATTGCGACCTCTGTTATTGGTGCCGCTATTCTAACTCCAACTATGGCTGCCGTTCAAACTCTGACCGGCTCTGTTGTAATTGCAGTAAGCTGTCTGTTTGTGTATTATGCCTATCTAGTATTCTTCGCCAAGAAGGGTTCTCGAATTCGGTCATAGGTCAATCGATAAATTTTTTAAAGGCCATCTCTAAATCTAGAGATGGCCTTTTTTAGTTTTTTATATATAGATGCCTGGGTCCTATTTTAGTCAATTAAGTCGTATTTTTAGATTAATCCATTCGCGGTTGTAAGGTGTTTGCTAAATATTTTTAATTTTGAAGATTAATGGTTACAGAGTATTACGATATCATAGGCGATGTGCATGGTCATGCAACACTTCTGAAGAAACTTCTGAAGAATATGGGCTATGCTGTTGTTGGAGGGGTATGGAAACATCCCAAGCGGAAAGTGATTTTTATTGGGGATTTTATAAATCGCGGTCCTGAAATTAGAGAAACAATTCAGATCGTGCGATCGATGCATGAAGCTGGTACAGCCCTTGCAATCTTAGGAAATCACGAATACAGTGCTATTCTTTACTACATTAAGGACTCCAGAGGGGTGTATCTCTCCAAACATATTGCGGGTAATCGCAATCAAATACAGAGCACCGTAACTGCATTCTTAACTCGTGAAGAGGAGTGGCGCGACCACCGAAAATGGCTTCGTACTTTGCCGCTGTTTTTAGATCTTCAAGGGATTCGTCTTGTGCATGCCTATTGGAATAACTCCGACTTAAATTATCTCAAGAGTTTTCTGCCAGAAGGGAGGCTGAAAAAGGATTTCTTGCGTACGATTCACGAAAAACAACACCCTTCTGCTGTCGTTATACTTCGAATTCTCAAAGGACTTGATTTTAAATGTCCTTCTGATCTTATTTTGAAATGTTCAGAAGGTTTAAGTCGAAAGTCTTTCCGGATCAATTGGTGGGAGTCTCCTCATAATAAAACTTTTCGTTCCCTCGCTTTTGGGAATAAATTCACCCTTCCTGAATATACCGTTCCACGAGAGCTGGCACCCTCTTTCGAGCCCTATGATCTGAATGATCCACCTGTATTTGTAGGTCATTACAACTTAAGCGAAGGGGCTTCAATATTGCAAGAAAATATCTGCTGTGTGGATAGTGGAGTGGCAGGCAATGAGATTCTTTCGGCCTATCGTTGGAGTGGCGAAGCGAAATTAATTGCTGCAAATATTGTTAGCGTTTCGGCTATTTAACGTTCGATTTGATCGTTAAATGGAACTTTATTATTCCCACTCAATCGTTGCTGGTGGCTTAGAGCTGATATCGTAAACCACTCGATTTATTCCAGGAACCTTATTAATGATGTCATTAGAGACTTTGGCCAGGAACTCATATGGAAGATGAACCCAGTCGGCAGTCATCCCATCTGTTGAGGCAACTGCTCTTAACGCAACGACATTCTCATAGGTTCGCTCATCGCCCATTACACCAACCGATTGCACAGGAAGTAACATAACACCTGCTTGCCAAACTTTGTCGTATAATCCCCATTCTTTGAGGCCATTAACGAAAATTGCATCCGCTTCTTGTAAGATCCGAACCTTCTCCGGCGTGACATCACTTAAGATTCGAATTCCTAGCCCTGGACCTGGGAAAGGATGACGCCCTAATAATTCCGGCTTAATGCCTAAGGCCTTACCAACCCGGCGTACTTCATCCTTAAAGAGAAGATTTAACGGCTCTACAACTTTGAGATTCATTTTGGCAGGTAGTCCACCTACGTTATGGTGCGACTTAATTGTCGCTGAAGGACCATTGACCGAAACCGATTCAATAACATCAGGATAGATCGTCCCTTGGGCAAGCCATTTTACCTCTTTTATTTTATGTGCTTCAATATCAAACACCTCGATAAAATCACGACCAATAACTTTTCGTTTAGTCTCGGGATCTGTGATCCCTTTGAGATCGGTCCAGAATCGCTCCCTGGCATCAACGCCAATAACGTTGAGTCCCATATGTTGATAGGAATCTAATACATCTTGAAACTCATTTTTGCGAAGTAATCCGTTGTCGACAAAAATACAAGTTAGGTTTTCACCAATCGCCTTGTGGAGTAAAACACCCGCAACCGTTGAGTCAACGCCACCCGAAAGACCGAGCACAACTTTGTCGTTGCCAACTGTGCTTCTTATATTCGCAATTGTTGTTTCAATAAATGAATCGGGTGTCCAGTCTTGCTTGCATCCACAGATGCTTACCAAGAAATTTTCTAATAGAATTGAACCCTCTGTGGTATGATAAACCTCTGGATGAAATTGAATCGCATAGGTCTCTTCACCTTCAATTCTGTAGGCCGCATTCTCCACGTCGTCTGTTGAGGCGATGATGGTGTAATTTTTTGGCAAACTAACAATAGTATCGCCGTGCGACATCCAAACTTGAGAATTTGTACTTAATCCTTTCAATAAAACACTCTCTTTCTCAACAACTGTAAGTTTCGCTCTTCCATATTCTCTTGAGTCTGATGCGGCAACTTCTCCGCCAAAGAAATGAGCAAGATATTGAGCTCCGTAACAGACTCCGAGTAGCGGAAAATGACCTTTTATCTTCTCGAGATTTATTCTTGGACCATTCTCATCACGCACCGAATATGGGCTACCAGAGAGTATTACCCCTTTGACAGAGTCATCCAGCTCTGGATAGTGGTTGAAGGGGTGAATTTCGCAATATACATTGTGCTCGCGAACACGGCGTCCGATCAATTGTGTGTACTGAGATCCAAAATCAAGGATGATAATTTTTTCCTGCATCGGTTGTTGTTTTATGTCAAAGGGTAATGGTCACAAATATATGGATTATTGTCTTAGGAGAGTCGTGGTGTTGAAAAGTTAAGAATTCATGAATAGACCAATTATTTAGACTTCCTAAGTTTCTGGTTCTCTTTCGATAGAACTTGCTCAAACTAAAAAATGCCCAATTAAATGAGCATTTTTTAGTTTGAGCAAGTGGTCGATTATAATTTTCGAAGCCAAATATTACGATAGCTTGTCGGATTGCCATGATCTTGAAGCGAAATCCCTGCTGGGCCATGAAATTTATATTTTGGAATCCCAATGTATTCTGTTGGACCTAATAGCTGAACATTGTTTTGCACTAAAACACCATTCTGAAGCACAGTTGCTCTTGCAGGGCTAAACAAGGTGCTGTCTGCTTTAAATCGTGGTGCAGTATAAATTACATCGTAGGTTTGCCATTCTCCTGGCTTTTTGCAGACATTCACCAAAGGAGGGTGTTGTTTGTAAAAAGAACCTGCTTGACCATTTCTGTAGGTTCTGTTACCATAGTTGTCAAGTATTTGAAGCTCGTAACGCTCTTGGAGAAATATTCCCGAGTTGCCTCTACCTTGGCTTTTGCTTGCTGTGTCAACAACAGCAGGAGTGCGCCATTCGATATGAAGTTGGAAATCTTCAAAAGTCATTTTTGTTTTGAGACCACCAGTCCCTTTGGTTACCGTTGCGCAATTGTCAGCAACAACCCATCCAGGTGCTTCACCTTTGTTATTTGTCCAATTCTGAGCTAATCCCTCAGGAGTGCCATCGAATAAAACGATTGCGTCTGATGGCGCGTTAGAATTGCTTTCCGCAGGGGTGATAACTGCAACTTCTGGATCCCAAAATTCAGTCATTTCAGGTTTCATTTTTGCATTTTCAGGGTTTTGGTGTTGAGCAAATGCGCTAAATGCTCCAAGGAAACTAGCTACTAATACGATTCTTTTCATCTTTTTTAAATTATACAGATAGATTTAATTAATTTGTTTTTGTTGATAATCGGTTGAGTTTTTAAATTTTGATTGCAAAGGTAAATTTTTTACAATCCAAGATCCTTCATAACCTGGTCAATTTTGAAATTTGTTTTTGCTTCTAAGAGGTCAAATTGGTCAGAGTCAGTAAGTGTATCTTTGACCTCTATGTAAAATTTTATTTTGGGTTCAGTACCTGAAGGTCGCACCGAAACTTTGGTGCCGTCAGCGGTGAAGAATTGTAAAACGTTGGCTGTAATCTTTTGGTTTATTGATTTGGTCGTGTTTGAATTTAGATTCTTCTCTTCTAACGTCAAATAGTCCTTAACGATCGCTAAAGGAGAACCAGCAAGCTGTGAGGGTGGATTTGATCTAAAATTCACCATGAGTTGTTCAATCTCCTCTGCTCCACTTTTTCCTGTTCTAACCACATATTTCATTTTCTCTTTGGAGTAGCCATACTCTGCATAAATCTCAAGCAGAATGTCAAAAAGTGTCTTATTTTGATCTTTTGCCCACGCTGCAATCTCAGCCATCAAGGAACAAGAGCTGACAGCATCTTTATCCCGCACGAAATCAGAAGGCATAAATCCAAAACTTTCTTCTCCACCACCAATGTATTGCTTGATACCTTCGTTTTCCCGAATAACCTCTGCAATGTATTTGAATCCAGTGTAGCAGTCATAATATTCGACTCCATTTTTGCTCGCTATTTCAGCCGCTAATTCAGAAGTTACAATCGTCTTTACTACAAATTCATTGCCTTTCAAAAGACCTAAGGCTCGTCGTTGGGTAATGATGTAATACAGAAAAATCAATACGGTCTGATTTCCATTGACTAATATGAAATCTCCTTTGTGATTCCGAATGGCAATGCCTAATCGGTCAGCGTCTGGATCTGATGCCATTACAAGGTCAGCATCGGTCTCGATTGCTTTTTCGATAGCAAGCTTCATGGCTGCAGGTTCTTCGGGGTTAGGGGAGATCACGGTTGGAAACTCACCACTCACCACATCTTGCTCCGGAACATGAATAACATTGGTAAATCCAAGTTTCGCTAAGGCCATCGGTATAAGTTTAACCCCGCTTCCATGGATTGGGGTATAAACTATTTTCAACTCTTTTTGCCTTCTGATAATCTCAGGCGAGAGTGAGACAGTAGCTACATTCTTGAGGAATTCTTGATCCATTTCATCTCCAAGTATGGCGATAAAACCCTTTGGGCCATTTCGCTTGATTTGGTCAACTTTAACTTTTAGCACTTCTTGGATAATGTTTTCGTCGTGAGGCTCAACGATTTGAGATCCATCATCCCAATAGGCTTTATAGCCATTGTATTCCTTCGGATTATGTGATGCGGTTATGATAATGCCGCTTTGTAGTCCAAGATGCCGAATTGCAAACGAGATCTCAGGCGTAGGTCGGAGGTCTTCGAATAGGTAAACTTTAATTCCATTGGCTGCAAAAATATCGGCGGCTGTTTCAGCAAAGAGTCGACTGTTATTTCTGCAGTCGTGACCGATCGCAACACCGATCTTTGGGAGGTGTGAGAAGGCAATCTTGAGGTAGGTGCTAAGACCTTGGGTGGCAGCGCCAACGGTGTATATATTCATTCGGTTAGAGCCTACGCCCATGATGCCACGTAGTCCTCCAGTTCCGAATTCGAGATCACGATAGAATGCATCAATTAGATGCGTATTGTCTGGATTGTCGAAGAGCTCTTGTACCGCTCTTTTAGTCGAATCATCGTAGTTTCCAGTAAGCCATTCTGTGGCTTTGTGGATGATATTTTCAGGAGTGGTAGAATTATTCATTTGAGTGTTAAATTAGGATGCTAGATTGAGCGTTTTACAAGAGATTTAAAATTAATCAAATATAAAACTGATTTTTGATTAAAGAAAATAGATTAATAAAAGAGTTGCATTGAAATTTCGATTAAAAAAAATCAATAATCATTTGATAATTAAGGGATAAATCTTACTTTTGCCGCACAGTTAAAAATAATGTCTAATCTATTAATTTTAAGCGCAATTTGAATGAGTGAAATTAACGAAAGTCTCGACACGAATGAGGCTGCGGATAACTCCGCAAAAGTGTCTGCTACACCTGTAGCAAAAGCAGCAAAAAAAACTAAGGTTGCCGATGAAGCTCCTGCTAAGGCGGCTAAGAAAACTAAAGTAGCTGCAGAAGCTCCCGCTGAAAAACCTGCTAAGAAAGCTAAAGTAGCTGAGGTAGTAGAAGAAGCTGAAGAAATTCCTGCTGTAATAGCAGAAAAGAAACCAAAAATTGCTGTTGAAATTCCTGCTCCTGTTGAGGCTGCACCTGTAGCGCAAAAAGTAATCAAAGAGACTACTGCAGAAGCTGAAGTGGATTTTGATTGGGATGACTTTGAAGGTACTAAATCAGTAAACAGTTCTGCCACGAAAAAAGAGATGACAGACTTGTACGAAAACACACTTTCTATTCTTCAAGAGAAAGAAGTTGTTGATGGACGAGTGATCTCGATGAATAAGCGTGAAGTTGTTGTTGATATCGGTTACAAATCAGACGGTATTGTCTCTGTGAATGAGTTCAGATACAACCCAGCGTTGAACATTGGTGATCTAGTAGAGGTTTATGTTGAAACTCTCGAAGACAAAAAAGGTCAGCTTGCACTATCACACAAGAAAGCTCGTGCATTGCGCAGCTGGGATCGTGTTAATGCAGCCCTTGAAAATGACGAAATTATTACTGGATTCATCAAATGCCGTACGAAAGGTGGTATGATTGTCGATGTATTCGGAATCGAAGCCTTCTTGCCTGGTTCACAAATTGATGTTAAACCAATTCGTGACTACGATATTTATGTGAATAAAACGATGGAATTCAAAGTGGTTAAGATTAATCATGAATTCCGTAATGTTGTTGTTTCTCACAAAGCACTTATCGAAGCAGAACTTGAGCAACAGAAGAAGGATATCATTTCTAAACTTGAAAAAGGACAGGTTCTTGAAGGAACAGTTAAGAACATTACCTCTTACGGAGTATTTATCGACCTTGGTGGCGTAGATGGACTTATCCATATTACCGACCTAAGCTGGGGCCGTGTAGCTCATCCAAATGAAATCGTACAACTTGATCAGAAGATCAACGTGGTAATCCTTGATTTTGATGATGACAAAAAACGGATTGCATTAGGCTTAAAACAACTTTCGGCTCACCCATGGGATAATCTAAGTGGCGAACTTAAAGTTGGTGATGTTGTTAAAGGCAAGGTTGTCGTTATGGCAGACTATGGCGCATTTATCGAGATTGCAGCTGGTGTTGAAGGTTTAATTCACGTATCAGAAATGAGCTGGTCACAGCACCTACGTTCTGCTCAAGACTTCTTGAAAGTTGGAGACGAAGTAGAAGCGACAATCTTAACTCTTGATCGTGATGAGCGTAAGATGTCTCTTGGTATCAAACAAATGAAGAATGATCCATGGGATAAAATCGAAGCTAAATACATCATTGGTTCTAAACATGTTGCACGTGTACGTAACTTCACCAATTTTGGTGTCTTTGTTGAGATCGAAGAAGGTGTTGACGGTTTAATTCACATTAGCGATTTAAGCTGGACTAAGAAAATTAAACATCCATCTGAATTTACGGCAATCGGATCAGAAGTTGATGTTCAAGTTCTTGATATCGATAAAGAAAATCGTCGTTTAAGTCTTGGCCATAAACAATTGGAAGAGAATCCATGGGATGTTTTTGAAACAATCTTTACGGTTGATTCAGTTCACGAAGGTACTGTGATTGATCTATTTGATAAGGGTGCTGTTATCTCATTACCTTATGGTGTTGAAGGTTTCGCTACTCCACGTCATCTGGTAAAAGAAGATGGTTCAAACGTTAAAATGGAAGAGAAGCTTGACTTTAAGGTTATTGAATTCTCGAAATCAGCTAAACGGATCATCTTATCGCACTCTCGTGTTTACGAAGACACAAAGAAATCTGATGATACAACAGTTAAGAAAAAGCCAGCAGCTCCAAAAGCCGCAGCTAAAACTGTTAAAGCACCTAAAGATACCTCTGAGAAAACAACCCTTGGAGATATTAGCGAATTGGCAGCTTTGAGAACTCAGATGGAAGAGAACGAAAAGAATGAGAATTAATCTTTTCTCGTTCAGATTTTTGTTGTAAATTTATTTATGACTTTGACCATTCAAAATGAGCCGGGTTATTCTTGTGTTAAAATCGTCAAGAAACAGCTCAATAGTTATAATGCCCCTGACTTAAAAGCTGCTTTAATGCTGCTTTTGAGTCAGGGCATTTCTCATATAGTGCTTGACCTTGGGGAGTGTGAACATTGTGATTCGTCAGGTTTAAGCGCTATCTTATTGGGAAATCGACTTTGTGAGGATCAAGAGGGGACGTTTATTCTGACTAATCTCTCCTCAAGTGTCGAAATGCTAATTAAGATTGCAAATCTGGATAAAGTGTTCATAATTGCCACGAATGTCCAAGAAGCTGAACGGTTATTGAATAAAAAATCTGAATTATAATAAAAAATTGGAGCCCGGTGTATGCCGGGTTTTTATTTTAAAGCTAATTCCATTACTTGACGATCAAGCACAACTAAATATGCTCCCATTTTCAGTAACCATACTCGGCAGTAGCTCTGCACTTCCTACCTTAACTAGATTTCCAACTTCACAGGTTGTGAACCTAAATGAGAAATACTACCTAGTCGATTGCGGTGAAGGAGCACAAATTCAACTTCGTAAGTTTGGTTTTAAATTCAGCAAGATCAATCATATCTTTATTTCGCATCTTCACGGCGATCATATCTTTGGGCTGCCTGGACTTATCTCTTCGATGACTCTTGCAGGCAAGAAAGGGGAACTGCATATTTATGCCCCTTCTGAATTGAAAATGATGATGGATTCTTTGCTGAAATTTATGAATGAGTCGGAAGCTGACTTGTCGATTATATACCATCCCTTAAATTTTCGCAAAAGAGCACTGATTTTTGAGGATGCCCGTCTTACCATCGAGTCTTTCCCACTGAAACATCGTATTCCATGTTGTGGTTTCTTGTTTAAAGAAAAACCACATGAATTAAATCTTCGGGTTGATCAAATCAAGTTCTATGCTGTTCCAGTTAAAGATCGAGTGGCTATTAAAGGGGGTGCGAATTTCGTACTGCCCGATGGTCGAGTAATTCCCAATGCAGATCTCACTTTCCCAGCAGAGCCTGTTCGGGCGTATGCATTTTGTTCCGACACCTTGCCACGCAAGCAGATCCTTCCAATTATCGATGGCATCGATTTGTTATATCATGAGGCTACATTTTGTGATGACCTTAAAGCATTGGCTTTAAAAACTTTTCATTCTACCGCTAAGCAAGCCGCAGAGATCGCGTCACAAGCTCGGGTGAAGAGATTAATCATTGGCCATTTTTCAAGTCGCTATAAAAACGAAGAGCCTCTGGTTAACGAAGCGGCCGCACTATTCCCAAATACGTTTGCAGCCAACGAGGGGTGTCGTTTTGACCTTTAATAGATTTAGTTAGGATTCCTTCTCTTCGGAGAACTCTTTGTTGAAATTGACTAGGTACAGTCGCTCTGTGGGACGAGTGAATGCGGTATAGGCCCAACGTAAGTATTCTCGATCAATCATCTCTTCAGTGAGGTAGCCATGGTCTAGAAAGACCGCCTTCCATTGACCTCCTTGTGATTTATGACAGGTTAGTGCATAGGAGAATTTTACTTGTAAGGCATTGAAATATTCATTTTCCCTAATCTTCTCCCATAACACCCTTTTGTTTCGTATGTCGGGATAGTCTAGAACGATCTCATCAAAGAGTCGTTTCTGATCGCTTTGTGATAGTGCCGGAGCTTCAACGGTTAAGGTGTCTAGCATGATTTTGCAATCGATCTCCACATCTTTAAGGTCGATAAATCGTAAGGTGACATTGACAAAATGAAATCCATATTTCTCTTCGTACTTCCTTATCTTAACAACTTCTGCAATATCTCCATTGGCAATAAACCCCAGTTCCTCTGATGCTTTTGCCCAGAAATAGTTATTTTTTACACTCATCACTAGATCCCCAGTCGACAGCTGTTCCTCACGGTATAGCACAGATCGGCGTATTCCTTCATTGAATTTATTCGCTCGCTTATTTGATCGAGTCACCACAATGGTTTCGTCTATGCCGAATTTGTGGTAACAGCTTGAAATCTCTTCGATTAATTCACTTCCGCCAATGTGTAATATGTCGTTGTATCCGATTGTTTTAATTTTCCAATATCCTTTGTAGTTCTCGTCTGCAAGAAGGTTTCTGATCAATGTGGCATTGGCTAGAATGCCTGACTCCGTGGCTTGCCGTACAACCTCAGTTAACTCACATTTGATAATGTCAAGATCAAAATAGCTTAGTTCCTCCTCCTCCAGCGCGGGACTGATGCTAAATCCCACCGGTGGGAGTTGAGCTGTATCTCCTGCGATGATTAATCTGCAATTTTCGCCAGACATAACATATTCAATTAAGTCGGAGAGTAAATAGCCTGACCCGAAGATCGTATTTTCTTGACTTTGATTTGCAATCATTGAGGCCTCATCAATGATGAAAATGGTGTTTTTATGCAGGTTTCTATCCAGAGCAAACTTGCCTATTCCATTGTTTGCCGACTGTTGACGGTAAATCTTTTTATGTATGGTGGTGGCTTGGCGGTCTGAGTATCGAGATAGTACTTTGGCTGCTCTTCCAGTTGGGGCAAGTAGGACAGTTTTCATCTTGATTTGATCTAAGACTCTGACTAAAGCACTTAAAGCGGTTGTTTTTCCTGTCCCTGCATAACCTTTAAGGAGGAAGGCCATTCTAGGATTGGCGACGGTGATAAACTCAGCTGCCTTGTCAGCCATCTCTGTCTGGCACTCTGTTGGTTCGAACTTAATCTGTTCGATGATTTGTTTGGAGATGTAACTTTTTAACATGGTAGCTCTTTTCGCCTTATTCGTTAGCAAAGGTTTGTCATTTTTTTTAAATTTGTAGCCATACGAACGAATACAATATAATTAAAAATGCGTGATATCTGTTTTATTGACAAAACTTTCGATAGCACACAGACTACTGACTATCATTTGTCAGTCCAGATAGGGCTTGATGGGTTTTACTTTGCAATTCTAGATCTTTCCAAAGGAAAATATATTTTACTCAATGGTCATCATTTCTTTCTAAAGCGACCTCGCTTGCTCTTGAAGCATGTGCGCGAGGTGTTTGAAGCAGAGGATATTTTGAGTCACTCTTTTAAGAGTGTAGAAATTTTATACGCAACACGTAAATTTACCCTGGTTCCTCAGGCATTTTTCAAAAAAGGGGTTGAGGAGAAGATGTTGTGGTTTAATAATGTGGAGGAGAAGGGGTTTAGCGTTGTTAAGAATCTTTTTGCTAAGGCTGGAAGTTACTGCGTCTTTGATCTTCCTGAGAATCTACAGGCTTTCTTATCCGAAAGATTTCCCAAATGCGAGATCAAACATACCCTTTATCCACTTGTAGAAGGCGGATTAAAAAGCAACTGGTCCTCTCCTTCGAAGGTTCAAGTTCGTCTGAATTTCTTTCGAGATAATTTCGAGATGGTTGTAGTTAAAGGATCAAGTCTTGTTTATTGTAATGTATTTCATTACAAAACAGAACGCGACATTCTTTATCATGTGCTTTTTACGTTTGATCAGTTAAAACTTGCTTCCGATCAGACCGAACTTATCCTACAAGGTCAGCTCCCTCAAGTTTCACCGGTCTACCACTTGTTTAAAAAGTATGTCAAGCTCACATCTTTTGCTCGATTAGATTCAACCTATCAACATAGCTATACCTTTAGTCAGGTTCCAGAGCACTATTACTCTACACTTTTAAGCGTCTACAAATGCGAATAATTGGCGGAATGTTTAAGAGTCGAATTTTTAGACCAGCTAAAAATTTTAAAGCTAGACCTACAACTGATTTTGCAAGAGAGAACTTATTCAATATTCTTCATAATCGGTATGATTTAGAAACCAAAAGGGTTTTAGATTTATTTAGCGGAACCGGCTCTATTTCATTTGAATTTGTCTCTCGTGGCTGTCCCCATGTGACATGTGTAGAGTTAGATCGCTCCCATTTTCAGTTTATTTGTTCCGTTATCGAGAAGCTTGGAGTGAAGCAATCGGTCAGAGCGTTAAATCTGGATGCCTTTAAATATATAGCTAAGTCTGCTGAGCAGTTTGACTTTATCTTTGCTGATCCCCCTTATGAATTAAAGCAAATTGCTGAAATCCCTGATCTTATACTCGGAGGTCAATTGCTTCATCCTGACGGTTTACTTATTTTGGAGCATGGCAAGACGAACGATTTTTCAAATCATCCATTATTCTTAGAAATAAGGAAGTATGGAAGTGTCCATTTTTCTCTGTTTTCTCGTGTTGCCCCTTGATCTTTATCCTAATTGCTTATTCTATTGCAACATATGATATTCAACACTGATTTTCATATTTATTTACTTTCGAACCATTTGAAGTAACGAAAATTGCCTTATATTTGCACCTCCTAATTTAATTAGGTGATTGAAAAGTTCTTCGAAGATAAAAATGGTTTGGTAGTTCAGTTGGTTAGAATGCCGCCCTGTCACGGCGGAGGTCGCGGGTTCGAGTCCCGTCCAGACCGCTATTTTTGTTCTTATTTTATTGGTTTGGTAGTTCAGTTGGTTAGAATGCCGCCCTGTCACGGCGGAGGTCGCGGGTTCGAGTCCCGTCCAGACCGCAAAGCTTCAGAAGAAATTCTGGAGCTTTTGTGTTTTTAGGAAGTCTGTTTTTTGTAGCGTTTTTTTCGGGGAAATACCTTTTTCTTTGCAAGTACAACCTAATTGCGATTTTATTACCTTAGCATCGTTAAATTAGACGTATGTTCGAGAATTTACACCAGCCGTATCCCTTTAATAATCATTTTAAACACAATGCCAAAACGATCGGCTTGGTTGGAATGAGCTTTGTGCTTTTGGTGCTTTATTTCCAACCTTTTGGTATTAATTTTTTAAAGTCAGAAAATGACGGTTACTTTGTTCTAGGTGCTGGCGTTATGTGCGTGCTGAGCCTTCTGGCTAACAACCTTATATTGCCTGGCTTAATGCCCCAGACCTTCAATACAAACAATTGGACTGTCTTAAAAGAGATAATTTGGAATATCTGGCTCTTTAGTAACCTCTTTGTCATCCTAATCCTGATGGCCTGGAATGTGAACCAGACAGAACTTGAAACTCTTCCTATTTTTCGAACTGGAGCCTTAGCCTTATTACCCCTACTTCTTTTAAATCTGATTAACTATAACCATACTCTAAAGGCTAAAATGGTTAGTGTTTTGGATAATAGCCGTCGACATTTTTTTGGGGATGAGAAGATTGTCCCAATACTCCATAAAGATTTTCTCCTTGTTGGTGAAAATGGGAAAGATCATTTTAATGCCGTATTATCTGATATTTTAGTCTTTCACTCCTCAGGTAACTACATCGAAATTTTTTTATTGGAGAAGGGGGTCTGTAGAAAGAAACTTTTCCGACAATCCTTCGTCTTTTTAGAACATCAACTCGAGCAAAACACTCAGTTTGCCAAGTGCCATCGTTGCTGGATCGTTAATCTGAATAGAGTCAAAGCTATATCAGGCAACTCTAAAGGCTATTTTCTTGAACTTGATAAATTAGACTTTAAGATTCCGGTCTCACGCCACTTTATTCCAAGCTTTAAAGCATTAACGCAAACTGATCTCTAGTCTAATAGGTCGGTTTTGATGTGTTTTTCGTCCCTGAATAACTTGTATTTCGTCCCAAATTCCTTCATTTGTTCCCTTTTTCTGCAGTGCGACCCATTTCTAAAGGTTTGAACCTATTTAGTATTTATCATTGTACTGCTTTTCGACATCAAAGCTTTTTCTAGCTAATTGTACATATAACTATTTACGAATATTTCCGAACATGAAAAATCTGAACATTGGTGGACTTCAAATTGATCTGCCTATCATACAAGGTGGAATGGGTGTAGGAATATCCCTTTCCGGATTGGCAACAGCTGTTGCGAACGAAGGTGGAGTCGGTGTTATTTCTCCCGCAGGAATAGGATTTTTATATAAAGATCACTCCTCCGATTATCTTGAAAATTGCATTTATGGCTTAACGGAGGAGATTCGGAAGTCTCGTGAACATACGAAGGGGGTGATCGGCGTTAACATTATGGTCGCTCTGTCAAATTATGCTGATCTTGTGGAAACTTCTATTAAAGAAGGGGTGGATATTATTTTTTCTGGTGCAGGTTTGCCACTCGATTTACCTAAATACCTAACGCCGGGTTCTAAAACACGGTTGGCTCCGATTGTTTCATCGGCACGAGGTGCCGCCTTGATCTGTAATAAATGGAAAGCTAATTTCGATTATTTACCCGATGCTATTGTTGTCGAAGGTCCTAAAGCGGGTGGTCATCTTGGATTTAAAGTTGAACAAATAGATGATGAGGCTTTCTCTCTTGAAAATATCATGCCTGAGGTTATTGCCGTTGCAAATGAGATCGGTCTAGCAAATGGAGTTGTTATTCCAGTTATTGCAGCCGGCGGAATTTATACCGGAGCTGATATCGATAAATTTCTGGCTATGGGGGCTGCCGGTGTGCAAATGGGGACTCGTTTTGTTACCACTGTCGAATGTGATGCTTCAGATAAATTTAAACAAGCCTACTTAGATGCGAAAAAGGAGGATGTCCGGATCATTAAAAGTCCGGTTGGTATGCCTGGTAGAGCTATCTCAAGTGTATTCCTAGATCAAGTTGAGGCAGGCACTAAACAACCAAAGAATTGCCCTGTGAATTGCATCAAGACTTGTGATATTAGCACCGCTCCTTATTGTATTATTGCATCACTTTCTGCGGCTTTAAAAGGAAATTTCAAACATGGTTACGCTTTTGCTGGAAGTAATGTCTGGAAAACTGATCGAATAATAACAGTCAAGGAGCTATTTACTGCGCTAATCAATGAATTTAACGACTATCGAAGTTCAATCAATCTTTCCCTCACCTAAGTTATAATCTTGTTTTTATACTCTTTAGAAAAGATGAGCAAACCCATTTGTTCATCTTTTTTTTTATATTTTTGATCCATCTATTTTATAACTCAGAAATCGAAAGGAATCAATAGTGTGATCCATCTTTTTATTGAGCGTTTTTATCTTTCGTAATGAATTACAAAATCATGAATTATTATCGAATAATGGGAAAATCCCTCGGAGTATTCTTGTGCCTTTCTTTATTTTTTCAAGCTTCCTTGCTTGCTCAGGACGTTCAGACACAAGCGATTAAATTTGGTCGCGTGCTCAATCTAGTTGATAATTTCTATGTCGATACGACAAATATAAATAAGCTTACCGAGCATGCTATTAGTGAGGTACTCTCTTCTTTGGATCCCCATTCGGTGTATATCTCCAAAGATGAGGTGGCAGAGATGAACCAGCCTCTAGAAGGAAATTTTGAAGGTATTGGCATCTCTTTTAATATCTATCAGGATACCTTGATGGTTTTGACAACTATACCTGGCGGGCCATCTGAACTGGTAGGACTCAGACCTGGTGATCGCATCATAAAGGTTGACGGAAAATCAATTGTAAATATTGGATTGAAAAATCCTGCGGTTTTTAAATTGCTTCGTGGGGATAAAGGAACTAAAGTGAATCTAAATATCTTAAGAAAAGGGGAAAAAGGGTTGCTTGATTTCACAATTATTCGTGACAAGATTCCTATCTTCAGTCTAGATGCTTCATTTCTTTTGAACTCAGAGACGGCCTATATCAAGCTTAATAAGTTTGCTGCCACAACGGTAGATGAATATAAAGAGGCCATGAATACCTTGAATAAAAAGGGAAAAATTCGAAATCTGGTGTTAGATCTAAGAGGGAATGGAGGCGGATTTCTTGGGGCGGCTTTCGAACTAGCGAATCAATTTCTGGATGAGAAGAAACTAATTGTATATACGGAGGGGATCCATAGTCCTAGACGCGATTACTATTCCACTACCCGAGGTGGCTTTATGAATGGAAATTTGATTTTGTTGATCGATGAAGGTTCGGCTTCTGCCTCTGAAATTGTCTCTGGCGCTATTCAAGACTGGGATAGAGGGGTTCTTATTGGACGTCGTTCATTTGGAAAGGGTTTGGTTCAGCAACCATTCCCGCTAGCTGATGGCTCATTGATCCGACTTACTACCGCCCATTATTATACTCCTGCGGGACGGAATATTCAAAAGCCGTATAAAGATGATCTTAAAGATTATCGCAACGATTATGAGAAGAGATTTGTGAAGGGGGAGATGTTTAATAAAGACAGTATCTCATTGCCTGATTCTTTGATGATGAAAACATTGGTCACTAAACGAAAAGTTTATGCGAGTGGAGGGATTGTGCCTGATATCTTTATCCCAATGGATACCTCTAGGTTCTATCGATATTTCAATACGTTAGTTCGGAAAAATATTGTATTTCCTTTTGTGGTGGGGTATCTCGATAAAAATCGGGATGTCTTAAAGGGTAAATATGCATCCTCAGATGACTTCCGAAAGAATTTTCAGGTTACCGAAGAGATGATGGAAGAATTAATTCGCCAAGGGGAGAAAGAGAAGATCAAAAAAGATGTTGAGAGTTTACAAGTTTCTAGTGTTTTGATTAAACGTCAGATTAAGGCTTTTGTGGCACGCGAACTGTTTACCACCAGTGTCTTTTATCAGATTGTTAGCGAAGATGATCCGGAGCTTAAGAAAGCATTAGAGATACTTTCAGATCAGCAATCCTTCAATCGCTATCTGGGTAAATAGTTCTTTGCAATTGATCACCTTAACTTCGTATGATCCTGTACCCTTATGCACGTGATTTTAGATTGGGTCTTATCAAATAAATTGGAAATAGGGGGTGCTCTATTTGGATTAATCTATATCTGGTTTTCGATCCGTCAAAATATTTACACTTGGCCTGCAGGGATACTTACCGCGTTGCTCTATTGTGGCGTATTTTTTGAGGCTAAGCTCTATGCAAGTATGTCTTTGCAAGGTTATTATTTAATGATTAGCGTTTATGGTTGGTATAGTTGGACAAAAGGGGGAGAGAAGCACGACCGTCTAAGCGTGTCGCGCAGCTCAAAAGGCCTTTGGCTTAATCTGGGTTTACTTAATCTGGTTTTATTGGGTTCTATGTATGTTTTCTTAAGTCGATATACCGATTCGCCAACACCTTTAGCCGATGCATTTATTACCGCTTTAAGCATCATTGCCACTTGGATGTTAGCTCGTAAGAAGCTCGAGCATTGGTTGATTTGGATCGTTGGTGATTTGACCGCTACCGTATTGTATCTTTATTTAGGACTTTATCCAACTGTTTTTCTTTTCTTTGTATATGCAATAATGGCTGTTGTCGGTTATTATGAATGGCGAAAAGAACCAGATCTAATTGCAAGTAGAAGTAATACGGTATGATTCGAATTGTAATCACAGGACCAGAATCAACGGGAAAGACCGCGTTGGCGCAAAATTTGGCCGAGGCTTATGATACGATTTGGCTGCCTGAGTTTGCCCGGACCTATGTCGAGCAGTTAGGAAGACCATATGGTTATGATGATGTTGTAGCGATTGCTCGTAACCAGATTGAACAAGAGAAACGATTAGCCTTACAAGGCGATCTGAAAATTTTGTTTCTGGATACTTGGCTTATACTGACTAAAGTATGGTTTGACTTGGTTTTTGATCAATGCCCAGCGTGGCTAATTGACCAAATCAAGTCGTCAGATATAGATCTGTTTTTAGTTTGTTGTACCGATATTGAATGGGTGGCCGATTCCGTTCGGGAGAATGGTGGAGCACGAAGAGCAGAATTGTTAAAGATCTATTGCCAAGAGATTGAATCATTTGGGTTCAACTACGAACTTGTAAATGGATTAGGAGAATCTCGTCTGGCAAACGCTTTGATTGCTTTGAAAAAGCATGGTTTTTAGTCGTGAAAATAGAGAAGGTTTAAAAATAATATAGATTAGC
Source organism: uncultured Bacteroidia bacterium (assembly GCA_903905505.1). Taxonomy (GTDB): domain Bacteria; phylum Bacteroidota; class Bacteroidia; order Bacteroidales; family Prolixibacteraceae; genus JAAFHB01. The sequence continues at coordinate 58,520 of CAIVGL010000074.1, read as the reverse complement.
AAATTGGATATTATACGCTTAAATTAATGGAAGAAAACATGAAAGATGCCGATTCTTGGATCGATTCGACTGTCAGACCTTTGCTCGACGCTAGTTCATTCAATGTTTTATCGCATAAGCATCGTGCTGGAGAATCAATGCCTTCTGCCGAGAAATTAAAGACTCTGGTAGATAAAATCAGACAACTTATATTTCCAGGATTTTTTGGTGAGATCGACCTAAAGACTAGCAATCTTGAGACCTACATGTGCAAGCTAGTGAGTGAAGTGAATGATTTGCTAAGGGATCAAATATTTTCAGGGTTGTGTTTTATCTGTGAGCAAGAGACAAATCGTGATCTTTCAGGGAAAAGGATGGATGCAGAGCGTGTTTCTGATCAGTTTATTCGGGCTCTGCCTGAGCTTCGGCGTGTGATGATTACCGATGTTAGCGCGGCCTATTTAGGTGATCCTGCTGCCAATAGTATGGGAGAGGTGATCTTTTGTTATCCAGCTATAAAAGCAATTTCTAGTTATCGAATTGCGCACAGCCTTTTTTCATTAGGGGTTCCATTAATTCCTAGGATAATTACTGAAATGGCACATTCTGAGACTGGGATAGATATCAACCCGGAAGCTGTCATTGGAGAATATTTTACAATCGATCATGGTACTGGAGTCGTGATTGGCTCAACAAGTATAATTGGTAAAAATGTAAAACTTTTCCAGGGCGTTACCTTGGGTGCCAAAAGTTTTCCGCTTGATGAAAAGGGGAATCCGGTTAAGGGAATTCCTCGCCATCCAATCGTGGAAGATAATGTGATCATCTATTCTAATGCAACAATTTTGGGTCGGATAACGATTGGTCACGACTCGGTTATTGGTGGAAACGTTTGGGTGACAAACGATTTAGTCCCTTATTCGAAAGTCGTTCAGACAAAGAATAGAAGCACAGAGTTTTTTCATGGAGGGGGTATTTAGAGTTTTCTTCATCGCAACCTATTTTGCATGCGTCAAAATATTTGCATTGAACTTAGAGGGCTGATTTGTTATTCTTAGAGGAAGTAATTAAAATATAATAAGTGAGTAGGTTTAAAATTGTAGCAAAGACTTTTGCCGGTCTTGAGCATGTTTTAGCGACAGAGATTAAGGCCTTAGGTGGCGAATCTGTTACGGTTGAACGAAGAGCTGTCTCCTTTTTTGGGGATCAAGAGATGATGTATAAAGCTAATTTTCATTTGCGTACCGCATTGAAAATACTCAAGCCGATTGCAGAATTTGATGTTGAAAATCGGGATGATTTATACGATCATGCCAAGAAAATACCGTGGGATAAATACCTAGCTCTTGGAAAGTCATTCGCACTTGATAGCACTGTTCAGTCTGAAATGTTCCTCAATACCATGTACGCTTCTCTGAAGGTTAAAGATGCCATTGTTGATAAGTTCAGGGAGCAGACAGGTAAAAGACCATCGGTAGATCCAGAGAATCCAGATGTGCGGATAAATGTCTATTTAATGGGGAATCGGTGTATCCTATCCTTAGATAGTTCGGGAGAATCGCTTCACAAAAGGGGCTATCGGATTGGCCAAGGTGATGCTCCCTTAAATGAGGTTTTAGCCGCTGGAATGATTCTATTGACAGGATGGCATGGCGAACGTGATTTTATTGATCCGATGTGCGGTTCTGGTACCCTTTTAATTGAAGCGGCACTTATCGCAAAGGGGATACCTCCAGGGATGTATCGGACCTCTTTTGGTTTTGAAAAATGGCCAGATTTTAATGAGGAATTATTTGCTGAGATTTGTAATGGTGATTATGAAAAGGAGAGTTCGTGCAAGATTATTGGTTCTGATATTTCCATTAAAGATGTGGCTATAGCAAGAGCGAATGTCAAAAGCGCTAGTCTAACCAAAGTAATCGACCTAGAAGTTCAGGACTTTCTAACTCTTACGCCTCCTTCAGCTTCAGGGGTGATAATCACGAATCCACCATATGGTGAGCGGATGAAGCCACAGTCGATAGTTGAACTGTATGCCGCAATCGGTGATACCCTTAAGAATAAGTTCGCCGGTTATCAGGCTTGGATTATTTCCAGTTCAATGGATGGACTGAAGAGTGTTGGACTTAAGCCTGCAAAGAAAATCGATCTTTTCAATGGTGCCTTAGCCTGCAGCTATCGTTGTTATGAACTATTCCAAGGAAGTCATAAAGAGGCTGTAATCATTAAGAAAAAAGTGATTTAACAACGAAGTGTTTTATTGGTAATTTATCTCACGTGGCTTGCCTCCTAGGAAGTCTTCGAATTTTGATTTTGGCTGGCCGAACATATTGAAAATATAGGGCGTGGTCCCCTGAGGCGCAATGGGGATCCAGCTTAGTCTGATTTCAAGCACATTAAACACCAATGACTCATTGTGTATCCGCAGTCCAACACCGACTCCACCAATGAAACTGTCGTTGAAGATCTTACTCATATCGTTTGATAGGCATGCTCCATCAGCAAAGAAATAATGGGCAAACCGAAAGCCCGATTGGTGCCATTCCCAGAATCGTACGGTCTCAATATTGAATTTCAGTCTGTTGGTGGCTTTAGTCTGAAGTGAGAAGTAGTCACGTACACCAAATTTATGATTAACCATCAGTTGCTCTTCGGGATAGCGATTGATTCCAGAAAGAAGCTCGAAATTGATAAAAAAACGATACGGATGGCTATTGATGTGGACAAAGTTGGAGAAGTAATTGCCACTAAGAAGCATCGCCCCTTGCTCTAGACTTGAATCATGTAGATATCCACCTAGACCAATTTTCCACTTGAAATAACTTCCACTCTTTGTGATCATGGCTCTAGAATAGTTGAGATGAAAATAGGGTCTAATTCTAGTCGAGTTTAAATCAAATCCAGCTGCCATCTCTGCATATCTTCCATATGGAATATCTTCTGTAACCCCATAACCATATACCCGGTTATCTTTAAAAAGATCCCGTTTACTAAATCCAATTGCTCCGAGGAAAAAGTCATGACTTCTAAAAATACTGTTTTCGGGAAGAATGCTCTGATTTTCAAAATATTTCTCGTGGACGTGACGGCCTGATAAAATGGTATTTCCAAATATTAGACTGTTATTTTCAAGTCGTCTTCCATACCATACATCCGTATTGAGAGAGGAGACTGCGGTATCCAGTCGAGTATAGGAATAAGGTGTTGCAAAATGATCTGAGAATACACGATCGATATTTATCCCTCCAGCCCAGTCTGCTCTAGAAGCGATAAATCGTTTTTCAATAAATGTTGATAATTGATTCTTCGTGTAATCATCGGTATACTCAAGCCCTAATTGGATAAACTTGCGATCTAAATTGCTGATCTGGTATTTAAAACTGCCTCCCCATTGTTTTGTTTCGGTTGGGTAGTAATCACCTCTAACGGATAATTGGTGCCCTAAGCCAAACATGTTTTGATCGGTTAGCTCGAGTTCTTGAGTTGTACTGCTTAGGTCTCCCTTTATCCCATATTCAAATTTCTCTTTTATAATTACAAGGACATCTACAGTCTCAGGCTCTGTTTTTGAATACGATAAAGTGATAGCAACATCTTGAATATAAGGCTGATCTCTGATGAATTTCTCATTCTCTGCCATTAACTTGGGATTTATGAGCTCTCCAGAATTAAATAGCAGCTGACTCATTAATCTCTTTTCTGACGTTTTTGTGTGAATATTATTCCCAAGCTTACTAATCCATTGAGTGGCTTTCCCCAGGGTGTCTTCCATCGATGGCCCCCAGATTTCAAGCTGTAAAAACCTTATTTTGCCAATTTTTTTCCCGTTGTACTGTGTGAAATACAATGAACTATTAACGCCAAGAAGTTCTTTTGCAGCTCTATTTTCTCGAATAATCATCGCCAATAGATTACGTGACAAGAAATTTTTCTCTCCTTTGGTTTTTAGATTCGAAAGCCCATTGAATCTTAGATTGCCAATGTTTTTGTCACTTGATTTTCGAATGCTATCATTGAAATGATTTTTATACGCGAGCTTTGTAACTTTGGGTTTTACAAGCTCTTTCTCGATTGTTATTAAATTAGGTAGACTATCTGATTTACTAGAAGGGTTATCACTGCTCTCAATTTTTAGTTCATAAGTACTGCTGTATAAGTCAGTTGCGCGTGCAGGACTTAAGAGAATCATTGTGAAAAGAATGACCAAAGAACCAGTTCTAAAAATAGCAGATTTCAATATGATTTTCAAAGATCGGTGTAAGCCTAAATTATTTAATATATTTCAATTCAAAGTTATGATTTAAAAGAAAAATATAGAACTAATATACTAAATTGGCCGTTATATATTTGAAGTGATTATTTCTTGTGAGAATTCCAATTTTATTATGAGACAACTTAAGGCAGTAATATTTGATATGGATGGCGTTTTAATTGATAGTGAGCCACTTCATATTCTGATCGAGCGTGATATTTTTAAAAAGTTAGGCCTTGATGTTTCCCCAGAGATACACCGAACCTACCTAGGTACTGCTACCGATTTTATGTATCTAGACTTAATCGCACGGTTTGGTCTGTCTCAAAGTATTCAAGATTTGCTAAAGTTTGATGAGTTGTTTCGGTGTGAGTATTTTTGTTCCTTGCCTGCTTTGATCCTGAATCCAGGTGTTGGCGCGATTTTAAATGAGTTGAGAAACGCTGGAATAAAATTGGGCGTTGCAACCTCATCTTCTCCCGCAATCGCTACTATCTTGCTTGAACGGAGTGAGATTAAATCTTATTTCGAAGTTGTTATGACTACCAGTGAAGCAGGGAAAAGCAAGCCAGAGCCTTTAGTTTATCTGGCTGCGGCTCATAAATTAGGTGTTGTGCCCACCGAATGTTTGGTTTTTGAAGATTCGCCAAATGGATTGTTGGCTGCCAAAAGAGCGGGTATGACTTGTATTGTCCTTCGAACTGAAGGTATATCAGAAGAGGAGATAGTTTTAGCTGATTATTCGATTGGATCTTTTGAAGAAGTTTCGCTTGATCAATTAAAAGGATATTTAATCTAATCACGAACTAAGAATGAATAAAAATCGTTCGGGCGAAGCATTTAAAGTATTAGAAAATAAAGATTTTAGTCTTTTTCTGACGTATCGATTTTTATTGACTGTGGCAAACTTGATGCAGTCGGTTATTGTCAGTTGGCAACTTTATTCGATAACCAAGAATGTTCTTTCGCTAGGTTTAATTGGCTTAACGGAGGTCATCCCTCAAGTGAGTATTGCCTTGTTCGCTGGTCATTTTGTGGATGTATGGGATCGCAAGAAAATTATATTCTACACCACTTTCTTATTGCTTATTAGCTCTGTTATCCTTACAATTTATAGTCTGCCAGATTCCTCAATGCAGCAACTGTATGGAGTGGCTCCAATATTTGTAACCATATTCATTACTGGTATTGTTCGTGGGATATTAATGCCGGCGCATACTGCGTTATTAGGTCAGTTAGTTACGCGTGATCTGCTTACCGCAGCTTCTACTTGGAGTAGTACCGTTTGGCATATTGGCGCCGTTATGGGTCCAGCATTGGGTGGATTGGTTTATGGATTCTGGGGTATTGTGCCTGCTTATAGCATAGTCCTTATTTTGTATCTTATTTGCTCTGTCTTGCTGTTGCTGATTAAGAGTCCAGGTAAAGTTGCTCAAATTGAGGGCGCTGTTGAGGGGATATTTGCTCGGATTAAAGAGGGTGTATCCTATGTTTTTCAACGAAAAATTCTGTTGAATGCCTTTGCTTTAGATATGTTTGCGGTCCTTTTTGGGGGTGCGGTCGCTATGCTTCCAGTCTTTGCTTCCGATATTCTACATGTGGGTCCTGAAGGGTTAGGATTTCTGCGTGCTTGTCCAGCTTTTGGGGCAATTATTATGTCCGTAATTTTGACTTTTAAACCGCCCGTTTCTCGATCTGGTTTTCATATGCTCATTAGCGTTTTTGGGTTTGGTCTTTGCATGATTGTGTTTGCCTTGTCGACAAATTTCATTTTGTCAGCTTCTTGCCTGTTTCTAAGTGGAGTATTTGATAATGTAAGCGTTATTATCCGCTCAAGTATTCTTCAGCTCTATACCGCTGATGAGATGAAAGGGCGGGTAGCTGCCGTTAATAGTATCTTTATTGGTTCTTCCAATGAGCTGGGTGCTTTTGAATCTGGCGTTGCCGCTCGTTTTATGGGTCTTATCCCTTCGGTGGTTTTTGGTGGTGTTATGACCTTACTCATTGTATCAGTTACGGCTTGGAAAGCCCCTGTTCTTCGAAATCTCGCATTGAAGAACCACGATCAACACTAATTTAGAAGTTTACAATTCTACGGCCATGGTACTCCTTATTTGGAATCGCCTGGGTGATCGTGTCGAGATTCTCCCAGGTCACCTTGCCTGCCACAATGATTTGTAATTCAGGCCCGGCTCTTTCTATCATTTGCAGTAAATTTTCTTTCCCTTCTAAGGCCGTTGGCTTGCCACCTGAGCTGAGGATTCTCTCGACACCAAGATCTTTTAACTCTTGCACGGATTGCACTAAATCGGGAGTCTCATCTATCGCTTTATGAAAAGTCACCTGCAAGGGGCGGGCTAGCTGAACCAGTTTCTTTGTTCGCTCTATATCAATGGTTTGGTCTGGGTTTAAGATTCCAAACACCACGCCGTCTATTTGATGCTGATGGCATATGCTTACCTCATCACACATCAATTCAAACTCTTTTTGAGTATAGCAGAAATCGCCCCCTCGAGGCCTGATCATAACCATAACCGGGACCCTGAGTTCTTTAATTATTTGCTTGGCAATCTCCAAGGATGGGGTTGTGCCTCCACAGAAAAGATCAGCACATAGTTCAATACGCATGGCTCCTGCTTTAACGGCAGCCTCTGCTTCTCGAAATGTCTCAACACATACTTCTAGGGTCCGATTCACCTGTTTTTTTGTAAAAATACGAATCCTTTCCTTTGGTATGCTTATGATGCTTGGTTTTTAACCTAAATAATCGCTTTTTTTATCCCGTAAAATTGAATAGTTTTAACAAGTGATAAATTGTTTTGGCCAACGTGATAGAAGCTTATTTGAGATCTTTCAGAATTGGAATTAAATAAAAATATAAATCAAGGAAATACGAATGATGGAAACGATACAGCATATGGTGATTTTTGATTTAATACATGCTGTAGAATCACCTCTGACGGATAAATTTCTGAAGGATGGATTGACTATTTTAAGCCAGATTCCTGGAGTTAAAAATTTTCAAGTCTATAACCAGATAAGTCCAAAGAACGATTTCACCTATGGTTTTTCGATGAATTTCGATCATGCAGCGGATTTTGAAAGTTATAATAGTCACCCTGCACATGTCTCATTTGTTCAAGATCGATGGATGAAAGAGGTGGCTAGATTTCAAGAGATTGATTTTAAATCATTGATAGTTAGATAGTATATGGGTATCGAGATAGAACGAAAGTTTTTGATTTCTCAAAATACTTGGCGAGAATTAGGTGTGCCAGTCTCCTATAAACAGGGTTATCTTGTCTCTGATGGTCAACGTACTGTAAGAGTAAGAGTGGCTGGTGACCAAGGTTTTCTGACGATCAAAGGTCCGACTTCTGGTGTAAGCCGATCGGAATATGAGTATGAGATTCCAGTGGATGAAGCAAATGAATTGTTCCTATTATGCCCACTGCCGATCATTGAAAAGTTTCGTACGGAGGTGGTTTATGATGGTAAGGTTTGGGAAGTGGATGAATTTTCAGGCCTAAATCAGGGATTGTTGATTGCGGAGATAGAGTTAACTTCGGAAGATGAATTCTTCGCCCTCCCTCCGTGGATTGGTTTAGAAGTAACGGGTGATCGTCGCTATTATAATTCACAGTTGGCACTGAATCCTTACAGTAATTGGTAGGCCATTGGTCTAGCTTAATAAATAAAATAATGCATAATAAGGTATTCTCTTTTATTCTTTTTTTGTTCTTGCCAATTTTAGCTTTCTCGCAAGGGCATACAACCTCATCGACTAATCTCCCTCGCTTGGTGATTGGACTAGTTATTGAGGATTTTAATCCCGATTACATCGATCGCTACTGGGATAAGTTTGGTGAAGGGGGATTCCAACGCTTATACCGCTCGGGATATGTATGTACAAATCACCATTACGACCATTTAATTCAGCGTCCTTCGGTTAATATGGCAACATTGTCAACCGGTTCTAATCCTTCCAGACATGGTATTGTGAATGATAGCTGGATCGATCGATTAAAGAATAAAGAGGTCAATGCCATTCGCGATGAATTTTATACTACGGTCGGAGCTGACTCTGATGAAGGTGATCGGTCAGCAATGAAATTAATGACTCCAACTCTAGGTGATCAACTTAAAATAGTCACCAATGGTCGATCGAAAGTCTTTAGTGTTGCGATGAATGATATTTCAGCTGTTCTAGCTGCAGGCCATGCTGCAAATGGAGCATATTGGATGGATAATCTATCCGGCAAGATGATCTCAAGCTCTTACTATACTGAGACATTCCCAAAGTGGGCATTCGATTTCAATGGATTTAAGATGGCCGATATGTATATCGGTGCCGATTGGACATTACTCAAGGATATAAACTATTATTCCGAGAGCGTAGACCTGCCAAAGGAGAATGGTTATCCTGGACGACAGCGGACTTTCCCATACGATCTAGGAAAATTAAAGAAAGAGGCGGGAGGATCTTATAAAATTCTTAAAACGACCCCATGGGGAAATACTTTGGTCAAAGATTTTGCACTCCAAATGATTCCTAAAGAGCAGTTGGGCGCTGATCTATCTCCAGATATACTTACGCTAGTATTTTCCTCCATGGATTACCATCGCTACTCTTTCGGCTCTTTCTCTGTTGAGATGGAAGATACCTATTTGAGACTTGATCGCGATATTGCCGAACTTTTAAAGTACCTGGAGACGGGATTCGGAACCAATGAGATTCTAATCTATTTAACTGGCTTAAATAGCATGTCTTATTCTGCTAATCTTTTAAAGGAGAAATATCATATGACCGCAGGGATATTTAACCCAGAGAGTGCTATTGCCCTGCTAAAATCATATTTGAATATTAAATATGGAGAGGCTAATTGGATTGAGTTATTTGCAAATCAGATGGTTTACCTCGATCATGAACTCATAGATAAAAAGAGAGTAGACCTGCATGATATGCAGGAGAGTGTGGCTTCATTTTTAAATCAATTTGAAGGTATTGCCTCTGCTAAGTCATCCATGGCAGTAGATGCGAATAATTTTGTCACCGTTGAGGCCGCTCCTTTTCAAAATAGTTTTCATATCAAGAGATCGGGTGATATTTTGATAAAATATGAAGCTGGCTGGCAGCCAAAAGATAAATATAATCCTCTTGATTATACCGATAATAATCAGGTTTCATTAGTTTGGTATGGTAGTGGGATTAAAAAAGGAACTTTAACTAGACGAACAAATGCCACAGATGTAGTGCCAACTATTGCTGCATTTTTAGGGATTACGCCATCTTCATCTGTATCTGGGAAGGTGATCGAAGAGGTGATAAAACATTAATTTCAAGGGCTAAAAAAAGGCGAAACAATTGTTTCGCCTTTTTTTAGCCCTTGATGTGATCTAGTTTAATAGATCTAATTTCACTAAATCTTGAATGTCTAACATGCCAATTGGTAATCCATTTTCAGTAACAATGATGTTGTCTACTTTATTGGCGTTGAAAATATCAGCTGCTTTTTGTAGAAGCGCGTCTCCTTCAACTGAAATTGGATTTGGACTCATACACTCACCAACTGTGGCCGAGCTGATCTTATCGCCTAAAATACGCAATTGACGACGAAGATCTCCGTCAGTAAAGATTCCGGCAAGCTTGCCATCTTTAGAGACTACCGATACAGCACCCATGCCTGATTCTGTCATTTTCAACAAGGCATCTGTAACCTTACAAGTAATATCAACTGTTGGATTCGCATCCGAGATCACACTCTTAACTTGAATGGTCATCAGACGCGTATGTTGGAAGAATTGATCTGTACCTAACTTTGTAAGGTGATTGTCACCTAGCTTTTTCATGATACTCCAAGGTAATGTTATGTTATGCGCTCCTAGCGTTAACGCATCTTTTACATGTTCAGGGTATCTAACTGAAGAGAACATCACTTTGCAATCGTAGTTGTACTCTTTGATCACGTCAACAATTTGTTTAACTAACGATAGCGCATCGTGACCTTGATCTTGCATACGGCCAACCAAAACACATACGTAATTAGCACCGGCTGTTAAGGCCATATAAGCTTGTTGTATGTTGTAAACAAGATGCAGGTTAACTAAGAATCCTTCGTTGTGAAGTCTCTTGCAAGCTTTAACACCTTCGAAATTAACAGGGATTTTAAAGACTGTTTTTTTCTTGTCTAGTCCAAGCTCTAATAGGCGATGAGCCTCAGTGACAATTTCTTCAGCAGTTTCACCAAGTGCTTCAATCATCAGAACAGGAACCATTTTAGATAACTTAATGATTGCACCGTCTATGTCGGTAATCCCGTTTTTATGCATAAAAGTTGGTGTAGTTGTCACACCATCAATGATTCCCAATTTAAGGGCTTCTTCAATTTCTGCAAGATTTGCGGAGTCAAGAAAAAATTCCATATAATTAATGATTTAAATTTTAGTTCTATATTTTACTTCTGTATTGTGAATCTCAAGCAATGGTTTAAGGAATTCGGCAACATCTGCTATACACATCTGACTTGCAGCATCACATAACGCTTTTGAAGGATCAGGGTGTACTTCGAGGAATAGTCCATCGATTCCGGCTGCCACTCCAGCACGAGCTAAAGTAGGTATAAATTCACGTGATCCACCTCTTGGGTCTGAACTTGGAATCCCATACTTACGGATCGAATGGGTCACATCAAAAATCACGGGATAACCGGTAGAACGCAGATGATAGAAACTTCGTGGATCAACAATTAAATCGTTGTATCCAAAAGCATATCCCCGTTCAGTGACCATGATATTTTCATTGCCTGCCATCTCAACTTTCTTGACCGGTTTGATCATATTCTCAGGAGAAAGGTATTGTGCATGTTTTAGGTTGATCACCTTTCCTGTTTTAGCCGCTTCTACCACTAAAGTTGTCTGCATAACCAAATAAGCCGGTATCTGAATGACATCTACAACCTGAGCAGTAGCTGCAATTTGATCTGGATAATGGATGTCGGTAAGGATCGGAACTTTAAATTGCTCTTTGATTTTCTGAAGTATGGCAAGTCCTTTATCGATCCCTGGACCAGAGTAGAACTCGGAAGAACTTCTGTTGTCTTTTTGAAAAGACGATTTGAAAATCAAGGGGAGGTCTAGTTTTTCAGATAGACGGACTAGAAATTCAGCCGTATCCATCATCAATTTCTCATCTTCAACAACGCAAGGTCCTGAGATAAGAAAAAGCTTGTCAGCTCCACAATCAATATTTCCTACTTTAATTATTTTAGTCATTCTAATTGAATTACATTTTCATGAATAGTCCGCGAAGCTTGTCGCGTGTGATGATTTTCTGCCACTCTGGACCACAAACATGTTGCCACATAAAGACCAAGGTCAGTGAAACATCAATCATAATGTCGATCTCTGCTGGAGTGCAATTTGCTGTTACTCCTCTAGGAATCTCGATATTGTTAAGGGTCATCATCTCTCTAAATTCTTTTACCGCATCAGGATAGAACTCATCTAGCTGGTTGAATACCACACAATTTCCAACTCCATGATGGATATTGGTAACTGTAGCTAAACCGTATGACATGGCATGACAAGCACCAACTTCCGAATAGGTTAATGATAAGCCTCCTAGATAAGATGCAACCATCAGTTTCTCTTCGTTTTCTGGAGTACGCGTATCTGCACTTAGATAAATTTCTCTGAATATACGAAGCGATTCGATCCCCAATGAATCACCCATGACAGATCTTCTGTATCCGTTTAAGGCTTCGACATTGTGGATGTAACAATCCATCGCTGTGTAGAATCGTTGTGGCTCAGGAACAGTGGTGATCAATTCTGGATCTAAAACGATCTGATCGGCAGCCGTAAAGTTTCCTTTGATGCCTAATTTTTTTACTGGACCAGTAAGTACAGTTGTAATCGATACTTCAGCTCCTGTGCCAGATATTGTCGGAATAACGGTGCAATGAACACCTTTATTTTTAATAAAGTCAAGACCTTGATATTGCACCGAAGAGCCTTCGTTGGTGAACATTAAACGAATAGCCTTCGCATAATCCATGACACTTCCACCTCCAATGCCTACCACTGATACGGGTAAACCAATACCAAGATTTTTAATCTCAGCAACCATCTCGTCAACAGTCTTTGTTTTAGGCTCGTCTGTGATATCGATAATTTTTAGAATGTCTTGTGATTTCATCGGAATACGTTTGAGGAAATCTTTCCCTTCAAAATATTCATCGACAAGAAATAGAACGAATGAGTTTTTTTCAACTCTTAATTCATCAAGTACATCTCCAAGCTGATCGAAACTGTTTCGACCATATAAAATTCTACCGACTGGTTTTAAATTTCTGAACATATGCAATTATTTAAGTGCTTTTTTTAATGCTGACCTCATTTTTGAGGCAATCGTATTTAGCTCCTCTTCACTCCAATTAACCATAATCTGAGTCATCATTAACCGTTGCATGATCTCATCTGATTGAGGAACTTCTAAATTGGTGTAATCTGGAACATTATTTAATTTCATCACCGGTAAGTTGTAAATCGATTTCATCTCTTTCAGATGGCCCCATTGACGGTGGTAATGAAAATTATTGCGGTACCAATAGGATGCGCTTAACTCTTCTTTTTGGAACTCATCAAAGACCTTGATAGCCTTAGCTGGATCTGGTAAAAAGAAGGATAAGAACGTTGCTGAGTCGCCAGCTTCATCAGGAACATGTCTTAGTCTGATCTCTGGAAACTCGCGCAAAACTTCTTTAAGCCGATGTTGATGTGCTCTCTGTTTTTCAATGATATAAGGTAGTTTTCGCAATTGAGCTAGCACTACCGCAGCTCCTAATTCAGAGCCTCTAAAGTTATATCCAAGAATTGGATGCTGCTCTGCTCCTCTAGCACTTCCAATATGATCGTGACCATGATCGGAATATTTATGAGCTCTATCGTAAAGTTCATCGTCGTTGGTGGCTACTGCTCCACCTTCTCCAGCGGTAATAATCTTGTAAAAGTCGAATGAAAATGCCGACATATGACCGAAATTACCAAGCATCTTTCCTTTGTAACTTCCTCCAAGTGCAGGAGCTGCATCTTCGATTAAGATTAAGTTATGCTTTTTACAAACAGCCATAATCTCATCCATTCGACCCATCGAGCCAAAGACTTGAACCAACATGACTGCCTTAGTACGCGGAGTGATTGCTTTTTCAATCCCTTCCGGACTTAAGCATAATGTTTCATCAATCTCTCCAAAAACAGGAATTGCACCGGCTACCAAAACAGCTTCAATGGGAGCGATAAATGTATAGGGAGGGACGATAACCTCATCGCCATATCCAATACCACAACAGGCTAAGGAAAGGGAGTCTGCTGCTGTTCCACTGGAGCAGAAATGGGTGTGTTTTGCTCCTAGATAAGCGCTAAATTCTTGTTCGAAAGCTTTGGCTTTCCATACGCCATTGCGCTGTGAATCATGTCCGTACCGAAATAATATACCGGTATCAAGTACGTCCATAACTTCTTTCCGTTCTTCATCTCCGAAGAGCTCGGTGCCTGCCATATATATTCTTTTAAGCTATTAAAATTTAGGTAGTCAATCGGTGTTCAAAACGATTTAAAATCAATCTGATTTCTTTTAAATCCTAGTGTTGCGTGCCAATTTCTTCCTTTTTTATAAACCTTGTAAAATTACATTTATTATTGAAAATAAAACCCGAATAATACCATTATTCAGGGTGTATTGTCTAATCTGCCATCTAAAGTAGCTAAATACCTACATTTTCAAATGGTTTAATGGTTGTATTTATTAGATAAAAAATACAACCATTCCCATCACAGCAAGAATCGCTCCAATTATTTCTTTCCAATTTAATTTTTCGTGAAATATTAATACAGAGGGGATTAGTATAAATAATGGAACTGTAGCAATCAGTGTGGAGGCAATTCCTACAGTGGTATATTGGAACGAAAATAAACTTAAGGAAACCCCTAAGAACGGACCGAAAAATGAACCAATAAATAAAGGGGTTAGAGCCTTGTTATTCTTCAAGGAATCCCCAACGGATCGCCATTGTCTGGCAAAAGTTATGATCACCACAAAACCAATGATTCCGGTTAGAACTCTTATTTGTGTAGACGAAAATGGATCGTAATCACCCATGCCTAATTTCGAGAATACGGCTCCTGCACCTTGACCAATGGCTCCTCCTAGCGCTAATAATAATCCTTTAATGGGGTAATGTAAACGCGAGCCGTTCGCTTCTGGATCCGGTTGTTTGAGTATCACGATCGCTATTCCGGATAGGACTAGGACCATGCCGACCCCGTTGAGTAGGGTTAGCTTTTCGTGCAGAAGTAAAGCTCCTAATAGGGCTGCAACTGGAGGAGCTAAAGACATGATCAGCATCGATAATTTTGCTGATTGGTAGGAGTAGGATTTAAAGAGACAATAATCGCCTGCTACAAAACCTAAAAAGCCGGAAATTGAGAGCCATTTCCACGCTTCGGGTGAAGCATCCGAAGGTGTCCAATGACCCTTCGCAATCCTTGACCAGGCTAGAAACATAATCATGGCAATCACTAATCGACCAATGTTTACGGCTAACGGCCCAGCTCTTCGAGTTGCCAAAGAAAAAGACAATGCCGAAACAGTCCAGCAAATGGCCGTAATAACACCAGCTATTTCTCCTACGTGATTTATTTGCATCTAGTTTTATCGATCCTTACAAATGTAATGATCCCAGATAGAATAATGACTGAATTAATCACAAAACTCCCTTCGTTACTCCTTTTTAGAAGAATCTAATGGTTTATTTGTAAAAAATTAGCACTTTTAAGGCTTCATATTAAAATTTAAAAATATGCGACTTATCATTCAGACAGAGGCAGTTGGAGTATCAAAATGGTCTGCTGCTTATATCGCTCGTAGAATAAATGAATCGGTTAGCGCTTCTAGCAAACCATTTGTGCTTGGATTACCTACCGGAAGTACACCACTGGGAACATATACTGAGTTGATCAGACTTTATAAAGCAGGCAAAGTTTCCTTTAAACACGTTGTTACCTTCAATATGGACGAATATGTGGGTATCCCTAAAAATCATCCTCAGAGTTATCACTCATTTATGTGGGATAACTTCTTTAGTCATATCGACATCCTTCCGGCTAACGTAAATATCTTAGACGGAAATGCGCCTGATTTAAAAGGTGAATGCGCTGCTTATGAAGCTAAAATATTGTCGGTAGGCGGTATCGACTTATTTATGGGCGGAATTGGTGCTGATGGACATATCGCTTTTAATGAGCCTGGTTCAAGCTTAACTTCACGCACTCGCGATAAAGCCTTAAATAACGATACCATCATTGTGAATAGTCGATTCTTCGACCATGATGTAACTAAGGTGCCAAAATCAGCTCTGACTGTTGGCGTAGGTACCGTTATGGATGCTCGTGAGGTTTTAATATTGGTTACTGGCCATTCGAAGGCTCGGGCATTGCGACATGCTGTAGAAGAGGGGATCAATCATATGTGGACCATTTCTGCTCTGCAGTTGCACCCAAAAGGAATAATCGTTTGTGATGAAGATTCAACGGTTGAATTAAAAGTGGGCACCTATCGTTACTTTAAAGATATTGAGAAAGATAATCTAGAGCCAGATTCAATCTAGAAAATGGATTTAAATCTTGGCTGGTAAAGGCAACCTTTAAATGTAATGTCTGGATTACAAATAGACTATTTTTTGTAATCTATGTATAGCAAATAAGAAGAGCAGATTCATTTAAGAATCTGCTCTTCTTTGTTTTAATTTTTAGTCTACCAGATTTTAGCTCTTTTCGACTCTTCTAGGTACATCTCTTGCGAGGGCTTGATGTTAAAGGCCTGATGGAATTCAGGTATGTTTTTTAACGGTCCAAGAACACGAAGTCTTCCTAAAGCATGTGGATCTTCTTTGGTACGACGTTCGATCTCTTTGTCCCGAATATTTTGAGCCCAAACGTGAGCATAGGCAAGATAGAACCTTTGGTCAGGAGTCAGTCCGTCTATTTTTCCTGTCTCTTTATTCACGGTTTTAAATGCTTGATAGGAGATATTTAACCCACCAAGATCGGCAAGGTTTTCACCAAGACTTAGTTTGCCGTCAGCGTGAAGCGAGTCAATTACAATGAAATTGCTGAATTGGTCAGAGAGCACTTTGGCTTTTTCATCAAAAAGCTTAGAGTCTTCAACTGTCCACCAATCGGTAAGGTTTCCGTTTTTGTCAAATTTACGACCTTCGTCATCGAAGCCATGAGTTAATTCATGACCAATTACGACCCCAATAGCTCCGTAGTTAACCGCATCGTCACCTTTTAGGAAAAAGAAGGGTGGTTGCAAGATTGCCGCTGGGAACACGATCTCATTCATGTCGGGTGCATAATACGCATTTACCGTTTGCGGTGACATAAACCACTGTGCTTTGTCGACAGGCTTATTAATCTTCGCATAGTTGAATTTGGTTTCGAATTCATTCGACCGAATGACATTCTGAACATAAGAATCATCCACAATGTCAAGCGATGAGTAATCTTTCCATTTGTCAGGATAGCCGATCTTCACGTTGATTGCGTGCAATTTCTCAAGTGCCTTAACTTTCGTGTCAGGTCCCATCCATTCTAGGTTCTTGATCCGATCACCCAATGAAACGCGTAAATTCTCAACCAATTTCACCATTCTCTCCTTCGCCTCAGCTGGGAAATATTTAGCAACATAAAGCTGACCTATGGCTTCGCTTAAGGCTCCACTGGTAACACCTAAGACACGTTTCCAGCGTGGTCGCATCTTTTCAACCCCTGTCATTGCCTTACCATAGAAGTCAAACTGAACATTGACAAAATCATCCGAGAGATAAGAAGCGTTGCCACTTATCAAATGATATCTGAGGTATACTTTCCAATCTTCTACGGGAACATCTTTAAGAATTGAGCTAACCTCCTTTAAAAAAAGAGGTTGACTTATATTTATTTCACCTGGATCTTGAATCCCTTGGGAAGTAAAGTAACGGGTCCAATTAAAGCCTGGTGTAAGTTCTGCAAGGGCTTTAGTGGTCATCTTATTGTACGTTTTATTTGGATCGCGTTGCTCCAAACGAGTCATCGAAGCTTTTGCAAGACGTGTCTCAATTGACATAATTGTTTGAGACGATTTTTTAACTGTCGCTTCGTTGTCGCCAAGTAAGCCGAGCAATTTCTCGATATAAACAACATATTTAGTCCTTAAGTCAATCGATCTTTTGTCATCTTTAACATAGTAATCACGATCAGGCATTCCAATTCCAGATTGACTAATATGAGCAATCACCAATGAGCTATTCTTTGCATCTGAGGATCCATAAAATCCAAATAAGGCATTAAAACCATATAGGTGGAATTTGCCGATCTCAATTTCTACGTCATCTATCGTTTTGATGTTCTCGATCTCTTGAAAATAGGGGGCTAAAGGTTTTATCCCTTGCTCTTTGATTTTCATGGTATCCATACCTAAGTTGAAAAGTGTAGCCGTTTTGTCAGCGATAGAGCCTTTTTCGTTTTTCTGAGCTGCGGTCTCTTTTACTAAGCCATTTAATTGTTTTTCAGCAAGTTCGGCTAGTTTGTCGAATGATCCAAATCTAGCGCGGTCACCTGGAAGTGGATTGAGTTTTTTCCATCCGCCATTGGCATAGGCATCAAAGTCATGTCCAGGGTCAACGGTCGTGTCTAGATCGGCTAGTGAAATAGCTGGCGGCTCTTTTGAGGCTGTCGTTTTACAACTCATGCTTATTCCGACTACTAATGATAAGCATAATGGGAAAATTAATGATTTGTTTTTCATCGAATATAGATTTTAATTGGTTCAAAATTATCCTTTTTTAGTTAACCATAAAGTGCCTAGAAGGTTCAAAATCAATGATGATATCTAGGGAAGGTTCCTTGCTTTAACAGAAAATTATTTTTGTATTGCTTTTAGTTCTTCAGGATTTATTGGGATTCTCTGTCCTAAGATTCGAGCTCCAGATTCAGTAATTAAAATATCATCTTCTAGTCTGATTCCCCCAAAATCAAGGTATTCTTTTGCTTTCTTGAAGTTTATAAACGCTTCGTTGGTTTTCTGTGCCTCCCATTGTTCGATCAGTGCTGGGATAAAATAGATCCCTGGCTCATTGGTGATCACAAAATCTTTCTGCAATCGACGTCCAAACCGTAAGTATGCGGTTCCGAATTGGTCGATCGGTCTGATCTCCTCATCGTAACCGACATGTATTTGCCCATAATCTTCCATGTCATGCACGTCAAGTCCCATCATATGACCAAGCCCATGTGGGAAAAATAGTGCGTGGGCTCCATTTGCTACTGCTTCTTTGACATCTCCCTTCATGAGGCCAAGGTCTTTTAACCCATTTGCAATAACTTCGGCTGCTTTTAGGTGAATACTTAGATAAGTTTCCCCAGGACGCATTGATGCTGTAGCCGTGTTGTTTGCTTCAAGTACGATGTTGTATATCTCGAGTTGTTTTTGCGAAAATTCTCCATCTACTGGCATGGTCCGCGTAAAATCGGAGGCGTAATGCAAATTAGATTCTGCTCCAGCATCAACGAGCAAGAGTCTCCCTTTTTCTAGCTGAAACGAATGATTGTGGTTATGTAGCGTTTGACCATCCTGCGTCAAGATTATAGGAAATGACGTTCCTTTTCCCTGCGCTAATGCGATCCCTTCAATAGCTCCTGCAATCTCTTGCTCGTTGGCTCCAGACTTAGCCATTTTCATGGCGGTTACATGCATTTGATAACCCGTGTGGCACGCTAGTTCTATCTCATTGATCTCAACTGACTCTTTCGCAGAACGCATCTTTACCAGATTTTTAATCAAGGTTATTGAAGCTTTAGCTTTTAAATCTGCGGCTTGAATGCCTAGAAGTTCTTGTAAGAGAAGCTTGTTCTCTGCGCGATAAGGGGGTGTGAAATGTATCGGTGTATTTTTTGAATTTAGAACCGACAACTCCAGAAATAATGATTTAGTGGGGAAGGTTCTAGCTACGCCAACAGACTCTGCTAAATCTTTTATCGAAGGATTATAGCCCATCCAGATAATATCTTCCATGGTGAGGTCATCACCGTAAAGGGTGTCGTGCCCTGAATCGGCATCTATTAGGCCAAATAATCCTGGTGCATCGAGACCAAAAAGATATAGAAAAGTACTGTCCTGTCTGAAATGATAGGCATTGTCGGTGTAATTCATCGGTGATTCTGTGTTGCCTGGAATCAGAATTACCCCGCCACCCATTAACTTTCGAAGTTGATTTCTTCGATTCGTGTAGATCTGTTTTTCAAACATGGGTCTCAATTGATTTATTTTCAGATTACTAAAATAGTTTATTATCCCGTAACCTTAGCTGGTAGGCCCAATTTTAACACCTTTTTTTGATTTTTAGGCTGGGGGATAAACATATCCGCGTTGGTTAAGCCAGCCTCTTTTATCGCTTTTAGACTATATTCAAGTCTACCTAAGTCGTTGTTAGAGCCATTGTTTGTCCCGCATGTGAACTTTACCCCCGCCTCCTTGGCTTTCTTAATAAAGGCGATACTTGGAATTTTAAATCTAGAATTAATTTCAAGTGCAATGTCATTTTTAAGTAAAACATTGATCACCCGATCTATTCGCTCAGGTGTCCATAATTTATCGTAATTGGCTGCCAGTTGTGGCGGAAGAAAAGTTGGATTTACATGTATGTCAACTGGCTCTTGGCTTAAAATTGACTCTATTTTGCTGACTAGTAAATTCATAAACTGATCTGGATTGCCGACAAAGGTCTCTTCTGGTATCCACAGACGCATCCGTCGACCTTTTAGATCGGTCCAAGTCATCGCATCGGTAAATATATAGTCAAATTGTGCAATTAGGGATGGCTTAAATAGGGTAATCCACTCACGCCCTTCGCATTGCATCGCTTTAAAGACTGGTTCGTCTTGGATCCCATGGAGGTAGCTAATCAGTGTTGAGTCGTTGGTGACCGGGAATTTAAGTCCGCAATTTGCTGCAATGCCATAGTTACACCCAAGTTTTTGAGCATGCTGGTAGGCTTGGCTCATTGTTAACCCCCCTTTGAGGTGGCCATGGTAATCGATTAGTGGAAACTCCGCTTCATTTAAGGAGTCTATCATGGTCGTTGTGCTGTCGGGCTTGTACTGCGTAAGATCCTCTTCTTTGAGTTCATTGCTTAGTGGAACAATGGTCATGTCACCAATATAGATCGATCCATTTTTGCTTGTCTTACCGATCTTTATATAACCCTCTACAAGCTTTCGGTCACGTAAAGCTTTAGATCGTATTGGTTTATTGGATTGGTAATAATCTACGATCGTTTTATCTTTTACATTCACTTTAATGTGATTGCCATGCACCACTAAAGTCAAATTAAACCATTCGTTATCGTTTGCTGTGCGCACAAAATTATTCCTGATCTTCGATAAACTTCCTGTTTTTTGTGCACTCCCAATACGGTAGTCGCTATTGTTGATTTTTATTTCATAGCCATCCGTCCTATTTAATCCATCTCCGGTAGCAAAAATAAGTTCTCCTTCTGCCCCCTCTGTGGTTTTAATTTTAAGGGTTAGTTCAAAGTTTCGAACTTTAAATCTTGAAGATAAGGATGAATTATTTTTTTGAAGTAAAAATCCCTCTTGGTCTATTGTTATCCTTCTTAGGAGACCATAGCTTTCGATGTTGCTCGGATCAATCGTGGTTGATTGTCCTTTGCGAGGGCCGTTTTGGCAGGATGCCAACACGACAACGATTAAAAAGAAAAAGAGTTGCTTCATTTTGTTGGATTTAGGGGAGTAGTCAGCAACAAAAATATTAAGTTTTTCCCCTTTAAACTAGTATATTCATTCTAAATACACGTGCAGTTTTGAGTCTAGAATAGACCTAGTTTAAACTTGGATTTTCTCTCTCTTAGTACCCATATTTTTCGCAATCGTACTTCCAATTAATAGCTGAAGGGCATGGTAAATCATCAGTGGCAGCAGGACAACACCAAGAATGGCTTGGTTTGGAAACAAAACTTTTCCCATCACCGCCCCTTGGACAAGTGATTTTTTCGATCCGCAAAAGATTAATGTTATTCGTTCTTCTCTTTTAAATCCAAACATTATTGCTAGTTGATTCATCAGGAAAAAGACTGAGAGGAAAAATAGAAGCATAAGCACTCCTAATTTGAGAAGTTCAGCAACGGCAAAATTACTGAATTGGTCATTTGAAAATGATTCGCAGAAGGAGGTGTAAATAATGAGCAAGATAACTAACTGATCGAAGTGTTGTAGGTTGTTCTTGTTTTTTATCGTCCAGCGGTACAGTTTTTTATGTGCCAAAAGTCCGAGTATCAAAGGGGCTAAGACTTGAAGACATAAGATTCCAATGGTGTGTGCTAGCTCGAAGTCCGGTTGCGATTTAACCATAATCAGACTCATCCAAACAGGTGTTACAACAATGCCGATAATGCTGGATATGCTGGCATTAAAGATTGCGGAGGCTAGATCTCCTTTTGCCAACGACACCATCACCACGGAAGAAGAGACCGTCGATGGTAGTGTTGCAAGGAAGAATATACCAATGCCTAGATTACTTGATAAATATTCTGGAAACAGTTGTCGCGCGAGAAGGATAATTAGTGGAAAAAGCAAAAATGTGGCCAATTGAACGGCCACATGAAGGCGCCATTTACTTACGCCATGAAGTAATTGCTCTGTACTTAGCTTTGCGCCATAAAAGAAAAAAATCAACGAGACTCCATAACCAGCAATCTTAGGCAGATGCAAAACCCCTTCTGAGATACCTATTGGGGGATAAAGCCAAGCTAAGACAATAACTCCAAGCAGCAGAAATAAGAAGGTGTTGGATCTTATTTTTGAGCGATAGGAAGCAAGATTGCTGATCCAGCCCATCTTTTTGTTAGGATTTGGCCATTTTGCGGCGGTAATTTTCCACTTCCCAGTTATCAATAAACTCGATCTGCTCTTTATTCATAAACTTTGGTCCGCCGAAATTTTCAGTCATCTGACTGATCAAAAGAATGTTTGAGTAGACTTCTAATACGTTGAGCGTTGATTTTATATTTTCCTCCACTCCGATAACCCCTTTCCCTTCAAGTGCTAACACTTTTGGGAGATAACCGTAGCTTTTATAATAGGCAGCTATTCGTTCTTGTGCGGAGGCAACCTGCTCTTGATCGGTGTTGCAAGCCGGCAAAAATAAATAGTAAGCTTTACAATAGACAATATCGTCTGGCGTGAATGCCGTGTTGGCCTTTTGAAACGATTTTGAATCTTTAACAAAGTGGGAGATCAGTTGACTCGATTTTCCGATAGCCACAAACTCTTTAAATCCTGGATGCAAGCTTTGAACCTGATCAATTAGTACGGATTTTAACTCTTGCTGTGACGCATTCAATTGATCACCCTTGATTTGATGATCTATCTTCTGCATGATCATTGAATACAAGGCATTGATTTCGTCTGTCGTTTCTCCTGCGACAAATATTCCATGGTTCTCGAGGAATATTATTTGCGGAGCTTTCGAGTGTTTTACTGCAAATAAGCCAATTTCTGTTTCAACTTTCTTGAATAAGATATAGCCTGGATCGGTATATGGAATGAATAGAGCTTGATCGCCAAATAGATCGGTGCAGGTTGTTTTTGCATTGTTCGCGCACATCACCGCATTTACTCGGGTCGGATGGGTGTGGACCACAAACGGGTAATCAATGATCTCATGCATGGACGTTTCTACGGATGGTCGATTGTTCCCTGAAGAAACAATTGCATTGGTAAGATCAGCTTTCACTTCAGCCTCCCGTTGCGTAGCATCTTGAGCATACGTTTTTGTCGATACAATTTTTAATTTTTCCCTAGAGAGACAAACAAAACCATTCTCGTCGATCGTTTCAAGTGCTGCTCCACTGGCCTTGATCCAGATATGGGTTTCGTCTTTGTACGAGGTGTTTCCCCCTCCGGCGATGACAAAACTCTTGTCTTTTCCATATTGCCTAGAAACTTCGATTAATGTGGTGATATTTTCAGTGGTCATATTCAGCGATTAATAATTTAACGTGTTTGTTCTTTAGGATTCCTCAAAAGTAAAAGAAAATTGAATGGGCGCTATAGTTAAGACGCAATTATTCATGTTCTTAGAATTCTTATTAACTTTGTGGTCTTAATTGAGGTTAAACTCCGTGTGCTTGAATACCACGTAAAAAACAAGAAATATGAAAACTAGAGTATCTGTTCTATTTATGTTTGCAGGCATCCTGTTTGCAATCTGTTTGTTGATCGCCAACATTTTAGCGACTAAAATCATTTTAATTGGTTCGTGGGTTGCTCCTGCAGGAGTCCTGATTTTCCCCATTGCCTATATTCTTAATGATGTCATTGTAGAGGTTTGGGGTTATGATAAGGCTCGGCTCATCATATGGGCAGGCTTTGCTGTTAATTTGTTAGCTGTCTTATTCTTTTCGTTGGCAATTGTGGTGCCTGCTGCACCATTTTGGCCGAATCAAGATGCCTTTTACACCATCTTAGGGAGCACTCCTCGCATTATTCTGGCGAGTCTAATGGCCTATTTGATCGGATCATTTCTAAATGCGTATGTGATGAGCCGGATGAAAATCTGGATGAAAGGGAAGGAGTTTTCGGTTCGTGCAATTCTTTCAACATTAGTGGGGGAGACTGCCGACTCATTAATCTTTATTACAATAGCTTTTGCTGGAAATCTGCCTGTTAACGTTCTGTTAATTATGATTCTTACTCAGGCCTGTATCAAGACCATTTATGAGATTGTGGTCTTGCCCCTTACAATTGTCGTTGTTCGCTGGGTGAAGAAGATTGAAGGTATAGATTCGTACGATCATCATGTGTCGTATAACCCATTTCGAACTAAACAAATTAATTAGCTATGAATAAGGCATTAGTCGTTTATTCAGGTGGTCAAGATTCAACAACTTGCCTGTACTGGGCTAAGAAGAATTTTGAATCGGTAGAAGCAATTGCATTTAATTACGGGCAACGCCATCTTACTGAACTTTCTGCGGCGAAGCAGATCGCAGAGCAAGCGGACGTAATGTTGACTATTTTTAATCTTGATCTGATGAGCGGTGTTTCTCATAACTCACTAACAGATCCCGCGATGTCTGTTGAATTGTCTGAAGGTGATCGTCCGCCTAATACCTTAGTGGAAGGTCGCAATATGTTATTTTTAACCTATGCGGCTATCTTTGCTAAGACCAAAGAGATTAATCATCTAATTACAGGTGTGGGTCAGGCTGATTTTAGTGGCTACCCCGATTGTCGGAATGAATTTATCCTTTCCTTAAATCAGACGCTTAATCTCTCCATGGATTATGAGTATACGATACATACCCCTTTGATGTGGCTCGACAAGACGGCTGTTTGGAAGATGGCTGATGATTTAGGTGTTTTTGATTTAGTAAAAGATCAGACCATAACTTGCTATCATGGGATAATTGGCGCTGGTTGCGGTGAGTGTCCTTCGTGTAAACTTCGAAATAGAGGTTTAGTAAACTATTTAAAATCTAAGAATGATGGATGATTTAAAACATTTGGGAAAACAGACGACCTATGAATTTGGGTATTCCCCGGCCGTTCTTGAATCTTTTGAGAATAAGCATTCGGGTAATGATTATTTTGTGAAATTTAATTGTCCTGAATTTACTTCGCTGTGTCCGATAACAGGACAGCCTGATTTTGCCGCGATCTATATCAGTTATATTCCCGACATCAAAATGGTTGAGAGTAAAAGTTTAAAGCTTTATTTATTTAGTTTTCGCAATCATGGAGCATTTCATGAAGACTGTGTTAACCAAATTATGAAAGATTTAATTGCCTTGATGGAGCCTCGTTATATTGAGGTCTGGGGTAAGTTTACTCCTCGAGGAGGAATAAGCATTGATCCATACTGCAATTACGGCAAACCTAAAACGAAATTTGAGGAGATGGCTCAATTTCGGTTGATGAACCACGATCTATCACCTGAAAAAATAGATAATCGTTAAGTTTACTTAAGTTGACTATTTTCGTTCTGTTATAAACATAAAAAAAGGTGCCCCATTGGAGCACCTTTTTTTATGTGATAGCTTTAACTATGCTTTGATAACCTTTTTCACCCCGTAGATAGCAGACTCTCCAAGCTCCTCTTCGATACGAAGAAGTTGGTTGTATTTTGCCATACGGTCTGAGCGGCTAAGTGAACCAGTTTTAATCTGACCACTGTTTGTTGCCACTGCGATATCTGCAATCGTTGCATCTTCAGTTTCACCTGAACGGTGAGAAGTAACGCTGGTATAACCTGCACGGTGTGCCATCTCAATAGCATCAAGCGTTTCAGTTAGCGTACCGATTTGGTTAACCTTGATTAGGATTGAGTTCGCTGCTCCTAGTTCAATACCTTTTTTCAAGTATTCAACATTCGTTACAAATAGATCATCACCTACTAATTGGCATTTATCTCCGATTTTGTTCGTTAACATCACCCATCCATCCCAGTCGTTTTGGTCAAAGCCATCTTCGATTGAGTCGATAGGATAATTGGCTACTAATGTTGCTAAGAACTCAACTTGTTGCTCGCGAGTTCTTTTGGCACCATTAGCACCTTCGAACTTTGCATAGTTGTAAATGCCGTTTTCGTAAAATTCAGATGCTGCACAGTCAAGACCTATTGATACATCACCACCATCTTCAGCACGTCCTGGTTTGTAACCTGCATTCTTGATAGCCTGGATAATGCTGTTTAGGGCATCTTCAGTACCATCTAAGGCTGGTGCAAATCCACCTTCGTCACCAACCGCAGTGCTTAAGTTGCGATCGTGAAGCACTTTTTTAAGACTATGGAAAACTTCAGCTCCCATACGTAATCCTTCGCGGAATGAGGTTGCTCCAATTGGGCGAATCATAAATTCTTGGAACGCAATAGGGGCATCAGAGTGTGATCCTCCGTTGATGATGTTCATCATTGGAACTGGCAATGTCTTTGCATTTGTTCCACCGATATAACGATATAATGGAATGTCAAGGTAGGTAGCAGCTGCTTTAGCTACAGCCAATGATACGCCAAGAATCGCGTTAGCTCCTAAGTTTGATTTTGTTTTGGTGCCATCGAGTTCGATTAGCTTGCGATCTAATTCAACTTGATTAAGTGCACTCATGCCCATGATCTCATTGGCAATTGTAGTATTGATATTTTCAACAGCTTTTAAAACACCTTTTCCAAGGTATCTTTTCTTGTCGCCATCACGTAGTTCTAGCGCTTCGTTTTCACCTGTTGAGGCACCTGATGGTACAGCAGCACGCCCCATGATACCACTTTCAAGGGTCACTTCTACTTCTACAGTAGGATTACCACGTGAATCAAGAATTTCTCTTCCAATTACTTTGTCGATTAACATCGTTTTGTGTATTTATTCGATTAAACAATAATATTCATTTAAGCCGATCGTGTTAACTATGAAAGGTATACAAAATCGTAAAAACCACGCAAAGATAATCATTCATCTTTTGATCTGAAATAAATTTTAGAATCAACTGTTAAGAGGAGGTTAAATTTCGAAACATATAGGCCTATTGTGTTAATCCGGTATCGAAATTAGTAATCTTTTAAATGGCTATTTTTCTTGTTCAAGTTTCTTTTGGATCTTCTTTATGGCATTACCTATTGGCTTTTCTGGCTCAATGACATTGTATTCACCCCAGAAATTTCGATCTGCAAAGCCAGATATCTGATCGCTAAGCACTGTGCTTGGCCTTATTTTATCGATTAATGGCGTGTCAATTAGAGTCCTCACTTTCCAATCGGTGATCGCCATCTCAATGGTGGATTCATAATTTGAGTTAAATAAACGTCTTTTCCAATCTATTTTAAAGGTGATATGACCCCTAGCATAGCTAAGATACCACTTTCCATTTTTTTCGCGATAATCGATATGATAGGTTGCTAAAGTTGGATAGACGCTTGAACTTTGGGGCTTTCTTTTGATGAACATCTCAGAAGCTAGAATTTTGTTAGAGATGTTTAAGTTGAATGTTGCACTGGTGACCGCATAACTCTCTGCATCGATGTATAGTTTTCCAAAATAAAGCGGATCGGAGGTGAACGAGTGCTGCTTGAATGATAAGACATAGATGAGTCGATCGTTTATTTTTGTCATATTATCAAGTTTGAATTCATAATTACCAAGCATATCTTCGGTAAAGATCATTTCGGGATATTTCATGATATCGAGGTAAATGGCACTGAATGGACCTCCTTGCAGTTTGAATTCTAAGGTATCAAGCTTCGTGTAGTCCGTGTTTTTTCTGGCTTTGTAAAGTTGAATCGCATCCTCTTTTATCGAGGTATAGGGTTGTTTTGAAAGTTGAATAACGGCCTCCGCTAATGAAACATACGTTTTTCTTCTTTTGATTGTTTCGCGGTAAAAAGTAATCATCTCTGTCGGCACGTCTAAGTAGTTCTTGACTCTGTTGTGCATCGCCGTTCTGATAATTAGCTCTGGATTCTCAGGTGTGATCTTAATCTCATGAAGATTAATGATCAACGGTTCAAGTTCTATTTTTGCCTTTTCGTTTTTGAAAACATCGAGATCGATCTGTTTGTCTCTATACCCAATAAAGGAGATCGTAATCGAATTTTTTCGTGTTGATTTAGGAATTTTCAATAAGAATTCTCCCTCTGAATTCGTTATGGTGGCGATGTTGCTTCCATCAACGGTTACTGAGGCATAGGCCAATGGCTCTTTTGATAGCTGGTCGATGACCGAGCTCCTAACCTGATCATACATTAATGTGTCTGTTGCTTGAGTGTGCACCTTAGTGCTGAAAATGTTTGTGGCATCGGCTTTTGTGCAAAAGATAAATAACCCCCATAAAAGTAAGGGTGCGGCGAAGTACACATAGTTCTTTGTCATAACTTCCAGTTTAAATTCTCGGATGTTTATTTTGAAACTTACTTTGCTTATAGTGTGTTGTATTTCTTGTGTTCTGGTTTTATTATCGCTATTTTGTGACTCTATTTTACGTAAATTGAATTTGTTTAAAAACTTCTTTTGACGTTTTTAACGACTCAACTAAAGTTAATAAAAAAGGATTGCTTTGTAACTGATTTATCTCTTAAAAATGAGAAGAATTTTAATTTCTATTTTTTTAATCGTTTGTGGTCTAATCGTTTTCGGTGCTTCTAAAAAGGGATCCGCATCTAAATTAATAGATCATGCAAGTTATGGAGCTTATGCATTAAATGCTGAAACAGGTGAGATCATAAGTCAAACTTCTCAGGTTAGCTTGGTTCCTGCTTCAGTGATGAAGATTATTACCACAGCTACGGCCCTTCAGGTACTAGGACCCGATTTTACTTTTCATACCCAATTGGGATATGTAGGAAAAGTTGATCCCCAAAATGAGTCCTTAACAGGAAATTTGGTTGTCAAAGGGGGGTGTGATCCTGCATTTTATTCGGAGTACTTTACTGATCATTATCGTGGAACCTTTGAGCAATGGGCTAAGGCAATTGCAGAGCAAGGAATAAAAAAAATCTCAGGTGATATCATCCTAGACCTGTCAAAGCTTGAAGGTCCAATGGTACCAGGTGGTTGGCTTTGGGAAGATATTGGAAATTATTACGGTGCTTCAGTTTCCGCTTTAACCTATCTCGATAACACCTATTCAATCCACCTTTCTACAACGCATGAGACTGGCAGTCCTGCTCTGCTTGTAAACACGACCCCTCAAATTGAAAACCTGTTACTCCACAATCAGGTGTACTCAAGTATCGATAATGGAGATCATACCTTGGTGTTTGGGGCTCCTGGATCAACGAATCAAGTCATTGAGGGAACTATCCCCATCGACCAGCCCGATTTTTCCGTTAAGGCAGCTATGCCAAATCCTTCCCGACAGGCCGCACTTGAATTTATGCGTATTTTAAAGATTCAAGGTGTTACCCTTGAAGGCAATGTTGTATTAAAAGATCGGGATTTTTCGTCTGAAATGGTTGTGGTCGCAGATAAACTTTCGCCTCCATTGAAAGATCTCCTGGTTCCGTTAAATCAAGAGAGTATTAACTTATTTGCCGAACATCTCTTGCGCGAGATTGGACGCAAACAAAAAGGATCCTCTTCGTTAACGAAGAGCTTGGAGGCCGTTCGTGAGTTTTGGACTGATCGGAAAATTTTTCTCGATGGATATTATCAGACTGATGGTAGCGGTTTGTCCCGCTCAAATGGGATCTGTCCTCGCACATTAGTCGAAATATTGCGTTACATGTATGCCGATCCGAATCGAACCATATTTTTCAATTCACTCCCTCTCGCGGGTCAAAGTGGAACATTGAAAAACTCATTTGTCAGCAGCCCACTAAAACTTAACCTGCAAGCGAAAACAGGCTCAATGACACGGGTTCGTAGTTTAGCTGGCTTGTTTACTGCAAAATCGGGTGAGAAAATAATTTTTACCTTGATGGTTAATAATTTTCAAGGCTCACAAGCAAATGCTGGCCATCTTTTTGAAGATCAACTTAATCGTTGGTTTAACGGGGAGAAATTAAATGTTGAATCCAAATAAAACCTAAGTTTCTGGTTATCCTTTCGTCTTTTGGGCTTTGCTGCCAAATCGATATCCGAAAATAAGCTTTGCGATAAATCCATCGGTTGCTTGAGTTAGCCCCCAGCCAGTTCCAAAATTAAAGTCCCAATCTGGATGAAGTTCTAAATCTAAAGCGGCATAAATAGCTTGGCTTTGCTCTTTAATAGGAGTCTGACTGCCAATTGGGCCCATCGAACCATAATATTCAGCTCCTAGGTCAACTTTTGGACTTAAATGAACGGCAATCTTACAGCTAGGTGCAAAATCGAAATTTTCATCCTGATTTAATCCTCTGAATGATTTGCCTAATACCGGATTAAAAGAGATGTAGCAACTTTTGAAATCTTTATCAAAGATTGGTCTAATCTCAGTCGTCCATGTATCTGCAGAGTATTCTCTTCGTTGATAGCCTACTTCAGTGGATAAACTAATGCCCAACGGCCAATTCCACTCTTCTGGGATACTGATACGCGGACGGATATGCGACCCAACCCATTGTGTTTCAAAGCCACTTTGAATATTTGTGAATTGGTAAAATCCAACTTCGGAAGTTGAGGTAAAGCCGTGTGTTATCTCTAATGTCTCACGAAAGGCATTCTGCGTGGGTCGAACACCATCTGCCATCCCATGGCCTCTAAATGAAGTGTTGCTGTGCAGTTCAACGATGGTATATCCTTTTCCTATCGTTTGCGATGGATAGACTTGAATTTCATAATCCTATTGTGCAAAACTTTTAGTAGGAGCAAGTGAGCAGAATAGTGTGATTCGAAAAATTGAAAATGACGAATAGATATAAGTCGCTGTTTTTAATTGTTTTATCATTATTGTAGAGTGTGAATTATAATGTGATGAACTAATTTTAATTGAATATAAATTTGAATATGCTGCAAAGATAAATAATCTAATTTTTACTGCGTTTGTTTTCAAAGTGTATCTTTGGTTTTTGAATTTTAAGACCTTAGAGCAGTATAATATTGAAAATATGGTAGATTTTCTTATCGTTGGACAAGGATTAGCAGGAAGTATGCTTGCCTGGGAACTTATACAGCGAGGTGCTAAGGTGTTATTAGTTGATAATGGCATGCCGAATGCCTCGCAAGTTGCCGCTGGTTTGATCAATCCTATCACAGGAATGCGTTTTGTTAAATCAGCCGATGTGGATGTTTTGCTTCCTGCTGCCAAAGCTTATTATTCACTTTTTGAACAGACTTTTGGTCAGACGTTTTATGTGGAGAAGCCAATGTTGAGGATTTTTAAAGATAAGTTGGAGATTGAAAATGCGACGAAGCGTTTCGATGATGCTAGTTACAAATCATACATCAAAGAAAACCATCTGCAGAATGAATACACTGGCACTCTGAATGCTCCACTGGGTAT
This sequence comes from uncultured Bacteroidia bacterium, assembly GCA_903905505.1. Classification (GTDB taxonomy): domain Bacteria; phylum Bacteroidota; class Bacteroidia; order Bacteroidales; family Prolixibacteraceae; genus JAAFHB01. The sequence goes on along the minus strand of CAIVGL010000074.1, from coordinate 27,262 downwards.
TGTAGAGCAAGAGCAAACCGGTTACTTGTTAACTCAGCCTCTGCTGGAGTGCTTGAAAGCTTTTTTTATTGATAAAGGAGCGTATTTAAAATCTGATTTTAAGATTGATGAGCTTCAGTTAGAACCAACTTTGCGTTGGAGGGATATGGAGTCCAAACAAGTGATTTTTTGTGAAGGGTACCAGGCAATTCAGAATCCTTGGTTCTCTTGGCTTCCCTTTCAGCCTGTGAAAGGTGAGATTATAACAGTTGAGCATTCACATCAGCTGGCCGATAAAATGGTGAATTTTGGAAACTGGTTAATTCCTTTAAATGATCATCAGGCTCGAATAGGGGCAACTTTTGATCGCGAAAATCTCAATGCTATTCCCACAGATTCAGCTAAAGAGGAGTTAATGTTGGCGGTTAATCAATTAATGACTGTCCCATTCGAGTCGCATGTTATTCGTCATGAAGCGAATGTAAGACCCACCACGCTTGACCGAAATCCTTACCTAGGCTTACATCCTGAAAATAATAAGCTCGCTATTTTTAATGGTTTTGGATCAAAGGGGAGCTTGCAAATCCCTTGGTATAGCCAGCATTTTTCTGATTTTTTGCTTAAGAATGAGCCGCTCAAGCCCTCCTGTGATATTAAACGTCATACCAAGAAATTCTTTGTGGCAAACTGATCTACTTCGTCAAATTAGAAATGAAGTACCCCTTTTTGCCATAGTGCACAAATGTCCATCGTTATAGCTACGCTGATGTGGATTAGAAATCCCAGGTAAATATTCTTGCTTTTTAGACTTAGTGTTCCTAGTACTACACCAGCCACAATCGCTGCTAAGGTTTCAGCCATGGGTTTGCCAAAATGGATCATGCAATAAGGGATGGTCATTATAAATACGGCATAATATCCAAACCGGTGCTTTAGACCGTGAAGTAAGAAGCCACGAAAGAAAAATTCAACTGCAAAAAATTGAAGCAGGTATTCAAATTCCCAGAGAAAGAATTGAGGTGTTAAGGGTTGGTTTGGGGCTATTTGATAAAAGGGGTATTTCGCTTGAAAACTAGGATTGAAAGAGATTACAAGCACGAGTGGGATCATAAATGCAATCATTATCAAATATATACGGTAGTCTTTTAGCGCATTCTTAAAGGTTAATCCATAATCCTGGAGTGATTCTTTGAAAATTAATTTAACAGCTATTAGGGGAAGTAAGAAATATCCGACGGTTGTTATTAGTGCCCAATTTGTGAGTCGCATAAATTGAGCATCTGGACCATTGAAAAATAACTCGCGTAGTCGCACGGCACTATCATGATTGAAAAATTCAACGCTGTTAATCAGTATGTTGTAATTTGAGAAGTACTTTATGAGCGTTAATGAAATAGCCGTGGTTATGCATATGATTATGACCTTCAAGTCGAGCTTTTTTCCAGCTGGTGACTGTCGGTAATTTTCCGCTCCTAACTCGGAGTCCCGGTAGATGGTATTTACTATTTCCTTAAGCATAGTTGAGGTTTGATCCACAAATAAACAGAAATTATTTGTCTGTCAGTCGATATTTAAATAGAAAATAGATTCTGAGTTTTTAAATGCTCTTACCAGCTTATTGGAAAGTAGTCTTTTAGGAACTGACCACTCCAATGTTTGCCCGTATTGATGCCGTCGATAAATGGATCACATACCCGTGCGGCACCATCTACAATATCGAGTGGTGGCTGAAAATCATGAATCTCTTGCTTGTGCTTGGAGAGTTCGATCGGATCTTCATCGGTAACCCAACCGGTATCTACCGCATTCATATAGATACCATGTTTTGCTAAATCACTAGCGGCAGTATGGGTGAGCATATTGAGAGCTGCTTTGGCCATGTTCGTATGCGGATGACGATCGGCTTTTGTGAAAGTATGAAACTTACCTTCCATCGCTGATACGTTAACCACATGTTTTTTCCCTGTAAAATCCTTTTTCATCAAGGCAGTAAGTCTGTTGCAAAGCACAAAGGGGGCAACGGCGTTCACAAGCTGAACTTCTACCATTTCGAGCGTTTCGATCTCCCCAAGTTTCAATCTCCAGCTGTTTGTTTTGCGCAAGTCAACTTGTTGAAGATCGGCGTCTAATTTTCCTTCTGGAAAAACCTCTCTGGCTTCAATGGAATTATCAAATTTATAGGGGACCTGCGAAAGTTGAGCTGAGGCTCTAATGCCAATGCCAGGTGCTTGTCCACTCCAGGTTACAGCCATGGCTTTTTTTGAGCCATCTCCCGATAGTTCGAAATTTTCAAGTTCATGTAAGCATTTCTGATGATGATTGAGTAAGAGCTGAACTTCTTTTGAATGTTCGGGATGGGGGAGAAGCTCGTTGGCCATCAGGTGTGTATAGAAACCAGATGGTCTACGCACAGTCTGTGCTGCATTGTTAATCAATAAATCGAGTCTCTCATAGTTTTGTTCCACATAGGTTGCAAATAATTCCACGCTAGGAATGTGTCTCAGATCAAGACCATAAATATGCAATCTATTTCCCCAAGTAGTAAAGTCTTTTTCTTTTGCAAACCGAATGGCCGAATCTGCAGGGAATCGCGTTGTCGCAATCACGGTAGCTCCTGAGCGAAGTAACATCAAGGTGGCATGATAGCCAATCTTTAACCTTGAACCCGTGATCAACGCAATCTGACCAGTTAGATCGCAGGTTTGAAATCTTTTTAGATAGTTTAAATCACCACACGAGGTGCACATAGCATCGTAGAAATGATGAATCTCTGTATATAATTTCTTGCAAACGTAACAGTTCTGGGCCGATGACAAGAATTTCTTATCTTTTGTGGCATTTGATTCGGGAAGCGCCATTTGTGATGGGGCTTCAAAGATCGCAGCAGTTCGAGCGCTACGAATACTTGTGGAGGCCTTCGCAAGTTTATTCTGTTCAATCTCTGCCTTTCTTCTAGCGACTTTTACGCTTTTGTTACGTTTGTAAATTTCAACTTTGTCTGGACGTGTGAGCTGTCCAGCTGACTTCATTAGTCGTAAGATTTGCTCTTTAGATAGATGCACGAGTTGGTCGCCATTTTCCAATAAGTGTTCCAAGACCGATATGCAGTTGTCGACCTCGTGGTTTGTTAATTTTTTTGGCCCTTCCTCGTGATGATCCATGGTTATTTTTTGTTCTTTCTTAATTCGCAAAGATAACGATGTTTCGGATTCTGCTTTAGAATCTTTAATGATCAAGATTTAAAAATTAAGATGGATTGACATTAGAACTGCTTCCTTAAATAGATTTCTGCAGATATCACCGTAATTAAGCCTTTTTTAGAGCTTCATTTAAGATCGAAAATGACTTTAACTTGGCTTCGAAATCGTAAATATGACTAGTGGCCATCAATTCATCGATGCCTGTATCGGCAATAAAGGTTGTGAGGTCTCTCCGCAGAGTTGAAACACTTCCTTTAAAGGTGCAAGAAAGCATGGAGTTGACATAGGTTTTCACATCCGGCATATAGTAGCTAGTTGGCAGGTCGCCTGGAGGCATTAGTGGTTTTCTTTCGTTGGTGATAATCCCAATAAATAAACGGATCAGGCTCGTGGCTAGAAATTCGGCTTCTTCGTCGGTGTCGGCTCCAAAGATATTGACGCAAGCCATCACATATGGTTTTTCAAGTACCTTGGATGGTTTGAAATTATTCCGATAAATATCAATGGCTGCCCGAAATTGTTGAGGGGCGAAATGAGCTGCAAAAGCATAAGGCAATCCAAATTCTGCTGCTAAATAGGCACTGTCGGTGCTGGACCCTAAGATCCAAATTGGAATTTCAAGTCCTTCTCCTGGAAAAGCACGGACTTTGGCTGATTCATTATCTGAACTAAAATAAGCTTGAAGCTGCTTGACATCCTGCGGAAAGTTCATGGAGGTTTCCATGTTGTCGCGCCTCAAGGCTCGAGCCGTAAGCTGATCGGTTCCGGGAGCGCGACCTAAACCAAGATCTATTCTAGAGGGATATATGGTTTCTAGCGTTCCAAACTGTTCGGCAATAACTAATGGACTATGGTTAGGGAGCATGATCCCTCCTGAGCCAACTCTGATCTGATTTGTTTTTCCTGCAACATGCCCAATTAATACGGAAGTTGCAGAACTTGCGATATGTTGAATATTATGGTGCTCAGCCATCCAGATTCGTCGAAATCCTAAAGTCTCAGCATGTTGAGCGACTTTCACGGTATTGCTAATTGCTGACCTAGAATTACCACCAGCTATCACTGTTGCTAATTCTAGAACGGAAAGAGGAATGCTACTCATTAATTGCTGATTTGAGATTGGATTAAAGACCCTAAAGATAAAGATAATTCAATCCGAAATAGTTAAGCTTTGGCTTCATACTAAATCCTAGGTTTTTGAAGTGATTGTGCTTTATTTAAGCTTTGCCAAATACAACTAAGCTAATACTTATCAAAGTATTTATAGATAAGCGAGTAGAGTGTCTCTTTTTGAATTGGTTTGAGTAGGTAGTCGTTGCAACCTGCTTCGATTGATTTTTCAACATCTCCGGTTAACCCATGTGCCGTTTGTGAGATGATGATTACCTCCGCGTTAAACTTCCTGATCTCCCTCGTTGCTGCATACCCATCCAATTCGGGAAGTCCAATGTCCATTAAAATCAGATCAATATCTGGATGATTTCGACATGACTCAATAGCCTGAAATCCAGTTCTGGCAACCAAGGTCTCAAAACTGAAAGGTCGAACTAGAATGGTTAATAGTTTTTCGGAGGTATCATTGTCCTCTACGATAAGGATTTTTAAATTTGATATTTTATAGCCATTATTTTCTAATGGAATTTTGGCATTAAATTTCGAGTCTGCGATAGTTTCTTTCATGTCTTTTAAGGTAAAATAAATCTGTGATCCTTTTCCTAGTTCACTCTTGACCCACATTCTTCCTCCAAGAAGCTCAACAAACCCTTTAGCAATCGATAAGCCTATTCCTGCACCTTGCCTTGCCATTTTATTTTCTAAATCGGCTTGAACGAAATGTTCAAATATGGCCTCTTGTTGTTCCTTTGGAATTCCAATGCCCGTGTCTTTTACGTAAAATTCGAGGTCTTGATCCCCCTTCCTACATCCAATCTCAATAGACCCTTTTTCTGTAAATTTTATAGCATTGTTCAGTAGGCAAATTGTTATGGCTAAAAATTTCTTGCTGTCAGTTCGAATATTACAATCTTCAACATCTGAAATATTGCAGGATAAAATGAGTTCTAGACCTTTCTTATCTGCATCTTCCTTGAAGAAATGATAGAGGTAGTTTAATCGCTCTTGAATGTTGACTTTGGTTATCGAGATTCGGCTTGAGCCAGAGGCAATTTTTGAGAGGTCTAGAATATTATTGATGATATTAAGAAGCCTCAAACTACTTTTTGAAATTATTTCAAGATAGGATTGTTGCTTTGTTTTATCTAATTTCTCGTATTTAAGTAAATCAATAAACCCAAGTATCCCGTTCATGGGCGTACGAATTTCATGCGAAATATTAGCTAGGAAAATGGACTTTAGCCGATCGCTTTGTTCCGTCGTTTCTTTTGCAATTGCTAATTCTTCCACTTTTTCGACTAAAAGCAGTTCTCCTGCCAGCTGTTCTTCTATTTTTTTTCGAATTAACTGATAGGCAAATAAGGTGATTAAGATGACAAGTAGGATTAAACTTGTGGAGGTAATCAAAACAATGTAGCCTGTTTTGATGTATTTCTGTGACAAACGCATATTTCTCTCTTGAATAGCGACTATGAATTGGTCAATTGGTTCCATGATTCTGCGCTTTGAATCCAGGTAGTGTTTATCAAATAGGATTTTTTGTGCATAAATTGGATCGGGCTCTCCTTTGCTAATTTGGTGCCCTAATGTGTCGAGGTGTTTGCCTTTAATGGCTTCAAAGGCAATGTTCTCTGTGTGTACAAGTTGATTCGATTGAAATTCAGAGGTGTGCAGTAAGCTTAATTCTTTATTCGTTAGTCCAAGCTTTTCCATCGAATCTTTTAGCGCAATGGTTCGTCCATTAGGGCGAGAAAGTTTACCATTTCTAATATCAAGCAGCTTTCTGTATTTTGTTTCCCAAGTTGAATCGCCTGTCATGACATACATCCTGCAATATAAGGTTAGATTGTCAGAGCTTTGTCTTAATTCATCGGCAATAACATACGATTTATATCTAATTTCTTGGTTGTGTAGTATTTTTATACGGTTACCAATAACCCATAGCATGGTAAAAAACAAGATCACCATAATGCCGATTATGAACCCAAATAGGAGTATGAATGTCCTTCTTATATTCATGTCCTGCCAGTATTAAGTAGCACTTGAAAGGAGTGGGTTGTTGCCTAGTAGAAGTTGTTCTTGCCACGTGTTTCCAGTCAGTTAAATATACGAAATAATAGCATCTATGTCATGATATTTGAATTTTACTTTGCAAAAGACAAACGTTGAAGGCCTAGATTAGTGATAAATACACGAATGTAGGTCATGCAAAATGACCTGAGAAATTTAATGTAGTAGATTTGATGGTTGTAGAATCTCCCTTTTATTCCTGTCTGATTCCCATTCTAATTTCAGTCCATCACCGCCACCTGCTTGAAAAAATTCGATTTCAAGAGGGTGAAGACCTTTTTCCAAAACGACATCGATCGATTTGGCCTCCAGTCCATGTAAGCCATCATTTGAAAGTGTTCTTCCTGAAATAATCAACTTCGATCCGTCATTCGAGCTAAGTATAAGTTTATACACCTTAGTCGCAGGAACATTAAGAAAACCTTTAAAGGTTATGGCATAGTCGTTATTCCGCTTTTTTACACTTAAGTCTAGATCTGGAGTTGTTCCTGATTTGATGGGTTTTAGAGTTTTAAAATCTGGCAGTTGACCCCAAACTCCTTCGTAATAGCAATATGTCAATCCAGACTTAGAACTTTGAATCTTAGTACTGGCGATTGGACTCTCCTTGATTAGTGTCTTTTCAGTCAGTCCACTTACGGCTTTCCCATTTTTAAAGCAAAGTGTCTTAATCGTAAATGTTGAGGGAGAGCTAAAGGATATTTGTCCTTTGGCAATGGCCGATTTATTTGTTGGTATTGAACCATCCGTAGTATAATGAATACTCGCTTCTGGGATATCGGAGGTTATTTCAAATGTAGCTAGATCATTGAAAATGGCATAATTTGCCTTTATCTCAGGTCCATTATAAACCAGAACCTGTTCGCTAGTTTCTAACACGATCGTTGTTGCAAATAGTTGTTTGATGTTTTCTGGAAGGTGAACATTGAGGTAATTGACAGCTAATTCAGTCTTAAATTTGATCGATTTATCTTTTAATAAATAAGCCGCATCAATTTTACTAGCTAAGCCCGGTATTTGAAGGATTCCATCTTTCGGAAAATCGAAAATATGCAGGTAGATTAGATTTTTATCTCCAACTTTTTTCACCGTACAACGTCCCCAGTCTAAATTGCGAAATGGACTCGCCGTGGTGCCATAGATACCATCACCATTTGACTTCATCCAGGTTCCAACCTCCTTTAGCCGTTCGATAGAAGGGGTAGGGATTAATCCTTTCGAGGTAGGACCAACATTAAGAAGGTAGTTGCCCCCTTTAGAGGCAATATCTATAAGGTTACGAATTATAGACTCCGGCGATTTCCAGTTTTGATCGTTGGCACCAAACCCCCAGGTGGTGTTCATGGTCATGCACGACTCCCAGTTTTTTCCTGGAAAGCCTGTGGCAGGGATAAACTGCTCTGGGGTCTCTAAATCCCCGGCTATCCCTTCGCAAAGTCGATTATTGACAATTAGATTTGGATAGAGTGCTAAGGTCGGAGCAAATTTTGCCGCACGGGCTAAGGTCATTTCACAAGGGGTATCCCACCAGAGTATTTCAGGTTTGTAGTTAGCTAAGATCTCTTTTATTTGAGGGACTGCTACTTTATCGAGGTAGTCGTCGAAACTGCCCTCCTGCGCTTTGTCCCAGTGGCCTGCGCAAGCAATTCCTCCAGGGTGATTCCAGTCTTGTGCCTGTGAATAATAGAGTCCGAAATGCATTCCTTGCTTCTTGCAAGCCTCAGAAAGAGCTTTTACGATATCTCGTTTGTATGGTGTGGCATCCACGACATTAAAGGGGTCAGACGATTTAAACATGGCAAAACCTTCATGATGCTTAGAGGTTAGTACCATATATTTCATCCCAGCATCTTTGGCAATCCGGACAAACTCATCGGCATTAAACTGAGTTGGATTAAATTGCGCAGCAAGGGCTTTATAGTCAGCTACGGGGATCTTCATATAAGTTTGAATCCATTCAGTTGTCTCTCCGATCTTGGTCTTTGTCCCTTTCCATTCGCCCGCTGGGATACTATAGAGTCCCCAGTGAATAAACATCCCAAACTTGGCATCTTTCCACCATTTCATCTTATCTTGAGCTGGTTTTGCGCTATAGGTTATGCTATTTATTAGAACAATAACTAATAGGACGAGGGTAATTTTCCGTTTCATGGGTTTGTTTTATGAGGTTTTCCAGTTGTCTGATTTTTGGGGGAAAGTAATCAATTTTAGGCTTTAGTCGCCCATCGTAATTTTGCTGAACGCGCGCGTGGATTTGTGCTACACTCTTCAACAGTAGGACGAATAGGGTCTGGAGCCACATCCAGATATACCCCCTCACGGAATAACCGTTGAAATGATTTTTTCACACGTCGATCTTCGCCCGAATGAAAAGAGAGAATGGCTACTCGTCCGCCTGAGATCAATGCATCAGGTAAGTTTTCAAGAAGTTGGTCTAAGGCGCCAAACTCATTGTTGACCTCGATGCGCAACGCTTGAAAACACCGTTGGCATGCCTTTTTAACCTCTTCTTTGTGCGTCTCCTCCGGAAGGAAATCAAGCGCTTCAGCGATGATCTCTTTCAGATGTATGGTTGTGTTAACGGGTCTTTTCTTTATTAATTTAGCCAGAATAGCTGTAGCGATGGGCTCATGATAGGGTTCGTCAGAATTTAAGACCAAGAGTTCTTCTAGCTCTCTCTGGTTAAGGGTTTCTAAAAGTTCTGCAGCCGAAAGCCCTACCTGAGGATTCAGTCTCAGATCTAATGGTCCTTCAAACTTAAAGGAGAACCCGCGTGCCGGATTGTCGATCTGCATCGAGGACACACCCAGGTCGGCAAGGACAAAATTTAACGGTCCGGCTTCAGCCGTGATCTGATTGATCTGCGAAAAGTTTAGCTGTTTTGTAATCAGTATGTCTGATCCATAGCCAAATGAGGCTAGTCGTTCTTTTGTTCGCGGCAGCTCAAAGGGATCGACATCCGTTGCATAAAGTTTTCCGCCAGGAGTTAATTTCTTCAGTATCTCTAGGCTATGACCTCCATAACCAAGTGTGGCATCTAATCCTATCTGGCCAGGTGTTACCTGCAGAAATTCCATAATCTCGTTCACACAAATCGAACGGTGCATTCCCGCTGGCGTTCGGCCCTGTTGCATCACTTTCGCGATGTCTTCGGCATACTGCTCAGGCTTTAGTTCCTTGTATTTCTCTTGAAATATTTTGGGATGCGTCCCTTTGTAACGAATCCGTCGAAGTGGTTTAGGTGTTAGCTCATCCATAGCTGCAAAATTAATAATTTGCTTAACCTTAAGATCGGAAACGGTTTTAATTAAAAGTTTATTCTAATTCGTCGGCTTAATAGTCGTTAACTTATTTGAGTTTAAGAGTATGTTTTAGCTTCACAGGCTGACTCCATGAGCTGTTTCCATCAAAAACTGAAGTAATTAAATAGGTAATCCTATTGTTTTCAATTAATAGTTGAGGTCGTTCCCGTCTGTTACAATGGAGGATTTTACCGTTCGTAAGTTCAATGTCGTGATTGTAAGCGATCACTGGATCACCTTTCTCCCAAGCATTAACCCCATCTTTAGAGGTTAGGTGAACTCCATATCTTACATGACCACTAACTTGACCAACATTGTCTTCACAAATCAGATGAGTTTGGTTGTTGAAACTAAAAAGGTAGAAATCCTCTAGCGGTGCAGCAGGCCAGCAGTTGTCATTTAAAAGTTTGTATGGCCCTTGAAAGTTTTTTGATTGTGCTAGATGTACTTTTAATTTTGAGTCGCGGTACATCAGTTTTACCCCCTCTTTTTCAACCAATAGGGCAGGGTTATTCGATTCTGTTGCGATCAATGGTTCGTCGGAACGTTTCCATGGACCAGTAATAGATTTTGATTTTGCATACCCCACGCGTCGCAAGAGTGCTTTTGAGTTATTTTGATAGGTTGTGAAATCACTCCCAATATAAAACAGCACATATTCATGCCCAATTTTATGGATGGTCGGGTTGTGAGCCATATTGGAATCCCAGAAGTTCGGCTCTCGTTCTGTGATGACCACTTCTTCAAATTTCCAAGGTCCAGAAGGTGATTTAGAGGTGGCGCGCACGATTTCAGAGTTTGTCCGGTAGCCCTCTGGGAACTTACCTGTCTTGGGCCACCTTGAGGCAAAGAGATGATACGTAGATCCAACTTTTATCGCCGATCCGCACCAGACCCAATATCCTTCCATTTGAAATCCGCTGTTAGGTGCGGTTTTTTCAAATTCAAATTTTAATGTTTGGGATTTTATGCTGATGGTAATAAAGCTCGCAAAAATCAATAATATGATTCTTAATCGTTTCATAATTAGTTGTATTACTAATTATGAATTTTCAGGTTTGAATAGCTTTTCATATCAAGCTTATCTAAATCCGCTATTCTGACTTTAAGCACTTCAATTTTTTGTTTGATATAGCTATTATAGGCAATAAGAATATAGCCTTTGTGTTCCATCATATGAGGATATTCAACACGGCCTCCACCAACCAAATAGCCCATCTTTGTAAAAGTTCGACCGTCATCGCTTACCGAGAGCACTAATGGATCCCTTTGCTTTGGATTGGGATTTGATACCAGTACATATCTGCCATCTTTTAATCTAATACCATGAAATTTGGATGTTGCATCTGGAAAGTTTGTTTGGACTGGATGACTCCAAGTTCTAGCATTGTCTGAAGAGAAGGAACGAAATAGGTAACCCCCTTTTCGATTGTCACGGAAGAGTGCCATTAAGCTTATCCCATCAGGCAGGATCCACCAGAATGGCTCTTCAGCCTCCAGTTCACTAGCTGATCCAAACACAGGGAACGATTGCCATTCGTTGATGTTTTTGGTCCCTCCGACTAGAAAATCAACCCCTCGAGTCTTATAGTCGTAGGTTCTTCTTGAGAGTAACCATTCGCCAGTTGAGAGTTTTTCAGGCGAAAAATTATTTATTGTATTGTTTGAGACCAACCCAAAATCTTCCCATCTCTTTAATTTTTCAACCCAATGAAAGGCTCTTAGCTGTAGACTTGGACCAAAAAATTCTGCTGCTTCATCTAAGGAGGCTAAAGCCAATAATTCGCCATCGCGCTGCCAGAAGCCTCTTGAAATCCAACGGAAGCCATTTTTATTTCTGGTATTGTAATAGGGAGACCCGGGAGCTGAATTAGGTGGATAGTCGGTAATAAACTTAGGATTGCTCCACTTTAATCCATCGCGACTCGTAGCATATTTAACAACCTGACCAACACGGTCTTCAACGCCTGGTCCATCACTCCACATGCACCAATATAATCCCTTGTAATAGGTTAGGTAATTATGCTGATTGCATCCTCCACTTGTTGCGGCTTCCTTGAAAGTTTGATGATTTGTACCAATTGCTCGCACATCATTGACTGTGGATCGTTGTAGTGGAATTTGCGGTAATTTCTCGAAGTTTATTTCCTTTGAATGAACGAACCAATCCCCTTTTAGCATGATGGGTGAATCTTGATCTTTTAGTTGTTCTTGGCCTATAAGCTTTAGTGCAACCAGTAAGAAAAAGGTTAGTAATTGTAGAGTCGGTGATTTTATAATATTGTCTTATTAATTTGGTTATCCTGTATTTTAGCGACTAAAATAATCGATGCGTTATTTTTCTGCTCTTTTGGAAGGGCTTGAGCGACAAATGAAATTAGAGATACGAAGCTTAATAGGATCAAATTTTTAAGGATTATAGTGTGAGGATTTGAAGTTTTAGTCGGTTGTTTGATGCTTGATCGTTATCTGATTTTACGAAGATGGTTATTTTTTTTAATTGTTCAAATAGACACGCTGTAAAACAGTAGTTTGATAATTCTTATGGCTTCAGAGTTAGGTTCAAAAATGGCTGGGTAATTTTTCCTGGTTTTGTTGAAATGGATCCGCGCAAAGTAACTTAACATTGTTATCACTACCTTTGCCGAAGAATTTACTGTAATGACTAAAAATTAGGATATGAGTACTGAAAATAATTGTCCCTCCTGCAAATCGGAGAATACCTATCAAGATGGAAGTTTATGGGTTTGCCCCGACTGTAATGAGGAATGGGACCCATCGGAGGTCGCTAGCGAAGCAGGATTATTAAGTGATGTTGCATTAGATGCTAACGGCAATGTGCTAAATAGTGGTGATTCAGTTACCGTGATCAAGGATCTCAAGGTCAAGGGGTCTACCTCTGGAGTAAAATCTGGAACCAAAGTAAAGGGTATTCGAATCATCGAAAGCAACGATGGTCATAATATCTCGTGCAAGATCGATGGCATTGGTGCCATGTATCTTAAGTCAGAATTTGTGCGGAAGATCTAATGCGGGCCTTGTTTTGTTTGTAGTTTATACCTGTATTGGATTTACACACGAAGAGCACCACGGAATCCTCTAGCAGTATAGTACGACTCAGCCCCGTTGTGATATGTAAAGACCGTGTTGTAGCGGCGATCGCAAAATAGAGCTCCACCGAGTACTCGAATCTCTGGTGGGGTGCTTATCCAGCTCGATGTCTTGGTGTCGAAAACTCCAAGTTGCTGCAATTCTCGGTATTTCACCTCATTTAGAAGCTCAATACCCATGGATTGGGCCATATCAATGGCATTATTTTCTGGTTTGAATTCCTTTCTTGAATCAAGAGCCTCATGGTCGTAGCAAGCACTTCGTCGCCCTTTTGGACTCTCTGGAGAACAATCAATAAAAATATATTCCCCGCTAATTTGATCAAATCCAATTACATCTGGTTCTCCACCTGTCTTTTCCATTTCGTTGAGTGACCATAATTTTGATCTATTGTCCTCAAGCTTAACTCTTACCTTCTCCCAATTCAAATTCTCATGACGGGATTTGTATTGGTTAAAACGGGCTTCTAAAACGGTGAAAAGCTGAGCGACCTGATCGGGGGTTAATTCTTTTTGGTTTCCCATGAATTTATTATTTCGCACTCTGGACATTAAGTATTACTTTAAACAGTATAATCTCGGCAATTAACTCGATTGGTAGCGGTTGGTTAAGAGCAAACTGAACTGATCCTTAATGTTACTTAGTAATTTTCTTGATTGGAGTGATATCTAGTTTTCTGAATTCCACCTCAGAACCTTCGGCTTGCACCGCAATCTGACCATGGTTGGCGGTACAATTGGTTCCGTAATTTACGAGGACATCGTTGACCCATACTTTAACGGTGTTAGCCAAACATTCAACCACCATGCGGTTCCATTCGCCTAAGGGTTTTTCAGATCCATTGGTGAGGTTTGGGATCTGACGTAATTTGCCTTCAGTTATTCCCCAATTCTCTTTTTTACCCCGGCGAGCTTCCATGTCTGGCACTACAATATCTTCAACGATACACCAGAAATCGCCTGCATTTTGGTGCTCCATCTGTACTTCAAGTGATTTTGGAAACATCCCATATAATGCTCGTGGTGTAGTCGCATGAACGAGAAGTCCACAGTTTCCTGGAGTTCCAGCAAATCGGTATTCCGCAACTATGCGAAAATTTTCGTACACCGCGTTGGTAATCAGATGGCCTCCGGGACTGCCCAGGCTTACCAGCAGTGAATTGCGGACAATAAATGGATTTCTGGCTTTTGGATTCTTGTCCATCGCTGGAACATCGACATGCCAACCGGTTAAATCGACTCCGTTAAATAAGGAAATTGTTTTTCGTTTTTTTGCGGATGCAAGAGAACAAGTGATTGCCAATAATAGGATTGCTAAGGTTAGGTTTTTCATTTTTTTTAGGTTAATAATCTGCGCCGTGCAACAGATTTTAAATTTATAATAGGGGTATTTCTGTGGGCACGAAAATACTAAAAGTTACTATTGTGGATGTTTTTATTAAGCCGTAAATTTTATTTTAGGCTTTACTGAGCATAATACGTGAAATCTTTAAAGTCAAAGCCCGAGGTGCAAACCGAACTGAATTGGCCATCACGCTATTGAGTAAGCCGTGAATGGCAACTATTCTCCCTTTTAGCATCGAACTATATCCATATTGGGCAACCTCTTTAGCGGAGGGTAATTTCTTCCCTTTAAAGATTTTGCTTTCGTCCATGCCTGCCGCCGCTTTGAATCCCGTTTCAGTCGCACCAGGGCAGAGAGCAGTTACGGTTATCCCTTGGTCCCCCACTTCATTGCTAATAGCTTCCGTGAAGCTTAAGACATACGCTTTTGAGGCACAATATACGGCAAGTGTGGGTCCAGGCTGGAATGCCGCTGTTGAGGCAACGTTCATGATCTTACCACTCCTTCGTTTAATCATATCTTTAAGATATAACTTTGTAAATAGGGTCAAGGTTGTGATGTTTAAATTGATCATTTGTAACTCTTTATCCCAACTTGTTTCTGCAAACATTCCAAAATCACCAAAGCCTGCATTGTTAATTAGATAATCGATTTGAATATTTTGTTTGTTTGTTTCGTCGTAAATTTCTTGCGCTGAGTTCGTTGCAGAAAGATCTTTGGAGATGGTATAAACAGTGACATTAAATTGTTTCTCTAGCTCTATTTTTAGTTCATCTAATTTAGATTTATTTCTGGCCACTAAGACTAAATCACCACCTTTTGAAGCGTGAATTTTTGCTAACTCCCATCCTATGCCATTAGAGGCACCTGTTATTAATGCAGTATTTTTCATGTTTATTGAATTTCTTTTTTTGAAAATATCAGATCTTCCTATTCCATTTTATGTTTCATAAGGGTTATTTCGGTAATACGGAAATTAACCCTTAAATCAGTTGCCATCATAACGAACCCAAAAAACCACAACCAAGCCAGTGCCCCTTAAAGCCTAACCTCGTTTAAGTAATACAACTGCACAGTTTTGAATAATCAAGCCTAAGATGCCTGTGGTCATTGCCTTTTTTGTGATATTAATCTACTTAAAATATACATTCTATTGGCTAGATAAATTTACCAAATCTTTTCTCTAAGGCAATGGTCCTAAAGTCAAATATTTGTTGTAGCTGATTTTTTATTAGTAGTGAATTGGCAAGGGCCCCAAGTGGTCCCATCGGCGGTTCATACGTAACAATGTCTGTCATTAAAACACCGCCCTCAATGGGTTCGATTTTATGTTGATGGTGCCACATCGAATAGGGACCAATTCGCTGCTCATCAACAAAATATTCATACTCTTTAACGTGAGTAATTTCAGTCATCCAATTTAGCTTAATCCCAAACAAGGGACTAACCTTATAGGTAATAATCATCCCTGGGTACATTTTTTCTGTCCCCGTATTACTGGTTACAATAAAGCCCATGTGTTCTGGGGTGATCTCCTTTAGATTCGCTGGGGCTGAGATGAAGTCCCATATTTCATTGATCGAAACAGGTAATTTTAACGTCTTTGTTAATTGATAAAATGCCATTTTTTATGTTTTTAAATTAGAAAATCCTCCATCTACATGCATGATCTGCCCTGTTATCCAACTTGATTTATCGGAAAGCAAAAATTCAGCCATATTCGCAATGTCATCCGCAGTTCCGATCCTTTTAAGAGGGTGTCGCTGTGCATTGGCTTCTCTCTTCTGCTCATTATTTATTAGGGGTGCTGCTAAGGGTGTGTCGGTTAAGGATGGCGCAATGCAGTTAACTCTTATTTTCGGTGAAAACTCTGCCGCCAAAGCTTTAGTTAGCCCTTCAAGAGCCCCTTTCGATGCTGAGACCTGCGCATGAAAAGGTAAGCCTGTTTGTACTGCTACCGTTGAAAATAAAATGATTGATGCGTTAGGCGATCGCTTTAATCTGGGCATTATAAATTGAAGAAGCTTGATGGCCCCAATTACTTGCATCTTGTAATCGGACTCAAAATCCTCAGGTTTAATTCGTTCAAAAGGCCTGAGATTTATGCTGCCAGGGCAGTATACAAATCCGTCTAATTCTTCAGGTAAAAAGTCGAAATCCGTAATCTCTTCCAAAACATTCAGCGGATGAAATAGGATGTTTGGGTGCTCAATTGTTGGTTTGTTTACATGATAGGTTCCAATAACTTGGTTGCCCGATTCGGCTAGCTTTAAGGCCAAGTTTTTTCCGATTCCGCTTGAGGCCCCGATGATTAAATAACGTTGCATAGTTATTTGAAGGTTTTAGAATGAAAACAATTGAAAAAGCATTTAGTTTAAATGGATTTGGATTTTTCACCCCCTTTTACCCTTTTGACCAACAGTGTAATTCTTAAATTATCTTGATCGGTTAGTTGAGCAGTGCAATGAAAAATATTGTTCCGTTTAAAGCCATAAAAATAAATGCAGGTAAGGATACCCAGATACTGTCTTTTAATTTTATCCTTACAACTACTCCTAGAAGCATTAAAAGTGAAAGACCCCCTGCAGCAATCAGTAAAATGGGATTGTACTTTATCCCAACTAACAGCCCCGCACCTCCTAGTATCTCTAGAATTGCGGTAGGAGCTCCAAACTTCTCAAGTCCAAACCGTTTAAATTCCTGTTTCATGTTTGTTGAACTAAAATAGGAAATTCCATATCCCAGGAAGGAGAGGCTTGAGAGGAGAATCAAGGCATGAAGTAAGTTCATTAATCAATGCATTTTAGAGCCTCTGCCGCAATGAATAGAGAGGCTAGTAGCAACAGGAAAGAGGGGATATGCTTGGCCCACGGATTGCCTGCTTTAAAATGAAAATACTGAGCTGCTGTCATAAGAAAGGCTAGCAGAAGCGCTGGGATTAGTCTTAACTCCGGATACCAAATACCGGCAACTAGCAAAGTTGATAATGCTATTTTCGAAGCCCCAACAAGACTTCGGATTAATTCATTTAAGCCATACTGCTGAAATTCCTTCACGATGTTGCCAAACCGAAAAATCCAAACGTATGCGATAGAACCTGCAACTAGAAGTTGCGCAGCAATTGTAAACTCATTCATTTGTATTGTTTTTAGTTGTTTACTCTATAAACAATCTGCGTGCGCAATTAGTTGTAGCTAAATCGGTATTGTTTTATTTTTTGCTCAAATCGGTTAATTTCAAACTCTTGGTTTCTAATTAATAATTGGTGGTTAAAGAGGTTGATTTTCTCGCTGAAGTGTTTAAACTGCTTACTCAACTCTAGGGATTTCTTTAATTTTTAAAAAGTCATCGCTTCAAAGGCTTGTGCATACAGCCAATGACCAAAATCGTTCGGATGATTGATGTTGTTCCCAAGTAACGACGATTGATCTTTTCGTTGAAGTACTTTAATCCACGTCGAATAGACGTCGACATAGGCGCATTTTGCTTCTAGGGCTGCCTGCCTAGTTGCTTCTGCATAAAGCTCCATAGAATGACTGCTATAATGCCAATCGTTATTCGGTGGGAAGGAGGAGTAGAGGACCACTTCAGCGTTTTTCCTTTTTTTAATCATCCCAACAAGTTTCACCAGGTTTTTCTTAAACTGTTCAGGTTTATTGCCACCTATGTTGTGATCGTTCATGCCCCAGCCGACGAGTACAAGATCGGGAGAGGTTTTTCCGATATAGGTATCCCACCATTCGATACCTTGCTTAGACGAATACCCTGGTATTGAAACGTCTTCAATTTTAAAGTTAGCATTGGGGCAGATGCTTTTCAAATAATTCCCATAAAGGGACTGAAATCTAAATTCTTTAGCAGAAGCCTCGCCACCTGCCGTGATGCTGTTTCCATAGGATACAATTGATACTGGCTCACCACTCTCTAGTTTTTTTCGAAATTTAACTAAGTATTTTCGTTGGTCATTGGGCCGTGCTAGACGCTCGCCATTTTTAGTCACATAGTCTACCCAAATAAAATAGGGATGATTCGAGAAATCAGTGAATTTTGAATGGTTAAAATCTTTCTTGCCATAAAGAACATTCTTCGAATAATCAGGAATGGTTGAGTTTATCGTCCGTTGTATCTCTCCTTTGTTGTAATCAACGGTGTAGTCAACACCTTCGACATAAATTTTACAAGCCGAATTCGATCGTTGATAGGTGCTTCGAACAATTACACTTCTGCTGAGTAAGGAATCAAAGGTTAGTTTTCCTGGGTTAGTCGCAGCCAAAACCAGACTCTCTCCTTGGAGTTCCATGGTTATTCCCTTGGACAAGGCGGAGTTGGAATTCCCGTGATTTGAACCATAGACTGTGCTTACCTTTTGTCCAGTTGGATCTGGTTGACCAAACACGCTATTTGTGATTGCTCCTAGAGTTAAACAACAGATGATAAGTTTAGATGTGATGTTCGATAAATGGCAATTGAAAAATAGTTTCTTCATCTTGTTATTTAATTTATTAGTTAAATCGTTATTCAATCTCTGATTTTAGGTCTATCCCATTTTGCAAGATTTTTTCAAACACTCCCGCGATCGTCGCAACGACGAGAGATCCAAATGTAATTAGAAAACACAAGGCAAGAAAACCCGCAGGGTCGTCCTCTTTAGCATGAAATATACGGATATATATTCCTGCCATCACAATGAAGATGCTCAATGCAATTGCACACTGTTTTATACTTTTTAAACTCTTCACTGAGTTTAGGGAGAATGCTCTATTTTGTCCAATGTATCCGAGTAATTTGAACGTCTTATAGAGTGCCATAAAAAATGGGGTAGAGGCGGCATAGATATACAAGATGAATGGATCAGCGTAAATACTGAACAGATCTAAGTTCACGGCTCTCCCCTCAGTCAATGGCAGTCGAATCATGAGTGCTAATGTCGCAATCCCAATAAGTACAAGTACTCCCTGCAGAAATAGTCTTGAACGTTGTTTCATTACCGAGATTTATAAATTGATCCTTGATTCTATATTTGATATCGAGCAATTATCTTTAATTGCTCGATATCAAATCCTTGGGGATTGCGTCCGACACCGAATATGATTCGGGGCAGAACGCTCCACGATATCCATGTTTTCAGCTTCTGCAATATGTTTTTATTTACTTACTATCTTAAGAAGCATCACTCCATGTGAAGGTATGTTCACCTCAATTTCATCTCTGCTAGGAAGGTTTTTCTGTCGCCATACATCCCTAATACTTTTGGCATTCGCGAATCCAAGCTCACTAAGTTTAAAGGACTTTTTCAGCAGCTTATCACCAAGGTTAAACAGTCCTGCAGCTTTACTACCATCTGCCAGATCTTTAACCCATAGCTGAATGTCATTCGGTAGGTCGGTTTTCTTTGGTCCTTTCCCGACAACATCTTGGTCGATAGCCAATACTTCATCATTGGATAAAAGGTTGTAGGTAAAAGGATCCATTCGTGCCAGATCACATCCCAACATTAAAGGGGCACTTAGCAGGCACCATAAACTGATATGAGTATACTGCTCACTCGGAGTTAATCTGGTGAGACGCAAATTATCACCCCAGCCTACATATCCAACGATCAACATGTCAGGATCACCAAAGCCGTAATCACTGCCATTATACGAGGCGGGAATTTCCTGAGTAAACCCGATCTCTTTTAAACTTGTCCAGTTGTCAGAGATATCTCCAGTTGTTCTCCATATATTGCCGCCCACTTCGCTGCCCCATTTCCAGACATCCCACACGCCATATTCGCAAAGTGAATAAACGATATTCCGGCCTGAACTCTCAAGTTCTCGATACATTTTGAGATAAGGAACCTTTAGCTCTTCTAGTGTGAGAATCCCTTTTGGGAAATATCTTCTGTAACTGCATAAATCGTATTTTAAATAATCGACCCCCCACGAGGCATATGATTTTGCATCACTCTCCTCGTTCTGATAGGATCCTAAATACCCTCCGCAGGTTTTAGGTCCAGGCGATGAGTAGATCCCAAATTTTAATCCATGACTATGTAAGTAATCGCCTAGTAATTTCATGTCGGGAAACTTTTCATTAGCCCGTATTGAGCCGTTATCAGCTCTTTCGGATGACTCCCAGCCATCATCAATATTCATATAACTCCACCCGTGATTCGCCAGTCCGGAACTTATCATGGCATCCGCACTTGATTTAACCTTTTCGTCACTCACCGATAGTCCCCAGCAATTCCAGCTATTCCAGCCCATTGGAGGGGTAGCGATTGTATTTTTAGTTCCAATTAACAGATCAACTATTTTTTGGTCTTTCCCTGTATTATTTTTTGCCGTGATTTTTATGCGATAGGTTCCTTCCTTCTCCACCTTGCCCGAAATAATCCCTTTCACGGCATCAAGTTTTAACCCTTTCGGTAGATCGGTTATTTCAAACTGCATAGGTCTTGTGCCTGTAGCTGCAATTGTAAACTGAAAAGGAACTCCCAGCTTACATCCAAAGGCTGATGCGCTGTTGATTTTGGGTTCCTTCTTTTCTTTCGGGGTCAGAATGTAAGGAACATCTTGTATCGATTGCAAGATTGAATCTTTGATCGTTTCTTTAAACACAAAATTCACGGTGGCTGCCTCCTCAGAAGCTAAACCAAGCACTGAAATTACATTTTTGCCAGGCATTAAACTGACTGACTTCACCTGTTTTTTGACCAGACTGTCGTTGCAATTGAGAGTGGTCGTTAATACCCCATCCAGATTTTTCGAATATCTGTTTTGAAATGTAATCTCCTTGGAAACGGTTTTATCCTTTATTTTAAAATCCGAACTTTGCGCATCCATTGAGATATAATCCACCGGCTCCAAAAACCGAATAAATGACTGAGCACCAACTATTCCGCCAGTCCCTCCTCCGTCATATACACGAATAGCCAGCACATTGTCTTTGTCCCAACGCAAAGCAGGCAAATCTGCCCTGAGAATATAATGCCTTTCTCGATACTTGCCCCCCGAACGGAAGCCACCTTTATCTTCAGGCATTAGACCTGTTCTGCCAATCTCAGCACCATTTAAATAAGTAATGTCTGCGTCTTCAATTCCTGGGAAGAATACCTCCATCAGATCTTGTAGAGCGGCCTTCTCTTTCAGTGAAGAGGGCAAGTTGAAATGTATCCGATACCAGGCAAATCCATCGTATTTATCGTGCCCCTGCTCTTCCCAGTAGGTTTGTAATCCAATTGGCTTCCATTCTTTGTCATTAAAGCTTTGTGTGGCCCAAAGGGCAGAATCTCCGGTCTGAAAAACGGCCGTTGTAAATTGAACTTTTTGCGCAGAAACTAGCTGGCAACATAAAAAACTAATAATAATCAGGTATTTTATCATCTTAAATTTATTTGTGGTTGCACCATTTTTTTTCGACAACCATCATTCATACTACTTTATCTCTTCACTCCTGGTAATAGGTGTAACTATTATTTTGGCATCCGACTTCGGATTTTCTGTTTTGTCGCGGTGCATTATTAAATGCAAATTGAACATGTTGAAATAAGCGAATTCTTTTCCCTTTTCCAATATGAAAAATACAAACGTTTCTTGGTCTTCTAATATTTAAGCATTATAACCAAACGCTGGGACGGACTGCGTCAGTCAACTGATTGATGTCAAGCCACTACCTGCGTTGATGTGCGGCAGAACACTTGAATAATCAATTAAAACCACCATTTTTTATACCGCTTGTTGTGGAGCGTTACTCCGTCTGATTTTTTGAATTTTAGCGAAGATTGTATTTTGGGTTTTCTTTTCCTCTTCAATATCATAATCATTCTGTATTCCGAGCCAAAACTTTGCGGAATTTCCAAAATAGGAACTTAATCTTAAGGCAGTATCAGCAGTTATTCTCCGTTTGGCTTTTAAAATCTGGGAAATTCTTGTTTGAGGAATTTCCAAGTCTTTCGATAGTCTATATGGAGTAATCTCCAAAGGAATCAAAAATTCCTCCAACAAAATCTCACCCGGATGTATGTTTTTTAATTTTCCCATTTCTTGGTTTTTTTTATGGAATTAGTGATCATCAATAATCTCAACTTCCGCAGCTTGATTGCCTTCCCATCTGACAACAATTCTCCATTGATCATTAATTCGGATACTGTAAAAATCTTTCCCTTTGCCTGCTAGCTGCTCTAATCTATTTGATGGTGGAATTCTGAGATCCGAAATATTCTGAGAGTTATTAAGCATCCTCATTTTACGACGTCCAATAGTTTGAATTTCAATTGGAATTCGCTTTGTGATATGCCCTTCCCAGATTTTTTCAGTGTCTTTTGTTCCGAATGAAATAATCATACTGTCGTAATGCGTTACTAACGCCAAAGATAATTAATTAGTTGTCCATTTCCAATTTTAAAATTGACGAGACACAAATGGAAAATAGGTTTTGTTATCAACCGGATATTTCATCTTTCTAATTGATAATCACCTATTAATAATTCCGGAGATAAATTTAATTTTTGGGTTGAATTCCGTATCATCTCCACAGTTAGCTTTCTCTTACGACTACGGATTTCTGATACTCTACTTTTACCTCCAATGGCATCAACTAAATCAAGTTGCCTTACTTGCATCTCTTCCATTCTAATCTTAATTGCCTCAATTGGGTCTGGTGCATCTATTGGGTAATGTTTTCTTTCGTATTCATTAATTATTAATCCAAGGATATCTGCTGAAATCTTTTTTTGTGTGGTTGGTAACGCAGGAAGCTATACGCAGGTTTTGGATTTTATTGTAAATCCATTGAGTAGAATACTTTAGATGGTATACTATATTTTGTAGCGAGCACGTGAGTCCTATTTCTGGGTCGGTAGCGTTGTCGTTATGTGCTTTAATTTCTGCTATTTAGCCGGCTAATTACTTTTTGAAATACTTTTGGATTAGTGAAAGTAATTCATCTTTTTTAATGGGTTTTGAAATAAAATCATCGCAACCGGCTTTAATTGCCTTTTCTCTTTCGCCCGAGAATCCATAAGCTGTCTGTGCAATGATCACAATATCTTTGTTGAATTGACGGATTTGGCGGGTCGCTTCATAACCGTCCATTTCAGGCATTAGAATATCCATTAGAATTAAATCAAGATCTGGTTTTGCAAGGCAAATTTCGATGGCTTCATTTCCAGTCCCAGCTTTAAGAACTTCTTTGCTGTACTTGTTAACCATTATTGAAATCAGCATTTCAGATGTCTTATCGTCTTCGACAATTAATATTCTCAGTTTTTCAAACGGTAAATTTTCTTCTTGCTCCAGAACAATAGCTTCAACCGCCTTTTTATCTTTTTGTTCAGTCTGGTAAGGTAACGTGAAATAAAAGGTTGAGCCAATCCCTTCTTCGCTTTCTACCCAAATTTTGCCGCCAAGCATCTCCACATAGGCTTTAGCGATTGACAAGCCTAATCCTGCGCCCTGTAAAGCCATTTTATCGGTAATGTCAGCCTGGATAAAACGTTCAAAAATGGCTGTCTGTCTCTCTTTTGGAATCCCAATTCCTGTGTCTTTTACATAAAACTCAAGGGTTTCACCTTTTTTTAGATAACCAAATTCTATGGTGCCTTCTTGGCTGTATTTAATGGCATTTTTAACAAGGTTGGTGAGAATTGAATAGAATTTCTCATTGTCGGTTCTAATCGTGGCTTCTTTTGCCGATAGGGTGTTTTTGAAAAAAAACTGCATCCCTTTCTCTTCCACTTGGGGTTTGAAGAAGATATAAACGAATTCGATTTTCTCGTTTATATCAGTTTCCTTAATATTAACGTTCATCAGACCAGCTTCTATTTTTGAAATGTCAACGATGTCGTTGATGATATTGAGCATACGGGCACCGGCTTTTTCAATGATATTAATGTACTCTTGTTGTGTCTCACCGGTAAGACCAGGTTCTTTAAGCAGTTCGGCAAACCCCAGAATTCCGTTCATTGGGGTTCTTATTTCGTGCGACATATTGGCTAGAAAGGCTAATTTCAAACGGTCGCTCTCTTCTGCTCTCTCTTTGGCTATGATTAGATTCGCCTCAAACTCTTTTCTTTCAGTTATATCCTGAAAAATTTCAAGCATGGCCTTCTTTCCCTGATAAAGTATCCCTGTATGACTAATATCAAATATCCTGTTACCAAGAACACCAGCTGATTCACAAGTTTCTGTTTGACCTAACGTAATGCCTATTACCAGAGGACAATCACTGCATTGCTTTTTGTCATCTTTGTATAAAATCCAACATTTTTCCCCGATTTTACTCTCTCCAAAGATCTTTTTGCTTTGTTCATTCTGGTATAAAATTGTTCCATTTTCATCAACAATATCCATTCTAATTGGGATGGATTTAAGTAGCGATTCGCTGAACTCATAGCTTTGATGAAGCGCTTCTTCTGCCTGTTTACGCTTGGTGATATCCACGACACTAATTCGGCATTGTTCGCCATTCTCAATGACATGTCCAGTAAGGTAAACATAAGTTTTAATGTTCATGCTTTCAACCCAGAGGGTGACTTCACATGATTCGTGGCCTTCGCTTTTAAATACTTTATCGAGAAAATGGTTGAAGATTGGTTTTGACTGCTCAGATATTGAAGAGCTTAATCTTCGGTTAATTAAACGCAGACGCTCCTTGCCAAGTAGCCTTGCCGCATAAAAGTTCAACTCGATGATTTCCCCCAGTTTCGTAAGTGTTATATAACCCGATGGAGCAAAGTCGTATAGTTCAGTATATTTCTGGCTGTCATAATCTGCCTTTTCTTTTGCCTGTTTGAGTGACTCGTATTGCATTTCCAACTCAATCTGATGCACCTGTAGTTCGTAAGCGAGTTTCCGCAAGTCGTTCTCCGAAGAAAGCGAACTAGCTTTAGATTGATGCTCTCTCAGGTGCTTTTCAGCCTTTTGTCGAAGTATTTCAGCATCTGCCAACTTGTTTTGCGATTTCTTCATGGTTGGTATAAATTATGTTCACGAAGGATTTTGATGGCCTTTTCTAATTCGGCTTTCAGATTTTTCATATTCTTGTTTTGGAAAGTAAGTTCTTTATTGGCAAGGATTAATTCTTCTGCACGTTTTTGATTCTCCTTGTTTTGAAAAGCTAGTTCTATGTTGGCAACTGTTAATTCTCTCAACCGTTTTTCTTTTTCTTCGATATTAGAAGCGGCTATTTGGGCTTCTAAATTTTTGGCTGTAGTAATATCCACAAATGTTATAACCACCCCGTTAATTATTTCATCTGTAGTGTTGTATGGCATAATTCGAACCATATACCACTCCCCCTCGTTTGTTAAAATATCAGTTTCATTAGCTGCCAGAGTACGCATTACTTCCCTCGAACTGTCGATAATATTGAGATTCTTCAAATCGATAGAGAGTTCAGTTAAAGGTCTGCCAACATCATTCGGACGCAGTTTAATGATATGAGTTAAATTTGGGGTGAACTTTTTGATGTTCAATTCTTTGTCGAGAAATAAGGTGGCAATATTAGTACTGTTGAGTAGATTTTTCATGTCGCTTTCTATCGCTAAGAAATCCGCAATTTTATTTTGCAATTCAATATTTAGAGTTAGCAGTTCTTCGTTCATGCTTTACATCTCTTCCTTCGATGTGATCAACTCTTCGTTGGTAGATTGCATCTCCTCATTCGTGGATTGCAGTTCCTCGTTCGTTGACTTTAACTCTTCCTGCGAAGACTGCATCTCTTCACGTGTGTTTTGTAACTCCGTAATGGTGTGTTGCATTTCAATTTCCAGTTCATTCTCGTGGGCAGCTGTTGTTTGTTGCGCAGTTTTCGATTTTCTACCTACGGATTTTTTAAGGGTACTCACGTCTGTAAAAACGATCATGATAGTTCCTTTTAATTCATTCGGCTTTTCAATAGCTTGAAAAGTTACATTAATAATCTGCGTATTTTTATCGTTTCCAACTTCTATGTTTCGTAAAATAACCGGTTCGTAGTTTAGTTTAGCCCTCCGGATAGCACCCGCTAATTCATTACGCAAACCTTCCCCAGCCATTGAATATATGTTCACGTTTGTTTTGCCTGAGGCATGTTCTAAGTATTTTCCTGTTCTGCCAATAAAATTCAGGATATCTCCTTCCTGATTTATCAGTATGCTTGCGGGGGCAAAACGTTGAAGTAATATCTGCTCGGCAATGGTCTGCATGTTTGTAGGTGTTTTTAAAGGCGTACTATTTTTCTGGATTCGTTTTTTTTCAGACGATAAGGAACTTGGAAAATCCATTAATTCAACTGTCATTGGATTTTCAGAACGTTTGTAGAGTTTTAATTTGTTGTCAATCTCAACAAATAACTTTTCCTCAGTATTTATATTTTCTGCATTGCCAAGTAGTAATATCCCACCTGGGTTAAGACTGTAGTAAAACAGGTTTGCTAGTTTTTTCTGTAATTCATTCTCCATGTATATCAACAAATTACGGCACAAAATAAAATCCATTTTAGTGAAAGGGGGATCTTTGATCACATTATGTGGCGCAAATACGATCATTTCGCGTATGGAAGTAATAATGCTGTAATTGCTATCGCTACGATTGAAAAATTGGCCTAATCGTTCGGACGATACGTCGGAACTGATATTGTGACTAAAAACACCTTTTCTGGCTATTTCAATGGCATCCGCATCTATATCTGTGGCAAATATCTGAAAAGATAAAATTTTATGTTGCTTCACCTTTTCGTAGGCTTCTTTAAAGAGAATTGCCAATGAATAGGCTTCTTCACCCGTTGAACAACCTGTAATCCAGGCCCTCAGAGCATAACCATTTGGTAATTCATTAAACAAATCGGGAAGCGTTTTTTCTTTTAGGAACTCCCACACTGTTGCATCACGAAAAAAATTAGTAACACCAATTAGAAACTCTTTGAAAAGAATATCTAACTCATTTGGGTTATCCTGTAAAAAGAAGACATAATTATCGATTTTGTCAATCTGATGAATACCCATGCGCCTTTCGATGCGTCTGAAGAGCGTGTTTTTCTTATAAAAAGAAAAATCATGCCCAGTTTTTGCTCGCATCAATATGATAATTTTATCGATGTTGCTTTTATGACTATCATCAATTTCGATTGTCGGTGAAATGGCAGGCATAAATTGGAGAAGTGAAATAAGTTTTGCTGGTA